>NZ_JBBKTV010000001.1:0-883833 GCF_039630945.1 Tistrella arctica
GGGGGCTGCGGGGCAGGCATGGTCTGGGGGGCCGGAGCAGGGCAGGGGGCACCGAAAGCCCCACCACAGCCCCACACGCGGCCCGCCATCCGCCCCGCCATCCACAGCCCCGCCACGCCCACAAAGGGCAGGGGGGTCCGAGGGGGCCCACGGCCCCCTCGCCGCTTCCGTCTTTCCAGAGCTTTCCCCCCACAAAGGCCCAGCGGAGCCCACCTCTTATGCCCGATGCATTGATCGCCGGTGCCTTGACGGCCGGTTTCTGGGGCTTGCTGGGCGGATCGGCTCTGGTGATGGGTGCGGTTGTTGCCTATGCGACATCGCTGCCGCAGCGGCTGGTTGCAGCGGTGATGGCGGCGGGGTCGGGGGTGTTGATCTCGGCAGTCGCGTTCGATCTGATGGATGATGCGTTCCGTCAGGGCGGCGCAATGCCCACGGCATTGGGTTTCGTGGCGGGAGCGGTTGCCTATACGGCCGCGAATGTGGTGATTTCGCGTCGGGGTGGCCGGCATCGCAAGCGCTCAGGAACCAATCCGGCGGCGCGTCAATCCGATGCGGCAGGTGGCGCGGCAATGGCGATTGCGGTCGGGGCATTGCTGGACGGTGTGCCGGAATCGGTGGTGATTGGGATCAGTCTGCTGGATGGGCCAGGGGTGAGCCTGGTCACCGTGGCGGCTGTATTTCTGTCGAACATTCCGGAAGGGCTGTCGAGTGCGGCCGGCATGAAGGCCGCGGGACGCTCCGCCGCTTACATCTTCGGCGTCTGGGGCGGCATCGCTCTGGCGTCCGGTGCCGCCGCGGTCGTCGGCAACCTGGCCTTGGCTGGCGCAGCGCCGTCGGTGATGGCCGGTGTGACGGCGATTGCCGCCGGTGCCATCCTTGCGATGCTGGTGGATACCATGATCCCTGAAGCCACGGACCAGGCTCATGAGTATTCCGGCCTGATCGCGGCCTCGGGATTTCTGATCGCCTTCATCCTGTCGCGGCTGGGCGAATGACAACCGACGTTCATGGCTTGCCTTGCCCGGTTCGGCAAGGCACGGTTGGACAACAGAGGGGTCTGCTGCGAACCGGCCGGCCGCGAATACCTCCGTCGGAGAAGTGGGATGACGCATGATGGTCGGTGAGGTGGCGGCGGACGCATTGGCGGCGACGCAGCCGGAGGGCGTTCCGAGCGACTATCGGGCGGGCTTCGTGGCTGCCTGTCGCATTGATGAGGGTTTGGCGCAGCGCTATGTCGCGCATACCATGATCGGTGATCCCCTGGCCGATCAGGTCATCGCCCTCTTGTCGACGCTGCCGCCCGATCAGGGGCAGGCCATGATCCGACGCGGCATCGAGACAGGGGCCGCGGGTCTTGTCGATGCCCCCGAGGTGTTGCGGGACTTCTTCGCGACCAGCGAGGCGGTGCCGGCCTGGTTCGACGCTGGTGCCACGCTGCCCGGCTGCCGGGCGTTTCACCGCCATTCCCAGATGTTTCTGGGGGCGTTCGTGGCGGCCGTGCTGATCGAGGGATTTTCAACCCTGATCAGCAAGTCCTTCAGCATCACCGGCCGTATGGTGGATCAGGGCGTCAGGCGGCTGAAGCAGAACAACCGGCATGTGGTGGAAATCTTTCTGCCCGGTGGCCTGGAGCGTGATGGCGACGGTTGGGCGCTGTCGGTGCGCATCCGGCTGATGCACGCCCGCATCCGCCAGTTGCTGAACGTTTCGGAAGAATGGGACAGGGCAGCGTGGGGCACGCCGTTGAGTTCGGCTCATATCGCCTATGCGACGGCGGTGTTTTCGGGGCTGCTGTTGAAGCGGGTGGGCATGCTCGGGGTCGCGCTGACCGAGGAAGAACGCCGATCATTCATGATGGTCTGGCGCTATGCCGGCCACCTGATGGGCGTTGCACCCGATCTGCTGTTCGAGGATGAGGCCGGCGCGCTGCGCCTGTGCGAGATTGGTGGCACGTGTGAGCCGCCGCCGGATTTCGAGTCGCAGATTCTTGCCAATGGCCTGATCAATTCCGCCCCCATCGTTGCCGGCATCACCGAGCCACGGGCGCGCCGCAAGCTGGTGCGCAAGATCTATGGCGTGTCACGCGGATTGATCGGCGATGCGCGTGCCGATGCGCTGGGCTATCCGCCGCGGGGTCGTGTCGGCTATCTGGGCGCCGTGCGCATGAAGAACCGTTTCGACCAGATGCTGTGGCGGATGTCGCCGGCATTGGAACGGTGCAGCCGGGCGGCGCAGTTCCAGCAGATGCTGGAGGTGTCGTTCTATGGCCAGGAAGGCATCGACTATCGCATCGCCGCCCACCTGCATGCCGAGAAGGACCGGCTTTATACGGAGAAGGGCGGGCTTCATACAGAGAAGGGTGGGCCGGGCTGACCGGCCTGTTTGGTGAAGATGCAGTAGCAGCCACTGGTGAAGCGGACCAGCGTCTGGATCGGCCGCCAGCCGCCGCAAAGCCGTTGCCGCCAGATGATCGGCCAGACGCTCGATGGAGACCGGCCCGCCATCGCGGAGCGGTGATGGCGGAGGGTCGAACACCTGCCGCAGCTTTGCACAGTCGCGCGCGATCCCCACCGGCGACAATGCCCGCGCAGACGCGGTCACGAGATCCAGCGGCGGGTGGCCACCAAGCCGGCCGATCGGGCGGCCGTCGGCCTCGTGAGCTGGTGGCCATCGATGCGGTACAGGAATGCCTGCACGTCGCGGCGGTCGAGGGCGTCGCGTTCTGCCCTGCGCAGGCGCGCCCAGTCATCCGCCGCGAACCCTGTCGGCGCCGGGCGATCGATCCGCGCTGCCTGCCGGTCAATGGCTGCCGGGTCGGCGATCAGATCGGGTTCGGCCATCCGCACCAGCAGGCCACGATAGGATTCCGTCGGCAGCGCCACCAGCCGACAGAGGCTGCCATCGAAGGCTGCGAGTGGACCGCCCGGCGCCGTAAAGGCGTCACGATGCGCCCATACGGTTTCCATGGCCAATCGATAGCTGTCGACAAAGGCGGCGACATGATCGCGGATCGAGCGGGTCACGCCATCGCGACGTCGAACAGCGGGGGTGCGGCCAACTCGGTGCTCCGTCGGGCCGGATGACCGGTCAGGCCGGCGCGTGCCGCTGCCAGCGCGCCACGAGGCAAGCTGCCGTGGCGGTGGTCGACGGCGTGGGCGGCGGTGCCGGCAATCGTGTCGATCAGGCCACCTTGTCCGGAAGCCCCAAGCGCAGGGCAGGTGGATGATGGCTTGTTCAGGGACGCTGTGGCGGGTGGAGTGCCGCGTCATCAACGCCGAAGACGCGGGCGAAATCGAGCCGGCCAGCCGGTGTGACGGTCAGCATGCGGCCTTCGACGCTGCGCCGCAGCCAGCCGTGGTCCAGGGCATGGGTCAGCAGGGCGGTTCCGATCCGCCCGCCCAGATGATGGCGGCGTTCGCTCCAGTCCAGACAGGTGCGGCAGAGGGGGCGGCGGCTGGTGGTATCGTCCAGCGGCAGGCCGATCTGGTCGAAGAACATCCGGCCCCGGTCGGTGAGCGCACCGGAGCCGTCGCTGACCTGAACCAGCCCGCCGGCATCCAGCGCGTCCGCCAGCCCCACGCCCAGCCGGCCGGCGATGTGATCGTAACAACTGCGGGCGGCACGCAGGGCATCGTCGCGCGGACCGACCGGCCGGTGGCGGACCGGGCCGGCGGCGGCGACGGCCATCAGCGCCTCGATCACCTCGGCGACGGCAGGGGAGGCCAGCCGGTAATAGCGGTGGCGTCCCTGGCGCAGGCAGACCAGCAGACCCGCCCGGTCCAGTTTGCCCAGATGACCGCTGGTGGTCTGCGGCGTGACGCCGGCATGGACCGCAAGCTCGCCCGCGGTGAGCGCGCGGCCATCCATCAGTGCGGCCAGAATGTTGGCGCGGGCGACGTCGCCGATCAGAGCCGCGACCTCGGCGATGATCTGGCCCGATGCGATGTTGCCCGGCGGTGCGACGTTTGTGGTCATGGGCAGGAGCCCCCTTGATATGGCCGATCAGTCGTCGGTGAAGGACGGCAGATCATGGCGCCGGCGCGCATCGAAGATGATCGACGTCTCGATGCGGGTGACCCCCGGCCGGCTGGTGAACCGGTCGAGCGCCAGATCCTTCAGATGCATCGTGTCGCGCACCACCACATGCACGACCAGATCATAACGGCCGGTGACCAGGAATACCGATCGGACTTCCGGCACCGCGACCAGATCGTCGAGGATGTGATCGACGGTGCCGCGTTCGTGCTTGGACAGGCCGATCATGAACAGCGCCTCGATCCCCACACCCATGGCGCGCGGATCGACATCGGCATGGGCGCCGCGCAGCACCCCGATGTCGCGCAGATGCCGGATGCGGCTGTGCACCGATGACGGCGCCAGATCGACGCAGGCCGCGATCTCCTTCATCGACATCCGGGCATCGTTCTGCAACAGGCGCAAAATCTCGATATCCGTTCGGTCGAGAGGCGGCGGAGGGCTCATATTTCGTAATCCGTTCGATGGAAGGACGGGCCATCTGAAGATTATGCTGCATGGAGAGATTTCTTCCAGATAAGGAACGGCGTATGGACAGTTTCGACCTGCCCCGGCTTCGCCATATCGATGCGGAGGCGGTGGCGGATTTCCGCCGGGACGGATTTCTGATCGTCGAGCGGGTGCTGTCGGCCGATCAGGTGGCGGATCTGCGCGACAGCTTCCCGAAGCTGTTCGCCGGCCGGTTCGATACCGGCGTCTATCCCGATGAGTGGCATTGGCGCGAGGGCATGAGCCTGCCCGATATCACCCGCCACATGGCCAATGCCTGGAAGGCCGATCTGGCGGTGGCCCGGCTGGCGCTGTCGGCCGATATCGGCCGCGCGGCGGCGCAGTTGGGGGGATGGCCGGGCTGCCGGCTGGGCCAGGACACCATCTGGTGGAAGGCGCCGAAGACCAAGTCGATCGCGCTGCATCAGGATTCGTCGTTCATGGATTTCCTGAGTCCGCCCCGGACGCTGACCTGCTGGGTGACGCTCGACGACACCCATGCCGGTGCCGGCACGCTGGAATATGTGCCGGGCTCGCATCTGTGGCCGCTGACGCCCTTGCCCGACACCTTCCATGCCGAGGACGACCATCACGCGATGATGCGTGCGGCGGCGGATGCGGCCGGCATCACGCCGCCGGCGCCGGTGCCGATCGTCGTGCCGGCCGGATCGGTGGTGTTTCATGCCGGCGAGATCTGGCATGGATCGGGCCCCAATCCGACCGGCGATCTGATGCGCCGGTCGATCGGCATCCATATGCTGCCCGACGCGGTGGAATTCAGCGACCGGCCCGGTGGCTATATCTATCGTCGCTATCAGCGTACCGGCGATCCGACGCTGGATGAGAGCTTCTTTCCTGTGCTGTGGTCGCAAACCGGCCATCGGACAGCCTGGATCGAGGGATATTGCCGGACCGGACAGCGTCGGCTGCCTGACGACGCGGCGGCTATGACAGCATCAGCCTGAGCCCCAGAAGCACCAGAGCTCCGAAGAACACCCGGCGGAAATGGCGTTCCGGCAGGTACCGGCGCAGACGCATGCCCAGCGCCATGCCCGCCACCGCCGGAACCACAGCCAGGGCCGAGACCAGCCCCAGTTCGGCCGGCAGCAGCGACCGGCTGCCCATGGCCACGGCCAGCGCCAGGGTCGAGACGCTGAACAGCATACCCATGGCCTGAACCAGGCCGATACGATCGAGCCCCAGCGCCTGAAGCCAGGCGACGCCCGGCACCACGAAAGAGCCGGTCAGTCCGGTGAGCAGACCGTTGACGGCACCGATCAGCGGTGATGCCCATGGCTCGATCCGTGCCGGCGCCTTGAGCGCCAGCCCGGCCAGACCGCTGACGCCATAGGCTGTGACCACCAGCCCCAGCAACCGGGCGAGCCCGGCGGCGTCGCTGACCGAGAGGCACCACACGCCCAGCCAGATAGAGGGGATGGTGACCAGCAGCAGCGGCCCGAGCCGCCGGATCAGCGGCCGGAACTGGCCGCCGGTCAGCGCCTGCTGAACGTTGGTGACCAGAGACGGCACCAGCAGCAGCGCCATGGCCTGCGGCAGCCCGACGATGCCGGCCAGCACCGCCAGCGACACGGTGGGCATGCCGAAGCCGACCACGCCCTTGACCGTGCCGGCGAGCAGGAAAGCGCCGGCAATCGCGGCGAGGGTCGTGGGGTCGAGATCTGGAGGCATCATCGGCGGCATCCGCGCAGTGGCATGATGACCCTGATCCTAGCCTGTCCGCATGGCCGCATGCTTCGGCGGTGGCCGAACTGTTGTCGACGGGCCGGTCAGTCGGCTGGCCGGGATGGCGCATCCAGCAGCAATTCCGCCGCCCGCACCCATTGCGTCACCATCCGCTCGTAATAATCCGGGCGGGCGGAGAGCAGGCTAGACAGAGCGAGGCCGCGGAGAAACTCGACACTCATCGCGACGACGGCATCACGCTGGGGCGCGTCACCCAGCGGTTTGAACAGATCGGCGAGCACCCGCTCGCGGGCGCCACGCGCCTGCCGTTCCGCCGCCTGGATCGCCGAGCGCAGATCCGGAACGGTGCGGGCCGCGGCCCACAACTCCAGTTCGGCCATGAAGGCCGGTTGCGCACTCATTGCCGCCAGGGTGCGGATGGCCCGTTCCACCGGTCCGGTTCCGACAGCCGGCGATGACCGCGCATCCCGCACCGCCGCATCGTTGCGGCGCACCAGTTCCTCGATGGTTGCCGAGAGCAGCGCGGCATGGCTGGGAAAATGGTGGAGCAGGGCGCCGCGGCTGGCACCTGCGCGGCGCTGCACCTCAAGGGTGGTCGTGCGCGCCACGCCAAGCTCGATCAGCGATGTCACGGCCGCGTCGAGCAGGCGCCGGCGGGTCTGATCACGCTGTTGTTCCCGGATCGGCCGGTCATCGTTCTGGGCGGCTGTGTGGGCATCGGTCATGGCGGGTGGATCTCCGGGCCGGGCGGTGAGGTGCCGCGATTGCAACCATGCCTGCGGTGACATTTCAACAGGTGGGTGGCTTTGTGGCCTGACAGTCAGGATTGACTGTCAATTTCCATCGCCATACAGTCAGACTTGACTGTGAGATAGTACCAGCCGCCTGCCCCGGATATGGAGCCCGACATGCCTGCATTCGAAACACTGATCATCGCGCCCGACCCCAAGGCCCCGCGCATCGCCCGCCTGCTGTTGAACCGACCTGAGCGGCTGAACGCGATCACCGATCAGACCCCGCGCGATATCCGGGCCGCCGTCGCGTGGGCCGAGGCGCAGGATGATATTCACGTGATCGTGGTCGAGGGCGCGGGCAAGGGGTTCTGCGGCGGCTATGACCTTGCCGATACCGCCGAACAGATGGTCGAGCATCCCTGTCAGCAGGAGCGCTTTCCATGGGATCCGATGGTCGACTACGCCTATATGAAGCGGAATACCGAGGATTTCATGAGCCTGTGGCGGTGTTCGAAGCCGACCATCGCCAAGGTTCATGGCGCGGCGGCGGCCGGGGGCAGCGATATCGCGCTGTGTTGCGACCTGCTGATCATGGCCGAGGATGCCCGCATCGGCTATATGCCGACCCGCGTCTGGGGTTGCCCGACCACGGCGATGTGGACCTATCGCCTGGGCCCGGCGCGGGCCAAGCAGATGATGTTCACCGGTGACCTGATCGACGGCCGCACCGCCGCCGCCTGGGGGCTGGCCAATGAGGCGGTGCCGGCGGCGGAGCTGGAGGCGGCGACCCTGCGGCTTGCCGGGCGTATCGCCGGCGTGCCGCGCGGGCATCTGGCCATGCACAAGATGGTGGTCAATCAGGTGATGCTGACCCAGGGCCTGGAACAGTCGCAGATGATGGCGACGGTGTTCGACGGCATCACCCGCCACAACCCCGAAGGCCTGTGGTTCCGCCGCTATGCCCAGGCCGAGGGCTTCAAGGCGGCGGTTGCCTGGCGCGATAGCGGCCGGCCGATCCCCGAGGGCGACGAGGCGCGGGCCCTGATCCGCGAGATGGGCGGCCACGGCGACGGCTGAGGCCGCGCACGGCCGGCGCCCGGCCGGATAACGGGCGCCAACGACAAGAATAATAAAACGAATACACGTCCCCAAAGGGAGGGAGATACGGCCCATGCCGACCGGCACAGACGGGCGTGAGGCGGCGCTGCGCGCGCGCCTCGACGCGACACCCACACCATATGATCTGCTGGCACAGATCGCGGCAGAGCGTCCGGATCACCCGGCGCTGGATTATCTGCCGGATGCCGCCGGATCGCCCCCGATCACGACCAGCTATGCGGCCCTGGTCCGCGAGATCCGGCAGATGACCGCGGCCTTGCGCGCCGCGGGCGTCGGGCCGGAGGACGGTATCGCCATCCTGCTGCCTTTCGTGCCGCAGGCCGTGACGGCGCTGATCGCCGCCACGGCGGCCGGTATCGCCTTTCCGATGAACCTGCTGCTGTCGGCCGAGGCACTGACGGCCCAGATGACCCTGGCGCGGGTTCGGGTGGTGGTGACCATGGGGCCGCATCCGGCGCTGGATGTGCATGCCCGGGTAATGGCGGCGGTGGCGTCGGTGCCGATGGTGACCACGGTGGTCGAGGTGCCGATGGGCGCCGCCAGGCCGGGGGCTGTTACCTGGGCCGACTTCGTTGGTACCGGTGCGGACGGGGGTACCGGTGCGGATGGGGCGGTCGATCCGGATGATCCCGACCGGGTGGCGGCCTTCATTCACACCGGTGGCACGACCGGTGCGCCGCGGCTGGCGCAGTTGTCGGCCCGCAATCTGGCAGCGGCGACGCTGATGGCGGCGGCCGGCAGTGGCATGGCCGCCGAGGATCGCGTGCTCACCGGCCTGCCGCTGTTTCATGTCGGCGGCGCGGTGGATGTGCTGCTGGCGGCGCTGTCGCAAGGCGCCACGGTGATTTTTCCAACCGCCACCGCCTTGCGCAACCCGGCGGTGGTCGGGCGATTCTGGCAGATCGTCGACGAGACCGCCACCAGCATGATCGGCAGTGTGCCGACCATTCTGGCAGCCATCGCCGACAGCCCGCGCGGATCCGCGCGCCTCGACCGGCTGCGGGCCATCCTGACCGGCGGTTCGCCGCTGGCGCCCGAACTGGCGGCACGGGTGGAAAAGATCGCGGCCCGCCCGGTCTGTCAGCTTTATGGCATGACCGAGACCGGCGGGATCGTGTCGGTCCAGCCGGCTGACGGCCGGTTTCACGATCATGCCGTGGGCCCGCCGGTGCCGCTGGCACGCGTGGCGCTGGGCGCGGTCGACGCGGCCTGTCTCCCCGGTGCGCGCGGCGAGGTTCTGGTGTCGGGTCCACATGTCTTTCAGGGCTATCGCACCGCTGCCGGTACCGTCGATCGTCCGCAGGATGGCTGGCTGCGATCGGGTGATCTGGGCGAGGTGCTGCCTTCGGGCGAGCTCCGGATCATCGGCCGGGCCAAGGACGTGATCATCCGCAGTGGCCACAATATCGATCCCGTGGCGATCGAGGAGGTCGCGCATGCCCATCCGGCGGTCGCCCAGGCGGCGGCGGTTGCCATGCCCGACGATTATGCCGGAGAACTGCCGGTGCTGTATGTGATGCCGCGCGCCGGCATGACCTGCACCGAAGACGACATCGCGGCCTTCATGGCCGCGCACATCGCCGAGCCGCCGGCGCGGCCGCGCCATGTCTTCGTGCTGCCCGACCTGCCCTTGACCCCGCTTGGCAAGATCGCACGCTTCCGCCTGCGTCAGCTTGCGGCCGAACATCGGGTGCGGGCGGCCCTCGGCGACACCGGCGACGGGCTGGTGGTCGCTTGCGAGGATCCGGCGGCAAAGCGCATCACGATCGGCGGCGAGGTGACGCCCGACCGATGGCGGGCGATCGAGGCCGTGCTGGCCCGGCTGGGCCTCGGCCTTGCCGGATAAGCGCAGGCCGGATGGCAGGCTTGACGACGGGCCGGGGATCTGTACAAGATGCAGCGTTCTCGGTTCCCTGTATCCACTATATATGGGGCTAAGAGGGAATTCGGTGCGGCGGGCGTTACAATTGCGCCCGCCAAGGCCGAAGCTGTCCCCGCAACTGTAGGCGGCGAGCGGCCACACGATCTGGTGTCACTGGCATGGCAACATGCCGGGAAGGCCTGTGTGGCAGCGGCGACCCGCGAGCCAGGAGACCTGCCGCGAACCTGTTGAAACGTCCCTGGGCGGGGAGTCCCGGCGGGCGCAGGCGGCAGGTCATGCCTTTGTCCGGGTGTTCCGGACCGTCGCAGGGGCCTTCATCGCCCTGCGTTCACCCGGAACCGGTCCGCCAGGGCAGATGGGTGAGCACCATGTCATCGCCGGCCTTCGATTTCGACCGTCATGGTCATCTGGTTCCCGTTACCGCGCCGGTCGGGGCCGGCCGGATACGGCATGCGCCGCTGCCGGCCCCGCTGGCACCGGCGCCACGCGCCTCGGACCTTGTCATCGATCATGGCCGCGATGCCCTGTTGACCGATTTCGGCAAGGCGACCTTGCGCGACCGCTATCTGATGCCGGGGGAACGGTATCAGGATCTGTTCGCGCGGGTTGCCTGTGCCTATGGCGACGATATCGGCCATGCCCAGCGGATCTATGATGCGATGTCACGGCTGTGGTTCATGCCGGCGACACCCATCCTGTCCAATGGCGGCACCGCGCGGGGCTTGCCGATTTCGTGCTTCCTGAACGCCGTGCCCGACAGCCTGGACGGTATCGTCCGGACCTGGAACGAGAATGTGGCGCTGGCCTCGAATGGCGGCGGCATCGGCACCTATTGGGGTCAGGTCCGGTCGATCGGCGAAACCGTGAAGGGCTGTGGCGAGACTTCGGGCATCATTCCGTTCATTCATGTCATGGACGGCCTGACCCTGGCGATTTCGCAAGGGTCGCTGCGCCGCGGATCGGCGGCGGTCTATCTGGACATTCATCATCCCGAGATCGAGGAATTCCTGGAGATCCGCAAGGCGTCGGGCGATTTCAATCGCAAGGGCCTGAACCTGCATCATGGGGTCAATATCACCGACGACTTCATGGCGGCAGTGAAGGCCGGGGATGACGTCGCGCTGCGCAGCCCCCGTGACGGCAGCGAGATCCGGCGGGTGGATGCCCGCCGGCTGTGGCAGCGCATTCTTGAAACCCGGCTTCAGACCGGCGAGCCCTATCTGTTGTTCATCGATACCGTCAACCGGGCGCTGCCGCGCCACCAGCGGATGCTGGGGCTGGGCGTGTCGACCTCGAACCTGTGCAGCGAGATCACCCTGCCCACCGGCCTTGACCATCACGACCAGGAGCGCACCGCGGTCTGCTGTCTTGCCTCGTTGAACATCGAGACCTGGGATGCGTGGAACGAGGCGCCGGGCTTTATCGAGGATGTGATGCGCTTCCTCGACAATGTGCTGACCAGCTTCATCGAGACCGCGCCCGACAGCATGGCCCGGGCGCGCTATTCGGCGATGCGCGAACGCTCGGTCGGGCTGGGCGTGATGGGCTTTCACGCCTTTCTTCAGGCGCGGGGTATCCCGTTCGAAAGCGCCATGGCCAAGGCGTGGAATCTCGCCATCTTCCGCAAGCTGCGGCGGGAGGCCGACCGGGCATCGGTGTTTCTGGCCGGTGAGCGCGGCCCCTGTCCCGATGCGGCGGAAGCCGGCACGCAGGCGCGGTTCAGCCACAAGCTCGCCATCGCGCCCACGGCATCCATCAGCATCATCTGTGGTGGCACCAGCGCCTGCATCGAGCCGATCCCGGCCAATATCTACACCCACAAGACCCTGTCGGGCGCGATATCGGTACGCAACCCGCATCTTGTCCGGCTGCTGGTCGCCAAGGGGCTGGATAGGCCGGCGGTCTGGCAGTCCATCCTTGGCCATGAAGGATCGGTGCAGCATCTGGCCGCGCTGACCGCCGATGAAAAGGCCGTGTTCCGCACCGCCTTCGAGATCGACCAGCGCTGGATCATCGATTTCGCCGCCGATCGCGCGCCATTCATCTGCCAGAGCCAGTCACTGAACCTGTATCTGCCGGCCGATATCGATAAATGGGATCTGCATATGCTGCACTGGACCGCCTGGGAGCGGGGGGTGAAGAGCCTGTATTACTGCCGGTCGCGGTCGTTGCAGCGTGCGGGCTTCGCGGGTGACACCGACACCTTGGTGAATACGGGGCCGGACACGGCACCGAGCTCTGCGGCATCCGCCACGCCGACCGATTATGAGGAATGCCTTGCATGTCAGTGAGGATGACGGCGGCGGATGTCGGTCTCATCGCGGGCAACCTCGATCCGATGACCCTGGTCGGTACCGGCCGTGTCGGGTTGCTGACCACGACCGGCAGCTATGACGTCGACCGCTACCCTTGGGCCTATGGCTTCTGGAAGCGCCAGCAGCAAACCCATTGGATGGGGGAGGAAGTGCCGCTTGGCGGGGATATCAAGGATTGGCATTCCGACCGGGTCAGCGATGCCGAACGCCAGTTGCTCACCCAGATCTTCCGCTTCTTCACCCAGTCGGATATCGAGGTCGGCGACAACTATCTGAAACGCTATATCCCGCTGTTCCAGCCGCTAGAGATCCAGATGATGATGGCGGCGTTCTCGAACATGGAAACCGTGCATATCGACGCCTATGCCCTGCTGTTGAAGACCTTGGGCATGCCCCAGGCCGAGTTCGAGGCCTTCCGCGGCTATGGCGACATGCGCGCCAAGGCCGATTACATGCACAGCTTCGGCACCGGCACGGTTGCGGATGTGGCGCGGACGCTGGCGATGTTCGGCGCCTTCACCGAAGGCATGGCCCTGTTCGCCAGCTTCGCGATGCTGCTGAATTTTCCCCGCCACAACAAGATGAACGGCATGGGCCAGATCGTGAGCTGGTCGGTGCGCGATGAAAGCCTGCATTGCGCCGGCATCATCCGCCTGTTTCATGAATGGCATCGCGAGACCGGCGCCGTGACCGCATCGGTGCGCGACGACATCACCGACGTGGCCCGCACCATGGTGTCGCTGGAAGACCGGTTCATCGATCTGGCCTTCGAACTGGGGCCGGTGGGCGGCATGACGCCGGCCGATATCAAAGCCTATATCCGCTATATCGCGGACTGGCGGCTGACCCAGCTTGGCCTGCGGCCGGTTCATGGCTGTTATTCCGACGTCGAGGATGGCGCACGACCGCTGGTGCCGCATCCGTTGCCCTGGCTGGTCGAAATCCTGAACGGCGTTGAGCACGCCAATTTCTTCGAGCAGCGCGCGACCGAATATTCCAAGGCCGCCAGCCGGGGCGACTGGGATGGCACGGCCGGTGTCTGGGCGCAGTTCGACCGCAGAACACCGCTCGGCAACCTGACGCTGAACGCGCCTGATCAGACGGCTTCAAGAATGGTCGCGATGCCCTGGCCGCCGCCGATGCACTGGGTGGCGAGGGCATAGCGACCGCCGGTGCGCTTCAGCAGTTGCGCGGCCTTGCCGGTGATGCGGGCGCCGGTGGCGCCCAGCGGATGGCCGATGGCGATGGCGCCGCCATCGATGTTCACGATCGCCTCGGGGATCTCAAGCGCGCGGATGCAGGCCAGCGCCTGACTGCCGAAGGCCTCGTTGATTTCGACCACGTCGATATCGGCGATGGTCAGGCCCGCGCGGGCAAGTGCCTTGCGTGTGGCCGGCACCGGCCCGATGCCCATGATTTCCGGCGGGCAGCCGACAATGGCGGTGGCGCGCACCCGCGCCAGGATCGGCAGGCTGTGGCGGATGGCGAAGGCTTCCGACGTCACCAGCACGGCGGCGGCACCGTCGGTCAGCGGCGACGCGGTGCCGGCGGTGACGGTGCCGTCGGGCCGGAAGGCAGGCTTCAATCCGGCCAGAGCCTCCAGCGTCGTCTGAGGTCTGAGGCAGCCATCGCTGTCGACGACCACGCCATCAGGCGTGGCCACCGGCACGATCTCGTCGGCCAGCCGGCCTTCGGCGCGGGCGGCGGCGGCCTTCCGTTGCGAGGCGAGCGCCAGCTTCTCCTGCTCGGCGCGGGGAACACGATACTGCGCCGCGACATTCTCCGCCGTCTCACCCATGGTGATATGGGCGTCGATCATCAGATCGGCATCGGGCAGGCTGGTATCAGGCCGAGCCGGGCTGCGGAAGCGCGGATTGGGGCTGTGATTGAAGCCGCCCTGGGGCACGCGGCTCATCGATTCCACCCCGGCGCAGATAAAGGCTTCGCCGGCACCGGTCGCGATCTGGCCATGGGCGATATGGACGGCCGACATCGACGATCCGCAGAACCGGTTCACGGTCATGCCGCCGATCGATTGCGGCAGGCCGGCCAGCAGCAGGGCGAGGCGGGCGATGTTGGCGCCCTGCTCGGCTTCAGGATAGGCGCAGCCCATGATCACATCCTCGATCAGCGCCGGATCGAGCCGCGCGCGGTCGATCAGCGCCCGGATGGCGGTTGCGGCCAGATCATCCGGCCGGGTCCCGGCCAGGGCCCCCTTGCGGGCAAAGTGAAACGGCGTGCGGACATAGCCGGCGATGACGGTGCTGGTCATGGGGAAGACCTGTCCTTTGCGTCAGGGGAGGGGGGCGTCAAGGAAGGGGCGGTGCCGCATCGGCATGCGTCATTTGTGGTTGCCATGGCCGATTATATGATCAATATCATATATAACGTCAATGACCATCAGAAGAGGCGCCCGTGCCGATGTCCACCCAGCCCGCAACCCTGGCAGACCCCAATGCCTCCGCGACGCCGGCCCGGCGCCCGACCCCGCGCCAGTTGGCGCACGCGCTCATCACCCCGGACCGCCGCCGGGCACGTCCGGCGCGGCAGATGCCGATGCCCGACAGCCTGACCGAGATCGATGTGGCGGGCACCGGCATGCTGATCCGCCAATGGGCACCGGCCGATGGCGCGGCGGCCACCGGATCGAGCGCGGTGCTGGTCCATGGCTGGGAAGGCAGCCACGCCGATATGGCGGGCTTCGTGGCACCGTTGCGGGCCAAAGGCTACACGGTTTTCGCCCCCGATCTGCCGGCCCATGGCGGATCGGGTGGCAGCACCGCGACCATTCCGCAATTGGCGGTGGCGGTGGCGGCGACAGTGGCCCATGCGGCGCGTCATGCCGGGCCGGTGCAGGGCATCATCGCCCATTCGATCGGCTGTGCCGCCACCGCCGTGGCATTGCTGGACGGTGCGGATGTCGCACGGGTGGCGCTGGTGTCGTCGCCGGTCCGCTATCTCGACGAGGCCCGGGCCGTGGCGGCACGCTTCGGCTATGATGCGATGGAATGGGCGGTGTTCGAGGCCGAATTGCTGGCTCTTGGCACCGAGCTTCATGCCATGAACCTGCTGCGCCAGGCGCGCGAGCTTCGTCAGCCGGCTCTGTTCTTCCATTCCACCGATGACCGCGTGGTGCCGATCGAGGCCGGGCGCGCCTCTGCCGCCGCCTGGGCTGGCGCGCGGATGATCGAACATGACGGGTTGGGCCATGGCCGCATCCTGGCCGAACCCGCGGTGATCACGGCTGCCGTGGATTTTGTCGCCGGATCAGAGTGACGGGAGCACGATGCCATCGATCAGGGCATCGATCGCCATGGTCACAGCCGGCCCGGTGACGCCACCATCGGCGGCGGCAAGGCCGAGGGCGGCTTCGTTCAAGGCGCCCGACAGCATCAGCGCCAGGGCCTGCACCGACAGGCCCGGGCGCAACCGGCCCTCGTCGGCCAGGGCATTCAGTCCCAGAATCAGGGTGCCCAGCCCGTGGGCGGCATCGACCTTGCGCCAGGTTTTCCAACCCAGCACCGCCGGCCCGTCGATCAGCACGATCTGGCGGATGTCGGGCCGGGTCGCGGTGGTGACGAAGGCGCGCGATCCGGCCCGCAGCGCGTGCAGGGCATCGGGGGCGGCATGGGCTGCCCGGTCGATCGCGGCCACGATATCGGCCTGCGCATCTTCCAGCACGGCCTGAAACAGCGCCGCCTTGTCGGTGAACTGGTGATACAGCGCGCCGCGGCTGACGCCGGCGCGGGCCAGAATTTCGGGCGTGCCGGTGGCGGCATAGCCATGAACGGCAAACAGCGCGCGCGCGGCGCCGATCAGCGCCTGCCGGGTATCGGCCGACCGCTGCTGATTACTGCGCCTCGGCCGCGTGCCGGCAGCGCCATCCTCGTCGCTATCATCGCCGTATTCGGTCATGTCTCCGTGTCCTCGCCTGGCCCCGATCCCGCGCGGCTCAACGGCCCGCTGCCCATTCCGTGCACTGTCACGCTAAGCCCGACGGCTGGTGTCCGCAATCCACATATTTACAAACAGGCTGCCTGTATATTTAATGAGGATGTGGCCCTGCAAACCACCGCCATCCGGGGGACAAGACGCATCATGAAGATCGAGAGCTGCTATCCGGTGATCATGACCGATCGCGTGGCCGAGACGGCTGCCTTCTGGCAGACCCATCTGGGATTTCACGTGGTGTTCCAGGCCGACTGGTATGTGCATCTCAGCCACAGCACCGATCCGGGGGTGAATATCGCGGTGCTGGATCACAGCCACCAGACCGTCCCCGCCGGATATGGCCGGCCGGTGGGTGGCGTGCTGGTCAATATCGAGGTTGAGGACGTCGATGCCGAGTGGTCCAGGCTTCAGGCGCTGCCGGATGTGGCAATCCTGCTGCCGATCCGCGACGAGGCTTTCGGCCAGCGTCATTTCATCCTGCGCGACCCGGCTGGAACCCTGATCGACATGATCAAGGTCATTCCGCATGCGGCGGAATATGATGCGGCCTATGGTGCCGGGGTATGCTGAGCACGGGCCGTTGCGCTCACAAAATGAAGTCGCCGGCCTGAAGAGTTGAGATCCCGGTTACGAGGATGCTCATATCGGTACGATTGTCGCCATTCACATCGGCGTAGATCATCAGGCCGGTGCTGATGGCGGCAATGCGGACCTCGCCCGTGTGGCTGGAATATCCGCCGGCACCAACAAAGGTCAAACGCTGGTGACCGGCAAGACCGGTGTCGGCATCGATCAATGAGAGGTCGATGCGGTCACCGTCGACACGCGAAAAGCCATCGATGCGATCACGGCCGCCGGCAGCCAGAGTGCTGTCGGCTATCGCCTGATAGATGAACCGATCGCTGCCGGAGCCGCCATTCAGGATGTCGGCACCCGTGCCACCCTTGAGCGCGTCATCACCTGTGCCGCCATGGACATCATCCGCATCCCGGCTGCCGATGAAGACGTCGGTGCCGGCGTTCAGCCAGATCGTCCGCCCACCGGTGATCGTCGCAACACCGCTCAGATCGAACAGATCATTGCCATCGGTACCGATCAGATCCTGGTCGGCGAAGGCGAGTTGTTCGACCGATGCGGCGGTGTTGAGCATCAGCCGGCTTGTGCCGGCGGCTGCGACAATCTGCAAGCTGTCCTGACCGCTGCCACCCTGGATGGTATCGATGCCGAAATCGCCCTGGACTCGGAAGATGTCATTGCCGCTGCCGCCATCGAGGTCGTCATTGCCGTTGCCACCCTCGATGACGTCGTTGCCGGTTCCCGTGTACAGCCGGTCGTTGCCGTCACCGCCATGAATGTCGTCGGAGGTGCGCGCGCCGATAAAACTGTCATCACCATCGTTCAGCCAGATGGTCCGGCCATTCAGGATGGTGATGATACCGCTCAGATCGAACTCATCGTCGCCGTCGGTGCCGATCAGGTCATGGCCGACGAAGCGCAGCACCTCGACCTCGCTTGCAGCATCGGCCGTGAAGGATGCGGTGATCGCGCCGCCGGTGAACTGGATGGTATCGGTGCCGCTGCCGCCGCGATAGGTATCGGCACCGAACCAGTCTGCCACCCGGAAGACATCGTTGCCGCTGCCACCATCCATGATGTCGTTGCCGCCATCACCGGCCAGCAGATCGTTGCCACCGCCGCCGGACAGCACGTCATCGCCATCACCGCCCTCGACGAAATCGCCGGCCCTGCTGCCGATAAAAACATCGTCGCCGCCAACAAGCCGGATAATCTGCCGGTTTTCATAAGTCGAGATGCCGCTGATGTCGAAGGTGTCCATACCACTGGTGCCGTCGAGACGCCCACCGTCGAAGCGCATGATCTCGACCGAGGATGCGGCAGTGACCGTGAAGCGGCTGGTCTGGGCACCGCCGGTGAAGACCAGCCGGTCTGTTCCGCCATCGCCCTGAATAGTGTCGATACCAATATCACCGCGCAGGATGAAGCGATCATTGCCGGCCCCTCCGCTCAGGCGATCATGGCCCTGCGCACCCTCGATGACGTCATCACCTCCGCCGCCGTCAAGGTCATCATCCCCCAATCCGCCATGAACCTGATCGGTAGCCGACGATCCCAGGAAGCGGTCGTCACCATCGTTCAGCCAGATCATGCGGCCCGCGATGATCGTGGAAATCCCGCTGATATCGAAGCGATCGGCGCCCGCCGTTCCGGTCAGATCGCTGCCGGTGAAGGCCAGCACCTCGACCTTGGCTGCCGTGGATACAATGAAGGTGGCGGTGGTGGTGCCACCGATGACGCGGATGGTGTCAACGCCGGCATCGCCGCGGAAGCTGTTGAAACCGATCAGCCCCGACACCGCGAAAACGTCATCGCCCGCACCGCCATAGAGCACGTCATTGCCGCCACCGCCGGTCAGCACGTCATCGCCGGCATAGCCGAAGATGCTGTCGGCCGTGGAGGTGCCGGTCAGGTTGTCGTTTCCGGATGTGCCGCGAAGGGTTGCCATCGTCTGCCGCCATCTCATCGGATCGGGCTCAGGCGCCCGCTCCGCATCCTGCGGGAGCCGGCAGGGCAGAGCAACTGCCGTCCTTCAGCATAGGCAGGATAAAGGGGCAGACGCTGATCACAGAATAAAGTCGGCGGCTGTCAGTCTGTCTACGCCTGCGATCAGGATGGCCACGTCAGCCGTACGGTCTCCGTTGACATCGCCGTCGACCAGCAGACCTGAACCGCTGGCGATCGCGTGAATCTGCATGACAGCGCCAGTGAAGCCGGATGCACCGATAAAGGAGACTGCCCGCTGAAGCCGACTGGATCGATTTTGTCGCCGCCATATCTGCTCAGGCCGATCAGAACGAAATCATCGGCAATATCGGCGCCGTCAATACCGAACTTGTAACATCCAGGAGTTCTACGTCACTTGTGGCGGTCATCGAAAAACTGTCGAACACAACGCCGCCGACCAATTGCACGGTGTCGGTGCCGCCGCCGCCGATGATCGTCAACGAAGACTGAGCGGCGGCAGCGATCGGGATGACGTCATCGCCGGCGCCAGCGTCAACCACGTCTCTCCCGCTGCCGCCCTCCCGGGTGTCATTGCCTTTGCCGCCAAAGAGTTTGTCGTCACCGGCCAGACCCCATATGACGTCGCTCCCTGTCGTGCCGAAAAGCTCATCGACACCATTGCCGCCCATCTGATTCGTCGTTCCAGAATACCTCGCTCGATTTCGTCGACCATCACAATAGAGCACATCTTCGCCACGTATCTGACGGGCGAAAGAGCGGGTGGTCGAAGGCGAGCATGCGCATCATTCGACTGATAGTGAGGCCAATTGATCATAAAGGAACCTGATTGTATTTGACTTTAAAAATACGATCTGAGGCTATGGTGTGGTTGGCACGGCCGACCCGCCCAGCGCCTGATACAGCGTGATCATCGCGCGCAGTTCCTCAAGCCGGTTCTCAAGCAGGTTGAGTTCGGCTGTGCGGCGGGTTTCCTGGGCATCCAGCCAGACCTGAAGCGTTACGGCGCCGGTGCGATAGCGGGTTTCATAGATCGCTTCCGCCGCACGCGCGGCATCGAGAGCCGCCTGAAGGCGGACGGCGCGCGCGGCACGCTGTTCGCGTGACGAGAGTGCATTTTCCGTGTCGGCGAAGGCCGCATACAGGGTCTGGCGGAAATTGGTGACCGATTCCTCGAAGACCGCCTCGGACACCCGGATGTTGAGATCGCGTTCGTTCCAGTTCAGGAACGGCAGAGCGAGGCCCAGGCCCAGACTGGCCACCGGATTGGCCAGCAGGTCGCGCAGGGCGACGCTGCTGCCGCCGACACTGCCGGTCAGCGACAGGGTCGGCAGATAGCTGGCGCGGGTGGCGTCGATATCGGCAAGGTTGCTGCGCAGCCGCAGTTCGGCGGCCTTGATATCGGGCCGGCGGGCCAGCACCGCGGCCGGCAGTCCGGCCGGAATCGCGGGCAGGGCGTCGTCTGGCAGCCGGTCGCGGGCCAGATCGACCGGCGCCGGCGGGCCATCAAACAGAATCGACAGGGCGTTGTCGGTTTCGACCTGCTGCTGGAGGATCAGCAGCCGTGCCGCTTCCTGGCTCTCGATGGTCTGGCGGGCTTCATAGACATCCAGTTCCGACACGGCACCGGCGCGATAGCGCACGTCGACGATGTCGGCGATGCGGCGGGCATAGGCGAGGCTGGCATCGGCCAGCGCCAGACGCTGGGTCAGATAGACATGGGTCCAGTAGAGATCGGCGGTGGTGCCGGTGAGGGTGAGCGCGGTTGCCTCGCGGTCCTGTTCGGTTGCCAGCGCCTCGAACCGTGCGGCGTCGAAGGTGCGGCCCAGGCGGCCCCAGAGGTCGAGTTCATAGGAGACGGTGAGGTCGGTCGAATAGCTGGTGGCGCTGGTGTCGGTGCCGAGCCGCCGGTCGCGCGCGACCGAGCTGCTGGAGCCGAATTGCGGCAGAAGATCGTCCTCGGCCAGACCTGCCTGCAACTGTGCCCGGCGCACGCGGATCGCCGCGGCGGCAAGGTCGTTGTTGCGGGCCAGCGCCTGAGTGACCAGGGCATCGAGCGCCGGATCGTCGAAGACCCGCCACCAGCCATCGGCGCCGACTGCGGCGGCATCGATCGTGGGGGCGACGCCGGTGGCCGGCTGGCCCTGCGTCCAGTGCGTCGGCACGGTGACGGCGGGGCGGGCATAATCGGTGTCGATCAGCCCGCCGCAGCCGGCAAGCGTGGTGGCGAGCAGCACCGCGAGAAGCGGGCGAAAGCGCAGCGTGGTCATGTTTCTGTCCATGGTCATTCCCGCGCCAGCGCGTCGACCGGGTCGAGGCGTGCGGCGCTGCGTGCCGGCAGAAAGCCGAAGGCGACGCCGATCAGGGTGGAACAGGCGAAAGCGGCGATGATCGAGGTGGTGGAATAGACCATCGAGACACCGCTGCCGGCCAGGATGACGCCGATCCCGTATGCCAGACCCACACCCAGCGCGCCGCCCAGCAGGCAGACCAGCACGGCCTCGATCAGGAATTGCAGCAGGATGTCGCCCTGGCGCGCGCCCACCGCCATGCGCACGCCGATCTCGCGGGTCCGTTCGGTCACCGAGACCAGCATGATGTTCATCACCCCGATACCGCCGACGATCAGCGAAATCAGCGCGATCATCGAGACCAGCAGGGTCATGGTCTGGGTGGTGCTCTCGATGGTCTGGCGGATGGTGTCGGTGTTCATCATGAAGAAGTCGCGGACGCCGTGGCGACGGGTCAGCAGGGCCTGGATGTTGCGCTCGGCCACGTCGGTTGCATAGTCGTCGGCCACCCGCACGGTGATCCGTTGCAGCCAGGACTGGCCCAGCACCCGGCTCATCGCCGTGGTATAGGGGATCCAGACATTCAGCGAGTCCGAGCCGCCGAAGGAATTTTCCTGCGGCTCGGTGACCCCGATGATCCGCGCCGGCACGTCGCCCAGAAAGATGACCTGCCCGACGGGATCGCCGCCATGGGGGAACAACTGATCGCGGGTGTTGCTGTCGATCACCACCTCCTGGCTGCGGCGTTCGATGCTGGCATCGTCGAAGGGCTGACCGGCGGCCATGGTGTGGCCGCGCACCCGGAAGAACTGCGGCCCCACCCCCACCACCTGGGCGGTGATCGAGATATTGCGATAGCGCAGCGTGGCGCTGCTCGACACCTGCGGCGTCACGCTGTCGACATAGGGCTGGCCGGCCAGGGCCTCGGCATCGGATGGCACCAATGTCCGCACACGGCCGGCACGGGTGTCGCCGAAGCTCTCCCCCGGCATGACGTCGATGGTGTTGGTGCCGATCGACGAGATGCTTTCCAGAATCTGCTGCTGCGACCCGGCCCCCAGCGCCACAACCGACACCACCGAGGCGATGCCGATGATGATGCCCAGCATGGTCAGGAAGGTGCGCAGCTTGTGCGCGATCATCGCCCTGACCGCCATGCGGAAGGCTTCGACATGGCGCCCGAGGCCCAGCCCCTTCGGCTGCGCCGCCGGCAGCGGCCGCGCGGTTGCCGGGGGAAGGTCGGGCTTGCGGGTATCGGCGATGATCCGGCCGTCGCTGATCTCGATCACCCGGTCGGCCACCGCGGCAACCTTGGGATCGTGGGTGACGATGATGATGGTGTGGCCCTGCTCGTGCAACTCGCCCAGCAGCTTCAGCATCTCTTCGCCGCTGCGGCTGTCGAGCGCGCCGGTGGGCTCGTCGGCCAGGATCACGCGGCCGCCATTCATCAGCGCGCGGGCGACACTGACCCGCTGCTGCTGGCCGCCCGACAACTGGCCGGGCCTGTGGTTCATGCGATCGGCCAGCCCCAGCCGGGTCAACAGGTCTGCCGCCCGTTCGCGGCGCGACCGGCGGTCGCGGCCGGCATAGACCGCCGGGATCTCGACATTGTCGAGCGCGGTCAGGGTCGACAGCAGGTGATAGCGCTGGAAGATGAAGCCGAAATGCTCGCGGCGCAGTTCGGCCAGATCGTCGGCCTCAAGCTCGCGGGTGTCGCGACCGGCGATGCGATAGGCGCCGGCGCTGGGCCGGTCCAGGCAGCCCAGAATGTTCATCAGGGTCGATTTGCCCGACCCCGAGGCGCCGATGATCGCCACCATCTCGCCGGCCTGAATGGTCAGGTCGATATCCTGAAGCACGGCGACCATGCGGTCACCGGCCGGAAATTCCCGGCGCAGGCCCTGAATGGAGAGCAGGGGTTGCGGATCGGCCGTGGCGCCGCGTCCGCCCTGGGGCATGAGATTGGTCACCGGCTTAGAACCCCATCGGTCCGCGCCGCTGGCGCATCTGCATGTTGGTGCCGAGGGTCGCGGTGTTGGCGGCAACGATCCGCTCGCCGGCCTCCAATCCGGTCAGCACCTGAGCCTGAACGTTGTTGTCGATGCCGATCGTCACCCGGCGCAGCGCGATGCCGCCATCGCTGTCGACCACCTGGACGTTATAGCTGCCATCCGCGGCCGGGGTGCCAAGCGCCGATGACGGGATGACCAGCGAAGCCGGCGCCCGGCTGATCACGATCGAGACCTGGGCGGTCATCGAGATGCGCAGCTTATGGTCGGGGTTGGGCACATCGAACAAGGCGTCGTAATAAATCGCGGTGCTGCTGCTGGATGATGATGAACTGCTGCTGGACGATGAACTGCTGCTGGTCTCGGTCTCGATCGATGGAGGGGCGGGATAGACCGTGCGCAGTTCCGCCTCATAGCGGTTGTCGGGCTCGCCCAGAATGGTGAAATAGACCGGCTGGCCCGGCTTGACCCGCACGACATCGGCCTCCGACACCTCGGCGGTGACGGTCATGGTGTCGAGCTGCGCCAGTTTCACGATGGTCGGTGTGGTCTGGTTGGCATTGACGGTCTGGCCTTCCTTCACGATCACCGCCACGACGGTGCCGGTGATCGGCGCGGTGATCCGGGTATAACCCAGATCGACCTTGGCGGTGTCGACGGTGATTTCCGCCTGCGCGATCTGGGCTTCCAATGCCGCGAGCTCGGCGCGGGTGGTGGCGACGGTTGCCTCGGCAACCTCAAGATCGGCGCGGGCGCCGGCATTGCCGGCCATCAGCGCGCGTTCGCGTTTCAGCGCCAGTTCCGCCTGTTTCAGCGATGCGCGCTTGGCGACGTGCTGGGCACGGACATTGGCAAGGGCGGCTTCGGCATTGCGCAGGGCGTTCTGCTGGGTCAGCGAGTCGATCTCGGCGATCAACTGGCCTTCGGTGACCTGATCGCCGACATCCACGGCCAGCGTCTTGATCTGGCCGGAGGCCTGGGCACCGACGCTGACCAGGTTGGCGGCTTCCAGCGTGCCATTGGCCAGAACCGTGTCTTCAAGATCGGCGACCCGGACCTGCACCGTCGGCGGCGGGGCGGGGGGCGCCTCGGGGAAGGCATAGATCCAGGCGCCATAGCCGGCGAGGGCAAGGAGAAGCAGGATGACCGGAAGACGGAGGGCGCGCAGGCGCCGTGAAACCGGTCTGGAACCAGGGGAGGATGTCGACACGTTGAACGCGCTCGCTTCATTGATCGGCGGCACAGCATACCCATAGTCCGGGAGGTGTGGGGTAATGGCTGTGCATCTGATACGTAAAACCTGCGTAAACCCGACGCGTGCTCGGTGACGCGGCCGGCTGCCCGTGTATATCGTGGCCGCCGAGATGCCTGATGCGAGGACCAGATGCCGGCCGTGCCTATCCTGATGATCGATGACGATGCCGAGCTTGGCGCGATGCTGACCGAATACCTCGCCGCCGAGGGGTTCGAGACCACCGTGATGCTGACCGGCGAGGCGGGGGTGGCCGCGGCGCTGGGCGGCGGTTTCGCGGCGGTGATCCTGGATATCATGCTGCCACGGATCGGCGGGCTCGACGTGCTGCGCCGGATCCGCCATGCCAGCCGGGTGCCGGTGATCATGCTGACCGCGCGCGGCGACAATGTCGATCGGGTGGTCGGGCTGGAACTGGGGGCCGACGACTATGTGGCCAAGCCCTGCTATCCGCGGGAACTGGTGGCCCGACTCCGCGCGGTGCTCAGGCGTACGGATGCGGCATCGATGATCAGCCCGTCGGTGCTGGTCCTGGCCGGCATCCGGCTGGAGCCCGATGGCCGCCGGGTGACCATCGACGGCCAGGACGCCGAGCTGACGGTGACCGAGTTCAACCTGCTGGAACGGCTGCTGCGCGCCGGCACCCGGGTGATATCGAAGGATGAATTGTCGCGCGAGGTTCTGGGACGGCCGCACGAGGCCTATGACCGCAGCCTGGATGTGCATATGAGCCATCTGCGCCGCAAGCTTCAGGATTATGGCGCCGACGACACCCTGTTCGAAACCGTGCGCGGCATCGGCTATCGCGTGCGGCAGGATTGACCGCCATGAACAGGGTTGCGGCGGGATTGTCGGCAATGCGCGGGCGTCTGTTCTGGAAAATCCTGTCGGGCTTCGCGATCACCTTCTTCGTGATGGTCGAGACGCTGTGGCTTCTGTTGATGCTCTATGGCGAGCCGCCGCGCCCGGTGCTGGATCTTTATGTGACACGGATCGTCCCGAGCGAATTTGCCACGGCGGCCGTGATGTTGAACCGGGGCGGCAAACCGGATTTCGACGACTGGCTGATAACCCAGCCTGCGGCGACCCGGGCCGCGCTGACGGCGACACCATTGGAGCCCGGCACCACACCGCAGACATCGATACAGGTGGGGCACGAGGTGCTGACACGCGATGTCGTGACAGCGGATGGCAGGGTCTGGCGCCTGTCGCGTCGAATGACCGACCTTATGCCGCGTCCGCCGGATCGTGGGCTCGCGCATATCCCGCCCAACATCCTGCTGATGGGCGCCGCCGGAGGATTGGTCTTCAGCACCGTGCTGGCATGGTATCTGACCCGGCCGATCCTGCGCCTGCGCGACGGGTTCGAGCGGCTGGCGCGGGGCGAACTGAGTGTGCGGCTGGGGGCATCCATGGGTCGCCGGCGTGATGAACTGGCCGATCTGGCCCGCGATTTCGATGTCATGGCGGCGCGTCTTCAACAGACCGTGTCGGCGCGCGACCGGCTGCTGCACGATGTGTCTCATGAATTGCGCTCGCCACTCGCCCGGCTTCAGATGGCGGTGGGCCTGGTGCGGCAATCCCCGGCCAGGATCGAGAGCACGCTGGCCCGGCTGGATCTGGAAACCGCCCGGCTGAATGCCATGGTCGGCGAGTTGCTCACCCTGTCACGGGTGGAGAGCGATGTGCCGCGCCATGAGGATTATGTCGACCTGCATGGCCTGATCGCATCTGTAACCAGCGATGCGCGCTTCGAAGCCGGGCCGCTGGCCGTGACCGTGGACAGCCGGATCACGCCGGCCGCCACGCTGTCGGCCACCGGCATGATCGTGAAGGGCAGCGCCGAACTGCTGCGCCGGGCGATCGAGAACGTCATCCGCAACGCCCTGCGCTTCTCGCCGCCGGGTGGCACCGTGCTGGTGACCGTGGGGGTCGACGATGCCGGCCGCCGCCATGTTCTGACCGTGGCCGACAGCGGCCCCGGTGTGGCGCCGGATCTGCTGGCCACCATGTTCGATCCGTTCGTGCGCGGCGTTGATGGCAATGCGGGGGCCGGACCCGGCCTATCGGGCCAGGGCCAGGGCTATGGCCTGGGTCTTGCCATCGCGCGGCGCACGATCGAGGCTCATGGCGGCAGCATCACCGCCCGCAACCGGCCGGAGGGCGGGTTGACGGTGGTGGTGACCCTGCCCTGGACGATGGAGGCGTGAGGCAACGACGATGACCCGCCGGCTCGTCAGTCCTGAAACGCCGCCATCACCGCATCGAGCACCGGCCGGATGCGGACGGCACGGTCGGGGCGGAAGCCGAAGGGTGGGCCATCTTCGTCCATATAGGTGGCCTGGACCAGTTCCATCTGCACGGCCTCGACGCCCTCGGCCGGGCGGCCGTAATGGCGGGTGATATGGCCGCCGACGAAACGGCCGTCGGTGACGGCGGTGAAGCCCGCGGCACCGGCCGCGGCGTCGAGCGTGGCGGCGACCCGCTTGCGTCGCGCCGGATCCAGGCTGGTGCCGCGGGCGGTGCCGAGATTGAGGTCGGGCAGCCGGCCATCGAACAGCCGGGGCACGGTGCCGCGGATCGAATGCGCGTCCCACAGCAGGGCACGACCATGGGTTTCGCGCACCCGTGCCAGTTCGGCGGCAAGGGCATCATGATAGGGCTGCCAGCAGGTGGTGACGCGGCCGGCGATTTCGGCATCATCCGGTTCGTCGCCGGCAAGATAGATCGGGGCGCCATCGAACAGCGTCGTCGGACACAACCCGGTGGTCGCCTGCCCCGGATACAGGCTTTCCCCTGATGACGGCCGGTTGAGGTCGATCACATAGCGCGACAGCCGGGCGGCGATGATCGTGGCGTCGAAGCGATGCGCGAAATCGTAGAGCAGCGGGATGTGCCAGTCGGTGTCGGGCAGGGCGCGGGCCGCATCGGTCAGCCGCGCCGCCATGTCCGGCAACAGGCCCGTGCCGCAATGGGGCATGCTGATCACCAGCGGCGAGCCGCCGCGATGGAGCGTGAACACCGGGTCCGGGGCTGTGGCAGGGTCAATGGGTGTGGTGGTCATCGGGTCAGGCTCCGCTGGCATCGAGGGTGAGGCTGGTCAGGTCGCAGAACCGGCCGTCACGGACCATGCAACCGGCGGCGGCGAGGTCGGGCGCGAAATAGCGGTCGGTGTCATAGCGCGGCACCTCGGCGCGGATGCGGGTCATGGCCGCCTCGACCGCTGCCGCCGCGCGCAAGGGACGGTGGAATTCCAACCCCTGTGCCGCCGCCAGCAATTCGATGCCGACGATGTCGGCGACATTGTCGGCGATATCGCCCAGCCGGCGGGCGGCGAAGGTCGCCATGCTGACATGGTCTTCCTGATTGGCGGAGGTCGGCAGGCTGTCGACGCTGGCCGGATGGGCGAGGGATTTATTCTCCGACGCCAGCGCCGCCGCGGTGACATGGGCGATCATGAACCCCGAATTCAGCCCGGCATCGGCGACCAGAAAGGCCGGCAGGCCGCTGATCGAGGCATCGATCAGCATCGCGATCCGCCGCTCGGCCAGGGCACCGATTTCCGAAGCGGCGATCGCCAACTGGTCGGCGGCCATCGCCACCGGCTCGGCGTGGAAATTGCCGCCCGAGATCACCTCGGCCGTATCGGTCATGACCAGTGGGTTGTCGGTGACGCCGTTCGCCTCGATGGTCAGGGTGCGCGCGGCCATGCGCATCTGATCGAGCACCGCCCCCATCACCTGCGGCTGACAGCGCAGCGAATACGGATCCTGGACCCGGTGACAGTCGGGGCCCTGATGGGCGGCGTTCAGCGGGCTGCCGGCCAGCAGCGCGCGATAGGCGCCGGCGGCATCGATCTGGCCGGTCTGGCCGCGCAGGGCATGAATGCGCGGGTCGAAAGGCTTGTGGCTGCCCATCACCGCCTCGACCGCGATCGCGCCCGAGACCAGGGCCGAGCGGTAGCAGCGTTCAATACGGAACAGCCCGTCCAGGGCGAGGGCGGTGGAGACCTGGGTGCCGTTGATCAGCGCCAGACCTTCTTTGGCGCCAAGTTCGACGGGTTCGAGCCCGGCCCGGGCCAGACCCGCCGCGGCATCCATGCGCGTGCCATCGACCATCACCTCGCCTATGCCGAGCAGCACCCCGCAGAGATGGGCCAGCGGCGCCAGATCGCCCGACGCGCCGACAGACCCCTTGGACGGGATCACCGGCAGCACGTCGGCGGCATGCAGCCGCAGCAGCGCCTCGACCAGCGCCGGGCGGATGCCCGATGCGCCGACCGCGAGGCTGGCGGCCTTGATCGCCAGGATCAGCCGCACGACCGGTGCCGCCAGCGGCGCACCGACGCCGGTTGCGTGTGACAGGATCAGGTTGCGCTGCAGCCGGGCAAGATCGCCGGCCGCGATCCGCTTCTGTGCCAGCTTGCCGAAACCGGTGTTGATGCCATAGACCGCCTCGTCGCCGGCGGCGATGGCGGCGACGATATCGGCCGAGGCGGTCATGCGGCCGCTGGCTCCGTCATCCAGCGTCAGCACCGGGCGTCCGGACCAGATCCGGCGCAGGTCGTCGAGCGTCATCCGGCCGGGGGCGAGCATCAGGCGGTCGGCATCGGCAGTGGCGGTCATGCGTGCAGCCTTTCCAGCGTGGCCCGGAAGCGCCGGGCGATGTGGTCTTCATGGGCATGACGGCCACCGGCGACAACCTGCCGGCCACCAACCAGCACATCGCGGACCAGCGGCCGGTTGCCGGCGAAGATCCAGCCATCGAGAATGCCGTCGCCGCGGCGGGCGACCATCAGCGGATCATCGGCGTCGAGCACCACGATATCGGCGCGCAGGCCGATGGCGATGGCGCCCGCATCCAGCCCCAGCGCCTGCGCGCCGCCCTGGGCTGCGGCCGTATGCAGGTGCCGGCCGGTGGCGCGGCCGGGGCCGCCGGCCAGAACGGTGCGCCGGCCGCTGATCAGGCGCTGGCCATATTCCAGCAGCCGGAGTTCTTCAACCGGGCTGACCGAGATGTGGCTGTCCGATCCGATGCCGATCCGGCCGCCTTCGGCCATGAAGGCTTCGGCCGGGAACAGGCCGTCACCCAGATTGGCCTCGGTGGTCGGGCACAGCCCGGCAACGGCGCCGCTGGCCACGATCCGGCCGCGTTCGGCATCGGAGATATGGGTGGCGTGAACCAGGCACCAGCGCTCGTCGACTTCGGCCTGATCGAACAAGACATCGACCGGCCGCCGGCCGGTCGCGGCCAGACAATCCGCCACCTCCTGCGGCTGTTCGGCGATATGGATATGCACTGGGCCCAGCGGTCGTGCCGCCAGCACCCGCGCCAGCAGATCGGCCGGCACCGCGCGCAGCGAATGCGGCGCGATGCCGACGACCAGATCGTCATCGCCCGATGCCATGGTGTCGAGCCGTGACACCAGTGCCAGGAACCGGTCGCTGTCGAGAATGAAGCGGCGCTGACCATGACCGGGGGGCTTGCCGGCAAAGCCACCGGCCGCATACAGCACCGGCAGCATGGTCAGGGCGATGCCGGCCTCACGGGCGGCGGCAACCGCCCGCAGGCTCATCTCCGACGGATCGGCATAGGGCCGGCCGTCGATGTCGTGATGCAGGTAATGGAACTCGCCGATCGCGGTGAACCCGGCCTTCAGCATCTCGACATAAAGCTGACTGGCCACCGCCTGGAAATCATCCGGGGTCATGCGGTCGAGCGCCGCATACATGGCGCTGCGCCAGCTCCAGAAACTGTCGCCTCCATCGCGGCCGGCGCGTTCACCGAAGCCGGCGATGGCGCGTTGATGGGCATGGCCATGCAGGTTAGGCATGCCCGGCACGGCATGGCCGGTCAGCACCAGATCAGCGCCGGCCGCAGCCGTGGCATCACCGGTGCCGATGGCGGCGATCCGGCCACGGCCATCGATGGTGAGGGAAACGTTATGCGCCCAGCCATCGGGCAGCAAGGCGTGTTTCAGGAACAATCTGCGCATCGGCCTCGCTCCGGGTTTGCCATAGACAAGCCTATACAACCTTAGACAAGGCTGGCAAGATTGTTCCCACAATCCCGCTCGTTCCGATATGTCCGCACCACGGAGAGGCATCATGACCGACAGCCCGCGCTGGGACCGCATCTGGGTCAACATCCATGCGGCCACCATGGTCGACGAGGCGGCAGGGGGCGCTTATGGGGCGATCGGCGATGCGGCCGTGGCGGTAAAGGGCGACCGGATCGCCTGGGTCGGCGCCTTGTGCGATCTGCCCGACCTGCCGGCACGGCTGGCGGCGGAGGTGATCGACGGTCGGGGCGCCTGGATGACGCCTGGGCTGATCGATTGTCATACCCATCTGGTTTATGGCGGCAGCCGGGCGCTGGAATTCGAGGCGCGGCTGAACGGCGCCTCCTATGAAGACATCGCCCGTGCCGGCGGCGGCATCCTGTCGACCGTTACCGCCACACGCGGTGCGGATGAGGAGCGGCTGGCGGCGATGGCCTTGCCGCGTCTGGATGCGCTGCTGGCCGAGGGCGTGACCACGATTGAAATCAAATCGGGCTATGGCCTTGAAACCGACACCGAATTGAGGATGCTGCGCACCGCGCGCCGACTGGGTTGGATGCGGCCGGTGGATGTGCGCACCACCCTGCTGGGCGCGCATGCGCTGCCGCCTGAATTCGCCGATGATGCCGAAGCCTATGTCGATCTGGTCTGTGACGAGATGATCCCGGCGGCGGTGGCTGAGGGGCTCGCCGATGCGGTGGATGCGTTCTGCGAGCGGATCGGCTTCACCGCCGACCAGACCCGGCGGGTGTTCGAGGCTGCCCGCCGCCACGGCCTGCCGGTGAAACTGCATGCCGAACAGTTGAGCGACCAGAAGGGCGCGCTGCTGGCCGCCGGCTTCGGCGCCCTCTCGGCCGATCATCTGGAATATGTCGACGACGACGGCATTGCCGCGATGGCGGCGTCGGGGACGGTGGCGGTGCTGCTGCCGGGCGCGTTCTATATGCTGCGGGAAACGCAATTGCCGCCGGTCGCCGCCTTGCGCGCCGCCGGGGTGCCGATCGCGATTTCCACCGACTGCAATCCCGGCACCTCGCCGGTGACGTCATTGCTGCTGATGCTGAACATGGCCTGCACGCTGTTCCGCCTGACGCCTGAAGAGGCGCTGGCCGGTGTGACGAGGGTTGCGGCCCGGGCGCTGGGGCTGGCCGATCGGGGCCAGATCCGCGAGGGCATGCGGGCCGATCTGGCGCTGTGGCGGATCGAGGCGCCGGCGGCGCTGTCTTATATGGCCGGCTTCAACCCGTGCACCGGGGTGGTGCGGGCCGGCGTGCCGCGTGATCCCCGCCATGGCTTTCCGGTATCGGCTGGCGGGAGTGATGCCGTATGACCCAGGCACTCTATCGCCGGATCAAGGAGGCGATCCGCGCCCGCATCCTGGCCGGGGAATGGGGCGAGGGTTTCCAACTGCCGTCAGAACACCGGCTGCTGGAGGAATTCGGCGTCAGCCGGATGACCGTGCACCGTGCCTTGCGGGAACTCACCGATGACGGGCTGCTGACCCGCGTGCAGGGGGTGGGCACCTTCGTTGCCGGCCGCAGTCCGGGTGTCTCGGTGGTGGAATTGCGATCGATCGCCGACGACATCGCCGAACGCGGCAATCGCCACGCCGCCACCGTCCATGCCCTGGACGAGGTGCGGGCCGATGCCATGCTGGCGCGGCAGATGAACCTGCCCGAAGGCGCCAGGCTGTGGCATTCGGTGGTGCTGCACACTGAAAACGACGTGCCGATCCAGCACGAGGAACGCTGGGTCAATCCGGCCATGGCGCCGGATTATCTGCGGCAGGATTTCACCATCACCACGCCCACCGCCTATCTGCAGGCACTGCATGCGGGGCCCGATGTCGAACATGTCATCGAGGCGACGCTGTCGTCCCGTGTGGTCGCGCGCCTGCTGGGTATTGCCGCGGGCGATCCATGCCTGCGGCTGACCCGCCGCACCTGGGTGCAGGCCCGTGTGGTGACGCTGGCGGTGATGACCCATCCGGCCAGCCGCTATCGTCTGGGCACGCGGTTCCGCGCCGGGCCCGGATCGATGCCGCTTGCGGCCGGATTCTGACCGGCGTCAGCCGGCCAGCCGTGCCAGCAGCCGGCCCATGCCCCTGATCGCCGCCGCCGCGACGGTGCGACGGCGCGGACCCAGGATCGCATCGGTCGGCCCGCGGCCCTCGATCGCCAGATGCCGGCCCAGCGTGCTGCCGAAACCCGCAAGCCAGACGGCCGAAAAGCGGTTGAGCCGGCCCAGGATGCGACGCATGTCTACATACATCACCTGCACGGTTTCGTCGCTGTCGGGGTGCTTCTTGGTCAGGGGCAGGCGGCGCCCGCCCACCGCCTCGTAGAGCGGTGCCAGTTTGGGAATGGCGTCGAACAGCATATAGCGGGCGCCCAGCGACAGCGACAGGCGCTCCACCTCGCGGAACAGATCATAGCGGATGCGGTTGCCGCGGAAATCCGGATGGACGACCAGCCGGGAAATCTCGACGAAACCGCCATCCCAGAACTGATCGGGCACCGGCACCTGCGCCTGCAATTCGCTGCGGCTGCGGTCGCCATCGTTCAGCACCAGACGTGCGGTGGCGATCGGCTTGTCGCCCAGGATCGCCAGGAACACGATCGATGATGCGTCCAGATGATCGGCCCAGTCGGCCGGATCGCGGGCCTCGGGCCTGCGGCCGAAAAAGCGATTGGCGTCGCGGCGCAGGCTCCAGGCCGCGACCAGATCGGCACGCGACGCCACCGGCACCACCCGCAGATGCCGCATCAGCCCGCGTGGCCGCAGGCCATAGGTCCACAAGCCATGGATGCCGAAACCGGGCGCCGTGCAGGTGGCCAGGATCGCCGCACGGTCCACGGCCTGCCGGTCGGCCATGCGCAGCACGATGCGTGTGGTCGCGGCGGCGATACCGTCCGCCGGCACCGGGCCGGCGGCGACCAGCCGGGCGGTCATCCGGAACGGCGTGGCCCAGGGGCGGGTGACGGTCAGGGTCAACAAGGTGCCGGGCACCAGCAGGGCAGGGGGGCCTTCGACATCGGCCACGGCCTCGTAGGGGCCGATCGCGGTGACATGGGCGGGGAAGGCGCGCCGGTTCAGGCTGCGGCCATCGATCATCGCCGGCAGCGCTGTGGCCAGCCGTGGCAGCCGGTCGATCAGCGGCTGGCAGTCGCTGGTCGCAAGCCGGATCAAGCCGGCCTCGCCGTCGATATCGACCAGCACCATGCGCAACGGGTCGAGACGCCGTCGCCAGATCGCCGACCCGTCGACCCGTGGCACCAGGCCGATGGCCGTCGCCGGATCGGCCAGCCGGCTCAAGACCGGGCCGCTGAGCGGTGCGCGGGCCGCTTCGAAGATCCAGACCGGATGCCAGACCGGATGATCGCCGCCATCCGCGCTGGCCGGCGCGATCCGCAGGCGGCCGGCGACGATCAGATCACCGATCACCAGCCGGGCCGCGACATGATGCACCGGCGGCAATGGCACGATGCTGTCCGGATCCTCGACCGGATGATGATGCACATCCATACGGTCGTCGTGCAGAGCCATGTCCGGTTGGGGTTTGGCGGCTGTGACCGGCAGGTCGATCAGGGTCATATGGTGCAACTCCAGGCCGAAGGGGCATTCGCTGCGGCAGCTTCCTGGAGGGAAATCCTAGCGTATTTCTCTTCCTGGTTGACGAAGAAAAGTGAAACACGAAACCAGCCGTGTCACATTATGATTGTTCAAGCCGCAGCCCCGGGAGGTGATGATGGCAGTACAGATCAGACGTGCGGTCGAAAGCGACATGTTCGGCGTCTATAAACTGCTGCGCGGATCGACTCTGAACGCCCGCGGTCTGCCGCTGGATGCGCGGCGGCGGATGTTTCAGCCGCTGTGGGGTGGCGATGAAGGCTATTACGGCTATCTGATGGAAGATGGCGGTGCGGCTGGCCAGGGGCGCGAGGTGATCGGCTTTCTGGGCACCCTGTTCACCACCCGTGAGATTGGCGGGCGCCGCGACGATTTCTGCGAGATCCATAGCTGGTATGTCCGCGACAGCCATCGCGACGAAAGCCTGAACCTGCTGCTGCCGGTGATCGGCATGCGCAAGCGCACCGTCGTCAATCACACACCGACCCAGACGGTTTACGATATCAGCGCGCGGTTCGGGTTCAAGGATCTGGAAACCGGGGTGGTGGCGTTCTATCCGATCCCGGCGACCCTGCGCCGGCCCGATATCGCCACCGGCGACTGGCGGGTGCCCGACCGGCTGGATGCCGCCTCGCTGAAGGCCTATGCCGACCACCGCGACGTCAGATGCCTGCATGTTGTGATCGACGACCCGATGGGTCCGCCGGTCTATGCCCTGTTCAAGACCGTGCGCCGGCGCTGGTTCGAACCGTTCGGCCGGCTGATCCATACCAGTGACCCTGTGGCCTTCGCGCGGCTGGCGGGTGGCGTGGTCTGGCGGCTGTGCCTGAAGAACCGCTGGCAGGCGGTGATCGCCAATCAACTGGTCTTCGAGGGGATGGAGATTCCAGGCGTGGTGCGCAGGGTGCCGCGAGAGGTGCCCTCGCAATTCCGCTCGAAGACGCTGGAGGCAAAAGACCTCGATCAGTTGTGCTCACAGCCTTTGCTGCAGGGCTATCGCCTGCATTGACCCGTGCCGGGGCGCACATCGGGACCTGGGCGTCACTCAGTCGCCGCGTCACTCAGTCGCGATCGGCCATCGCCGCTGCCTTCAGCGGCAGCGGCCGACCGCTGCCGCGGGCCGGCTGGCGGTGTGGCATGGTCGCGCGCGCCGGCTGGGGCATGGCGATGGTGCCCGCCTGGTCGGTGCCGGCCTGGTCGATAGCGGCCTGGTCGATAGCCGCCTGGCCGATGACCGACCGATCGAGGGTCGCTGCCGGTGCGGCAATCTCGGCCGGGGCAGCCGCGTCGCGCGTCGCCGGCACGGCTGTGGCCTCGCCAGTTCCGGCGTCGACCGCGTCGATTCGGAAGCCTTCGACCATCCGGGCCAGTTGGTCGGCATCGCCGATCAACTCGGCCGCGGCCTCGGCGCTGGTGCGGGCGGCGGCGCGGTTGGCGGCGGATGCCGCATGCAACGCGTCCAGTTCCCGCGTCATCAGATCGCCGGCATTGCGTGCATCGGCCACGGCCTGGGCGACCTCGCCCGCGGCATGGGCCACCTCGGCGCTGCTGCCGGCAATCTCGCTGGCGGCGCCGGCCTGATCCGAGACGGCACCGGCAATGGCGACCGCGGCACCATCGGCGCGGCGCACGGCTTCGGCAATTCGCTCCATGCCGGCCTCGATGCGGCTGATGCGGGTTTCCAGATCGGTCATGGCGGTGACGACCTCGCCGACCACCGATTGGCTGGCGACGATCTTGGCGCCGATATTCTCGGCGGCGTCGGCCGACTGGGCGGCAAGCCGCTTGACCTCTGCGGCCACCACGGCGAAGCCGCGGCCGGCCTCGCCGGCGCGGGCGGCTTCGATCTGGGCGTTGAGCGCCAGCATGTGGGTCTGCTGGGCGATGTCGAGAATGAGTTGATTGACCGATCCGATGCCGCGGCTGGATTCGTCCAGCCGTCCCACCGAGCGGGTGGCGTTCCGGGCGGCGGCGGCTCCATCGGCGACCACCTGGCCCACGGCGCGGCCCTCGGCGACCGCCGCCTGCATGGCGTCGGTCACCGCCCGGGCATGGCCGTCGAGATTGCGGTTGGCGTCCACGATCCGCTGGACCGCATCGGATGCGGCGGCGGCGCTGGCGCTTAGTTCCTCGGCAATCGACCCCAGCCCCGACAGCACGCCCATCGCCTGACCGGCGGCATCACGCGCGCCGGCGGCGCGGGCATCGGTTTCATCGGCGGCCATGCCCAGCCGGCCGCCCATCCGGTCCAGATCGCGCGACCGGACGGCAAGAGATGCGCCCACGCCACGCACCCGGCCCAGATCGCCGCGCAGCCGCGCCAGCATATGGTCCAGATCCCGCGCCATCGCGCCGATCTCGTCGCGGCGCCGGCTGGCATGGGTGGTGCCGTCGGCGCGTTCCGCGACCAGATCGCCATCGGCGGCGCGGGCCAGAACCGCGCGCATGCCGCCGATCGGGCGGGTGACGGCGCGGCCGATCAGCAGCCCGGCCAGCAGGGCGGCCACCGCCGCCACCACCGCCAGCGCGATCATCATGAACCGGGTGTCTTCGGTGGCCGCGGCCTCGGCGGCGCCGCGGCTGTCGGCGGCCGATGTCAGATCCTGGCGGCTTGCCGCCAGCAGGCTGGCCGCACGCGGGCCCAGCAGATCGACGGCATCGGCCCGACGGGTCGCGACCTGTTCGCCCAGGCTGCGCAGGGTCTTGGCGTCATCGGCCAGGGTCTTGCGGGCGGCGGCGATCGCCGACAGCGTCTCCAGCCGGCCCGGATGCATCATCTTCAGTTCCAGCGACAGGATCGCGCGGCGGGTCTCGCCGAGGGTCGCATCCATCGCATCGGCATGGGCGGCATCGCCCGAGGCGATGAACAGCCCGGCTTCCTCGCGCGCGGTCAGCAGGAAGCGCTGGATCACCGCCGCCTGATAGGCCGATTGAATGTCCTGATCGATATAGCTGTCGCGAATGATGCCGGTCAGTCCGGCTTCCGACTGCTTGAAAGCCGGTTCCATCCGGTCGCGCCACAGCCCCGCGCGGGCCAGTTCCACCGTTGCCAGATCCTCGACCGCGGCCGCAAAGGCGGCGGTTGCGGTGGATACCGCGTCCGTGGCACTGCCCAGCCTGTCGATATGGCCTTCGGCCGCCCGGACGTGGCCGCGGAAGGCATCCAGTCGCGCGGGATCGCCGGTGGCCACCAGCAGGTCGGCGGCGGCACCGGCGGCCTTCAATTCGGCTTCGGCGGCGGCCATCGCGCGCGCTGCGGCGATGTCGTCCTTGTACAGTGCCAATCCCTGTCCGGCCCGGTCCAGTGCGACGACCGCGGCACCGAAGCCGGCGACGGCCAGAACCAGCAGAACGGCAAAGCCGATCATGAGCTTGCGACGGATGGTCATCGGCGACATGCTCCGCTAACGCGTGAAGAGCCCGCAGCACAGGGCGGGGCCGATGCAGATTGCACCGACCAATCTCTTCAGACGTATAGGCTGATGATGACAGACCGATGTCAGTGCAGTGACGTTTGCGGAATTATTTTGCGGTGCGGCAAATGGGTGGCACTGCTCACGATCGGTCGAGCACCCGGCCGGGCGACATGATGCCGGCGGGATCGATCACCCGCTTCAGCCGTTCCATCAGGCCGACCTCGACCGCCGATCGATAGCGGCGCAAATCGGCGGTCTTCAGCCGGCCGACGCCATGCTCGGCCGAAAAGCTGCCGCCCAGTTCCGCCACCAGATCGTGGACGGCATGGGCGATTTCGTCCCAGCGCGCCAGGAAATCCTGATCGGACATGTCGAGCGGGCGGCTGACATTGAAGTGGATATTGCCGTCGCCCATGTGGCCGAAGGGGCAGAGCCGGGCGCCGGGCACGATCGACAGCACCAGCGCCGTGCCGCGGGTGATCAGGGCCGGCACGTCGGACACCGGCACCGACACGTCGTGCTTGATGCTGGCGCCTTCATGCTTCTGGGCTTCCGACAGGCCTTCGCGCAGGCTCCAGAAGCCATGACGCTGGGCCTCGGAGCGGGCGAGGGCGGCGTCTTCCACCATGCCGGCCTCCAGCGCCTCGGCCAGCAGGCCTTCCAGCAGGTCGTCGAGGGGGATGGGGCCAGCCAGTTCGATCAGCACGAACCATGGCCCTTCGGCCGATGGCAGCGGATGCATCATGCCGGGCAGGTGGCGGAGCGCGAAGCCGAGCGGTGTGGCGTTGATCAGCTCGAAGGCTTCCAGCAGATCGCCGGCATGGTCGCGGGCGCGGGCGAACAGGTCGAGTGCCGCATCGGCGGACGGAAGGGCCACGAAGGCGGCGGCGCGATGGCGCGGCATCGGTGCCAGGGTCAGGGCGGCGGCGGTGATGATGCCCAGCGTGCCTTCGGCGCCGGCGAACAGGTGGCGGAGCGCATAACCGGTATTGTCCTTGCGCAGCCGGCGCAGACCGTTCCAGATCCGCCCGTCGGGCAGCACCACCTCCAGCCCCAGCACCAGATCGCGCATGCTGCCGTATCGCAGCACATGCACGCCGCCGGCATTGGTCGAAATCAGCCCGCCGATCCGCGCGCTGCCTTCGGATGCCAGACTGAGCGGGAACAGCCGCCCGGCCTCGGCGGCGGCAGTCTGGACATCGGCCAGGATGCAGCCCGCTTCGGCGATCATGCTGCCGCCGGCGGGGTCGATGTCGCGGATGCGGTTCATGCGGGCCAGACTGACCAGAAGCTCGGTGCCGTCCTCGCTGGGCACGCCGCCGCCGACCAGACCGGTATTACCGCCCTGGGGTATGATGGCAATACCAGCCTCGGCCGCCAGCCCGACCACCGCGGCGACCTCGTCGGTACTACCCGGCATGACCACGGCCGGGGTATGACCGGTCCACAACCCCCGCCACTCCTTCAGATGCGGCGCCATCATGGCGGGATCGTCCCGCCAGCCCCTGGGGCCGACGATCGCGCGCATCCGCTCCAGAACATCGGGAGAGGGGGCGGGGCGGGCAGTGGCGGCGGGGCGGTCGGCGGGGGACATGGGCGATGGCTTTCCGTATCGCGAAACGCGGATGGGCGCTGCATTGCGGGGCTGGCGGCGGCGCACGGGACGCATTAGATTGCGCGCCATGACGCTGCATCTTGTCAAACTGGCCGTCGGGGTCAACTCGATCGAGCATCTGGCCGCCCTGCAGACCGCACGGCTGGCCGAGGCCCGCGATGCCGGCCGGCCGCCGGTTCTGGTTCATGTCACCCGCCAGATGCCCCGCGATGTCGCCGGGCTGCTGGATGGCGGCTCGATCTATTGGGTGATCCGCGGCTTGATCGCGGTGCGCCAGCGCCTGACCGCCATCGAGCCGGTGGAGGGCGGCGACGGCATCCGCCGCTGTGCCCTGGTGCTGGACCCGCAACTGGTCGAGGTGGAGACGGTGGCGCGCAGACCCCATCAGGGCTGGCGCTATCTGAAGCCGGAAGACGCGCCACCCGACCGCCGTGCCGGCAGCGTGGAAGGCGGCGATCCCGCGCTTGCCGCCGAACTCAGGGCGCTTGGTCTGCTGTAAAGGCGCCGAGGATGTCGATCTCGTCCATTCCGGCGATCTCGTCGAGTCCGGCGTCGTCCATGTCATCCGCGGCCGACCGGGCTGTCGTGATGGCCGGAAGGATGACCGCGATCGTGGTGCCCTGGCCGACGGCGCTTTGAATGTCGAGCCGGCCGCCATGCAGCTCGGCGAAGGTGCGCGACAGCGGCAGCCCCAGCCCGGTGCCGGCATGGCGGCGCGACAGACTGCTGTCGATCTGACCGAAACGGCTGAGGGCGACCGGGATTTCGTCGGCGCTCATGCCGATGCCGGTATCGGTGACGGTGAAGCGGACATTGCGGCCGACCATATCGGCCCGAAAACCCAACTGCACGCTGCCACCTGCCGGGGTGAACTTGACCGCGTTCGACAGCAGGTTGAGCAGGATCTGGCGCAACCGCCGGCGATCGCCGCGGATGCTGGCGGCATGCTCCGGCAGATCCACCACCAGATTGACGCCGGCCTGATCGGCGCGCGGCGCGATCATCCGGGCGGCCTCTCGCACCAGCACCAGCGGGTCCAGCGGTTCCAGGTCGAGCGGCAGGCCGGTGGCGTCGGCCTTGGCGATATCGAGCAGGTCGTTGATCAGCGACAGCAGATGTTCGGCCGAGCCATGGATGTCGTGGACATATTCCAGATAGCGGGGATGCCCGATGGCGCCCAGCATCTGGGTCATGATGATTTCCGAGAACCCCAGAACCGCATTCAGCGGCGTGCGCAGTTCGTGGCTCATATTGGCGAGGAATGCGCTTTTCGCGGCATTGGCCCGTTCCGCCTCCTCGACCGCCAGATCGAGCGCGCGGTTGCGCTCGGCCATGCGGGCGACCAACCGGCGCATCACGTCGAGCGCCGTTCCCACACCCAGATAGCGGCCGGCGCTGACGACCACGAAACCGGCGGAGAACGGGCCGCCGCCGGCGGCGGTGATCTCGGCACCCAGACCTTCGATGCCCAGACCCTCGTCGATGGTGAGGGGGGCAGTGGTCATCAGCTCGCGGATCGGGCGCCGTGCATAAAGGTCGCGGATGAACGGCCGCGCGAATTCGTAAAGCAGTTGGGTGCGGCCGACCAGCCCGATCGGGATCATGTGGTGATCGACCACCGCCAGCGCCGGCAATGCCGGGTCACGGATGAAGCGGTCGACGACATCCAGGCAATGCGTCTCCGGACCGATCGGGGCGGCCCGGATGGCAATGGCTCCGGCATGCCAGTCCGGCCGGTGGGTCGAGACGATCTGATCGTCGAGACCCGCCATGCGGCCGCCCCGGACATCAGCCGGGGCGGCCAGCGCGCGTTCGATCAGCCGGTCGAGATCCTGTTCCCGCGCATGTCGCATCGATACCGGGCCCTTGGCCATCATTGAGTCCGCCACACTATGCCGGCTTGATGTCGGTGTGATGACGGTCGCGTGGCGTTTCCCCGGCGGGGCCCGCCTGCGGGCCGGCCGGCATCGATGTCTGTGGTCGCGGTGCGGCGGCTCGGCCGAGCCGGTCGCCGAGAGCGCCGAGCAGATCGGCCGCGTCGGCAGTGCCGCCGGCTGCCGGCCGCCGGTCGAGCGGTGCGACCGCGATGCCATCGATGTCGTCGAGGGCATCGGCTTCACGCAGCCGGGCATAGAGCCGGCGCGCGGCTTCCACCGGATCGGCGCCCGCCGACAGCGACAGCACGGCGGCAAAGCCGGCCGGCGGCGGGCCGAAGGCCAGCAGAACCTCGCGATGTCCGGGAAGCGGTGCCACAGCGTTCAGCCGCACCCGGCGGCGCGGCGCGTAATGGCTGCCCAGCATGCCGGGCGATGGCAGGGCGGTGTGGCCGTCGTCGCGGTCGTCACCGATGGGGGGGGCGCCTTCAACCGCATCCGCCCCCATCGCCCGGCGCAGCATCGAGACGGTGACCGCACCGGGCCGCAGCACCCGCAGCAGCGGTCCGCTGAGGTCGATGACGGTCGATTCGACGCCGACCCGGCAGGGGCCGGCGTCGAGCACGGCGGCGATCCGGCCATCGAGATCGGCCAGGACATGATCGGCGGTGGTGGGGCTGACATGACCGGAGCGGTTGGCGCTGGGCCCGACAAGCGGCCGGCCGGCGGCGCGGATCAGGCGGCGGGTCACGGCCAGAGCCGGCACACGCACGGCAAGCGTCGGTCCGCCGGCCGTGGCGGCATCGGCAATCGGGCAATCTGGCCGGCGTGGCATCACCATGGTCAGCGGTCCAGGCCAGAAGGCCGCGGCAAGCCGGACCGCACGGTCATCGGCCCGCACCAGCGCCAGGGCGCTATCGGCATCGGCCGCATGAACGATCAGCGGGTTGCGCGATGGCCGCCCCTTGGCCGCATAGACCGCGGCCACAGCCGCATCCGAGGTGGCATCGCCACCCAGCCCATAGACGGTCTCGGTCGGAAACGCCACCAGCGCCCCCGACCGCAGCAGGGATGCCGCCTGATCGAGAGCCGCGGCGTCATTGCCATCGCCGCCGCCATCGTCGGCGGTCACGCGCAACCGGCTGGTGACGGCAAGGCCGTGGCCGGCATCGCCTGTGGTCGATGAGGGCGCGCCGGCGGATGCCGGATTCTGGGTGTGGTCCGTCACGGTATGGATCAGTCGGTCTTCTCGCCGAACAGCGCCTTCAGATAGGCGTGCTGGAGATCGGCGATGTGGCGCTGAAGGTCGGCCAGATCCTGGCCGATCATCTCGATGACCGCCAGGTCGTTGTCCATGCTCTCGCCACCCTCTTCCGACCAGCGGCGGGACAGCAGGGTCAGGGCGTCGTGTGCCGCCTTCTCGTGATGGCGCTGCCCGGTGCCCAGAGCATCGATGCGCTCACGGATGAAGGTCAGGCTCTCATTGGCGCTGAGCATGTCGGTCTCTCCGCACGAGGCAGGCCGCGGGCGCGGCATGGCATGACTATCGTTCGCAGACTATGCCGGTCCCGGGCGGGCGGCGCAACCTCGCCCGGATGGCTGCGCGCCTCTGTCACGCCGGTTTTTCGCGCGGATGCGCAATCCGGGCGCAGTCGGGCTTTGACAGTGTACCGTCGGCGCGAGATCGTGACGTCTCCGGTGTGCCATCGCGGCCGGCGGCAACGACATGAGGTATCCGAGGATGATCCTGACCATCGCGCAGCAGAAGGGCGGTGCCGGCAAGACCACGCTGGCGGCACAACTGGCCGGATGCTGGGCCGCACGCGGCAGGCGTGTCGCGGTGGTCGACATCGACGATCAGGGCAGTCTGGCCCGCTGGGCCGCCTGGCGGGCCGAACGCAGCCCGGAACGGCCGGCGGTGACGGCGCGGGCACTGTCGGGCTGGCGACTGGACGGCGAACTGGCCGGGCTGGATCGCGACCACGACGTGGTGATCGTCGATACCCCACCCGAGGCCGAGAACGACGCCCGCCGCGCCGTTCGCGCCGCCGATCTGGTGCTGGTGCCGGTGCAGCCGAACCCGTTCGATGTGGGGGCGACCCGCCCGACGCTGGATCTGGCCCGGGCCGAAAAGCGGCCGGTCCTGCTGATTCTGAACCGGGTGGCGCCGCGGGCCAAACTGGCGCAGACCATGATCGATGCGGTGATGGGCCTGGGCATGCCGGTGGCGGATACCCGGTTTGCCAACCGCACCGGTTTCGCCGCATCGCTGGTCGACGGGCTGTCGGTGGTGGAAGCCGAGCCCCGGTCCGCCGCCGCCCGCGAAGTGGAGGCGCTGATCGCCGAGATCGAGGCGGCGGTCAGCCGATAGCACCGTCTGATCCGCAGGCGGGACGGCGCGGCTGCCGCCATGCCTGTGGTGATACGGGATCAGTCCCGGTCGCCGCTGCCGGGACGGCGGCGTTCGGGCAGGTCGTCCGGATCGGCCGCCCAGGCATCGAGCTCGGCGGGCTCGACGGCGTCGATCACGCGGCGGGCCAGATCGGGAAAATAGCCGGCGCGGGCCATGGCGGCAATGTCGCGCTGGCGCATGGCGTCGCGGGCACCCTCAGGGCGCCAGGGGCCCAGCCGCCGACGGCGGGCATAGGCGATGGCGCCCAGGCGATCATCGGCACCGCCTTCATCCTCGGCCATGTCGGAGAGCGTGGTTTCGATCCGCTCCGGTGCCAGACCGCGCAGGCTGAGATCGCGGGCGATGCCGGCGCGCGGCCGGCCGCGATTGCGCAGGCTGCGCGCCCTGAGCCGGGCATAGGCGTCGTCGTCGACCAGACCGGCTGTGGCGGCCTTGTCGAGCGCGCGGGCGATCAGAGTGGCTGCGACATCCGGTGCGAGGTCGCCGGCTTCCGGCCAGCGGGTGAGGCGGTTGCGGGCGCGGCGTTCCAGATCGGCGCGGCTGGCCGGATGGCGGCCGGCACTGGCGGTTATCGAGGCGACGAGGCGATTGAGCAGCCGGCTGTGGGCGGTGAGATCGGGCGCGACATCGTCGCCCCGGTTGCCGTCATCGGCCCCGTGACCGGCGCCGGTCATATGGCGGCTGCGGACTGCCAGCAGCCGCGGGCGATGAAATCCGGATTGTCGAGGCCGGGTTTGCCATAGCCGAGCGGCAGCCCGTCCGCCAGCCGGTCGACATGACCGCCGGCGGCGGCGAGCACGGCATGGCCGGCGGCAATATCCCATTCCATGGTGCGGCCCAGCCGGGGATAGACATCGGCCAGCCCCTCGGCGATCAGGCACAGCTTCAGGCTTGAACCGGCGGCGCGGCTGCGGCTGATGCCATGGGCCGCCAGCCAGTCGCCGGTGCGCCGGTCGGCATGGCTGCGGCTGACCAGGGCCACGGCGCCGTCATCGGGCACCGGCCGCACGGCGATCGCCATGGTCGTGCCCGAGGGCTCGATGACCACGGCGCCATCGGGGCCGCCGGCATAGATCCGGCCCGTGGCGGGGATGCCGACCACGCCCATCACCGGACGGCCATCATGGATCAGCGCGGCATTGACGGTGAATTCACCGTTGCGGCTGAGAAATTCACGGGTGCCGTCGAGCGGATCGACCAGCCAGAAGGTCGCGGCCGGTGCCCCATGCGAGAGATCTGCGGCGGTGACCGCCTCTTCGCTGATCACCGGAATGTCGGGGGTGAGGGCGGCAAGCCCGGCCGACAGCACCTGATGCGCGGCCATATCGGCCGCGGTCACCGGGCTGTCATCGGCCTTGGTCCAGCAATCGATGCCCGGCCCATAGAGCGCCATGATCGCCTGACCGGCCGCACGCGTCAGTGCCACGACCGCCGCCAGATCCGGCAGGGCCGGCATCGGCGGTGAGGCTGCATCCCGCAGGCCAGTATCGGGCATGCGGGGGGTGGCGACATCGATCGGCATCGGGCATCGGCTCCGGTGGACAGCAGGCGTGAAGTGTGCGGCCGATCTTCGGACGCATGGCGGTCATGGTCAACCGTCGATGCCGGCCGCCGTGTCGATGAGATCAGATGCCGGCGCCGTCGCCGGTCATGGTGTGGATACCGCATTCGGTTTTGCCCTGGCCGACCCAGCGGCCGCTGCGCAAGCCTTCCCCCGGGCGCGACCGGCTGGTGCAGGGGATGCAGCCGATCGAGGCATAGCCCTGTGCTTCCAGCGGATGGCGCGGCAGATCGTTGGCGGCGAAATAAGCCAGCACCTGGTCGCGGTCCCAGAAGGCGAGCGGGTTCAGCTTTACCCGGCGGCCGTCGCGTTCCACCGGCATCACCGCCGCGCGGCCGCCGCCATGATGGCGTTTCAGCCCCGAAATCCAGCCATCGACCTGCGACAACGCCCGGGCCAGCGGCCGCACCTTGCGGAAGGCGCAGCATCGATCGGTGTCGGTCATCCACAATTCGTCGGTCGGGTCTTCTCGGGCATGATCGAGCGGATCGGGGGTTTCAGAGCGGACATTGCGCAGGCCCAGACGGTCGATCAACTGGTCGCGATAGGCGAGGGTTTCCGGGAACAGCATGCCGGTTTCAAGGAAGATCACCGGCAGGTCGCGGTCGACGCGCGAGATCATGTGCAGCAGCACGGCGGCCTCGGTGCCGAAAGACGATACCAGCGCCAGCTTGCCGCCGAGCGGCCCGAAGGCCGCGGCCGCGATCAACTCGACCCCGTCGAGACGGCCGAGACGGAAGCTGAGATCGTCGTAGAGCGGATTGGTGGCGACCGGGGCGGAGGGGGAGGCAGGCACAGTGTCGAGCAGGCGCATGATGGTCCGGACCTTTCGCGGTCTTGATCCTGGCTCTGGCTTGATCGGAGCCTTGGCTTGATCGGGGGGCCTGGCGGGTGGCGGGTGCGCCTGGGCCGGCTGCACCCGTTGTCCAGTCAGGCCTTCGCGCGTCGGGGACCATCCTCGGCGGCGACAGGGTCGACTGATGCGGTGTCGGTATCGTGGCGGGCCGGAGCGGGCGCCGCGGCGAGCGGCAGCCAGCCATTGTCGCGGATCAGGGCGTCGGAGGCGGCCTTGACCGCGGCCGGCGCCAGCCCGCGACCGCGCAAGGCCATGCGCAGCTTGCGGATGGCAGCGGTCCGTGCCGCCCATTCCGGGCCGATCAGCCGGGCAAGCTCTGCCTTCAGCGCGATGGCCAGGCTGGGGCTGGCACCGGCTGTGGAGACGGCAATGGTCAGGTCGCCCCGGCGCAGGATCGACGGCACCTGGGCTGCACAGAGCGGTACCACATCCTCGACATTCACCAGCACTTTCAGCGCCTCGGCCCGGTCGTGCAGGGCACGGGCGACGGGTGGGTCGATATCGGCCACGAACAGCAGTCGCAGTGCCGCCAGATCGTCGTCATCCGGCAGCCGGTCGACCGGCACGGCCCCCAGCGCCTCGACCGCGGCACGGAAGCCGGTATCGGCACCGGGCGCATAGACTGTGGGGCGGATGGCACCGGCATCGGTGATCATGGTGACCCGCGCCAGCGCCTTCGGGCCAGAGCCGGCCACCGCCACGGCGAGGCGGCGCAGATCCAGAGACAGCGGCAGCAGATGGCTCATGAGCGGGGCGCCTTGTCGAGCGAAGGTGGGGCAGAATTAAACAGATTAATATCGTTTAATTCTGGATATCTCAGTGAAATGGAATGTAGGACTCGTGAGTTTCATAAACAACACAAATTTTTTGAGTAGTTTCCGGAATCAACAGGTCCATGATGTCGAATGCGGGTGGCCGGACCGTGGCCGCGGGCGGTATGCTGCCGCCCGGACCGACATGCCCGTCACCGACGCGCCCGTTATCGGCCCATCGCCGCGTTCACCCGTCCCCGCATTCAGGAGCCCGCCCTATGCCCGCCACCTCCCGTCGTCCGGTTCTGATCGTGACCCGCCATCTGCCGCTGCCCGTGCAGGAGCGTGCGGCGGCCGATTACGAGGTTGTGCGGCTGGACGAGGACCGGCCGGTGCCGGCGACCGAACTGGCGGCGCTGGCCGCGGCACACGGTGCCGACGGCATTCTGCTGACCCCCACCGAGCGGATGGACAAGGCGGCGATCGACGGACTTCCGGCGGGGGTGCGGGCCATTGCCACCTTCTCGGTCGGGTATGATCATATCGATCTGGCGGCGGCGCGGGCGCGCGGGCTCGCCGTCTTCAACACGCCCGATGTGGTCGCTGAGGCGACGGCCGATATCGCGATGCTGGTGATGCTGGGCGCGGCGCGGCGGGCCTATGAAGGCCAGCGCATGCTGCGCGGCGGTGGTTGGAGCGGCTGGTCGCCGACCTTCATGCTGGGCACCGATCTGGCCGGCAAGCGGCTGGGGCTGGTGGGCTTCGGCCGGATCGGCCAGGCGACGGCGCGGCGGGCGCGTGCCTTCGGCATGACCATTCATTATCATCAGCGCCGCCATCTGGACCCGGCATCGCTGGCGCCGGAGCTGCGGGACGCGGTCTATCACGACCGTCTGGACGATCTGGTCGCGGTTGCCGACGTGCTGTCGCTGCATTGCCCGGCGACCCCCGACACCATCGGCATGATCGATGCCGAGCGGATCGAGCGGCTGCCCAGGGGGGCGATCCTGGTCAACACCGCCCGCGGGCCGCTGATCGACGATGGCGCGGCAATCGCCGCCTTGCGCAGCGGCCGGCTGCAGGCGGCGGGGCTCGACGTGTTCACCGGCGAGCCGGCCTTCGATCCGCGCTGGGCCGATCTGGACAATGCCTATCTGCTGCCGCATATGGGCACGTCGACGGTGGAGACCCGCGCCGCGATGGGGTTCAGGGCGCTGGACAATCTGGATGCCTTCTTCGCCGGTGGGGTGCCGCGCGACCGGCTGGCGTGACGGCTTCGCGCGGCCGATGCGGCCTCGTGCGCAACAAAGTGCATAAAATTCCACCGGATACATCACAAACGCTTAACACAGGATCATGTCGGCCGTATGTTTCTCGCCCCGGTGGCGAGGGGCCGCGATCCGCGGCCCGGTGCCCGCCCCGGCAGCATGATGCATGAAGGGGGAGGGATCATGACCTATGGACTGGCGGTGGTGCCCTGGGAGGCGCCGACCCTGCCGATCCGCGGCTCGGCGATCCGGTTTCCGGTGCGGCGGGTGTTCTGCATCGGCAAGAATTATGCGGACCATATCCGCGAAATGGGCGGCACCGACATCAGTGCCGAGGCGGCGGTGTTCTTCATCAAACCGGCCGATTGCGTGGTCGCCGATGGCAGCCGTGTCGCCTATCCGCCGATGACCCGCAATCTGCATCACGAGGTGGAACTGGTTGCGGCGATCGGACGCGAGGGCAGCAATGTGGCGGTCGACGACGCCTTGTCGCTGGTTTACGGCTATGCGGTGGGCGTGGATCTGACCCGGCGCGATCTTCAGACTGCGGCGCGCGATCGCGGCGGCCCCTGGGACATGGCCAAGAGCTTCGATCAGGCGGCGCCGGTGGGCGCCCTGGCCCGGGTCGAGAGCTTCGGCCACCCGCAGGCGGGCCGGATCTGGCTGGAGGTCGATGGCGAGATGCGCCAGCAGGCCGATCTGAGCCAGATGATCCGCACCACCGCCGAGGTGATCGCCGAGCTGTCGCGGTTCATCGCGCTGAAACCCGGCGACGTCGTGTTCACCGGCACGCCGGCCGGGGTGGGGCCGATCGCCCGCGGGCAGAAGGTCCGCGCGGGGATCGAGCATGTGGGCGAATTGACCTTCGACGTGGTTTGAGAACACGGAACCCTTCAAGACGGGGCGTCGTCGTCGTGGCCTTCGGTCGACGCCCCCGGCCGTCGGCGGCGGGTGATGCGCCGCGCCGTCCTGATCAGGGTTTGCAGGTCGGGCAGGAACGGCACCTTGGGCGCACGCCGCTTCAACCCGTCGAGGTCGAGGCCGACCTTTGTGACATGGCCCTCGGCATCGCGTTCCCGCACAATCAGCGCGACATTGCCGAGGAACACGACGTCGCCGACCACGGCCGACCGATTGAACTGGCGATCGATGTACCCCGCCAGGGTATCCTTCAGCGCATCGGCCGGCACCGGTACGCCGTAAACATCGCCCAGCCCCGCCAGCCGCGCCTCGCCATTCAGGGTGAAGGCGCCGAAGAAGGCCGCGTCCTCGGCCGGCCGGCCGCCGAACACCGCATCCAGATCGGGCAGTTTCCAGGGCGGCGCCAGCAGATAGAGCGTATCGCCCACCGCCAGCCGGAAGCCCGGCGCCGGGGCGACCAGCGCCTTGTTGCGCACCAGCAGCAGGGGCTGCGCCCAGGGCGGCAGGCGCGGGCTGCGATCGACCAGGCCACTGTCATGGTCGATGGCATAGCCGACGATCTCGTGATCGGGCAGTTCGGGCAGGGAAATCTCGATACGGTCGATCGGGCCGGATTTCGACGGGATCTCCAGCTTCAGCCAGCGGGCGAGCGGGGTGATCGTCCAGCCCTGAATGGTGAGGGACGCCACCACCACCCAGAAGGCGATGCCGAAATAGAGCGGCCCGACCTGAAGCCCCGCCGCCGTCGGGAACAGCGCCAGCACCATCGGCACCGCACCGCGCAAGCCCACCCACGAAATGAAGGCCTGCTCCGCCTTGGAGAAGCCGAAGGGCAGCAGCGACACCCAGACCGCGATCGGCCGCACCACCAGCATCAGCAGCGCCGCCAGAACCAGAGCCAGTGGCGCGATCGCGATCAATCCCGATGGCAGCACCATCAGGCCCAGCATCAGGAACATCACGATCTGCGCCAGCCAGGTGAGGCCGTCGTGGAAGCGCATGATGTTGTGGAAACCCTGCAGCTTGCGGTTGCCCAGCATCAGCCCCATCAGATAGACCGCGAGGAAGCCGCTGCCGCCCAGCACCGCGGTGATGCCGAAAGTGAACAGGGCGCCGGCCAGCGCCAGCAGCGGGTAGAGCCCGGTTGCAAGACGCAGGCGGTTGATGGCCAGCGCCAGAACATGGCCGGCACCCAGCCCGAAGCCGGCGCCCAGGCCCATCTGCAACAGGAAGATGCCGGCGAGTTCCGCGGTGCCGATGCTGTGGCCGCTGCCGCCGGCCATGTTCGCGGTCAGGATCTCGACCAGTCCGATGGTGAGGAAGACCGCCATCGGGTCGTTGCTGCCGCTTTCGATTTCCAGCGTCGCGCCGACCCGTTCCTTCAGCACCAGACCGCGATTGCCCAGCAGGAAGAACACGGCCGCGGCATCGGTGGGGCTGAGAATGGCCCCCAGCAGCAGGCCGGCCATCAGACCCAACTGGTCGAACAGCAGCCAGCCGATCAGGCCGGTGAGGCCGGCGGTGATCAGCACGCCGACGGTGGCCAGCGCCGTGGCCGGCCACAGCGCCACGCGGAAATTCTCGCCCTTGGTCTTCAGCCCGCCATCGAACAGGATGACGGCGAGTGACAGCGAACCGATCAATGCCGCCGAATTGATGTCGGCGAAAATGATGCCGCCGATGCCCTCAGGGCCCGCCGCCAGCCCCAGCAGCAGGAACACCAGCAGCAGCGGCATGCCGAAGCGCGACGAGATCAGGCTGGCGCCGATGCTGATCAGAACCAGGGCCGCGCCCACGAATATCAGCTGGTTGGCGAGATCCATGGTGTCGTGCGAACCCTCGTTTCTGAACGGCGGCGATGGCGTGCGCGGCCCGACCTGCTCTTATCGGTTATAGTGGCGGGGGAAAACGTGAGGTGTGAGCTTTTTTCGGTGGACCCTTGCGTACCGCGCCACACCGGTGCCGTTTCCAGTTGGGCGACAGTGGTGGTATATCAGGCGGACAGGTCGCGGAAGCAGGCCCGGCCGGGCTTTGATTTCCGCCTTCATTCCGGCAGGCTTGCAGCATCATGCCCTTCGATCCCGATCGTCCGACGCCACCGACAGCCGACCCTGTGACCGCCTATGCGCCGGGGCCGAAACCGGCAGCCCGGCCGCTGAGCGCCGCCGCCCGCGCCGGTGCCGGCATGCCGTTGACCCGGCGCGCCGATGGCTGGGCCACGGTCGCCGATGATGCGACGAGCCTGCCGCCGGTGGATGCCGGCCGCGCCGGCACGGTGGCGTTGCCGCCCCGTGCCCGACCGACGGTGCAGCAGATCCAGGCATCGAACTGGCCGACATTGGCGGTGCTGCGCCGGACCTGGATCCGGCAGCGGTCATCGATGATCGAGACGCCGTTGCTGCGCTCCGCCCGTGTGGATGACGAGTTGGGCGGGCGGCTGCTGGTGAAGGCCGAGGTGTTGCAGCACACCGGCTCGTTCAAATATCGCGGCGCCTATAATCGGCTGGAGCTGATGTCGCCGGACTTGCGCGCCCGTGGCGTGGTTGGCTATTCGTCAGGCAATCATGCCCAGGGGCTGGCGGCCGCGGCGCGGGAATTCGGTGCGCCGGCGGTGATCGTGATGCCGGCGGATGCGCCGCGCACCAAGATCGAGGGTGTCGCCGCCTATGGTGGCGAGATCGTGTTCTATGACCGGGCGCGCGACGACCGGGTGGCGATCACCCGCCGGATCGGTGCCGAGCGCGGCATGACGGTGGTGTCGGCCTATGACGATCGCGACGTGATCGCCGGTCAGGGATCGATCGCGGTCGAGATGCTGGATCAGGCCGAAAGCATCGGCCAGCGCCCCGATGTGGTTGTGGTGCCGTGTGGCGGTGGCGGGCTGGCTGCCGGCACGGGGCTGTGTCTGCAGGCCATGCCCGATCGGCCGGCGCTGGTGATCGTTGAGCCGGCTGGCCATGACGACACCGCCAGATCGATCGCCGAAGGCCGCCGCCTGCCCAATCCGCCCGGCATCCGCACGATCTGCGATGCCCTGGCCACACCGATTCCCGGCGCGCTGACCTATGCGATCAACGCCCAGGTCGTCGATGCGGCGGTGGCGGTGACCGATGCCGATATCGCCCATGCCATGCTGTATGCCTTCGCGCGCTTCAAGCTGGTGGTGGAACCGGGCGGGGCGGCGGCGCTGGCGGCGGTGCTGTCGGGCCGGGTGCCGGTGCGCGGCCGGTCGGTGATGGTGGTGCTGACCGGTGGCAATGTCGACCCCGAGACCTTCGCCGCCGCCCTGACCGTGGCGCAGGCGGCGCTGGACGAGCCGGTCTGACCACCCCGACGGACGTCGATCTGACCACCGGCGGACGTCGATCTGATCATCTGTGGGCTGGCGCCTCAGAACCGGTCCTCGCCCGAGACGCAATCGAAGCGCGCACCATGGCGGGGCTGGCTGCCGCCATCGTCGAGCAGCACCGCCGTTGCCAGATCGAGCGGATCATCCGGCAGGTCGGGTTGGGGCGCCCAGCGCGCGGCCAGCATCGGCTGACGCGCGGTCTGGGCGCAATGGCGGCGGGCGGCATCGCGGGCATCGGCCAGCGCGTCGCCGCGCGGGTCATAGAGCACGGTGATGGTGTCGGGCGAGCGACGCGTGCCACCGACATAGACCCCGCGATCGCCGTCGCGGATCAGATAGACCCGGTCGGCGGCCGTGACATAGCGCGCGCCATCGAGCACCCGCAGGCCCAGCACGAGTTCCGTGGACGGCGTGGGCTGGTCCATCCATGCGGCAAGGTCGGCGGCGATGCCGGCGCCGATCAGCCAGCCGGGACTGGCCGCCAGATTCATGCCCTTGCGGTTCGCGCGCTCGATGAGATAGACGCCGCTGGCGAGCAGGGTGTAGTGGCCCTGTTCCAGCAGGCTGCGGGTCTGATCGGCATCGTGGCCGATGGCCGCGATGTCGGTTTCGAGCCTGAGGGTGGCGATGGGCAGATCGGGTGACGTCATGATGTCCAGCGCCGGCGCGCCAGCCGTCTGTGACCTTGCCGGCAGGACGGTCATCCGCGCCTCGACCGCGGTTTCCGACCAGACGACGAAGCCGCGGCGGATCAGGGCGGCCGCCAGCAGATCGGGGAAGCGGCTGGCGAAGGCGCTGCGCCGGGCCGGCCTTGCGATGACGATCCGGCTGCCGGGTGGCAGGCCCGGGACGATGCCGCCCGCCGCATCCTCGGCAATGCCCTGCCACTGGGCGGCACGATCGACCAGCGGGCTGGGGCCGGCCGGCATGGCGGGCGGTGCGGCCATACAGCCGGCGAGTACGGCGGCGGCGGCGATGCCCGCGAGGATGATGGTGCCGCGGTGCGGCGCCATCCGCCGACCACGGGGCAGGCATGGCCCGGATCGGCAGATGAACCTCTGGATCAGGATGTCGATCACCCGCCACATCCGCGTGCCTCCGTGCCTGCATGAACGGCCTGAGTATGCGGAATGCGCTCGATAAGGCAAATACCTTCTCAGGTATGCTATTTTTGCGATATAATTTTGTGTGGATTTATCTTTACGCGGGCATGACATCAGCATTTTTCACCGAGCCCGCCATATCCCCGCACCCGTCCAGGGTTCATGATGGCGGCATCGCGATCATGTGATCCCACTGTTTGGAGTTGCCTGTTCATGGATATGCCCGCCTATTTCGGCATCCTCGCCCGCTATAACGCCTGGGCCAATCTGCGGCTGTATGATGCCGTGGCGCGGCTGTCGTCCACCGAGTTCGAGCGCCCGCGCGCGGCCTTTTTCGGCAGCCTGATGGGGGTGATGAACCATATGGTGGTCGTCGACGAGCTGTTTCTGTCGCGTCTCAACCAGACGCAGGCACCGGACCGGCCGCTGAGCGCCCAGCCCTGGCCCCATTTCAATGAACTGCGCAGCGTGCGCATGGGGCTGGATCAGCGGATCCTGGGCACCGTGGCGGCCCTGCCGGCAGCCCGTTTCACCACGCCGTTCCGATATACCACCACCCGCGGCGACGCCTTTGCCGACGATCTTGGGCTGTTCCTGGGCCACTGGTTCAACCACCAGACCCATCATCGCGGCCAGGCCCATGACATGCTGACCCAGACCGAGGTGCCGCCGCCGCCGCTGGATTTCCTGATCTTCCAGCGCGTGCACGGGCTGTCGGTGGCTGAGTGACCGAATGGGTGTTGCAACATTTATATATGCAACCATTCGCCGAATATCCTGTAGGTTTTTATCCATGATGGCGAGTTTCGCAGCCGATTGGCCCAGGAGCCCGCCGTCCTTGCTCAATTGATCCCTTGTGAGGACTGATCATGGTTGACACCACCCATCCGGCCCCGCCGGCGCGGGAGGCGCCTGCGTGACCGGACACGAGCCGCCGGCATCCCATGCCGGCCGATTCGTGTTCGACGACGATCTGTACCGCTTCATTGCCGACTGTTTCGGGACCGTCGATCCCGGCGCGCGCTTTCTGCCCAACTGGCATATCGATCTGATCGCCGACCATCTGGAGGCGGTCGAGCGGGGCGAGATCACCCGCCTGATCATCAACATGCCGCCCCGCTATATGAAGTCGCTGACGGTGTCGGTGGCATTTCCGGCCTGGCTGCTGGCCCGGGATCCGACGCGACGGATCATCGTCGCGTCCTATGCCCTGGAACTGGCGCGGCGGCATTCGCTGGACACCCGCCAGGTGATGGGCAGCGCGTGGTACCGGGCGCGGTATCCGGGCACCCGGATCATGCGGGGGCGCGATCGCGCGCTGCGGTTTTCCACCACCGCCAACGGCTTTCGCTTTGCCACGTCGATCGGTGGATCACTGACCGGCGATGGCGGCGACCTGCTGATCGTCGACGATCCGCACGATCCGCGCCGGGCAGGGTCGGCGGCGCTGCGCGAGGCGGCGCTGACCTGGTTCGACCAGACCCTGTCCACCCGCCTGAACGACAAGCGGCGCGGCGCGATCATCGTGGTGATGCAGCGCCTGCACGACCGGGATCTGAGCGGCCATCTGCTGGACCGCGGCGGCTGGACGCATCTGCGCCTGACCGCCGAGGCCGAACGGCCGGAACGGTTCGTGACGCAGAGCCTGATCATCCACCGCCAGCCCGGCGAGCCGCTGCACGCGGCCCGCGAGGATCGCGACGACCTGGCCCGCACCCGCCGCGACCTTGGCGAGGCGGGCTATGCGGCCCAATACCAGCAACGGCCGGCGCCCGCCGCCGGCGGGATGGTGAAGGCCGCATGGCTGCCGGTGGCGCCCTGGCCCACGGAGCGCCGCATCCGGCGGGTGCTGCAGAGCTGGGACACCGCTTATAAGGCGGATGCGCTGAACGATCCCAGCGTCTGCCTGACGGTGTATGAACATGATGATGGCCTGCATGTGGCCGATGTCTGGCGCGCGCGGGTGGAATATCCCGAGCTGCGCCGGCAGGCCCTGGCGCTGGCGGAGCGGTGGCGGCCGACTGTCGTCCTGATCGAGGACCGGGCATCGGGCCAGTCGCTGATCCAGGATCTGCGCGGCGCGGGCCGGCGGCTGCCGGTGGTGGCGGTGCGGCCCGCAGCGGACAAACTGACGCGGCTGGCGGTGACGACGCCACGGCTGGAATCGGGCCAGGTGACGCTGGCCGCCGGCGCCCCCTGGGTTGCCGATTTCGTCGCCGAACTGACCATTTTCCCCAACACCGCCCATGACGATCAGGTCGACGCCCTGAGCCAGTTGCTGTCGTGGCTGGACACCGAGCGTGGCCGCATCGCGAAACTGAAGCTGGGCGGTCTGTAGACGGATACCCAACCCCATGACCCTGAGCATTCCCGACCCGGCGGCACCGCCGGGCGCGGTCGATCGCGTGCATCCAGGCCATGCCGCGCGCGCCGCCGGCTGGATGCGGTGCCGCGATGTCGCCGCGGGACAGGAGGCGGTGCATGCCGCCGCCGAACGCTATCTGCCCCGGCTGGACGGCCAGAGCGACACCGCCTATCGCGCCTATCGCGACCGGGCGCTGTTCTATAACGCCACCGCCCGCACCATTGACGGCCTGAGCGGCATGGTGTTCCGCAAACCGCCTGAGATCGCGGCGCATCCGGGCCTGAGCCCGGTGATCGCCGACCCGACCGGCCTGGGCGACGGCTTTCGCCGGCTGGCCGAACATGTGGTGGCGGAACTGCTGACCACCGGCCGGGTGGGCCTGCTGGTCGATTATCCGCCCGCCGGCGAGGTGGCGCCGGCCACCCGTGCCGCCGCCGTTCAGGCCGGCAGGCTGCCGTATCTGGCGGCCTATCCGGCAGAGGTGATCCTGGACTGGCGGCTGATGCGCGCCGGCGTGGAGGCCCTGTCGGGGGGGGGCCTGTCGGGGGGCGGGCCGGTTCTGGCACATGTGCTGCTGGACGAGGGCGCGGACGAAACCGGGGTGATGCGCCGGCGCAGCCTGGACCTGGACCCCGACGGCATCTATCGCCAGCGGATCTGGGCGCGCGGCGCATCGGACCGCTTCACGCTGGTGGCCGAAATCGAGCCGCGCGCCAATGGCCGGCCGATGACCCGCATCCCGTTCGTGTGCATCGGCCCGCGCGGCCCCGGCATCGACGTCGCCCGCCCACCGCTGCTGGATCTGGTGGAGGTGAACCTGTCGCATTACCGGACCAGTGCCGATCTGGAACATGGCGCCCATTACACCGGCCTGCCGACCGCCGTGATCACCGGCCAGCGGCTGGACGACCTGATGCCGCTGGCGGTGGGGGCGGGAGAGGCCTGGGTGCTGGAAGCCCCTGAAGCCAAAGCGTTCTTTCTGGAATTCCGCGGTGAGGGGCTGGGGGTTCTGGAACGGCTGCTGGACCGCAAGGAAGCCCAGATGGCCGCCCTCGGCGCCCGGATGCTGGCGCCGGAGAAGAAGGTCGCCGAAGCGGCGCTGACCGCCGGCATCCACCGCCAGGGCGAGAATTCCGCCCTGGCGGCGCTGGCGCAGGCCGCCGGCGACGGTCTGGGCCGGGCGCTGGATTTCGCGGCGATCTGGCTGGGCATCGATGCGGCCCTGCCGGCGCGCGCCATACCCACCACGCGCGTGACCCTGAACACCGATTATTGGCCGCAGCCGATGGCGGCCGAAGACCTGAACGCCCTGGTCGAAGCCTGGCAGAAGGGCGCGATCGGCCATGGCGAACTGCGCCGGTCGCTGATGCGCGGCGAAATCCTGCCGGCCGGAACGGCCGACTGACCGAGATGAAGAGGACACCGACATGACCGCACGAGCGGACGAAACCCGGCCCGCGGGCGATGGCCCGCCGGCCGCAACGGCATCTGCGACCGTGGCATCTGCGGGCGTGGCACCTGCCACACCCCTGGTACCGGCATCTGTGGCGCCTGCCGCCGAGAATGGCGAGGACATGGGCGAGGATGCAGCGGCCCTGGCCGCCCTGCGTGCCCGGCTGGACCGCCGCCACCGTGCCGAACTGGCGGCGATCACCGCCGAACTTGAGCGGGAACGCGGCAGTCTGTCGCAGATGCTGATCGATCAGGGGCTGGCTTCCGCCCTGTCGCGGGCAGGCGTGGCACCGGCGCTGGTGGCCGGTGCCGCCGCCCTGCTGCGGCCGATGATGGCCGTGACCGGCGAGGGCACGGCGCGCGGCCTGACCGCGCGGCTGCCCGATGGCAGCAACCGGCCGCTGGCCGATTTCATCACCGACTGGGCCGCCGGCGATGGCGCCGCCTATCTGGCGGCCCCCGACAGCCATGGCGGCGGCGCCCGGCCGGATATGACCGGCGCACCACGCCGCCGCCGGCGCGCCGATCTGGGCGGGCCGGCCGAGCGTGCCCGCTTCATCCGTGAGCATGGCCGCGGCGCCTATCTGGACCTCGACCCTTAAGCCTGCCGGCGGCCGTCCCCCGTGACGGCGCCGACCGTGACGACACCCCTTCAAAGCATGAGGAACAGATCCGATGACCATCGGAACCCAACAGGATTTCCGCATCGCCCCCGAAGAATTCTTCGGCGGGATGGTGGAAGTGGTGGAACAGAATGCCGAGGCGTTCAACGCCGCATCGGCCGGTGCCATCCGGCTGGTGCCGGAACGCCGCCGTGGCCATTATGCGGCCGAAAGCTTCATCGCCCGTGTGGCGGCCCTGGTCACCCGCCGCGACATCAACGCCGTGACCGGTGTCGGCGATACGCCGCTGACCCAGGCCGAAACCATCGGCATCAAGGTCAACCGCCGGATCGGGCCGGTGGCCAACACGCTGGACAGCCTGCGCAAGCTGGGTCGTGACCCCGGCGAGATGTCGTTCCTGCTGGGACGGCAGATCGGCAAGGCCGTGGCGGTGGATTATGTCGACACGGCATTGCGTGCCGCATCGACCGCGATCGGCGGACAGGCGGGGCTGACGCTGGACATCTCGGCCGAGACCGAACCCGGCCTTGCCCATGGCGCGCTGGTGCGGGCGATGGCGAAGCTGGGCGATGCCGGCGGTCGGCTGTCGTGCTTCGTGATGCACTCCAAACCCTATTACGACCTGATGGCCCAGAGCATCGCCGACAAGGTGTTCGAAGTGGCGGGGGTGACGATCTATCAGGGCACCGTCGCCACCTTCGGCCGGCCGACCGTGGTGATCGACAGCCCGGCGCTGATGGTGGCCGGCAGCCCGAACAAATATCGCGTGCTGGGGCTGGTGGAGGACGCGGTCGAGGTGGCCGAGAGCGAGGAACGCTCGATCGTGTCGGATGTGGTGACCGGTCTTGAGAATCTGGTCATGCGCATCCAGGGCGAATACGCCTTCAACATCCGTGTGCGAGGCTTTGCCTGGGATGTCGCGGGCGGCGGGATCAACCCCACCGACGCCGCCATCGCCACCGCCGCCAACTGGGATGCCGTCGCCGCCGACCCGAAGGGGATGGCCGGCGTGCGGCTGACGGTGGCCTGAGGGGCCTGACGCGAGAGGAGGGTCTGTCGCCATGACTATCACCATCGGTGTCGACAGCTATGCGGATCTGGCCTTTGCCGATGCCCATCACGCGGCACGCGGACGCACCGCCTGGGCCACGGCGACCGAAGCCGCCCGTATGGCGGCCTTGATCGAGGCCACCAGCCATATCGACGCCTTCCATGATTTCGTGGGGCGACCAGCCGATGCCGGCCAGCCGCTGGCCTGGCCGCGCATCGATACCCGCATGTGCCTGGATGGTGTGGCGGTGCCGCCGGTGGTGGCGCGGGCCTGCGTTGAACTGGCGCTGGCGGCGCTGGATCGGCCATTGGCCGAACAGGCCGCCGGCCCCGCCGCCCGGCGGCTGACCCTGGGCGATGTGGCGATCGACTATGGCGAGGCCGGTGGCGCCGGGGCGCCCGCCGGCACCGGCGGCGCCCTGGCGCTGGCCGCACGGCTGCTGGCACCGCTGGCGCCGCCGCGCCACCGCCGCCCGCTGGTGCGGACATGAGCGGCGGCCTCGACAGAACGCTGGGGCGCATGCTGGGTGATCTGCTGGGGCTGGCGGGGGCGGGCGGGCTGGCCCAGCCCTGCCGGCTGGACCGCACCAGTGCGGCCTTCGACCCCGAAACCGGCATCACCAGCGAGGCACGCGTGACGCTGGCCACCGGCCGGCTGATCTGGGGCCGCGACCCGGTTGCCGCCGGCATCGCGCCCGACCTTGCCACCGACCGGCCGCCACGGCGGCCGGCGATGGTGGAGGGGCTGGGGGTGACGCCGGCACCCGGGGACATTCTGGTGATCGATACCGCCGACTGGCGGATCGACGAGGCCTTGCGCCCGGTGCCGGTGCTGGATCTGTGGCGGCTGCTGCTGCGGGCACCCTGAACGCTGCCGCCTAAGACCGACAGACGGCCACACCTGACAAAAAGAAGGATTTAAGGACGATGGCATCGCTTGCTGGTGATGTTCAGGCGCGGCTGCGCGCGGCGCTGGACGCGCGGCTGAACCTGATGGCCGAGGCCGCATCGGTGCCGGTGCGCTGGCCGAACACCCGAGGCGGCCCGCCGCCGGCTGCCGGCGCCTGGCTGGTGCCGCACAGCGGCGAGGCCGTGGCGGCCATCGCCAGCCTTGGCGGCGGCGCGGTGCTGCGCGGGCGGTATGTGATCGAGGCACATGCGCCCGGTGGCACGGGCGTGGCGGCGATCGAAGCCGCGGCCGATGTGGTGTTGCAGGCATTTCCGCCCGGACTGGTCGTCGATGCCGGCGCGGGCGTGCTGGTGGAAGTGACCGGGTTCGAGCGCGCCGCCCTGGTGGTGGCGCGCGAGATGGCCCTGCTGGATCTGGCGGTACCATGGCAGGTCACCGGTTCCTGATCACGTGCCGGAAAACCACGGCCTGCCGGAAAGACCATGACTGTCATTCACGAGAGGACATCGCCATGATCATCCGCTCGGTCGCACCGATGACGGTGCAGATCGCCCCGCATGATGCCCCGGGACCGGTGCTGGCCCCACAGGTGACCAGCCTGCGGTTCGGGCTGGCCCGCGCGGCGGCACTGACCGGCCGCCCCGGAGACCGCAATGGCATGGCGTTGGCCGCCGGGCCGGCGCTGCCCGAGATCGGCCTGAGCCTGCGGGCACAGGCCGGGCTGTTCGATGCATTGATGGCATCGGTGCTGGGCGGCGGCTGGCAGCCCGATGGCGGGGGTGGCTGGCAGATGATGGCCGGCGCCGATGCCGGCCGCCATGACGTGGTGGTGCAGGCGGCATCCGGCACCACCGCCACGGCGGTTCCAGCCGCACGCATCGCGCGGCTGTCGGTGGTGGTGGATCACGACCGCATGCCGGTACTGGACTTGTTGCTGCGCGGTGCGGCAACCGGGCCCGGCAGCATCGCCGCCGATATCGCCGTCGCCGGTGGCGGGTTCCGTGGTGCTGCGGCCCGGCTGTCGATCGACGACCAGCCCTTGGCCTGGGTGACGGCATGCCGGATCGATATCGAGGCGCGGCTGTATCTGCACCAGAGCCCCGATCCGTTGGAACCGGGCAGTGTGATCGCGGGCGGTCTGGCCATCGGTGCCCGGATCGATCTGGGGGTGGAGGCCGCCGGTCTGGCGGCCCGGCTGCCGCCCGGCGCGCCGCTGCGGCTGGCCCTGACGCTGGAGGGGGCGGCGCCCGGCACCAGCCGGCGGATCGTCCTGGCCGGTGCGCTGGTCACAGCCAGCCGGCTGCATGCGCCGGCCGATGGCGGCGCGGGCGTGCCGGCCCTGCGGCTGACGATGACCTGCGGTGCCACAGCCGGGGCGCCCGCGATCGTGGTGCATCGCGACGCCGCCTGACCCGCCACATCACCCGATACAAGGATAAAGGAGACGGAACAATGGAGGAGCGTCTGAACGACGCCGGCGACGACCGGATGGACAGGCGGCGCCTGATGCCGTCGGGCCCGGCGCTGACCCCGCCCGCCGGCGCGGCAAGCGCACTGGCGGGGCGGTCCGGCCATGATGGCCATGCGCCGCAGACGACATCGGGCGGGCTGCCGATCGGCAGGGCCTGGGCCGATCGCGATGCGGCCGATGCCGTGGAACGCGCCCGGCGGCGCAATGGCTGACCAGAGAGTCCTGACCGATGCTCGACGCGTTTCACGATATCCGCCTGCCCGATGATATCGCCTTCGGGTCCACGGGCGGGCCGGTGTTCTCGACCGATGTCGTGGTGCTGGCATCCGGCCACGAACGGCGCAATGCCGACTGGGCCGAGGCGCGGGCCCGCTATGACATCGCCATGGGCGTGCGCGGCATGGACCAGTTGTCGCGGCTGATCGCCTTCTTCCGTGCCCGGCGCGGGCGCGCCTGCGGTTTCCGCTTCAAGGACTGGACCGACTGGACCAGTGCCGCCGGTAATGCCGCGCCGACGGCGCTGGACCAGCCGCTCGGCACAGGCACCGGCAGTCAGACGACCTTCGCGCTGATCAAGCGCTATGAAACCCCGCCGCTGCATGTCGATCGCCGGATCGTGAAGCCGGTCGCAGGCTCGGTGCGGGTGGCGATCGACGGTATCGAGGCCGAGGCCGGCGCGTTTTCGGCGGATACCACCACCGGCATGGTGAGCTTCCCGGCGGCACCGCTGGCGGGGGCGGTGCTGACCGCCGGCTTCGCCTTCGACGTGCCGGTGCGCTTCGACACCGATCATCTGCCGGCGACGATCGAGGATTACGGCATCGGTGCGGTGCGATCCGTGCCGCTGGTCGAAATACGGTTGTAGGCATTCCGCCCGGCCTGGTCCCTGATCCACGCCCTTCATGGAGGACATTGTCATGCGCAGCCTGCCTGCGGGGCTGGGTGCCGCACTCGCCCGGCCCCTGACCACATTCGCGCGGTTGTGGCGGGTTGAACGCCAGGACGGCGTGGTGATCGGCCTGACCGATCACGACCGCGATCTGGTGGTGGAGGGCACCACCTATCTGGCCCGCGGCGGCATGGTGCCGGGCGCCGTGGACGCCCGGCTGGGCCTGGATGTCGACGGGCTGGATGTGAGCGGCTATCTGGACGAGACGGCATTGTCCGCGGCGGCCATTGCCCGTGGCGGTTTCGATGACGCGGTGGTCGAGGTGGCGCTGGCCGACTGGTCGGCGCCTGAGGCCGGGCGCCTGCTGCTGGCACGGGGCCGGATGGGTGAGATCACGGTCACCGGCAGCCGCTGGCGCGCCGAGTTGCGCGGGCTGTCGCAGCGGTTGATGCAGGGGATCGGTACCGCTTATGGCCCCGATTGCGATGCCGATTTCGCCGATCGCCGCTGTGGTGTGGCGATTGATGGTCCGGCCTGGGCACCGCTGACCGCAAAGGCCGCGGGCGATGCGGTGGCGGTGATGCCGGCGGGCGGACCCGCCCGGCGTGCCGTGGCGCAGATGGCGGGCACCACCGGTGCCGTGGCGCCGGCCTGGACCGCCATCCTGGGCGCCAGTCTGGGCGATGGGAGCGTGACCTGGGTGATCGGGCCGGCATACGAGGTCGAGGGCGTGGTCGCCACCGGCGATGCGCTGTTTCTGACCGATCCGTCGCGCGACGAGCCGGCCGGCTGGTTCGATGGCGGCCGGCTGACCATCCTGTCGGGCGTGATGGCGGGGGTTGAAGGCGATGTGGCGCAGGGTGGCGCCGGCATGATCGTGCCGGCACGGCCGCTGCCCGAGCCGCCGCCGCCGGGCACGGCCTATCGCCTGCGGGTCGGCTGTGACCGCCGGATCGAGACCTGCGCCGGGCGGTTTCGCAACACCCTGAATTTCCGCGGCTTTCCCTTCGTTCCCGACCCCGGCGCCGTCACCCGCACCTGACCGGGTCTTGTTGTCACCACTCTAGGGCGCCTGATCATGACCGGTTTCTTCCTGACCTCGCTGATCCGCGGGCTTCTGCCCGCGGGCGGCCTTGGCGATGCCGCGGCGACGCTGATCCGGCGCGCCGCGACCGGCGGTTTCGAGCCGCGCGAGGGGCCACGGCTGTCGGATCTGGCGGTGCAGACCGCCGGCCATGGCCGCGCCATTCCGCGGGTTTATGGCACGGTGCGCCTGGCCGGCAACATCATCTGGGCACGCCCGATCACCGAAACCCGGCGGGTGGTGGCATCGGAAACCGCGAGCGGCGGCGGGTTGCTGGGTCTGCTGGGCGCCGGGCGGCTGCTGTCGGCGGGGCGGGTCGAATACGACTATACCGCCAGCTTTGCCATCGGTCTGGCACAGGGACCGATCCTGGGCGTGCGGCGGATCTGGGCGGATGAGATCCTGATCTGGTCGGCCGATCCGGCGGCGGGGCTGGACGGCATCGCCGCATCCGCCGCCCCCGGCCGCTATTTCCGCCTGCATCGCGGCACGGCCAGCCAGACGCCCGACCCGCTGATCCTGAGTGTCGAAGGGCCGGACCGGACACCGGCCTTCCGCGATCTGGCCTATATCGTGTTCCAGGATCTGCCGCTGGCCGATTATGGCAACCGGGTGCCGCTGATCGAGGTGGAGATCGTGCGCGGCAGCCCGGTGGCTGTGGGCGAAGATCCGCTGGCGCTGGCCCATGTCACGCCGGTGCTGCGTGACGACCGCCGCAGCCTGCCATCGCTGATCGACGGCATGCCGGCCGATCTGATGCGTGGGCCGGCCGCCGGAGCGGCTGGCGACACCGGCTATTTCTGGACCGATGGCGGGGCTGCCGACGGCAGCGTGTCGCGTTATGTCAGCGCCAGCAACCCGGTCACCCGGGTGCGGCGGGTGGTGCGCCAGCGCAAGGTGGCCGGTCGCTGGCTGCCCGAGGAGCGCTGGACCCAGACCATCACCCAGAACGCCGCCGCCCGTGGCTGCCTGTGGGCGGCGGCCGACCGACCGGTGCAGATATATGCGCGCGATACAGAATCCGCCGGCGTGTTCGTCGAGATCGAGACCGGCCGGCACCGGCTGATCGGCCTGCCCGGCAGCCTGAATGGCGACTGTCGGGGCGTGACCGCCCATGGCAGCCGGATCTGGGTGATGGCCGGCCGTCCGGGTGGGCTGAACGGCATCTGGGCGCTGGATGAGGCGAGCGGCGGCGCCGATGCCACGCTGATCCTGGACGGTCTGCCGCCGCAACGCATGCTGATGCGCGGCGATGCCACCGGCTTGCTGCTGCTGACCGCCAACCGGTTGCGTCATCTGACCGGGGTGACCGCGGTGGCCGATCGCGACGTGACCCTGGCCCCCTGGCCGGATCTGCGACCGCTGGGGCTGCATCAGACCGATGATGGCAGCGTGGCGGTGGTGTTTGCCAACCAGTTGGCGCTGATCGCCCGCGACGGCCGGGTTCTGACCGCAGCGCTTGAGGGTGAGCCGGCATCGGCGGCAGGCTTTGCCACCGGCGCCGGGTCGCTGATCGCGGTGCCGTGGATCGAGGCGGTGAGCAGTTTTGCCTATGTCGACCGCTGGGTGGCGCTGACCCGGCCCGATGAGACCGCGGAGCTGGCGGCGACCGTGGCCGATCTGGCGGCGGCGGCGGGCGTCGATGCCGACGAGCTGGACCTTGCCGCGGTGAGCGGCATGGCGTTGCGGGGCTATGTCGTGGCACGCAACGGATCGGCGCGCAGTGCGATCGAACCCTTGCTGATGGCCTGTTTCGTGGATGCGGTGGAACGTGGCGGACGCCTGGCACTGGTGCCGCGTGGTGGTGAGATCGCGGCGACGGTGGCGGCCGACCGGCTGGCGGCGCATGAGGACGGCGCGACGCGGCCGCCGCTGGTTGAACGTAACCGCAGCCAGCAGGCCGAGATGCCGCGTGAGGTTGCGGTGGGGTTCATCGATGGCGCGGCCGATGGCCGGCCGGGGCTGGCGCGCGCGCGGCGCACCGTGGGCGGGGCCGAGGATCGCCGTTCGGTGGAACTGCCGCTGGTGCTGACGGCGGCCGAGGCCACGGGCATTGCCCGCGCCCTGGCGGATACCGCCCTGATCGAGCGTGACCGCTGGCGGCTGCGCCTGGGCTGGGGCGATATCGCCCTGGAGCCGGGCGATGTGATCGCACTTGCGCCCGATGCGGCATCAGCGGCTCCCGGCCGGCTGCGGATCGAGCGGATGGCCTTTGGCACCCCCGGCCTGATCGAGATCGAGGCGGTGGCCGATCATGGCGCCTTGTATGAGGCAGCGCGACCGGGGGCCGCACCGATTGCCAGCCTGACGGCGGCGCCGGCACCGGTGCAGGGACTGGCCGATGTGACGGTGCTGGACCTGCCGCCGATTGTGGAACCGGCACCGGATCCGGGGCTGGTGGTGCTGGCGACCGGCGGTGGCGGGGGCCTGCGCGCCGCACGGGTCGAGGTGTCGACGAGCACGGCGGGGCCGTGGACGACGGTGGCCGCACTGGCGCCGGCGGCGCAGGGGGCCGCACAACAGACCCTTGCCGGCGGCAGTACATGGCTTCGCGACGACATCAACACGCTGACCGTCGATTTCGTTGATGACGGGCGGATCGCGGCCGACATCACCGATGCCGATGCCGAAAGTGGCCGCAGTCTGGCGCTGGTCGGTGCCGAGATCATGGCCTATGGCGCCATCACCCGGGTGAGTACCGGGATATGGCGGATCAGCCGGTTGTGGCGAGGTCTGCGCGGTACCGAGGCTGCCGTCACGGGCCATGGCGCCGGCGAGACGGTCACCCTGCTCGATCCGGCGCGGCTGGCGGTGCTGGCCTATGCGCCGGGCGATATCGGGCGGGTGCTGTGGTTCCGGGCGGTGAGCGGCGATGGCGGCACCGGCCCTGCGCGCGCCGTCACCATCCAGGGGCTGGGGTTGCGGCCCTTCGCGCCGGCGCGCATCACCGCCAGGCGCCAGGGCGATGGCTCGGTGCGGATCGAATGGCTGCGCGCCGACCGCCATGCCAACTGGACCAATGGTGCCGACGAGCCGATGAGCGAGGCCAGCGAACGCTATCAGCTTGAGATCCTGACGACCGCATCGGTCACCGCCACCGCGCGGCGGGTGGTGATCGTGGAGGCGGCCACGGCCTGGAGCTATTCGGCGGCGCAGCAATACGCCGATTTCTTCACCCAGCCGGCGACGCTGGGACTGAGGGTGGCGCAGATCGGCGCCGCCACCGGCCCCGGCCCGACGCTGGCGGCGATCGTCAACCCTTAAGCCGTTTCCCCAAGGAGGGCCGCAACCGATGGCCGATACCACCCCACGCCTGACCTTGCCATTCCTGAGTGCCGCCGCGGCGCAGAAGCATGTTCAGCACAACGAGGCCCTGGCGCTGCTGGATGTGGCGGCCCAGATGACCGTGAAGAACCGGACCCTGACCACGCCGCCATCCAGCCCCGCCGAGGGCGATGCCCATCTGATCTCGACCGGCGCCAATGGCCTGTGGGCCTGGCGTGATGGCCAACTGGCGATCTGGACCAGTGGCGGCTGGCGGTTCATCGCGCCGCGTGATGGCTGGATCGTGTTCATCGAGGCCGAGCAGATCTTCATCGCCCGCCGTGGCGGTGCCTGGGTCACCGCCACGGTGGTTGCGCACAGCCATGTTCCGGCCGAGGTGACCGGGCTGGATACGGCCCTTGCCGGCAAGGTGGCCAAAGCGGGCGACAGCATCACCGGCCGGCTGGATGTGGCCCAGAAGCTGATCGTGGGCGATACCGCCGCCACGGATGGCGAGGGGGTGGTGGCGCGTCACGCGACTGCCGCCGCCATGTCGGCGCATGTGAATAGTGGTGGTGAGGCCCTGCTGGGCCTGCGCGAGGCAGGCACCAGACGGGCGGCGCTGCGCTGGCAGGCGGGCACGCTGAAACTGCAGACCGATGGCGCGGCGCCGCTGGTGCTGGCGACGCAAGGCAGCGACAGGGTGGCGGTGCCGGCCGACCGGCCGGCGATCGGCATCGGCACCAATGCTCCGGCTCAGGCCCTGCATGTGTCGACCAGCACCCTGCCGAAACTGCGCCTGCAACTGACCGGCGGCAGCGCCCGTAGCTGGGACATCGGCCAGACCACCGACGGCCATCTTGAGATGATGGATGTGGAGGTGGGGGTGGCGATGCTGCGGCTGCGCAGCGTGACCGACGCGGAAGGGGCGGAGGTTGCGATGATCGGCGGCCATGGCGGTGTCAGCGCCAGCTTCTTCAATGTCGCCGGCACGGGCGGAAGTGTGGCCGGCTGTGCCATGTCGCTGCGCGCCAACAGCGTGACCGGCCGGTCGTTGAACGCATCCGGCACCATCAATGCCAGCGGCGCCGACTTCGCCGAATACGTCACCAAGGCGCCCGGCTGCGGCCCGGTCGCCAAGGGGGCGGTGGTCGGCATCGACGATCAGGGCCGGATCACCGACCGTTTTGCCGATGCCATCGCCTTCGCGGTCAAATCGACGGCCCCTGCGCTGGTTGGCGGGGATGCCTGGGGTGGCGATGATGAGGCACGCCCGATGGTCGACCGTATTGCCTTTGCCGGCCGGGTGCCGCTGAAGCTGGCGGGTGCGGTGATCCCCGGCCGGATCGCCATTGCCGAAGCCGATGCCGCAGGATCGATCCGTGCCCGGTGTCTGGCGGCGGGCGAACGGCTGGATGATGCCCATGACGCCCGGATTCTGGGGCGGATCTGGCGGCTTCTGGGTGATGGCACCGGCGAACTTGCGGTGCGTGTCGGCTGATCCGGCTTGACGGCGCAGCCGGGCGGGCGGAGTGTCCGGCCATGACCAGACAAAGCCCGACCAAGGCGGGTTCCGGGGCCAGTTCCGGGGCGGCCGCGCCATCATCGACCAGTGTCATCGGCAGCCCGGCGCGCGCGCTGGTGCCGGTGGTGTTCGTTCTGTTGTGGAGCACCGGGTTCATCGGCGCCCGCTATGGCCTGCCCCATGCCGAGCCGGCGACGTTCCTGGCGATCCGGATGGTCGCGGCGGTGGCCTTGATGGTGCCGTTCGCGCTGGCGACACGCGCGCCCTGGCCCCATGGGCCACGTGCCTGGCTGAATGCCGCGATCGCCGGCGTATTGATGCATGCCATCTATCTGGGCGGGGTGTTCATCTCGATCCATCAGGGTGTGCCGGCGGCTATGGCGGCGGTGATCGTTGGCCTGCAACCGCTGCTGACCGCGCTGCTGGCGATCCCGATGCTGGGCGAACGGCCGCGACCGCGTCAATGGGCGGGGCTGCTGCTTGGGCTGGCCGGCGTTCTGCTGGTGCTGGCCGATAAGATCGCGCCCGCCGGAAGCGGCCTGCTGTTTCAGGACTTTCCCGCCTGGGCACCGTTGTTTTCGGTCGGATCGCTGGTCGCGATCACAGTCGGCACGCTGTTTCAGAAGCGCCATTGTTCGGGCCAGGATCTGCGCACCGGCACGATCATTCAGTATGTGGCATCGTTTCTGGTGCTGCTGCCGGTGGCCTTGCTGTTCGAGACCCGCGCGGTCGACTGGGCGCCTGAATTCATCGGCGCGCTGGTCTGGCTGACGGTGGTGCTGTCGCTGGGTGCCGTCAGCCTGCTTTATGTGCTGTTGCGCCGGGGGGCTGCCTCGGAAACCGCCAGCCTGTTCTATCTGGTGCCGCTGTCGGCGGCGGTGATCGCCTGGATCCTGTTCGACGAGGCGCCGGGCGCTCTGGGCCTGTGCGGCATGGCGCTGACCGCGGCCGGCGTCTGGCTGGTGGTGGGCGCGCGGCGTCGGTGATCGTTGGCAGGCGGCAGGCGGACACACAAAACCCCCGATGCCGGAGCATCGGGGGTTTTGATGAATTGGTGGGCGCGACAGGGATTGAACCTGTGACCCCACCCGTGTGAAGGGTGTGCTCTACCGCTGAGCTACGCGCCCGCAGGGTCTGTTCGTCCGGTCCGGCCGTGTCCGCCGCTCCGTCCGCCTGAGGTGGGCGCTTTATATGGCCGCGATCCGGGGCTGTCAAGCGGGTGATCGCAGGGATGTTGCGGTTTGATGATCGGGCATCGGCCTGCAACATTCGGTAACGGGAAGTGATTGGCGCCGGGGCCTGCGGTCTGTTACGCCAGACCGGTGGCGATAACGGATGTCCGGGGATATGCCGGGCGCCGGGCGCTGCGGCGTTCAGATCGATGGAGTGACAGGGCATGTGCGGTATTGTGGGCGTCGTCGGGGCGGCGGATGCGTCGGCCATTCTGGTCGAGGGATTGCGCCGGCTGGAATATCGCGGCTATGACAGCGCCGGCATCGCTGTTCTGGATGAGGCCGGCGGCATCGGCCGGCGCCGGGCCGAGGGCCGGATCGCCCGGCTGGACGCCTTGCTGACGGACCGGCCCATGACCGGTCATATCGGCATCGGCCATACCCGCTGGGCCACCCATGGCGCGCCGACCGAGGCGAATGCCCATCCCCATGCGACCGCGCGCGTTGCCGCCGTGCATAACGGCATCATCGAGAATTATCGCGAGTTGCGCGCCGAGCTTCAGGCCGCCGGCCGGGTGTTCGCCAGCCAGACCGATACCGAGGTCATCCCGCAACTGATCACCGCGCTGATCGAGCAGGGCCTGTCGCCGGTCGATGCGGTGAAGGCGGCGCTGGTGCGGTTCGAAGGCGCCTTCGCGCTGGGGCTGGTCTTCGCCGGTGAACAGGATCTGCTGATCGGCGCCCGCCGGGGCAGCCCGCTGGCGGTCGGCCATGGCGATGGCTGCATGTATCTGGGATCGGACGCTATGGCCCTGGTGCCGTTCACGCGCGAAATCACCTATCTGGACGAAGGCGACATGGTGGTGCTGACCCGCGCCGCCATGACCATCTATGACGCGACCGGCGCCGAGGTGGTGCGGCCGCGCCGCCAGACAGAGTTGTCGAGCGGCGCCGTCGGCAAGGGCGGACACCGCCATTTCATGCTGAAGGAAATCTATGAACAGCCGGCCGTGATCGGCGACAGCCTGCGCACTTTCCTCGACCCGGCCCGCGGGACGATCGAGATGCAGGACGCGCCCTTCGACCCCAAGGCTCTCAGCCGGATGCTGATCGTTGCCTGTGGAACATCGGCCTATGCCGGCATGGTCGCCAAATACTGGATCGAGCAACTGGCGCGGCTGCCGGTTGATGTGGATGTGGCATCCGAGTTCCGTTACCGCGACACGCCGTTGACGGCGGGCGAGGTGGCGGTGTTCATCTCGCAATCGGGCGAGACCGCCGACACCCTGGCGGCGATGCGCCACGCCAAGGCGGCCGGGCTGGTGACCATTGCCGTGGTCAATGTGCCGGAAAGCAGCATGGCGCGTGAAGCCGATCTGGTGCTGCGCACGAAGGCCGGCCCCGAGATCGGCGTCGCCTCGACCAAGGCCTTCACGTGTCAGTTGGTGACGCTTGCCTGTTTTGCCATTGGTCTTGGCCGTGCCCGCAGCACCATCGATGATGCCCGCGATCAGAAACTGACCCGGGCAATGGCGGAGGTGCCGTCTCGGGTCGCCGACGTGCTGAACAATGACAGCCAGATGCGCCGCATCGCCGAAAGCCTGGTCCATGTGACCGGCGTGCTGTATGTCGGGCGCGGCACGTCGTTTCCGATCGCGCTGGAAGGCGCGCTGAAGTTCAAGGAAATCAGCTATATCCACGCCGAAGCCTATGCGGCCGGCGAGTTGAAGCACGGGCCGATCGCGCTGATCGATGACGGCCTGCCGGTCGTGGCGCTGGCGCCGTCAGGCCCGCTGTTCGACAAGACCGCATCGAATATCGAGGAAATCGTCGCCCGTCGCGGCAGGGTGATCCTGATCACCGACGAGGCGGGGGCCGCAAGGCTGGCGGATCTGGTCGCCGAGATCGTGGTGCTGCCAACGGTCGATCCAGTGGTGGCGCCGTTGCTGTATGCGCTGCCGGTGCAACTGCTGGCCTATCACACCGCCGTGCTGAAGGGCACCGATGTCGACCAGCCGCGCAACCTCGCGAAGTCGGTGACGGTTGAATGAGGCGGTGGCTGTGGCGTGAAGGGGGGCGGGGGGGCGGGGGCCGCCCCCCCCCCCGCCCCGGGGGGGGGGGGGGGGGGGGGGGGGGGGGGGGGGGGGGGGGGGGGGGGGGGGGGGGGGGGGGGGGGGGGGGGGGGGGGGGGGGGGGGGGGGGGGGGGGGGGGGGGGGGGGGGGGGGGGGGGGGGGGGGGGGGGGGGGGGGGGGGGGGGGGGGGGGGCGCCCCCCCCCCCCCCCCCCCCCCGCCAGGTGCTCATGCGGTGCGCGACGTGTCGATCAGGACGGCGATGAGCTGCGCCGGATGGTCCGACAGATTTTCCCACGCATGGTTGGTCTCACGCTGGATGACGACGTCGAACGGCTCCAGGATCGTTTCGTCCTCGTCGAGGATCAGCTTCACCCGGCCCGACAGCAGGACGATGTAGTCGATCGACCGCGTGCAATGCATGTTCGGGTGTCGGCCACCGGCATCATGGGCATCGGCAGCCCCCATGCGCTCGAAGACACTGGCCGACAGCACCCGGTCGCCATCGCCGCTGCCGGCCGGTGGAAGCTGAAAGATGCGGAAGGTGTTGCCGCCTGCCGCCGGGGCCAGAACGATCGGGCGCTCGGCGCCGTCAGGGGTTTCGGTGTCGGGGCCGTGGGCCGTCATCGCCCACATGTCGATCAGGCCACGCGACGGCGCGCTTTCAAGCACATGCGGCGATGGGCCGTCCGACAGGATACGCGAGCGCCCGTCAGCGGTGTTGGTCGTGACGATCCGGCGGATGGTCTTGAGCATGTCCGTGTATCCATATCTGAAGAAGGGGTGCGGGGCGTGTGAACGCCGGGCGGATCAGAGCCCCAGCAGGTAGAGTGACAGGACCGGGAAGACGGCGAGCAGGATCAGCCGCAGGATGTCGGACGCCACGAAGATCGAGACACCGCGGAAGATCGTCGACAGCGGGATGTTTCCGGCCACGCCTTTGAGGACGAAGACGTTCAGCCCGATCGGTGGCGTGATCATGCCGAGTTCGATCACCACGATGTTCACGATCGCCCACCAGACCGGGTCGTAGCCCAGCGACACCACCAGTGGCAGCACGAAGGGCAGGGTGATCAGCATCGCCGACACGGTCTCGAACACCGATCCCAGCACCAGATACATCACCAGCAGGGCGAAGATGATCACCAGCGGCGGGACATCGAGGCCGCCGATCGTGGCCACCAGAACCTGCGGTGCGCCACTGATGGTGAAGAAATAGGCGAAGATCGAGGCGCCGAAGATGATCAGATAGATCACGGCGGTGTTGGCGGCGGTCTCTCCCAACGCCTGAAGGAAGCTCCGCCAGGTCAGGCGCCGGCGCAGGATGGCGAGAAAGAGCGTGAAGCAGGCACCGACCGCCGCCGCCTCGTTCACCGTGACAATGCCGCCATAGATGCCGCCGATCACGCTGACCAGAAGCACGATGACCGCCCAGCTATCGCGCAGAACCCGCGACCGCTCCGGCCAGCCGGTGCGCGGGCCGGCCGGGCCGGCGCCGGGCGCCAGCCGGGTGTAGATCGTGATGGCGATGGCATGAAACACGACCGCGATGATGGCCGGGATGACCGCCGCGACGAAGACGTCGAGGATCGACACCTGGGCCAGCACCGCATAGATGATCATGATGATCGATGGCGGAACCAGCGCGCCGAGCGTGCCGCCGGCGGCGATGCAGCCGGTGGCGAAGGAGGGCGCATAGCCGCGGTCGAGCATCTGCGGTAGCGCCACCCGGCCGAAGGTGGCGGCGGTTGCGGGCGACGATCCGCAGACCGCACCGAACAGGGCGCATCCGCCCATGGTGGCGATGGCGAGGCCGCCGCGCCGATGACCGACAAAGGCATGGGCCAGCCGGTAGATCTCGGCCGACAGGCCGCCCGCGGTGGCGAAACTGCCCATCAGCAGGAACAGCGGGATCACCGCGAATTCGTAATTGGCGATGATCCCGGCCGGTTCCGAGACCAGAATGCTCAGCGCCGGCTTCACGCCCCCCAGCACCGCATAACCGATGAAACCGGCCATGCCCATGGCGATGCCGATCGGCACCCGCACCAGGATCAGCGCGAACATCAGCGCCAGCCCCAGCGCACCCGTGGTCAACGGATCCATCAGGCGCCCCCCTGATCGAAGCTGGTCGGCTTTGCCGCACCGGTTGCAAGATCGTGCATGGCGACCGCGACGACGACCGCCTGGACCGGCACGCACAGGGCAAAGAGCGCCGTTGCCGCCATCCACCAGGGCGCGATCGGCACCGTCAGGATGAACGAGGTCTCGCCGCTGTCGATCAGTTCCTGCGTGTAGACCACCAACTGCCACGCCAGCAGCGCGAAGAAGGCGAGCGTCATCACTTCGGCGAAGACGTCGAACAGGCGCTGTATGCGGCGCGGCATCCGATCGGCCAGGAAGGTGACTGTGATGTTCTGCCGCTGGGCGATGGCGGCCGGGAAGCAGGCCGCCATCGCGACGGCGATGAACAGGGTGGACAGGTCATAGACGCCGGCGATCGGCGCATCCGCCAGCCAGCGCGACAGCACGTCGGCCAGGGTCGCGATCGCGATGACCAGCAGGGCGGCGAGGCCGAACAAGGCGATGATCCGGGTGCAGGTGACGTTGATCTCGCCCAGACGGAGGATGGTCATCTCTGAGGCTCCGATCCCTGGGGTCACTCGGCGCGGATCCGTGCCAGTTCCGCCTTGAAAGCGTCGGCCAGCGCGGCGCCATTGTCCTGGCCCGCCACGAAGTCGCCCGAGCAATCGGCCATCACCGCCGACCATGCGGCCTTGTCGTCATCGGACGGCACCACGACGGTCTGACCGGCCGTGGCCAGGGTCTCGTCCAGCCGACGCTGATTTTCGGCGTCCATGGCCGCGCCGAAGATCCGGGCAAGCTTCTCGCCACCGGCGTCGCGCATGGCGTTGCGGACCACCTCCGGCAAGGCGTCGAAGCGCTGCCGGGGCATGACGAAGCCGAAGGGCATCGAACCCAGGGCGCTCTGATAGTGATATGTCGTGGCGCTCGCCATGCCGAAGGCATAGAGCGCGGCATAGTGCATCGGGGTGGCGTCGATGATGCCGCGGCTCAGGCTTTCCGGAATCTTGGTGATCGGCATGCCGACCGGCACGCCACCAAGCGCCTCGACACATTGCTGCTCAAGCTTGCCGGCGATCCGGATCTTCTGGCCCTTCAGATCCCCGATCTGGTTCATCGGCTCGTTGCCGTGCAGGAAATAGGGCGAGGTCGCGACCATGCTCAGAACCTCGAAATCCTGATAGCCGCGCAGTTTTCCGCCGTCGACCATGCGCCAGAACGCGACCGAGCCTTCAGTTGCGGTCTGCGAGGTATCGGGCAGTTCGACCACCCAGTTGTCGGGGAACAGGCCGGGGTTATAGGCCGGGATGATGAAGGCGATGTCGGCGACCCCGTCGTTCAGCAGCTTGATCTGCTTCGACCCGTCACGCCCCAGAATGCCGCCGGGATAGAGCTGGATTTTGACCGCGCCCCCCGATGCCTCTTCCACGGCCTTGACCCAGGGCTTGATGGCTTCCTGATAGGTGATCTCCTGCTCGGGCGTGAAGACCGCGAATTTCAGGTCGATGACGTCCTGCGCCATGGCCTGCCCGGCCATGAGCACCCCGGCAAGGGTGGCTGCGATGCGTGGAAGCTTCATGGGTCATATCCCCCTGTTTCTCGCCTTTTTCAGCCGGATACGCGTATCCCGGCCTTTGGCGGTTATGCCTGACGGAATTGGTAAGTGACCTGTGGGCCGATGTAAAGCGCTTGTTTGAATCATGTGATTGAAGCTATTGCTTGATGGCTCGCGCGCCGATATCCTGAGCCGGCATTCCGAGGAGGGACCATCCGTTGCCGAACGAAATTCTGATCAAGAACGTCTATGTGGCCGATCCGGATCTGGCGTCGCAGGCCTGGCCTGAGGCGCGCGACATTCTGGTGCGTGACGGCCGGATCGCGGCTGTCGAGGCCGCCATTCAGGCCCCGGGCGCCGAGGTGATCGACGGCGAGGGCGCGATCGCGGTCGCCGGCATGGTCGATACCCATCGCCATGTCTGGCAGACGGCGATCCGCGGTGTCGCGGCCGACTGGTCGCTGGTCGACTATGTCCGTGAGATCCGGGTGGGCTATGCCACGTCCTATACGCCCGACCATATCTATCTGGCCAATCTGGTCGGCGCGCTGGAGGCGCTGGATACCGGCGTGACCACGGTGTGCGACTTCTCGCATCTGATGAACAGCCCGGCCCATGCCGAAGCGGCCATCCAGGGCCTGACCGATGCCGGCATCCGGGGCGTTTTCTGCTATGGCTTCTATGACGTGCCGACCCGTGATCGCGGATTCGGCAGTCACGACGAGCGGCTGCGCCATGCCGATGAGGTCGCGCGCAGCTTCCGGTCGACAGCGGGGTCCTTGCTGGATTTCGGTATCGCATTGACCGAATTCGGGCTGGTCGCCGCCGATCTGACCGATGCCGAGATCGATGTCGCCCGGCGCCATGACGCGCTGATCACCCTGCATGTCGGCACCTTCGGGTCGCCCCATGGCATCGCCGATCTGGCGCGGCGCGGCCGGCTGGGGCCGGACATGCTGCATGTCCACGGCAATATGTGCGATGACGGCGAGCTGGCGCAGGTGGTGGCATCGGGCGGGGGCGTGTCGATCACGCCGGAAACCGAGATGCAGATGGGGATGGGATTTCCGGTCACGAACCGGCTGTTGAGTGTGGGCGGCATGCCGAGCTTCGGTGTCGATATCGCCTCGAACAATGGCGGCGACATGCTGACGCAGATGCGGCTGGCGCTTCAGACCGCCCGCGCGATCGACAACCAGACGGTGCTGGACCGGGGCGTGGTGCCCGACCGGATCCGGCTGACGGTGCGCGATGCCTTGCGCTTCGGCACCGAGGGTGGCGCCAATGCCATGCGGCTGGGCGGCGAGGTCGGCCGTTTGCGCAAGGGCGCGCGTGCCGATATCGCGCTGTTCTCGACCCGGGGCCTGAACATGATGCCGATGGGCGATCCGGTCGCGATGCTGCTGCTGCAATCCCGGCCCGGCGATGCCGGCACGGTTCTGGTCGATGGCGCGGTGGTGAAACGCGATGGCAGGCTGGTCGGGGTGGATTATGACGGCCTGCGGCAGCGGTCGAACGACGCGTTCCGCGAGATCGCCGAGCGGGTGGAGAAAACCCGCGACGACATGGCCGGGTCGTCGAGCGCATATTCCAAGGTCATGAAACGAGCGACCGGAACCGCATCATGACCGACATGCAGCATCGACCCGAAGACCTGCCGGACGTGGATGGGCTGAAGGACAGCGACGCGCTGAAGGCCGCCGACGGACCGAAGGAGAAGATCCGGCTGGTGGCTCGCATGCTGATCAGCGAGCGGGGCGTCGACAGCGTGACGACCCGCGATATCGCGCGCGGCGCCGGCCTGAACGTCGCGGCGGTCAATTATCATTTCGGCAGCAAGGACAAGCTGGCGGTCGATGTCTTCCAGCAGGTGGCGCGGCGCAGCGCCCAGTATCGCCTGGATCAGTTGACCGCGCTGGAGACGGCGGCGCAGGCGCGCGGCGAGCGCGTGGCGATCCGCGAGATCGTCGACAGTTTCGTCAGCGGCTATTTCCGCGAGGATACGCCGGCCGAGGGCGGGCTGCTCGCCAATCTGATCCTGAAGAACCGCCTGATGCCCACCGAATGGACATCGAATCTGATCGCGGCCGAGCTGGATGGCATGGCCCGGCGTTATATCGCGGCCATCCAGGCATCGGTGCCGGCGTTGAGCCATGCCGAGGTCTGCTGGTTCTATAACTTCATGGTCGGCACGGTGCTGATCTCGGTCAGCCAGCGTGACGAGCAACGCCGGATCGAGCGCCTTTCGGATGGCGCCTGCTCGATATCCGCGCGGGCCGACATGCGGGCGCATCTGGTCGATTTCATCACCCGCGGGATCGCGGGCGCACGCTGCTGAACAACCGGTCTTCGGACCGCCGGAAGGACACTGAGAAAGATGTCGAAACGCCTGGTGAGCTGGGTTGCCTCAGCCAATGATCCTGAAACGCCGTTCCCGCTGAACAATCTGCCCTGCGGCGTGTTCAGCCGGGGCAGCGAGGCACCGCGCTGCTGTGTCGCGATCGGCGACATGGTGCTGGATCTGGCGATGCTGGAGGATCTGGGCCTGCTTGACGGTCTGCCGGCGGTGTTCCACGAGCCGTCGTGGAATGCGTTCATGGCCCTGGGGCCGGATGTCTGGGCGCGGTTCCGCAGGATCGTGACCGGGCTGCTTGTCGACGGCGCCCCGGTCGAGGCGCAGGTGAGGCCGGCGCTGGTTGCCATGGCCGGGTTGTGCCTGCATCTGCCGCTGGTGGTGGCGGAATATACCGATTTCTTCGCCAGCGAAGATCATGCCCGCAATGCCGGCAAGGCGCTGCGCGGCGCCGATGATCTGGCCCCGAACTGGGTGCATGTGCCGGTGGGTTATAATGGCCGCGCCTCGACGGTGGTGGTCTCGGGCACGGATATCCGTCGGCCATGGGGCCAGATCCTGCCTGCCGGCGCGGAGGCGCCGGTTTTCGCTGCGTCGGGTCGGATGGATTTCGAACTGGAGCTCGGCGCGGTGGTCGGCATTGCCAACCCGCATGGCAGGCCGGTCGATCTGGCGCAGGCCGATCAGATGATCTTCGGCTATGTCCTGCTTAACGACTGGTCGGCGCGGGACATTCAGGCCTGGGAGGCGCGGCCGCTGGGGCCGTTCCAGGCCAAGGGCTTCGCGACCACGATCGGGCCGTGGATCGTGATGCGCGAGGCACTGGCGGAGGCACGCTGTGCGGCGCCTGAGCGCCATGCGCCGCTCTTGCCCTATCTGGCCGATCGGGGCCCGACCCATTTCGACATCGATCTGGCGGCCCACCTGATCACGCCGGACGGCAGCCTGACACAGATCACCCGGACCAATTATGGCCGCATGTATTTCTCGCTGGCCCAGCAGCTTTGCCACCATGCGATCAATGGTTGCGCCATGCGGGTCGGCGATCTTCTGGGATCGGGCACGGTTTCAGGCCCTGAGCCGGAGAATCGCGGCTGCCTGCTGGAACTCACCTGGAACGGCGCGACGCCGTTGCCTCTGGCGGACGGCACCCTGCGGACCTTCCTTGAGGATGGCGACACGATCAGCCTTTCAGGCCATGCGCAGTTCGATGACTATCGCATCGGCTTCGGCACGTGCCGCGGCGCGATCACGCCGGCTCTGCCGCTGGTGGAGGCGGGGTGACTTGCGTGTCGTCGGAGGCCTGAGCCCTGCGTTATGATGGCATTCCGCAATGGATGTGGAGGGTCGGGTCATGGCGGGGCGGTTGCGCGCCTTCATCAGCAGCACGATGACGGACCTGCGCAACGAGCGCAGAAGCGTGGTGCGCGCGCTTGAAGCGGCGAATATCCAGCCGCTCAATGCTGAGACCATGTCGCCGGATGGCGGCCGGTCGTGGGATACGATCTGTGCCGCGATCGACGATTGCCACCTCTTCATTCTTCTTCAGGGCGAGTCATACGGATACATCCCCCAGACGGGGCCTGGCGCCGGCCGTGGCATTTCGGTCACCCATATGGAATATGAGCGCGCCCGCGAAAAGGGGCTGGTTGTCCTGCCATTCCAGAAGCGACCGCCGTTGGCGCCGGTGCGCGGCGAGGATGACGCCAGACGACGTGACGCGTTTCGCGAGGCGGTCGGCTCCTGGGAGACGGGCGCATTCGTCAGGCAATTCGATCTGGCGGAGGATCTGGGCGACGCGGTCCGCGATGCGATCATGGATCTGTATGAGAGCAGTTTTCTGCGCACCCTGACGAGGGAACGCGACACGGCGCTGACCGCAGCGCACGGGGCTGCGGTCGGGATGGCCCGTTCCGCGGGGCCGGAAGATGGAGCAGCGCGACTATCGGCGGCCGCGTGGCCTCTGCTTGCGGGGCTGGCGCGTGGGCTGCTGCCCATGCTTCCGGGCGGCACCACGGTGGCCGGCATTCTGGACGCCATGCGATGGTCTGTGCCCACGCCGTCATCGATTGCTGCGGCACGCGCGGCGGTCGACACGGCACGCGCCGCCGGCTTTGATCCGCAACAGGCGGTGCTGCTGGCTGGCGCCGGCATGTCGCTTCGTGCGGGCTATCCAGGCATCCAGGTTCTGTGGCGCCTGTTGCTGGACGCTCTGGCTGCCCGACATGGTGGATCCGTCATGGGCACCCACCGGGACTTCCACGATGTTCTGACGGTGGCCGAGCATGATCTCGGACGCGACGCGGTGGTTGAGCGGCTGTGTCAGGCCATGTCGCCCCCTCAGTCGGTGTCGCCGACCCTCGCGCATTTGATTGCCGTGCGCCGCACGCCGGTCATTTTCACCACCAATTATGATGACCTGTTCGAGCGTGCCTGTGACCAGCAGGGATTGACCCCGATCATTCTGACCCCATTGGACGATGGGTATGGCAAGACGTGGCCCGCGCGACCGGGCGGCGACGGGCCGGTGATCTTCAAGATCGACGGGTCGGTCACCGCGCCATCGACGCTGGTGCTGACGCAGGACGACCTCCGCCGCGCCGCCGGGGCCACCTGGTTCTGGGAGCGTGTGGCGCAGTCCATCAGAGGCCGCTGGATGGTGGTGGCCGGTCATGCCTTGCGTGATCCGTCGGCTCAGCGCCTGATGGGTCTTCGTGCGGCACCGGCCGGGGGGCTCATGGTCGGGCCGTCGCTCGACCGGATCACGCTGCGCCTGTTCGATCTGACGCCTGTGGACATCGATGCGGACAGTTTCATGGCGATGATATCGAGCGACGATCACGGGTCGGGCTTACAGGGATCAGAAGGGTCAGGCTGACAGGGATCAGACCGATGTCAGCGGCGGCGTCACCTTCTTTGGCGACGGGGCGTCGGGGCCGCGATCGGGCCGCTCGCCCTCGCGCTCATCCGGGGGCGTGTCGCCTTCCAGGGGTGTGTCGCCTTCCAGGGGCGTGTCACGATCGGGCAGGCGGCGGATGATGACGCTGCCGTCTTCGTCGATCTCGGGGGCTGAATAGCGGGGCAGGCCGTTCCACAGCCGCTGCATGCGGTCGGCCGCGGCCTCGGCGGCGGCGCGTGCGGCCTCGGCCGCGTCATCGGCGGCGCGACCCAGGCGGTCGGCTTCCCGTGACAGGCGGCTCTGTTCGTCCGATGAGGGGGGTGTATCGGCCGCCCGAACGGCGGGGGAGAGGGGCAGAACCGCCGAGGCCGCCAGTATCACGCCCGCGGCGAGGCGCCGAAGACGGATGGTCATGCGCCGGGGGCGGGCGGCCAGCAAGCGGTCGTCGTGCCTGGGCATGTGATGTGATCCTGTTTCCTGAAGATGGATGCTGTCCCTGCATGGCAGGGTCCACGGCATGTGGGGCTTCCTTGCCGCAGCCCTGGTCGCCATATAGTCTGATGCCGCATCCGGGCCGCTTCAAGCGCCGCTGGTCCGGATATCGGCGAAGTTTCGTGCACGAACGCCGGGGAGACATGCGCCCGGCGGCCAACCGTGCATGTATGGTACTCCAGGGAGGACGACAGGTGATCCAGCTCTCGCACAAAAACCTGATGCGCGAGGCGTGCTATATCGACGGCGCCTGGGTGGGCGCCGATAGCGGTGCCACGCTTTCGGTCGACAATCCGGCGACGGGGGCCACCATCGGCCGGGTGCCGAAGATGGGTGAGGCCGAAACCCTGCGCGCGATCGATGCCGCGAACGCGGCCCTGCCGGCCTGGCGCGCCAAGACCGGCAAGGAACGCGCCGGCCTGCTGCGCAAATGGTTCGACCTGATTATGGCGCATCAGGACGACATCGCCCGGATCATGACCACCGAACAGGGCAAGCCGCTGGCCGAGGCCAAGGGCGAGGTGGCCTATGCCGCATCCTTCATCGAGTGGTTCGCCGAAGAGGGCAAGCGCGTCTATGGCGACGTGATCCCGACCTTCGCCGCCGGCCGCCGCATCATCGTCACCAAGGAACCGGTGGGCGTGGTCGCCGCCATCACGCCGTGGAACTTCCCGGCCGCGATGCTGACCCGCAAGGCCGGGCCGGCGCTGGCCGCCGGCTGCACCCTGGTCTGCAAGCCGGCATCCCAGACCCCGTTCACCGCCCTGGCCCTGGTGGTGCTGGCCGAAGAGGCCGGCATCCCCAGGGGCGTGATCAACATCGTCACCGGTTCGGCCCGCGAGATCGGCGGCGCCATCACCGCCAGCCCGATCGTGCGCAAGCTGACCTTCACCGGGTCCACCGAGGTGGGCAAGGTGCTGATCGAACAATGCGCCGCCACGGTGAAGAAAGTGTCGATGGAACTGGGTGGCAACGCGCCGTTCCTGGTGTTCGACGATGCCGATCTGGATGCGGCGGTTGAAGGCGCGATCGCGTCGAAATACCGCAACAACGGTCAGACCTGCGTCTGCGCCAACCGGTTCTATGTCCAGCGCGGCGTGGCCAAGGCCTTCGCCGACAAGCTGGCGGCGCGCGTGGCGCAGATGAAGGTGGGCGACGGCCTGGAAGCCGGCGTGGTTCTGGGGCCGCTGATCGATGATGCCGCGGCCGACAAGGTCGACGAGCTGATGGCGGACGCCACGTCGAAGGGCGCCGAGGTCGTGATCGGTGGTGGCCGGCATGAACTGGGCGGCCGGTTCTACAAGCCGACCATCCTGCTTGGCGCCACGCAGGACATGCGGCTGTCGCGCGAGGAGATCTTCGGCCCCGTGGCTCCGATTTTCGTCTTCGACGACGAGAAGGAAGCCGTCGGCTATGCCAACGACACCGAGTTCGGTCTGGCCTCGTATTTCTATACCCGTGATGTCGGCCGGGTGTTCCGGGTGATGGAAGCCCTGGAATATGGCATCGTCGGCATCAATGAGGGCCTGATTTCCACCGAGGTTGCCCCGTTCGGCGGCGTCAAGGAAAGCGGCATGGGCCGCGAAGGCTCGAAATATGGCATCGAAGACTATCTTGAAGTGAAATATGCCCTGATCGGCGGCATTGGCGCCTGAGCCGGGATGTGACGTCCATAACCCCGCCGGCCGGCCTGCACATGCAGCCGGCGGGCGGGCCCTGAACGCCGCCATCCCGCAACCGGACGCACCAGGAGACGCAAACCTATGTACGATTATGACCTGCTCACCATCGGCGCCGGTTCGGGTGGCGTCGCGGGGTCCCGCCGCGCGGCGGAATATGGCGCACGCGTCGCCATCGTCGAGGCGGGCCGGGTGGGCGGCACCTGCGTGCTGAGAGGGTGCGTGCCGAAAAAGCTGCTGGTCTATGGCGCGCGGTTCCGCGACGAGATCGAGGATGCCAGGGGCTTCGGCTGGACGATCGACGGCGCGCGCCACGACTGGGGGCGCCTGATCGAGACCAAGAATCGCGAACTGGTGCGGCTGGAAGGCATCTATGAACAGATGCTGGCCAATTCCGGCGTGACCGTGCTGCGCGGCCGCGGCCGTGTGACGGGCCCCCATGAGGTCGAGGTGGACGGCCGGACCGTCACGGCCGAGAACATCCTGATCGCGACCGGCAGCCACCCCTATCTGCCCAAGATCCCCGGGATCGAGCATGTCATCACCTCGGACGAGGCGTTGGACCTGCCGGCACTGCCGGGGCGGATCGTGATCATCGGCGGTGGTTATATCGCCACGGAATTTGCCTCCATCCTGTCGACATTGGGGGCCGCGACCACGCTGGTGCTGCGCTCGGAGCAGATCCTGCGCGGCTTCGACGGCGATGTCCGCGAGGCGGTGGCCGGCGAGATGGCGGCGCGCGGCATCGATTTCCGTCGCCATGTCGAGCCGGTGCGCATCGACCGGCTGGCCGAGGGATTTGCGGTCACCCTGACCTCGGGCGAGGTGCTGGAGACCGACCTTGTCATGTTCGCGACCGGCCGGGTGCCGAATACGGCCGCGCTGGGGCTGGACGCGATCGGCATCCACACCCGCGACAACGGCGCGATCGTGGTCAATGACAGGTTCGAGACCCATATCCGGTCGATCCATGCGGTCGGCGACGTCACCGACCGATTCCAGTTGACGCCGGTCGCCATTGCCGAGGCGCGGTCGCTGGCCGAGCGGCTGTACAACGACAATGGCTATAAGCTGCGCTACGACACCCTGCCGACGGCCGTGTTCTGCACGCCGCAGATCGGCACTGTGGGGCTGACCGAAGAGGCGGCGCGGCGGATGTATGCCTCGATCCGGATCTTCCGGGCGCGGTTCCGGCCGATGAAACACACCCTGACCGGCCGCGAGACCCGGATTCTGATGAAGCTGGTGGTGGATGCGGCCAGCGACCGGGTTCTGGGTGCCCATATGGTGGGCGACGACGCCGCCGAGATCATCCAGTCGCTGGCGGTGGCGATCACCTGCGGCGCCACCAAGAAGCAGTTCGACGAGACGATCGCGCTGCATCCCAGTGCCGCGGAGGAATTCGTCACCATGCGCGCGCCGGCGACGGACTGATCTTTCCGCACCGCACAATATGGCGGGGTGGATATTTTGTGAGGTGATGGTTTGCGGCGCCGATTGTTGCGACATCATCTGCCGCCGGTTTTGGCTGCCGCACCCGCCTTTTGTTTGAAAAGCAAGGGGTGCGGCGGTATAGGTTCCTGACCCGGCATGGCGGTACCCGTGCCGGGCAGATCGCGTCATGCACGGTCGTGTCATCCACCGGTACCTGTGCGTCCCATCCTGCCTACACCACAAGTCGTCTCTTCCGATCGGTCCGCCGATCCCGACGCCCGCGAGGACCTGCACCCGATGCCTGCCAACTGGACCCCGCAAAGCTGGCGCGCGCTGCCGATCAAGCAGCAGCCCACCTACGACGATCCGGCGCATCTTGCCCGCGTCGAGGCCGAGCTTGCAGGCTATCCGCCGCTGGTCTTCGCCGGTGAGGCCCGGCGGCTGAAGGCGCAGCTCGCCGGTGTCGCCGAGGGCCGCGCCTTTCTGCTGCAGGGCGGCGACTGCGCCGAAAGCTTCGCCGAATTCAGCCCCAACAACATCCGCGACACCTTCCGGGTGCTGTTGCAGATGGCGGTGGTGCTGACCTATGGCGCCGGCATGCCGGTGGTGAAGGTGGGCCGGATGGCGGGGCAGTTCGCCAAGCCGCGCTCCGACGACATGGAAGTGCGCGATGGCGTGTCGCTGCCGTCCTATCGCGGAGACATGGTCAACGGCATCGAGTTCGACGAGGCCGCCCGCCGGCCCGATCCGGACCGGCTGGTGAAGGTCTATAACCAGTCGGCGGCGACATTGAACCTGCTCAGGGCCTTTGCCCAGGGCGGTTTCGCCGATCTGCATCTGGTGCACAAATGGAACCTGGCCTTTGTCGGTGGATCCGAACAGGCCGAACGCTATCGGGCGACCGCCGAGCGGATTTCCGATGCGCTCGATTTCATGGCGGCATGCGGGGTCAATTCCGAGACCGCGCCGCAACTGCGCCAGACCGATTTCTTCACCAGCCACGAAGCCCTGCTGCTGGGTTATGAACAGGCGCTGACCCGCGTCGACAGCACGTCTGGCGACTGGTATGGCTGTGCCGCCCATATGCTGTGGATCGGCGACCGCACCCGGCAGCTCGGCGGGGCGCATGTCCAGTTCCTGGCCGGGATCAGCAATCCGATCGGCGTGAAGGCCGGGCCGTCGATGGACCCGGACGAATTGCTGCGGCTGATCGACGTGCTGAACCCGGAAAACGAGCCCGGGCGCCTGACCGTGATCGTGCGCATGGGCGCCGACAAGGTTGGCGACAAGCTGCCGGCGCTGGTGCGCAAGGTGGAGGGGGAGGGCCGCAAGGTCGTGTGGTCCTGCGATCCGATGCATGGCAACACCATGAAGACCGAAACCGGTTACAAGACCCGGTCGGTCGACCGGGTGCTGTCGGAAGTCCGCAGCTTCTTCGCCGTTCATCAGGCCGAGGGCAGCCATGCCGGCGGCGTGCATTTCGAGATGACCGGTCAGGACGTCACGGAATGCGTCGGCGGCCTGCGCGCGCTGGACCAGTATGGTCTGGCCGATCGCTATCACACCCATTGTGATCCTCGCCTGAATGCCGAACAAAGCCTGGAGCTGGCTTTCCAGATCGCCGATGCCCTGCGTCGCGAACGTCTGGGGCTGCCGCAGGCGGCCGTCGCCGCTGCCGGTGGCGTCCGGTGACCAACCGGGTCGGGCCCGGCCCTGTGCCGGAAGCGGCCGCCAGCGACACCGCTGCGGCCGCCCCGTCCTTTCAGGATCCTGCCGCAGAAGGCACTGAACCGCCGAGGCTTCGCATGCCCGCGAGCAACGACTTCGTCGCCGCCTATACCGACGTCTACTTCAAGCGGACGCGTCGGATCGTCGAACGCTTCGGCGACCGCAGCGTGACCTATGCCGTGTTCATGCGCCGCCCGGTGCTGGCGACGCTGAAGCTTGCCATCGACTGGATCGAGGCGATGGCGCGGCTGCGCGGGGTGGAGATCAATATCGAGCCATGCCACGAAGAAGGCTCGTGGGTCGGCGCCGGCGAGCCGCTGATGTATCTGACCGGGCCGATGTCGGCGCTGGTGGAACTGGAGACGGTGTATCTTCAGCGGATCGGCGCACCCTGCGTTGCCGCCTATTACGCCTGGAGCATGGCGGTGGCACTGCCCAGGGCCGCGTTCCTGGCCATGGATGCCCGCCATTGCGCCGGTGCCGAAATGGCCGAAATGATGGCCTATGCGGCCAGCGTCGGGTCGATCGCCGCCCAGGCCGAGGGGGCCGTGGGCTTCGTCGGCAACGCGACCGACGCAACCGCGGTGCATTTCGGCAATGCCCATGGCTTCGGCACCATGCCCCATGCCCTGATCGGCTATGCCGGATCGACGCTGCGGGCGGCCGAAATGTTCGTCGACACCTTCCCCGGCGATGCGCTGACCGTGCTGGTCGATTATTATGGCGCGGAAATCACCGATGCGCTGACCGTCTGCCGGCGTTTCCCCGAAATGGCGGCAGCGGGCAAGCTGTCGGTGCGCCTGGACACGCATGGCGGCCGCTTCCTCGAAGGGCTCGATCCGGCGCTGTCTTATGAAGCGCTGGAGCGCAACCGTCCGGATGCGATCCGCCGTTATCGCAGCGAGACCGAACTGAAATGGCTGCTGGGGCCGGGGGTTTCGGCGGCGGCGATCTTCCAGATGCGGAACGCTTTGGACGACGCCGGGTTCGACAAGGTGCGGATCGTGGCCTCAAGCGGCTTCGGCCCCGAGAAATGCCGGGTGATGGGCAGCGTCGAGGCCCCGATCGACGTGGTCGGCACCGGGTCGTTCCTGCCTGAGAAGTGGAGCGAAACCTATGCCACTGCCGATATCGTGTCCTATGACGGGCGCGAGAGCGTGAAGGTCGGCCGCGAATTCCTGCTGCCCTCGCGTCGCCCGCGTCGGTGACGCGCCCGGATATCGCCCGTTCCGCCGGCACACACATCTGATATCGGTATCCGATCATGACCCAGCTTCTGACCCTGGCCCTGGCCCAGATCAACCCCGTGGTCGGCGATGTCGACGGCAATGCCGAGCGCTTGCTGGAGGCACGCCGGCGTGCTGCGGAACAGGGCGCCGATATCTGTGTGGCCGGGGAACTGGCCCTGGTCGGCTATCCGCCGGAAGATCTGGTGCGCAAGCCCGCCTTCATGCGCGCCGTGCGCCAGAACCTGGACCGGCTGGCGGCAGCGACCACCGATGGTGGGCCGGCGATGGTGGTGGGGGCACCGCTGGCCGATGACGATGGCCGGCTGTACAACGCCGCCTTCGTGCTGGACGATGGCCGGATCACCGGGGTGGTGCGCAAGCATGCGCTGCCCAATTACGGCGTGTTCGACGAGGTGCGGGTGTTCGATCTGGCCCCGCCGGCCGGGCCGGTGATGATCCGCGGCTGGCGGGTCGGGCTGATGGTCTGCGAGGATATGTGGCGCGCCGACAGCGCCGAATGCCTGGCGGAAAGCGGCGCCGAATTCCTGCTGGTGATCAATGGCAGCCCGTATGAGGTCGACAAGCGCGACCAGCGCCTGGCGCACGCGGTGGCCCGCATTCACGAGACCGGCCTGCCGCTGGCCTATGTCAATCTGGTCGGCGGACAGGACGAACTGGTATTCGACGGCGCGTCCTTCATGCTCGATCGCGACGGGTCGCTGAAGGTGCAGGCGCCGGCCTGGGTGAGCGGGTCGATTCTGGCCCGTATCCGGCGGTCGGAAGCCGGCGAGGTCTGTGCCGAGGCCGGCGAGATCGCGCCCGAGCCCGAGGTGCTGGAGGCGATCTATGCCGCCATGACCCTGGGGCTGGCCGATTACGTCAACAAGAACGGGTTTCCGGGCGTGGTTCTGGGCCTGTCGGGCGGGATCGACAGCGCCTTGTCGCTGGCGGTGGCGGTCGATGCGCTGGGACCGGACCGGGTGCGGACGGTGATGATGCCGTCGCGCTATACCAGCCGTGACAGCCTGGACGACGCGGCCGAATGCGCGCGCCTGACCGGCGTCCGCCTGGATGAAATTCCGATCGAGCCGGCGGTGCAGGCGTTTTCGACCATGCTGGCGCCGGTGTTCGGCGACCGTGGCCCCGACGTGACGGAAGAGAACATCCAGTCGCGCATCCGCGGCGTGACCCTGATGGCGCTGAGCAACAAATTCGGCGACATGGTGCTGACCACCGGCAACAAATCCGAGATGTCGGTCGGCTATGCGACGTTGTATGGCGATATGTGCGGCGGCTATTCGGTGCTGAAGGACGTCTATAAGCTGACGGTGTTCGAGCTGTCGCGCTGGCGCAACGGCAACCGGCCCGAGGGCGCGCTTGGCCCCGACGGGCCGGTGATGCCGGAACGGGTGATCAGCAAGCCGCCATCGGCCGAACTTCGCGAGGACCAGAAGGACGAGGACAGCCTGCCGCCCTATGAGCGCCTGGACGCGATCCTTGAAGGGCTGGTCGAGAAGGAACTGCCGCACCGGGTGCTGGTCGAGCAGGGCTTCGACCGCGACGAGGTCGACCGGATCGCGCGGTTGCTGTATGTGGCGGAATATAAGCGGCGCCAGGCACCCCCGGGTGTGAAGATCACGCCCCGGGCCTTCGGACGCGACCGGCGCTATCCGATCACCAATCAATTCCGCGACCGCGCCTGACCGTTCTTCCGCGTCTCGCCCCGGCTGCAGCCCAGACTGCATGCCCAGACTGCATGATCGAGTACCCGACCTGATGACCGTCAAGACCCGCTTCGCGCCGTCACCCACCGGCCGGCTCCATGTCGGCAATGCGCGCACGGCACTGGTCAACTGGCTGTATGCGCGCCAGTCCGGCGGCCTGATGCAACTCAGGATCGATGATACCGATCGCGATCGCAGCCTGGACATCCATGTCGAGGGTATTCTGACCGATCTGGACTGGCTGGGGCTTGCGGCGGATGAGTGCTTCCGTCAGACCGGCCGGGCCGATCGCCATGCGGCGGCCTTTGATGGTCTGGTCGCGAGCGGCCGGCTCTATCCCTGTTTTGAGACGCCGGAGGAGCTGGGCATCCGCCGCAAGGCTCAACTCGCCGCCGGCAGGCCGCCGGTCTATGACCGTGCCGCCCTGCGGCTGACCGCCGATGACCGGCGGGCACTGGAAGCGGAGGGCCGGCGCCCGCATTGGCGCTTCCGGCTGGATGACCGCGAAACCGCCTGGGACGACATGATCCGGGGCCGGATCGAGGTTCATGCCGGTTCGCTGTCCGATCCGGTGCTGATCCGCGCCGATGGCGCCCCCACCTATACGCTGGCCACCGTGGTCGATGATGCCGAGACCGGCGTCACGCATGTCATCAGGGGCGAGGACCACATCACCAACACGGCCGCGCAGATCCAGCTATTCCATGCGCTGGGCGCGGGCGAACCGCGCTTCGGGCATCTGGCATGGCTGCTCGATCCGGCGGGGGCGGGGCTGTCGAAACGGATCGGGTCGATGGCGGTCGGCGATCTGCGCGATGACGGTATCGAGCCAATGGCGGTGGCGGCATTTCTGGCCCGGCTCGGCACCTCGGATGCGGTGGAGCCGGCCCCGGATCTGGCGGCGCTGGTGGCAGGCTTCGACATCACCCGCTTCGGCCGGGCCGCGGCGCGGTTCGACCCGGCGGAACTGCTGCTGCTGAACGCACGCCAGCTACGGTTGGCCGATGCCGCTGCCGCAGCCCCCCGCCTGGCTGCGATCGGCGTGCCGGACGCCATGGCACGGGCCTTCTGGGATGCGGTTTCGGGCAATCTGGAACGGTTCGGCGATGCCGCCACCTGGTGGCGGGTGGTCGCGGGACCGGTGGATCCGGTGATCCTGGACGACGACACCAGCCGCGCGGTGCTGGCCGCCGCCCGCGACACTCTGCCCGACGAGCCCTGGGGCGCGGCTAGCTGGGCCTCGTGGACCAAGGCGGTGCAGATCCGCGCCGGGGTGAAGGGCAAGGCGCTTTTCCGCCCGCTCAGACTGGCTTTGACCGCCTCGGAGCATGGACCGGAACTGAAAAAGCTGCTACCGATGATCGGCCGCGCCCGTGTGCTGGCGCGGCTGTGCGGCGAGGCTGCCTGAGTGCCTGGAATGGTCTGAGTGCCCGGAATGGCCTGACCGTCCGGAACGGCCTGACGGCTGCGGATCCGCCCCGGCGATCCCCATCCGGCGCCAACGCCCGCCACCCCATTCATTCGTCCGGCGCCTCCGCCGTTCGCCGGTCTTTGATCGCCTGCCCCGAGGACGAGCCACCATGGCGCTTGCCGTCTACAACACCCGCACCCGTGCCAAGGAAGATTTCGAGCCGCTGGACCCCGCCCATGTGCGGATGTATGTCTGCGGCCCCACGGTCTATGACCGGGCGCATATCGGCAACGCCCGCCCGGTGGTGGTGTTCGACACCCTGTACCGGCTGCTGAAGGCCAGCTTTCCGCGCGTCACCTATGTCCGCAACATCACCGATGTCGACGACAAGATCATCCAGCGCGCCCATGACAGCGGCGAGGCGATCGAGACGCTGACCGCGCGGACGGCAAAGATGTTCCACGACGACATGGCGGCCCTGAACGCGCTGCCGCCCACCATCGAGCCGCGCGCGACCGACCATATCCCGCAGATGATCGACATGATCCGCCGGCTGATGGCCAGGGATCATGCCTATGAGGCCGAGGGGCATGTGCTGTTCAGCGTGCCCTCGATGGCCGATTACGGCGGATTGTCGCGGCGCGACCGCGACGAGATGGTGGCGGGTGCCCGGGTCGAGGTGGCGCCCTACAAGCGCGATGCCGCCGATTTCGTGCTGTGGAAGCCCAGTGCCGACGATCAGCCCGGCTGGATGAGCCCCTGGGGCCGCGGTCGTCCGGGCTGGCATATCGAATGCTCGGCAATGGCCGAGGCGCATCTGGGCGAGACCTTCGACATCCATGGCGGCGGGCAGGATCTGATTTTCCCGCATCACGAGAACGAGATCGCCCAGAGCCAGTGCGCCCATGACGGCGCCTTGTTCGTGCGCTACTGGATGCATAACGGCTTCATCAATGTTGATGGCGAGAAGATGTCGAAATCGCTCGGCAACTTTTTCACCGTCCGCGACCTGCTGGGCCATGTGCCGGGCGAGGCGGTGCGCCTGCTGATGCTGCAGACCCATTACCGCCGGCCGCTGGACTGGTCGCAATACGGCATGGAACACGCCAAGCTGACTCTGGACCGGTTCTACACCACTCTGCGGATGGTGGCGGATATCGAGCCGGACGGCGATTGCCGCACGATCCCCGACGACATGCTCGACGCGCTGAACGACGACCTGAACACGCCGCTGGCGCTGATGCATCTGCATGAATGGGTGGGGCAGGCCAATCGCAGCACCGACCGGTCGGAACGCGCGATGCTGAAGGCCCGCATCCTGGGCGCCGGACATGCGCTGGGCCTGCTGCGCCACGAACCCGAAGACTGGTTCCATGGCGGCAATGCCGGCGATGGCGCGAGCGAGGTCGACGCGGCCGAGATCGAGCGGCTGATCGCCGATCGGATCAATGCCCGCCGCAATCGCGACTTCAAGGCCGCCGACCAGATCCGCGACGACCTGAAAGCTCGTGGCGTGGTGCTGGAGGACGGGCCGGATGGCACCCGCTGGAAGCGCGGCTGAGGCAGAGCTGTCCGATCGCGGAACCGCGTCCGAGCTAATCCCGCTCGGCGTTTGACATCGTTTCGACATTACGACGTCACTAGGGCAGTTGTAAGCTGGCTGTGTTCACGCGACGCTTGGCTTGGGGGTGGCCGCCGGCGGCGTTGTCTGACCACTCTGGAGGCGATCTCGGATGCCTAGAGAAGACACTATTACCGCGATGACTCGTTTTGGCTGCGGTGTGACGCCGGATCAGACGGACGCTGTTGATGCGGACCCCAGAGGCTGGCTTGATCGCCAGCTTGTATCCGTGAATTCGACACCGGCGAGCTTTGCTGGTCTTCCACCCTTTATAGAACGCATTGATCTGTTTTCCAGTAAGCGCGGGCCAGACAATAAAACAGACGATGAACTGGAGGCGCGGCGTGTCCTGCGTTGGCAATTTAATGAAAAGATTGCCCAGGCTAGAATATCTGCTGCGATTGATTCTTCTTTTCCTCTTCAAGAAAGATTAGTTCATTTTTGGTTCAGCCACTTTACGATTTCCACGCTTGTCGGTGGCGTGGTTGGCGTGGCGGACATTTATGAAAATCGCTCAATCCGACCCCATATACTTGGACGGTTTCGCACTATGCTGGGGGCGGTTGTCAGCGACCCGATGATGTTGACTTATTTGGATAACACTGTCTCGGTCGGTCCGAATTCCGTCACCGGCAAGACATCGAGTAAAGGACTTAATGAAAACTTAGCACGCGAGCTTCTTGAACTTCATACTCTTGGTGTTGAAGGCGGCTACACCCAGCGTGACGTTATTAGCCTTGCCAAGATACTTACCGGGTGGAGTACCACTTCCGTTACGGCGGATGATGCGATGGAGTTTCGCTTTGTGGCCGGTTGGCATGAACCTGGCGACAAGGAGCTTCTGGGGCGCAAGATTGTGGAGAGTGGCGAAGACGAGGTGAGGGCCGCACTCGACATCCTCGCTGCATCGCCAAAAACTGCTCGTCACATTGCGCGCAAACTGGTGACGCACTTCGTGTCGGATATCCCACCTGATGACCTGGTCAATGCCCTTGAACAGCGGTTTATCGATACGGATGGCGATCTGAGAGCCGTTACACAGGCGCTTATCGAGCATCCCGGATCCTGGGTACCACAGCGTACCAAAGCTCTTCCCCCTGAAGACTGGGCGGTTGCGCTCGCTCGACTGATTGGTGTTGACGGCGAAACGGCGGCGCCTGGTCTTCAGGTTGCAATCACTCAGCTTGGCCAAAAGATCTATGGAGCCCGCTCCCCTCAGGGCTGGCCGGAAGCCGCGTCTGCATGGCTCACCCCTGAGACGGTCATCGCGCGGGCCGCATGGGGACGGAAGATCGCATCCGATCTGCCTGCGGATACTGACGTGCGCGTGCTGATAGCACTGTGGGGCATGAATGAGAATGAAGAGGCAGGGCGAGCAATAGCCGGTGCGCCGTCGCAGGCAGATGCAATTGCGCTCTTGGCGGCGTCGCCGCAATTTAGTTTTCGCTGACCAGTTATCTGGGACAGAACGATGTTCGAGACGAATCGAAGAGCATTTCTTTCCGGCATTGCAGCAATGGCCTCTCTACCGTTGACTGCACGGCTAACATTCGCGGCGCGCGGTCCAGAACCCGAGCGGCGATTCGTATTGATTATATTGCGTGGCGCTGCTGACGGACTGGGTATTATTCCACCTGTGGGTGATCCAGATTATGCCACGATGCGTGACGCCCTAGCATTTGACCCAAAGCGCCTGACTGCCCTTGATGACCGATTCTCCATGAATCCGGCACTAGCAAGCCTCGAGCCGTGGTATCGGGCCAAGGAACTCTTATTTGTGCATGCTGTTGCGTCGCAGTATCGAGAGCGCTCTCATTTTGATGCTCAGGCTGTTCTGGAATCCGGGCGTGACGATCCAAAGCGCGTCAGTGATGGCTGGCTGGCTCGCACGCTGAATGCGATGGAAGGCGGACCACGCTCACTGGCAATTGGCGGTGGTGTTCCCGCAGTTTTGTCCGGCGGCAAAAATGTCATGACGTGGTCGCCTGGGCGGACCCGTGTTCCTGATCAGAATCTTCTAGAGCGCCTTGCCATGATCTATGATCACGACAGCAGATTGTCTGCATTTGGCCCCGACATCCGACGGTCTGCAGGTCTTATTGACGGAGCCATGAGTTCGCAGCGTGGGGCCTCTTCTGTAACGCAACGCGCATTCGGTACAGCGGGACAGCTTCTGATGGCAGATGGCGGACCGACGATTGCAGTCATATCAACCGATGGTTGGGATACTCACCACGGCCAGGGTCTTGAAAGCGGGCGGCTTTCGCAGGCGGTCCTGGCCCTGTGCGATGGCCTACTGGCACTGCGTGGCCAGTTGTCAGATAATATCTGGGCGGGCACGACCATCCTCGTGGTCAGTGAATTCGGTCGGACGGTAGCAATGAACGGCAGTGCCGGTACAGACCATGGCACAGGCGGGCTTGCGATGCTGGCCGGAGGAACGGTGGCTGGTGGCCGTGTTGTTTCCGATTGGCCGGGGTTATCGTTGACGGCTCTGTACGAAAAACGTGACCTTGCTCCGACGACTGATACACGGGCTCTAATGAAGGCTGTTCTCCGCGAACAACTGGGAGTGCCGGACAGGGTGATTAGCGAGGTGGCATTTCCGGGCAGCGAAAAGGTCAAAGCTGTCGACGGGCTTTTCCGAAGCTGAGAGGCGTCTTTGTTCGATGGCTCGACGTCAATTTGCGTCGTTATATTCGTAGCCGTTCCTATAGATCGCGCGCTCTCTCCACGGTTGGTACTAGCTGCTTAGTCCTGGCCTCCGGCACCTCCAATCCGCCATATCTGGCTTTCCACTTGTAGAAGGTCGCGCTCCAAATTCCATGACGGCGGCACACATCCGCCGTCGACTCGCCGGCCTCCCTGCTCCTTCAGGATGCCGATGATCTGCTCTTCGCTGAACCGGCTGCGTTTCATGCCGTCCGTCTTCTTCCTGAGACGATTCCTATCTCAAATTGAGTATAGTCGCGGGGAACAGGCCAACGCATAGGTATGCGGTGGCTCCACTGGCTATTTGCATGTCCACCAACTTGGCTGCGTTCCAATTTGCGGGTGTGGATGGCCCTCAGCCGATGGCTGGCCTACCACGCCCCGCACCGCCGTCGACGACAGATGGCTAAAGGCATTGCGGGAGAAATGTGCCGGAGAACGCCACCCTTGTGCACGGAATACTCCCTTTCTGTTTAGCGTCGGCGCGACCGGAATGGTATTCCTATCCGCAACAAACTGGTCAGCGGCGACGGAGATCACACAGGAATGTCCGGTGAGCGCATCTATCTGTATGACAGCACTCTGCGCGACGGCGCGCAGACCCGTGGCGTCGATTTCACGGCAGCCGACAAGGCGGGTATTGCGCGCGAACTGGACAAGCTGGGCATCGATTATATCGAAGGCGGCTGGCCGGGTGCGAACCAGACCGATGATGCGTTCTTCGCCGATCTGCCGCGGCTGACCCGGGCGCGGTTTTCAGCCTTCGGGATGACCCGGCGTTTCGGCCGGTCGGCCGAGAACGATCCCGGGCTCGCCGCGGTGCTGGGCGCCGATGTGCCGGCCGCCTGTCTGGTCGGCAAGAGCTGGGATTTCCAGGTCACCGTGGCGCTGGGCGTGGAGTTGGACGAAAACCTGCGGATGATCGGCGACAGCATCGGCCATGCGGCGCGGGTGAAGTCCGAGGCGATGTTCGATGCCGAGCATTTCTTCGACGGCTATAAGGCCAATCCCGATTATGCGTTGGCGGCGATCGGGGCGGCCTATGCCGCCGGCGCGCGCTGGGTGGTGCTGTGCGACACCAATGGCGGCACGCTGCCCCACGAGATCGACGAGATCGTCCGCCATGTCACGACCCTGATCCCCGGTGACCGCCTGGGCATTCACTGCCACAACGACACCGGCAATGCGGTGGCCAACAGTCTGGCGGCGGTGCGCGCCGGGGTGCGGCAGATCCAGGGCACGCTGAACGGGCTGGGGGAGCGCTGCGGCAATGCCGATCTGGTGACCCTGCTGCCGACCCTGATGCTGAAGATGGGCTATACCACCGGCCTCGACGAGGCGGGCTTGACCCATCTGACGACCGTCAGCCGCGCCTTCGACGAGCGGATGAACCGCGCGCCGAATATCCATGCACCCTATGTTGGTGCGGCGGCCTTTGCCCATAAGGGCGGGTTGCATGCCAGCGCCGTGCTGAAGGATCCGCGCGCCTATGAGCATGTGGTGCCGGAACAGGTGGGCAACCGGCGCCATGTGCTGGTATCGGACCAGTCGGGCCGGGCCAATCTTCTGGTGCGGCTGGCCGAGATCGGCATCGAGGTCGCGGCCGATGACCGGCGCCTGCCGGGGCTGCTGGAGCAGGTGAAGGCCAATGAGCATGTCGGCTATGCCTATGACGGCGCCGAGGCCAGCCTGGAGCTGCTGGCCCGCCGGGCGCTGGGCGAGGTGCCGGAATATTTCCGCCTGCAATCCTTCCGGGTGATCGACGAACGCCGCTACAATGCCCGTGGCGAGCTGGTGACCCTGTCTGAAGCCACGATCAAGATCACCGTGGGCGGCGTGCCGATCATGGCGGTGGCCGAGGGCAACGGCCCGGTCAACGCGCTGGATACGGCGCTGCGCCGGGCGATCGCCCAGACCTATCAGGGGGTGCGCGATGTCCGGCTGGTGGACTACAAGGTGCGGATCATGTCGGCGCCCGACGGCACCGGCACCGATGCGGTCACCCGGGTGGTGATCGAAAGCGCCGATACCGCCGGCCATCACTGGTCGACGGTGGGCGTGTCGGCCAATGTGGTCAATGCGTCCTATGAGGCACTGGCCGATGGCATCACCTATCGGCTGTTTCAGGCCGGCGTGTCGGTGCCGGCGGCGGCCGATGCCGCGGCGGCCCTGGATATGGGAGCCTGAGCGACCGATGACCGACCAGTCCGAGCAGCGGCCGGCCAAGGCCGCTGCGACCCGTGGCCTCGACGGGCTTGGCGGCGTTCAGCCGGCCGTGATCCTTGTGAACACCCAGATCGGTGACAATATCGGCTCGGCCGCCCGGTCGATGCTGAATTTCGGCCTGACCGATCTGCGCCTGGTGGCGCCGCGCTGTCCCTGGCCCAATGACCGTGCCACTGTGCTGGCGTCTGGCGCCGACGTGGTGCTTGAACGGGCGCGGGTGTTCGAGACCGTCGCCGATGCCGTGGCCGATCTGGATTTTCTGGTGGCGTCGACCGCCCGCCCGCGCGACATGGTGAAGCCGGTGGCGACGCCTGCGGCGGCGGCGGCGCGGATGCGCGGCCATGCCGAAGCCGGCGGCCGGATCGGCATCCTGTTCGGGCCCGAGCGCACCGGGCTTGAGAATGAAGACATCGCCCTTGCCGATCTGATCCTGACCGTGCCGCTGAACCCGGCCTTCGCCTCGCTCAATCTGGCGCAGGCGGTGGCGCTGTTCTCGTATGAGTGGTTCACCACCCGCGACGAGACCGTGCCGGTGCAGATGGAGATGGGCCGCTATGGCCGGGCCTCGAAGAAAGAGGTGGCCTCGTTCTTCGATCATCTGGCGCAGGCGCTGGACTGGTCGGGTGTGATCCGGAACCCTGAGATGCGGCCGACCATGCTGCGCAACGTCCAGGCCATGTTTCAGCGCGCCGATCTGACCGGGCAGGAGGTTCGCTCGATGCGCGGCTTCCTGCACGGATTGATGATCCGCGGTGCGCGCGAGGGCGAACTGGCCGATTTCCCGTCCTATCGGCGCCGGCGCGCGGCGCTGGACCGGGCCGATGCGGCGGCTGCCGCAGCGGCGGCCGGCATCGTTCCGCCAAAGGCGCCCGGCCGCGCCCGCGGCCCCGATCGCCGCCAGGCTGCCGCCGATGCCGCCGCCGGGCGGATCACCATCGGCGGCCATGACGCGCTGCTGGTGGTGGACCTGCAATATGATTTCATGCCCGGCGGCGCGCTGGCGGTGGCCGATGGCGACGCGGTGGTGCCGCTGGTCAACCGGTTGGGACGGTTGTTCGCCGAGGTGGTGCTGACCCAGGACTGGCACCCGGCGGGCCATACCTCGTTCGCCAGCAGCCATGCGGGTCATGCACCCTTCCAGACCATGGATCTGGACTATGGCGCCCAGGTGCTGTGGCCCGACCATTGCGTGCAGGGCAGCCGTGGCGCCGATCTGCATGACGGGCTGGATCTGCCGCAGGCGCGGCTGGTGATCCGCAAGGGCGACGATCCGGCGGTCGACAGCTATTCGGCCTTTCTTGCCGCCGACCGCACCAGTCCGACCGGGCTTGAGGGCTATCTGCGCAGCCGCCGCATCACCCGTGTGTTCATCTGCGGGCTTGCCACCGATTTCTGCGTGGCCTGGACCGCCCTCGACGCCCGCGCCGCCGGTTTCGAGGCGGTGGTGGTCGAGGATGCCTGCCGGGCCATCGACAATGACGGATCGCTCGACCGGGCACGCCAGCAGATGCAGGCGGCCGGTGTGCGGCTGGTCGGCAGCACCGAACTGACGGCCGCCGCCCCCGGCTGAACGGCACCTGCCATGTCCGGCTGTTTTCGCGTTGCAATTCTTGTAATGTTATAACATAACATATTCCGAACGCCGAGATGCTTGACCGGTCATGAACCGCGCCTGTAGTCTCGGCTCAGACGGTTCCCTTCGGGGATCAAAAGGGAACGGGGTGCGTGCGTGTGTCTGGCTGTGCCAGCGCCTGCGCCATGCCCCGGCTGTCCCCGCAACTGTAGACGGCGAGCCGGCCGTCCACTCGCCACTGGCGCGGCATTCGATGATGCGGCCGGGAAGGCGACGGTCCGGTGAAGACCCGTGAGCCAGGAGACCTGCCGTCTATCGTGGTCACGCGCGTGCCTGCCGGTCGGGGTGTACCGGTGGCGATGGCCGGCCCTCGTGCCGACTGTCCTGCTTGCGGTGATGTGCCACGCATCGTGAGGCATCATGCTGCCCGGACTGTCTCTGCCGGCGAAATCCGGCCCTGCCGGCGACACGTCGTCGCCATCTCATCCCGTATCGTCTGTGCCGATCCCGGCGCCCTGGGGCGATGCCGATGCGTCCTTCTTCGCCGGACATCTGGACCGGTCCGATTATGCCCGCAATCTGGGCGAGTCCTTGCGGGCGCTGATCGGCGGGCGGGCCCGGTCGCTGATCGATATCGGCGCCGGGTCGGGCGTGCTCGGCCTTGGCCTGATCGCGCGCGGCGGCCACTGGACCGCATTCGAGCCCAATGCCCATATGCGCGGCCGGCTGGCGGCGGTGGCGGCCGGCCGGGCCGATCTCACCCTGGATATCCGCGCCGATGGCTGGCAGGCGCTCGATGCCGCCCCCATGGCCGACCCGGCCGATCTGGTGCTCTGCGCCAATATTCCGGGGCCGATCGGCGCGGCGCGGGCGCTTTATGCCCGCACCCGTGGCCGTGGCCGCAGCCTGGCCTGGATCGTGCCGGCGCAGGCGGGGCCGCGAAGCTGGTGCCTGTCGGGGTTTCTGCCTGATGATCTGCATGGCGAGGACACGACCCCCGGCCACAGCCTGTGCCTGGACGAATTGGGACCAGACCAGGCCCCCGATCTGGTGCATCTGGTCGACTGGCGTTTCCGTGCCCGGTTTGCCGATCGCGCCGTCGCCCGCGACCACATGATCGACCGGCTGGCACGGCGCCATGGGCGGGTTTCCAACGATCTGGCGCACCGCCTGGACCAGCATCTCGACCACGCTCTGATGCCGGCCGATGACGGCGGCGTCATTGCCGAGGCGCCGAAGGTGAGCGCCATCCTGCTCTGGCATGGCTGAGCCTGACCCCTCGCGTGCTGCTCTTCACCACAAGATCAGGAAAACCGGACATCACCACCATGCGCACCCGTTTCTCTGGCCGGCGCCGGCCGTCGGCGTTGTCCGCCCTCTGCACCCTGCTGGCTGCACCGGCACCGCTTCTTCTGTCTCCGGCGCCGGCGCTGGCCGATGACATCGCGGCCGCGGAACTCGACCGGATGGTCATCACTGCCCAGGGCCGGCCGGAGCCCCGGGCACGGGCCTCGGGCACCGTGCAGGTGATCGATACCGAGACCATCCGCCGGTCCTCGGCCCGCTCGGTGACCGATCTGCTGGCCGAGAATGCCGTGGGCTTCTTCAGCGACTGGAGCCCCGGCCAGACCTCGTTCAACATCCGCGGCGGCGCCACCGACGGCCAGGGCCGCGACTGGCGCAGTCAGGTGACCGTGCTGATGAACGGCCGTCGCGCCGGCACCGCCAATCTGTCGAAGCTGTCGCCCGATGATCTGGACCGGATCGAGATCATCCGGGGCCCGGCCTCGGTGATCTATGGCGCCCAGGCGATCGGCGGCGTGGTCAATCTGATCACCCGCTCAGGCGCGACCGAAGAGGCCGGCAGCGAGATCACCGCGCGCGCCGGCTCGTTCGGTCTGGCCCGCGGCCATGCCGCCACCGCCGGCGCCAGCGGCGGTATCGATCATTATGTCGGGCTGAGCGGCGGCGTGCAGGATGATTACGACACGCCCGAAGGCACGCTCGACAACACCGGCTGGCGGCGTGGCGGCGGGCTGGGCGCCTTCGGCTTCCAGAACGAGCGGCTGGGGCGCCTGGACCTGACGCTGCGCACCGATGGTGTCTATGATGCCGGTTTCCGGGGCTCGCAATGGGACACCAACAACACCGATGACCGGCGCAATGCCTCGATCGATCTGGGCTGGGACCGGGAATTCGGCGCCGGGATCGGTGTTGCCGCGCAAGCCTATGTGGTGCGCGACGTCGACAGCTTTCATTGGGGGTCCGAACGTCAGCGCAGCGGCGCCGACGGCTTCTCGTCCGACGACAACCGCCGGCAACTGGATGTGATGGGGCTGAAGCTGGCGCCGCGTCTGGCGGTCGACGACGACACCGATCTGATCTTCGGCATCGATGCCGAAACCGCGAAACTGCGCAGCGACCGTGTCCGGCAATCGATGACCGGCGGGACGACCGCCCAGGTGCCGCCCTATGACATCAACGAGGATACCGACAGCCTCGGTGTCTATGGCGAGGCCGTGCACCGGGCGTTCGACGACGCCCTGACCCTGCGTGGCGGGGCGCGCTGGAGCTATGGCCGGGTGTCGACCCGCGCGACCCCGAACCAGCCGCTGCTGGTCGAGCGGACCGAAAGCTGGGACGACGTGACCTGGAGCATCGGTGCCGCCTGGGCCGCGTGGCCGACCGTGACGCTGCGGGCGGGCGTGGCGACCGGCTTCCGCGCGCCCACCGGCACCGAGCTTGCCTCGGATTTCACCGCGGTCGGTGGTGGCCGCACCTTCGGCAACCCCGATCTCGACCCCGAACGCAGCCTGCAATTCGAGCTGGGCGCCGCCCATGCCGACGGGCCGCTATTCGTGGACGCGGCCCTGTTCCAGAACACCATCACCGACCGCATCACCACGGTGACCACCGGCACCGATCAGCGGACTTATGCCAATGCCGGCGGCGATGCCATCATCCGCGGGCTGGAACTTCAGGCCCGCTATGACCTTGCCCGCCTGATGGGCTGGCGGGACTGGGCGCTGGCCGTTCAGGGGTCAGGGGTGTGGAATGTCGAGATGCGCGACGAGGGCGCCGATCCGGCGTTGACCGGCCCCGACCGCACCCGGCTGCAACGGATGCATGAAACCCAGGCGGCGCTGGGGGTGAGCTTCGGCGCGCGCGGCATCTGGTCGATGACGACGACGGCTGTCGTCCGGGGCCCGCTCTATTACGACACCGAGGAGTCGCTGGTGGCCGGTGCCGAGCCCGACAGCCGGTATGTGCATCGCAAGGGATCGAGCTGGCTGATGAACCTGCGCGGCGACTGGTATGTCACCGATGCCCTGACCGTGTTCGGCGGCATCGACAATCTGTGGGATGTGAACGACCATCCGCTGTTCATCGCCACCGACAGCGTGCCCTATCGGGGTGATCCGGTGTCGTCCAATGGCGGCCTGGGCAACAGTCAGGCCGGGCGGAGTGCCTATGTCGGCGCGACCTGGCGGTTCTGACCGCGGCCGGTGGCGCCGGCAGGTGGCTGTGCTGCTGGCGCTGACCGCGCTGGCGGTCTCCGCCATGCCGGCCACTGGCGCGGCGGCCGCCCAGAGTGAATGGCCGCGCGTGGTCACCGACGCGCTGGGGCGCGCGGTGGTGATCCCGGCGGCGCCCCGGCGGATCGTCGCCATCTTCTCAAGCAATGTCGAGATGCTGGCCGCGATCGGTGCCGGCCCCGAGATCGTGGCGATCGAGGCCTGGACCCGCTATCCGCCCGAGATTGTGGCGCGGGCCGGGCGGGTCGGTGGTCGGCTGGGGTTTTCGGTGGAGGCGATCGCCCGGATGGATGCCGATCTGGTGGTGATGACCCCGGCACGACAGGCGGCGGCCGGCATGGTCGATCCGCTGGGTCGGATCGGCGTTCCGGCGCTGGTGCTGACCCATCGGCGCCTCGACGACATCCTTGGCAATATCCGCCTGCTGGGCCGCGCCACCGGCCATGAGGCGGATGGCGATGCCGTGGCGGCGGCGATGGCGGCGCGGATCGATCATCTGCGCCGCTGTCTGGCTGGCCGGCCGCCGGTGCGGGTGTATCTTGAAACCGGCAGCGACGATCGCGGTGCGGCGTTCACCCTGCGCGACGACACCTATACCGGCGACATCCTGCGCGCCGCCGGCGGCGTCAGTGTTTTTGCCGGTCGGGACCGGCTGGGCCGCGTGTCGGGAGAGGCGGTGTGGCAGGCGGACCCCGACATGATCCTGGTTGCCGGAACACCGGCGCAGGCGCAGGCGCTGACCACACGGCCCGGCTGGGGCGGCATCAACGCCGTGGCGCGTGGTGACGTGGCGGCGGTGTCGCGGGCGCTGTTGCTGATCCCCGGGCCACGGGTGGTGGACGGCGCCTGGATGCTGGCCCGGTTGCTGCATCCTGCGGCTTTCGCGGCCGGGGGCGCCTGTGCCGCTGCGCCGCAATCTGTGGAAGGGGCAGGTGGATGACCCGGACCCTGGCGTTCACCCTGCTGACCGTCGCGGCGGTGGCGGCGGTTCTGGCCGGGCTGTGGCTTGGCACCGAAACCGCGACGCGTGCCGATCTGGCCGGATTGATTGCCGGCAGCGACGGCCCGTTCGCGCGTCTGCTGCTGTACTGGCGGCTGCCCCGTGTGCTGGCGGCCTTCGCTGTTGGGGCCTGTCTTGGCGTTGCTGGCGCGGTGTTCCAGGGCGTGTTCCGCAACCCGCTGGCGGAACCCTGGCTGCTGGGCACGGCGCCGGGTGCCGCGCTGGGTGCGGCCGTGGCGCTGCTGGTGCCGCTGCCGGTGGCTCCGGCGCTGGCTCTGCCGGTGCTGGCGATCGCCGGTGCCTGGGGCGCGACCTGGATCGTGATTGCAGCCGCCCGTGCCGCGCGGATCGCCGATGTCACCGGCGTGCTGCTGGCGGGGGTGGCGGTGGCGGCGGCGCTGGGTGCCGTGCGCGGCCTGCTGCTGCTGGCCCTGTCTGACGATACCGTGAACCTTCAGGTGGTGATGAGCTGGACGCTGGGCGGCATTCACACGCCGGATGCCGGCGGGCTCGCTCTGCTGTGGGGGCTCAGCCTTGCCGGCATCGCGCTGGCGCTGGTTCTGGCGCCGGGGCTCGACCGGCTGGGGCTGGGTGATGAGGCCGCCGGTGCCATGGGCCTGAACGTCCGGCGCTTCACCGAACTGGCGGTGCTGGCCGGGGCCGCGATCACGGCGGTCGCCGTGGGCTGGGGCGGGCTGGTCGGTTTCGTGGGGCTGATGGTGCCGCATATGGCGCGGCGGCTGGTCGGCCCCGGCCACCGCGTTCTGATTCCGGCCTCGGCGCTGGCCGGCGGGGCGCTGGTGGCGGTGCTCGACGGGCTCGCCCGGTCGCTGCTGCCGCCGGCCGATCTGCCGCTTGGCCTGCTGACGGCGCTGATCGGCGCGCCGGCCTTTCTGCTGGTGCTGGGTCAGGCCCGTGGCGGTGTAAGATGAGGGCGCGCGGGATGAGGGAAGCGGCGGCGCTTGGCCTTGAGCATGTGACGGTGCATCTGGGCGGAAGACCGGTGCTGCACGACCTGTCGCTCGATCTGGTGCCGGGCGAGATGCTGGCGCTGGTCGGGCCGAACGGGTCCGGCAAGACCACCGCCTTGCGGGTCATGGCCGGTGCTCTGGAACCGGCGACCGGCCGGGTTCTGCTCGACGACGCCCCTCTGGCCGACCGCGCGCGGCGGATGCGGGCGCGGGACGTCGCCTATCTGCCGCAGGGCTTCCGCAGCCACTGGAACCTGACCGTGGCCGAGCTGATCCGTCTTGGCCGCGAGCGCGGGGCGGGGTGGCTGCCGGGCGGTGCCGGTGCCGGTGTCCGCGGGCGGCCGGTGCCACCGCCGGCGGCGCTCGACCTCGACCGGCTGCTCACCCGGCGGCTGGATGATCTGTCAGGGGGGGAGCGGGCGCGGGCGGCACTTGCCTGGGCACTGGCGGCACCGGCGCGATTGCTGCTGGCCGATGAGCCCACCGCCAGCCTGGACATCGCCCATGCTCTGGCGGTGATGCGGCTGCTGGCCAGCCTGCGTGGCGCCATGACCGTGGTGGTGGTGGTGCATGATCTGGGGCTGGCGCTGGCCCATGCCGACCGGGTGGCGGTGCTGGATGGCGGCCGGCTGCGGGCGGTGGGGACGCCGCGTGCGGTGCTGGCATCCGGGGCCGCCGACGACGCCTTCGGTCTCAGCTTCAGGCCGGTCGCGACCCCCTCCGGCACCTGGCCGGTGGCGGTGGCGCCGGGGCCGGCGGGGGAGGCGATGGCAGATGGGGCATAGCGGCCGAACAAGGGGGGTGATTCCCTTTGACAACACCGGCTCCCGCCTATAAATAGACCCGATCCTCTACTGCGGTCCTACCCGTTACTGAACGGTTTAAACACAAGATGACCAAGCGCATCCAGGCCAAGCACAAGATCAGCCGGCGGCTCGGCGTGAATCTTTGGGGCACGGCCAAGAGCCCGGTGAACGCGCGTGCCTATGGCCCCGGCCAGCACGGCCAGCGTCGCCGTAAGCCGTCGGACTACGGTCTTCAGCTCGCTGCGAAGCAGCAGTTGAAGGGTTACTACGGTAACCTGACCGAGAAGCAGTTCCGCCGCGTCGTGGACGAGGCGACCCGCCGCAAGGGCGAGTCGACCGAGAACCTGATCGGCCTGCTGGAAAGCCGTCTCGACGCGGTTGTCTATCGCTCGAACTTCGTCGCCAGCGTCTTCGCTGCCCGTCAGTTCGTCAATCACGGTCATGTTGCGGTCAACGGCCGCCGCGTGACCATCCCGTCCTACCGCCTGAAGCCGGGCGACGTTGTCAGCGTGCGCGAGAAGTCGCGCCAGTTGACGATCGTTCTCGAGGCCACCCAGCGCCGTGAGCGTGAAGTGCCCGATTACATCGACGTCGACTACGACAAGCTGACTGCGAGCTACAACCGCATGCCGCAGCTTGCCGAAGTGCCCTACCCGGTGCAGATGGACCCGAAGCAGATCATCGAGTACTACTCGCGTTGATCGGCTGAAGGGGCTTCATCAGGCTCCCGACCACGAAACGCCCCGCCGGATCTCCGGCGGGGCGTTTCGCGTCTCAAGGGGCGGTCGCGGGCAGGATCATCGTTCAGCCGCCGGCCTTTCTGGCCCCGCGACGATAATCATCAGGGGTGACGCCTGTCAGGCGACGGAACATGGCGATGAATGCCGAGGCGCTGCCATAGCCCAGATCCAGGGCCACGGCCTCGACCTTCTCTCCGGCGGTCAACCGAGGCATGGCCTTCAGGACGCGCAGCCGCTGTCGCCACTCGGCCAGCGACATGTTCAGGTCGCGCTGGGATCGCCGCATCAGCGTGCGTTCCGTGGTGTTGACCGCCCGCGCCAGTTCGGCCAGCGACAGCGTGCAGCCGGGATCGGCATCCAGCATCGCCAGAACCCGGCCGAGTTGCGGATCATCCGATGTCGGCAGATAGCTGCCGGCGCAGCCCGCCACGGCCAACTGGTCGACCAGCACCCGCAACAGCCGGCTGCCGGCCTCGTCATAGGGCGGCGTGATCCTGCTGTGGCGGAGATGATCGAGCATGGCCATCACCATCGGTGTCAGGCTGAGGGCGCAGGTCATCACCGGCAGGGCATCGGCCAGCGGCGTCGAGACATAGAGTGAGCAATGACAGGCGGCCTGATGGTTCAGCCCGCGATGCTCGATCCCAGGGGGCAGCCACAGGCCGTATTGCGACGGCGCCAGATAGTGGCGGCCCGCGACCCGCACCTCCATCACGCCGCTGAAGGCATAGACGAATTCGCCCCAGGGGTGGCTGTGCAGCGGGTAGGTGGCATCCGCCGGCATGTCGGCGGTCCGAAAGACCACAGGTGCCGGCAGGGCGTCGACGAAGGGCGGCTGGTGCAGATGCATCGCATCACCGCGCCTGCGGCCATCGACGAACATGGGGTCTCTCCTGTCGGTGGGGCCTGTCGGTGGGGCGCTATCGATTGTCGGTTCTTCACTATATCCATTCAAGCCGACAAAGCCACAATGCCATACCGCGTCGAGAGCGCTTCGGACAAGGTGGATGGCATGCGCAAACCCCTGGATCTTCAGGCATTCGGCCTGATGCTGATCGTCTGCGCGTCGCTGGGGCTGCAACAGGTCGCCCTGAAGGCCACGGCGGGTGACGTGTCGCCGGTGCTGCTGATCGCCATGCGCTCGGGCATCGCGGCCGTGCTGGTCGGGCTGTATATGCTGGCGCCGCGTTTGCGGTCCGGCCTGCGCCGGAAGGCCGGTGCCATCGGCGGCGACCCGGTCGCCGATGGTGGCTGGAAGCCCGGGCTGCTGGTCGGCTTCCTGTTCACGCTGGAATATCTGCTGCTTGGCGAGGCGCTGAGGCTGACATCGGCGGCGCATGCGGTGGTGTTTCTGTACACGGCACCGGTCTTCGCCGCGCTGATCCTGCACATAACGGTGCCCGCCGAGCGGATGTCGCTCCGGCAATGGGTCGGTATCCTGATGGCCTTCGCGGGCGTGGCCACGGCGTTTCTGGGGCAGCGCGCCGGGGCTGATCGCGCCGCGGCGGATATGCTGGCGGGCGATCTGCTGGCGCTGCTTGCCGGCGCCGCATGGGGCCTGACGACGGTGGTGGTGCGGGGCTCGCGCCTGTCGCGCGTTCCGGCGACACAGACGCTGCTGTATCAGTTGACGGCGGCCTGCCTGCTGCTGCTGGTGGCGGCCGCGCTGCTCGATCAGATGACCTTCCGGCCGACCGCCATGGTCCTGGCCAATCTGGGTTTTCAGTCGGTGGTGGTATCGTTTCTGGCGTTTCTGATCTGGTTCGGGCTGCTGCGCCGCTATGTCGCGTCGCGCCTGGGGGTGCTGTCGTTCATGACCCCGTTGTTCGGGGTGTTGTTCGGCGTCTGGCTGCTTGATGAGCCGATGGAACCGGGTTTCGTCACCGGCGCGATGCTGGTTCTGGCCGGGATGACGGTGGTCGGCAGTGCCGGCTGGTCCGGTCGGGCTGGTCTGATCGGCTGGACGCTGCGGTCAGGGCAGGCAGAGTACCGCGGCACCGACCGAGGGGACGAGGCCCGAGAGCAGGCCCAGCGCGGCGATGGCGAGGCCGGCCGCCTTGCGCAGGCCGGGCAGGGCGGCCGAGCGGCGCAGCCCAGCGAAGCCCAGCGCGGTCGCGGCGACGGCGGGCACGGTGCCGAGGCCAAACCCCGCCATCACCGACAGGCCGCCTTCGGGGCTGCCGGTCATCATGGCATAGAACAGTGCGCCATAAACCATGCCGCAGGGCACGCAGCCCCAGGCGAGCCCTGAGACGAAGGCGCCGCCGGGACCGGCGGCGACGCCGATGCCGCCGATACCGGCCGGGCGGAGAACCCGGGCGATGCCGGCGGTGAGCGGCATGGCCAGACGGTCGAGACGGGCGAGCGACGGCACCAGCCCGGCGACGGACAGCCCCACCCAGACCAGGGTGGCGGCACCCAGCAGGCGGGCGATCTGATAGGCACCGGCCCGGTCGAGCCCGCCATAGACCGAGGTGCCGATCGCGCCGACCACCAGTCCGGCGGTGGCATAGGCGACGACGCGCCCGGCATGGGCCGCCGCCAGCGCCTTCAGCCGGCCGCGTGTGCCACCCTCGCCATCGAAGCTGAACATCAGCCCGGCGGCGATGCCGCCGCACATGCCGGCACAATGCAGGCTGCTGGCGGCGCCCATCAGAAAGCCACCGGCGAAGCTGAGTTCCGAAACCGCCATGACCGCCCTATTTATCTCAGGAGTAGCCGGCGGCCATCAGTGGTGGCCGGCCGCATCGTCGCCCGGAACCTCGGGCTCCGCACTGCCATCAAGCGCGACCAGCATCATGGTGGCGATCATCGCCGGCACCGCCAGCAGGGCCGCATAGAGGGCGACACCGATGCCGAGCGTGACGCAGCCGATCGCCAGCAGCAGCAGAATATTGGTCAGCAGCAGCGGCAGGCCGCGCGGCGAGACCATATCGGCCAGGATATGACGGATGCCCGTGCGAGCCCGGCCGGCCATTGCCGCCACGGCCCCGAGATCGGGCAGGCGCGGCAGGGCAGCGGGTGCGACGCCGCTGGTCGCGGCGCGGGCATGGGCGCGCGCCACCAGCGCCATCGGCAGGCCGATCGCCAGCCAGATCAGGCTGGTGATGAACAGGCCGGGCAGGGCGATCAGCACGCCACCCAGCCGTCCGGCCATGCGCAGCGCCTGTGCCGCAAGGCCGACGGCGCCAAGCCCGCCACGGCCCGCGACCAGGATCAGCCGTGGCAGCAGCGACACCACCAGCGCGCCGCCGGCCGCGGCCACCGCCAGTTCGGGGCCGGCGACCATGGCACCGATCGCGGCCGCGGCGATGACCGCCATCACCAGCGGCCAGATGGAACGTTGACGGCGGGGGCTGGCGGCACCGCCGGCGGAAGAGGTCGTCATCGACATGAGCACAGATCCGGACAGATGAGGGCAGTGGCAAGGCTGGGGGCGCTGTGGCCAGGACAATGGCGTGTCAGCGGACAACCGGCAATTCGACCAGATGTCGCATCTCGTCGGCGCCACGGGTCAGCTTCAGCCGGATGAACCAGTGCCCGCCATTGGGGAAGGCCAGCGTGGCCATGGCGGCCCCGTCTCCGGCCCGTGGCGCGAAGGTGATCGGCAGGAGCTGGGGAATCCGGCCGGTATGTTCGGCCTCGCCCTGCACGACAATGCCGTCGAGCGGCACGCCGCCGGCATCGGCGACACCGACCACCAGCCGGCCCCGCCGCGGATCCGCCGCATCGGGCAGATAGCGGGCATCGATCCGCCAGCCCAGTGCCGCTTCGGCCGCCCGCTCCTTCAGCACCCGGTCATAGCTGAGGCCGGTCGCATAGGCGTCGTCGGTGACCAGGCCTGTGAAGCTGTCATAGGCGATGGTCACGAACCCCGCCTGCACCGATCCCAGCACCAGAAAGAAGCCGATGATCGCGCGCGGAATCCAGCGATCCGACGGGCGCGGGGCTGGATCGCCCGGCATCCGAACGGGCGGGGGTGGTCCGATCCGCGCGGTCATGGCTCCGGCTCCCAGAAACGGGTGTCGACGCGGGCAAGCTCGGCGCCGGTTTCCGTGTCGTTGAAGACCAGCGTCACCGGTCGCGGCCCGCCGGCATGTGCCGGCTGTTCGTGCAGTTCGCCGGCATGTGCCGGCTGTTCGTGCAGTTCGCCGGCATGTGCCGGCTGGCCGCGCAGCGGTGGCCGGGTGATCAGCAGCCGGTTGGCGGCACTGCGCTGACCGCTGACCGCCATCAGGGCGGCGTCGGCGCCATCCCCGGCCGCGAAGCGCAACTCGGCCGTGGGCATGCCGTCGACCGAGGCGGTGACGGCGCTGAGCCGGGGCAGGCGATGCGACAGCCGGACGACATAGTCGTTGCGCACGCTGCCATCCGACAGAAGCACATAGCGGGGCGTGTTCTGCGGTTCGACATCGATCTGCACCGCGGTCATGCGGGTGACGCCGATGGCGACCGCCAGCAGCGCCGCGACCATGGCCGCGCCGAACACCATCGCCTTGGGCTGGAACAGCCCGATGCGCGCCGGTGGCGCCATCGGTGCCGGATCGGCCTGTTCGGCATCGAAGCGGATCAGCCCGGTCGGCCGCTCGATGCGGGTCATCACCTCGTCGCAGGCATCGATGCACAGGCCGCAGCCGATGCAGCCCATCTGCAAGCCATCGCGGATGTCGATGCCGGTGGGGCAGACCTGAACGCAGCGGCCGCAATCGACGCAGTCACCACGGCCGGCCACGGCATCCGGCGCCAGCCCGACGCGGCCATCGGCGGCGACGGCGAAGGCCGTCACCTGTGCCATCGGCGCGGTCGCCGCCGCCGCCGCGGCCAGCAGATCGGGGCGTAGCGCCACCCGTTTGCGGGCCCGTGGCTCACCCCGGGCGGCACGATAGGTCACCACCAGACTGTCGCGGTCGAGCAGGGCCGACTGGAAGCGCGGCCAGGGGCACATATGCAGGCACACCCGTTCCTGGGCATGGGCACCCAGAACATAAGTGAAGCCGGCGATGACCAGAATGGTGCCATAAGCGGCCCCCGGCAGATCGCCCGACAGCAGCCGGCCGGCAAGGCCTGGGGCATCGACGAACCAGGCGGTGAAGCCGATGCCGGTGGCAACCGCCACAATCGCCGACAGCACGAGCGTGATCGGCCGGATTCGCGCCTGATGGCCTCGGGCCAGCCGGTGCGCCAACCGTCCGATGCCGCCGAAGATATCGGTCCACACCGTCTGCGGGCAGGCGAAGCCGCACCATACCCGGCCCGACAGGCTGGTGGCATAGAACAGCCCGAAGGCGCCCGCCACCATCAGCCCCACCGCGATCGGCAGATCCTGCGGCCAGAATTCCAGGCCGAAGACGAACAGCCGCCGGCCGGGCAGGTCGACCAGCACCGCCTGATCCGGCAGCCCCGGCCCCCGATCCCAGCGCAGAAAGGGCACCAGGAAGAAGATCGCCAGAAAGCCCAGAATCAGCCGGGTCTTCAACCGGCGGAAATGGCCGCGCACCGGCTGGGGCAGGTGACGTCGGCGTTTGCGGCGCGACAGGGCCGCGGCCTTGGGGGCATGCGTGCCGGCGATGCCGGGCGAGACGCCGTGATCCGAGGTCGCGGTCATTTCTCACCCCCGCCCAGCGTGTGGACATAGACCGCGATCATCCGCACCGTCGCTTCGTCCAGCCGCTCGCCGAAGGCCGGCATCACCCCCATGCGGGGATGGGCGATCTGGCGACGGATGGCATCGGTGCTGCCGCCATACAGCCAGATCGCGTCATCCAGGCGCGGCGCGCCGAAATCGCGACCGCCGCCGCCGGTCTCGCCATGGCAGGCGGCGCAGTTCCGCGCGAAGACGGCGGCACCCGGCATGGCCGCACGGCTGCCGGCCTGCGCCGGATCGGCCAGGGTCTTCACATAGGCCGCCACCTGATCGATCTGGTCTGGCGGCAGGATCTCGCCGAAGCCCGGCATCATCGACTGGCGGGTGTCGGGATGATCGGAGCGGATGCCATAGAGAATGGTCTGGCGGATGTCGGTGATCTTGCCGCCCCAGATCCAGTCGTCATCGACCAGGGCCGGAAACTGGCCGGCCTGACCGCCGGCCCCCACGCCATGGCAGGCGGCGCAGTTCTCGTTGAACGCGGCCTGACCACCGGCGGTGGCAAAGCGTCTGAGCGCGTCGTCGGCCTCGATGCTCTCGATCGGTGCGGCGACCAGGGCGTTGCGCATGCCGGCCTGGGCGGCGCGCGCCGCGGTGACGTCCTTGACCAGTTCCTCGGCGCTGCTATAGCCGAGCGCGCCTTCGTAATAGCGTTCGGTCGTGGCGAAGGACGGGTAGAGATACATATAGAGCAGGGCCACGGCGATCGAGACCAGGAACACGCCCACCCACCAACCGGGGATCGGCGTCGACAATTCCTTGATGCCGTCCCATTCATGGCCGGTGGTATAGCGTCCGGTCAGGTCGTCGCGTTCCGGCCGCTCGTGATGATCAGGGCTGGCCATGGTCGTCATCCTTCAGGGCGAACGGAATCCGGGCGTGGTCTTTCATCCGGTCGCGCGCCGACGGCCGGAAGGTCCGGACCAGGATCACGGCGAACAGCAACACGGCCGCGACCAGCCAGTACTGATAGATCAGGGCGCTCAAGGCATCGATCATCTGCCGGCCTCCACGCTCGACCCGGCGATGCCGGCGCCGATCCCGGTTTCCAGCCGGACATCGGAGAAATCGACCATCGTGCCCAGAACCTGAAGATAGGCGACCACCGCATCCATCTCGGTGATCCGGTCGGGCTGGCCGTCATAATCGCCGATCCTGGCGCCGGGATAACGGGCGCGCAGGGCGTCGGCGTCCTGGCCGGTGGCCTGGGCGCGCAGATCCGCTTCGGCCCGGGCGATCATCTCCTGGCTATAGGGCACGCCCACCTTGCGCAGCGCGCTCAGATGGTCGCCGGCGACGGTTGGGTCGATGTCGCGGTCGAGCAGGTCGCCATAAGCCGGCATGATCGACACCGGCACCACGCTGCGCGGATCGACCAGATGCGCCACCTGCCACTCGTTCGAGTATTTCAGGCCGACCCGGGCGAGATCGGGGCCGGTGCGCTTCGACCCCCACAGGAAGGGATGGTCGTACATGCTCTCGGCCGCGATCGAGTAATGGCCATAGCGCTCCACCTCGTCGCGGAACGGCCGGATCATCTGGCTGTGGCAGGCATAGCAGCCTTCGCGGGTATAGATGTTGCGGCCAAGCTGTTCCAGCGGCGTATAGGGGCGCACGCCGTCAACCGGTGCGACCGTGCTTTCCACCTTGAACAGCGGCACGATCTCGACCAGTCCGCCGATCGAGATGATCATGAAGGTGAGGATGAACAGCAGCGAGGTGCTGCGTTCGATGCGGGCGTGATTGAACCGGGGCATCGGCTTTGCGTCCTCCGCGTCACGAACCGGCAGGGTGGCGCAGTGGCGCCGAGGCGGCACCCGCAATCGCGGCGCCCTCCGCGGCTGCAACCGGCGCCGGCTGGCGGATGGTCATGATGATGTTGAAGGCGAACAGCAGGCCGCCGATCAGATAGAACAGGCCGCCCAGCGCGCGGGTGACGTAATAGGGGTGCAGCATCGCGACGCTGTCGGCGAAGCTGTAGCGCAGGAAGCCGAATTCGTCATAGGCGCGCCACATCAGCCCCTGGGCGATGCCTGAAACCCACATCGCGGTGATGTAGAGCACGATGGCGAGCGAGGCGATCCAGAAGTGCCATTCCACCAGCCGCAGCGACCACAGCGGCCGGTTCCACAGTCGCGGCACCAGGTAATAAAGCGCGCCGAAGGTCATGAACGCCACCCAGCCCAGCGCCCCTGAATGGACGTGGCCGACAGTCCAGTCGGTATAATGGCTGAGCGCGTTGACCGGCTTCAGCGCCATCAGCGGGCCTTCGAAGGTGGCCATGCCATAGAAGGCGACGGCGACCACCAGGAAGCGCAGGATCGGGTCGGTGCGCAGACGGCCCCAGGCCCCCGACAGCGTCATGATGCCGTTGATCATGCCGCCCCACGACGGCATCCACAGCATGATCGAGAACGCGGCACCCAATGTCTGCGCCCAGTCGGGCAGGGCGGTGTAGTGCAGATGATGGGGGCCGGCCCAGATATAGAGGAAGATCAGCGCCCAGAAATGGACGATCGACAGCCGATAGGAATAGATCGGCCGCTCGGCCTGTTTGGGCACGAAGTAATACATCACGCCGATAAAACCGGCGGTGAGCAGGAAGCCGACCATGTTGTGGCCGTACCACCACTGGATCAGCGCATCCTGAACGCCTGAGAACGCCGAATAGCTCTTGGTGCCGACGAACGACACCGGCATCGCCAGGTTGTTGATGATGTGCAGGACCGCGACGGTGATGATGTAGGCGAGGAAGAACCAGTTCGCGACATAGATATGGGGCTCGCGGCGGGTGGCCAGCGTGCCCACGAAGATCGCCAGATAGCCGACCCAGACCACGGTCAGCCAGATATCGGCATACCATTCCGGCTCGGCATATTCCCGGCTCTGGGTGATGCCCATGACATAGCCGGTGAGCGCTATGATCAGGAAGGCCTGATAGCCCCAGAACACCGCATTGGCCAGGCGGGGGCCACCCCACAACCCTGTGCGGCAGGTGCGCTGCACGACATAGAACGAGGTCGCAAACAGGGCGTTGCCGGCAAAGCCCAGGATGACGGCCGAGGTGTGCACCGGCCGCAGCCGGCCGAAACTGCCCTCCAGGCCGATATTGAGTTCAGGGAAGGCCAGCAGGGTGGCAACCCAGGTGCCGGCGGCAAAGCCGAACACGCCCCAGAACACCGTGGCGATGGTGAAGCGACGCACGATCGCTTCGTTGTAGCCGGCAATCGCGGCGCTGCTGGCCGGCGCTGATGCCGTGGCTCCGATGGCGCCGGTTGCGGTGATTGCAGTCATCCCATGATCTCCCGTACAGCGCATCCGGACTGGTGATGGAATGCGAGGCAGTCAGAGACTGACGACGGAGATGCCGGCGCCCGTTTATCTTGAAGAACGATTGTCCTGGCGAAACATATGTCGACATGTTCACGGATGGTCCGTGACATGGTGACGGGAGACCGCATCTCGTGACCCCACTGATGATCCTGGCCGCCGTTGTTCTGGTCGTGGCGTGCCGGTTTCTGTCGTTCCGCGACCCACGGCTTAGGAGTGTGTGTTGTGATGGACCGGATCGCCGGGCGCGCCGGCGGCGTGTTATGTTGCGATGCAACGGACATGACAAAATCCTGTCCGGCCGCATCGATATGCGGCCATCCGGATCTGCGTGATCGGCAGGGTGGGTGGTCGGGTTCAGGGCGGCGGGCGTGAAGCCGGTACAAGTCCCTGAGATAGAACGACATCTGGCAGATCGGCAGCCATGTTTTGGGTGATGCCGGACATGTGGACAACACCAGAAGCCACCATGACCGAAACCATGATGGGTGCGTTACCGAACCGACGGTGCGCCCTGTTTCGGGCTATTTTGCTGCATCGCGCCATGGCCGGACTATTGCGGAAGCAGGGTGGGCCCCGCAATTGCCAGACTGTCGCGGCGTCATTCTGTCGCACAGTCCGGCACCAGGATTCGCCTTGGGGATCGCCGGTGGGTTAATCTTCGGCCAGGGCATCTGGCCCTTTACGCGAAACCTGCCGGGGAGAGCGCCGCCGTGGCTCAGAATGCATCACCCACCATCCCTGCCGCGCCGGCCCCTGCCGCGCCGGTCGGGAATGCCGACAGTCATGATGATTTCGATCCATGGGGGGCACTGCCCGACGCCGTTCTGGATCCGGTTCAGGAAAAGCGGGTGCGCGCCGGCCTGGGAGCGCAGGGGTTCATGGCCCTGGTCGGTGCCACGATCACCGCGATCGGTGCCGGCCGCTGCCAGTTGTCGGTGACGGCGCGGCCTGAGCTGATGCAGAACCACGGCGTCTTCCATGGCGGCGTGATCGGCTTTCTGATCGATAATGCCTGTGCCGCCGCGGCGGGCACCATGGCGCCGCTGGGGCATGGCGTGATGACGGCCGATTACGGCGTGTCGCTGCTGGCGGCCGCCACCGGTGGCCAGCTTGTCGCCGATGCGCGTGTGGTGCGTGCCGGCCGTCGCCTGACCACGGTTGAAGCGCGTGTGCACGTTCTGGCCCAGGGCAGAGCCCCCCGGCTGGTCGCCACCGGACGTGCGACCGTGGCGGTGATCGAGGGACGTGAAAGCAGCGCCGCCGCCGCCACCCATGGTGGCGGCCCGGCCTGACCGTGGGGTAACTGGTCCGGTATCCGGAACGGTTTATGCTGCTGTGCGAAATTGCATCGGCCATGGCATCTGCGCCATGGCCGAGGACGATGCGGCAGCGCAGCCGGGCCGAAAAAAAGCGGGCGCTGTCCAATGAACGGCGCCCGCGAAGTTTAAGCCGGTTACCCAGTCGACGGACAAGGCGTGTCGTCATCCCTCCCTGCCGTCCCGACCGAGGATGCGGCCTGTTGTCCGGAGCGTCAAGTAAGGGATGGTGAAAAGCTTAGAAAATTTACTAATGGTTGTATCAAACGACTGTATAGGGCGGAGATCGGGGCTTTTCACATCCGCAGATATTCCAATACCATTGGGCTGATTGGCATCTTATTGTATGCCGATGCCTGGCTGGTGTGGCCGGAAGCGAGGGTTATCCGTCACGACGGCCGGCTGAACGCACTCTGTGTTCAAGCAATCACAAAGGAATAATTCTAAGAAGCAGTCGCATTCTGTGTCACATCGGCGGTGACCCGATCGGCCGGTGCTCTATCGAATTACCGCTGTGCAGAAATACAGCCATGGCCTGCCCGGTGCATCAGGTGAAATAGTCCAGCGGCTGGTGCGCAGGCGGCGCGCACCAACCCGTCAGCCGGCATTGTCTCAGTCGGATGCTGGTGGCGGATCGTTGGCCCACGGATAATCGTGGCACGACAATGACAGCGATACCGGCCCTGGTGCCGTGCGCCACGGCGGCCAGGGCCCGGAGTCCGGGGCCGCATGGTTTCGAGGGCGGATTTGCGTCAGCACTGCTGCCCCGCTGATGTGGCGGTCAATACATTAGTTAAGTTTATGAGTCGGATGTTTTTTTGAATTTTTTTTGAAAGAGAGCCGGCCTTAGGATCACCTCGAACCGCCGGCCGTGTCCGAGGGGGAAACGAGGACGGTGTTCGGCCCGGGCGGATGACACTCAAGGGAAGGCCCCGACAGATGATGAAATTCCTGGCGACCGCCGTGTTTGGCGGCGTGCTGGCTCTGGGTGGCATTGGCGCCGCTCATGCCGAATTCCCCGAGAAGAACGTGCGCATCGTGGTGCCGTTCTCGCCCGGCGGTGCCGTCGATTTCACCAGCCGGCTGATCGCCGAGGTGGGCTCCGATTATCTGGGCGGCCAGAAGATCATCGTCGAGAACATGCCCGGTGGCGGCGCCGTGGTCGGGCAGAGCTATGTCGCCCGCGCCAAGGCCGATGGCTATACCGTGCTGGCCTATACCTCGTCGGTGATCAACAACCCGATCGTCAAGAAGACCCCTTACACCTATAAGTCGTTTCAGACCCTGGCGATGTACTGCCTCGATCCGGAAGTCGTGATCGCGCCGTCGTCGTCTTCCTATAAGAACGTCGCCGACCTGGTCGATGCCGCGAAGAAGGCGCCGGTCAGCATCGCGACGCCCGGTCATTCGACCTCGCATCACATCGCGGCGCTGGTGCTGGCGAAGGAAGCCGGCGGCCAGTTCAACTACATCCACAACGAGAGCGCGGCGATGCAGTTCCAGCAGGTGATGGGCGGTCATGTCGACGCCGCCTTCGTCTCGATGGGCGAAGCGCTGAGCAATGCCAAGGACGGCCGCATCCGTATTCTGGGCGTGATGTCGGAAGAGCGGAACCCGGCGATGCCGGACGTGCCGACCCTGGCCGAAGTTGGCCTGCCGGCGCTGGATCATCTGGCGACCTTCCGCGGTCTTGCCGTGCCGGCCGATACCCCGCGTGACGTGGTCGACACGCTGGCGGCGGCGCTGGAGAAGACGGTCGCCGATCCGCGCTTCGTGGACGGCATGAACAAGGGCGGCTATCCGATCGCCTTCCGCGGCCCCGACGCCTTCTCGACCTATGTCGACAAGGTCTCGGTGGTCATGGAAGAGATTCTGCCGACGCTGAAGAAGCCCGAATAATCCGGATTGTCCGGTAGACTGGCGCTCAGGCGCTTTGGAACCGGCCGGTTCCATGCCCGCGATCCGCGGGTGGGGACCGGCCGTTTTCCGTTTGGACGCCTGTTGTCGCGCATCCCATTCGCGGCCCATTCAGCTTCAGGGGACGGGTTCCATGCTCCGCGCATCCGGCGCAAGACTGCCCGATATCTGCCTAGGCGTCGCCATGCTGGCGCTTGCCGGGTATGTGTTCATCGAAACCGCCGGCTATGACCAGACGGCGGCGCTGGCGCCCCGGCTGTTCGCGGCTGTGCTTGGCCTCAGCGGCCTGCTGATGCTGGTGCCGGTCGCCGGGCGCAAGACCGCCGTGATCGTGATGCGCCAGCAGGCGTTGCCGCTGGCCGTGGCGGCCGGCATCGGCGTCGTGATCCTGGCGGTGGAGCCGCTGGGGTTCGAACTGCCGGCCTTCGTGCTGTTCATCGTGATCGCCCGCCTGCTGGGCGACCGGCTGTCGCTGTCGCTGGTGGTGACGGCGGCCTTGTTCACGGGGGCGATCCGACTGATCTTCGGCGTGCTTCTGGGCGTGCCGCTGCCATCGATCACCGGCTGACGCAGCCATCGGGGATGTTTCATGATTGACCAGATCCTTCCGGCCCTGCTGCATCTGGCAGAGCCCGCGGTCTTCGGCTTCCTGGTGTTCGGCGTGCTGATCGGCCTGGTGGTCGGCGCGATGCCGGGCCTGAACGACAGCATCACGCTTGCGGTGCTGGTGCCGATCACCTTCGCCATGCCTGGCGATTACGCCTTTCCGCTGCTGGTCGGCATCTATTGCGCGGCCTGTTTCGGCGGCTCGTTTCCGGCCATTCTGCTCAAGATCCCCGGCACCGCGTCGTCGGTGGTGACGGCGATCGACGGCAATGCCATGGCCCGCAAGGGGCTTGCCGGACAGGCGCTGGGCATCGCCACCTACAGCTCGGTCTTTGGCGGCATCACCAGCGCTCTGGTGCTGCTGCTGTGCGCGCCGTTCCTGGCCGAACAGGCGCTGCGCTTCGGCCCGCCCGAATATTTCGCGCTGGCGCTGCTGGGCCTGTCGACCGTGATCGGCATGGCGACGGGCAACGCCGTGCGCAGCACCATCGCCTGCGCGCTGGGCCTGCTGATCGCGACCATCGGCTTCAGCCCGCAGAGCGGCTATGCTCGTTTCACCTTCGACGAGCCCTGGCTCTATGACGGCCTGCCGCTGGTGCCGATGCTGATCGGCCTGTTCGGCGTGGCGAGCCTGCTTGAGATGGCCGAAGAGGCATGGCTGCGCCGGCGCGGCCCCGGTGTCGCCGAGGCCCGCCAGGCTGTCGCCAGCGTCCGCTTCCGCGATCTGCTGCTGCCGATGTCGATGATCCGCCGCCTGCTGCCGGTCTGGGTGCAGTCGTCGGCGATCGGCAATGTCATCGGCATCCTGCCCGGCGCCGGTATGCTGATGGCGATCTATATGGCCTATGGCCGGGTGGCGCGCCGTTTCGGTGCCGAGGCCGGCCAGGGGCTGCCCGAAGGCGTCGCCGCACCGGAAGCGGCCAACAACGCGGTGGTCGCAAGCTCGATGGTGCCGCTGCTGTCGCTGGGCATTCCCGGCAACTCCACCTCGGCGCTGTTCCTGGGCGCGCTGCTCATCCAGGGCCTGCGCCCCGGTCCGTCGCTGTTCACCGACAGCCCCGACATCGCCTATCTGATCGTCGTGGCCTTCGTGGTCGCCAATATCCTGATGTTCCCGCTGGGCCTGCTGATGGCGCGCGCGGTGCCGGGGATGGTGGCGCGGATCCCGCAGGGCATGCTGGGTGCGGCCGTGGCGCTGCTGTGCATCGCCGGCGCCTATTCGGTCGCCAACAGCACCTTCGGCGTGGTGGTGGCGCTGGGCTTCGGTGTGGCCGGCTATCTGCTGAACAAGCTGAACGTGCCGCTGTCGCCGCTGATCCTGGGCGTGGTGCTGGAACCGGTGATCGAGCGTTCGCTGTATCAGAGCCTGTCGCTGTCGGGGGGCGAGATCTGGATCTTCTTTCAGCGGCCGATTTCCGGTGTGCTGATGGTGGTGGCCATCGCCTTCGTGGTCTGGCCGCTGGTGGCGGGCCGCCTGCGCCGGCGGCGCGCCTGACCGGACAGGTCTTGGCCTATCCCCGGGCCGCCATCAATCTGTACAGGTTCTTGGCGGCTTCGGGCACCGCCTCGTCGCGCTGATACAGATAATAGCGGATGCTGCCCAGTGGCGGCAGGCCGTCGGCCTCGCCGACGACCCTGAGATCCGGGGTCAGCGCCTCGATGCTGCGGGCGGTGATGCCAAGTCCGGCCGCCACCGCCGCGCGGATGCCGGCGAGGCCCGGTGCGGTATAGCGCTCATGCCAGGGCTGGCCGATACGCTCCAGAGCGTCGAGCGCGATCTTGCGGAAGATGCTGGGCTCGTCGGCCAGCACCAGCGGCAGGGGCTTGCCCGGCTCGACCCGGAAGTCGTTGGCGGCGATCCACACGATCGGCGAGCTGCGCAGCAGGAAATGCGGCCGGCTGTCGTCGAGCCGGGTGGAGATGGTCAGGTCGACGGCCCCCTTCTTCAGCAGTTCCATCAGATCGGGGCTGCGGCCGACATGGATCACCAGCGACAGCGCCGGGTTGGCGCGGGCGAACTGACGCAGCATTTCCGGCAGCACCGTGTCGGCGATGTCGGCGGGCGAGCCGAGCCGCACCGGTCCCGAACTGCTCACCGCGTGCAGCGCCGCCAGGGTTTCTTCCTGAAGCGCCAGCATCCGGCGGCCGTAATCGACCAGCTTGCGGCCGCTGGGGGTGAGTTCCTTGGTGCGGCCGCTGCGCTCGAACAAGGTCAGGCCAAGCTGATCCTCCAGCCGGCGCATCTGCTGGCTGACCGCGGCCTGGGTGCGGTGCACGGCATCGCCGGCACGGGCGAAGGTCTCCTGATCGGCGATGGCCACCAGGGTGCGCAGGGCGGCCAGATCGAAGTTAATCATAAGCATTCCTAATCGAACATGCCGGATTACTCGTTATTTCCGGCAACAGTTTAGCGGTACCGTTTCAGGGTGCAATGGCGCAGAGCCGCCATGGCGCTGACGGAATGAGAAGGACGAAGCCATGAATGATCGTCGCCAGACCCTGGCCGAAGGGATGGTCGCCGAGGCCCGCCAGATCCTGGCGGCCGAGGGCGTGACCCGCGCGGCCCTGGCCCAGGTGCTTGACCGGTTGAAGGCGCTGGCCGCCCGTGCCGAGCTGTGGGCCGAGGCCGATTTTCCGCCGCCGGAAGATGGTGAGCGCCAGGCCCGCTATATGATCCGCGCCGATGACGATCAGAGCTTCGCGCTGTATCTGAACGTGATGCGTCCGGGCAAGCTGATCCCGCCGCACGACCACACCACCTGGGCCTGTGTCGCCGCGGTCGAGGGCGCCGAGGTCAACCGGCTGTATGAGCGCACCGACGATGGCAGCCGCCCGGGCTTTGCCACCCTGCGGGAAACGACGCGGATCGAGGTCGGCCCCGGCCGTGGCGTCGCCCTGCTGCCCGATGATATTCATTCCGTGGTGATCGAGGGCGAGCAGGTGATCCGCCACCTGCATTTCTATGGGCGCGGGCTCGAAACCCTGACCGGCCGCACCGGCTATGACCTCGCCGCCGGCACCTGCAAGATCATGGGACTGGGTGTGCCGACCCGGCAGGGGCCCGCCGGACGGGCGGCGGCGACCGGTGCCGCGCCGGCGGTCCCGGCCCCGAAGGCGCCCGCCGATATGGCGAAGGTCGATGACGGCCTGATCGACGCGCCGACGCTGAAGACCGCGCTGCACGACGGCGGCGAGATCGCGCTGCTGGATGTGCGCGAGCATGGCCAGTATGGCTGGTCGCATCTGTTCTATGCCGTGCCGCTGCCCTATAGCCGGCTGGAGCTGGATATCGAGCGGCTGGTGCCGAACAAGACCGCACGGGTCGTGGTCTATGACGACGGTCTGGGTGATGTGGCGATGCGTGCCGCGGCGCGGGCGCGGCTGCTGGGTTACCGCCATGTCCAGGTGCTGGATGGCGGCGCCCCGGCCTGGGCGGCGGCGGGTTACCGGCTGTTCGCCGGCGTGAACGTGGTCAGCAAGACCTTCGGCGAGATCGTCGAGCACGAACTGGGCACGCCATCGATTTCGGCCGAGGATCTGCAGGCGGCGCAGGCGCGTGGCGACGACATGGTGGTGATCGACGGTCGCCCGGTCGAGGAATACCGCAAGATGAGCATTCCGGGCGCCGTGTGCTGCCCGAATGGCGAACTGGCCCTGCGCATCCAGGCGATTGCGCCCGACCCGGCGACCCGGATCGTGATCAACTGCGCCGGCCGCACCCGCAGCATCATCGGGGCGCAGACCCTGCGCGATGTCGGCGTGCCCAACCCGGTGGTGGCGCTGCGCAACGGCACCCAGGGCTGGCGGCTGGCCGGCTTCGACCTGGATCATGGCGGCGCGCGGCTGTATCCGCAGGCGCCCGAGACCGACCGCGCCGAACTGGCCGCACGCGCCGCGGCTTTCGCCCAGGCGAACGGTGTCGCGACGGTCAGCCCCGAGACCGTCGGCGCCTGGTTGCGCGACACCAGCCGCACGACCTATCTGCTGGATGTCCGCACGCCCGAGGAATATGCCGCCGGCCATGCGCCGGGAGCCCTGCATGCGCCGGGCGGCCAGTTGATCCAGGCCTCGGATCAGTGGCTGGGCGTGCGCCATGCCCGGGTGGTACTGGTCGACGACACCGGCCTGCGGGCGGTGGTCGTGGCCAACTGGCTGCGCCGGATGGGCTGGGACGTCGCGGTTCTGGATGGCGGCAGCACGGCCTGGGGCCGTATCGCACCCGCCGGCCTTGGCCATGAGGAAGCCGTCAGCCGCCTGCCGGCACTGGTGCTGCTGCGCGCCGCCGAAGTGGCCGCCATGCGCGCCGATGCCAGCGCGCCGGTGCTGATGCTGGATATTCGCGCCGGCATGGCCTATCGCGCCGGCCATATCGACGGCGCCCGCTGGGCGATCCGTCCGCGCATCGCCGCCGCGTTGGCCGATGCCGCGCCGGATGCCCGCATCGTGCTGATTGCCGATGACGCGCGGATCGCGCGCTGCGTGGCGGTGGATCTGGCGGCGCGGGGTCGCAAGGTGGCGGGCATGCTGCCGGCCGATCCCCGCGACTGGCGGGCGGGCGGTTTTGCGGTGGTGGCAACCCCCGACGAGCCGTCGGAAGCCGACTGCATCGATTATCTGTTCTTCGTTCACGATCGCCATGACGGCAATCTTGAGGCGGCGCGGCGCTATCTGGCGTGGGAAACCGGGCTGCTGGCGCAGTTGGATGACCGCGAGCGCGCGGGCTTCGCGGTCGCGGGCCAGCCTCACGCCGTTACGGGCATGGAGAACGGCCAGTGACCGCCGATCGGAGCCGCCAGTCCGAACGCACCCGCCTGATCCATCTTGGCCGCAGCGCGCCGATCGAAGGTGTGCGGCCGGTGAACCCGCCGGTGGTGCGCACTTCCACGGTGCTCGCCCCCGATATCGCGACCATGCGCGCCAACAAGGCACGGCGCGACGATGGCAGCCGGGTGTTCAGCTATGGCGCCCGCGGCACCCCCACCGCCCATGCCCTGGAAGATGCCTGGGCGGCGCTGGAAGGTGGCGAACGGGCGCTGCTGTTCCCGACGGGGCTTGCGGCCATCGCCCATGTGATGATCACCTGCCTGGCACCGGGCGACCATGTGCTGATTCAGAACACGGTCTATCCACAGGTCCACAACATCCGCAGCGCCTATCTGGAACGGCGCGGCATCGCCACCAGCTATTTCGACGGCACGGTTCAGGATGCCGCCGCGAAGATCACCCCGGCCACCCGGATGATCTATGGCGAGAATCCGGGCTCGTGGGTCTATGACCTGATCGATGTGGCGGCATTGGCGACACTGGCCCACGACCACGGCGCGCTGCTGGTGGTCGACAACACCTGGGCCTCGGGTCTGCTGCACAAGCCGCTGGCCCATGGCGCCGATATCTCGGTGATCGCCGGCACCAAATATGTCGTCGGCCATTCCGACGTCATGATCGGAGCCGTGGTCGCCAATGGCGATCTGGGCCGCGATCTGTGGCGGATGCAGGTGGTGATGGGCCAGACCGTCAGCCCCGACGATGCCTATCTGACCCTGCGCGGCCTCAGGACCATCGCCGCCCGGCTGCCGATGCATGCGGCCGGCGCGCTCAGGATCGCACGCCATCTGGAAGGCCATCCGCTGATTGCCGCCGTGCTGCATCCGGCGCTGGAAAGCCACCCGCGCCACGAGCTGTGGCGCCGCGACTTCACCGGCGCCAACGGCCTGCTGACCCTGGCCATGCGCGCCGATCTGGACATGGCCACCGTCGACCGCTTCGTCGATACGCTCGGCCTGTTCGGGATCGGCTCGTCCTGGGGCGGGTTCGAAAGCCTGGCGCTGCCGCAGGCGCCCGATACGGTGCGCGGCTGGACCCATCCTGGTATCGCCGTGCGCCTGCATATCGGGCTGGAGGATCCGGCGGATCTGGAAGCCGATCTCAGCCGCGGGCTTGCCGCGATCGGCTGACGCCCCGGCTGAACCATGCCGGACCGGCCCCCGCCCGGTCCGGATATGTCGACGGCCCGCGTCCCGCCAGGGAGCGGGCCGTCGGTCTGTCGGCTGGTCAGGTCAGGTTGTCGAACACGCTGGCGGCCATGGCCTCGATCGGTCCGGGATCGACGGCGGCGGCGGCGGTGGTGATCCGTGCCGAGGATGCCTGCAGACGGGCCGCGAGATCCGGCCACGCCACATCGACCAGCGCGCCATGGCGTTTGATCATCCGGCCGTCGACCATGACCATGTCGACATCGGCTGCCGCGGCATTCAACACGATGGCGGCCACCGCATCGATGGTCGGGCACATCGACAGGGTATCGGTCCGCACCAGGATCAGATCGGCGCGCTTGCCGGGCTCGATCGAGCCAATGCGGTTCTCCAGATGCAGGGCCTCGGCACCACCGAGTGTCGCCAGACGCAGCACCTCGCGCGCTGTGGGGGCGATCCGCCGTGGCGCCGCGCCGCGCGCCTCGATGGCGGCATTGGCCCGGGCCCGCGCCGACTGAAGCATCATCCGCATCTGCCTGAACATGTCGCCTGAGTAATTCGACACGATGTCGATGCCGAGCCCGGTGCGCACGCCCGCGGCCCGGGCGGTGAAGGCCAGCGGATGGCCCATGCCCATCTGCATCTCGGTTTCGGGCGTCACCGACAGGCCGGCGCCGGCCTCGGCCATCGCCGCCTGTTCGGCTGCCGTCAAGGTGGCGCCATGAACGAACAGCAGATCGGGGCCCAACTGCCCGGCCTCGGCCAGATGCTGCACCACCCGGTGACGTTGATCATAGGCGCCCATCGCGACATGCAGCGAGATGCTGTGCGCGCCCAGTTCACGTGCCAGACGCAGCTCGCGCAGAAGATCGGCCATGGGCATGGCCTCGGCTTCGGCCGGTGCCAGGCCGAACAGGATCCGGTCCTGATCCGAGAAGGCCCGGCTTGCCGCCAGGCGCCGGGCATCGGCGGCCAGCCAGCCCGGCTCGGCATCCATCACCAGCGGATCATGGCCGCGCGGATTGCCGAACAGCCCATAGCAGAACACGCCGCGCCCGCCGGCATCGATCAGGCCCTGAAGGGCCGCATCGGCATGATCGGGGCTGTTGATGATGTGGCAATGATCGACCATGGTCGTCACGCCGGCATTCAGCGCCTCAAGCGCGCCGATATGGTTGCCCAGCCAGACATCCTCGGCGCCATAGAAGGCCGAATAGATCATGCGCATGCGGACGAAATAGTCGAACAGCGACCAGTCGCCCGCCACCGACCGCAATTGTGTCTGCCAGACATGACGATGGGTGTCGACGAAGCCGGGCATCAGGATGCCATCGGCGGCATCGACGATATCGGCATCGGCATGATCGATCCGGCCGCCAACCGCGCGGATCACGCCATCGGCGACCAGCACGTCGCCGCGTGTTTCGTCGACGCCATCGACCATCGTCAGCAGCCGGGCATTGCGGATCAGCAAGGGTCTTGGATGTGCCATGTCTCGGTCCTCCCTGGACGGTGCCGCCGGCCCTCTCTGCGGGGCCGGTCAGGACAATGGCGCATGCTCGCGCGGCGCAGGCCTGATCACAACATGAATCTTATATCATGATATATATTTTTGAACGCGCTTGCGAGACGCGGCGTCATCGGGCATAGCGGGTGCAGGTCGGATGGGCCGGCAATGGTGGAGGGCATGGTGACGGCGACATCGGGCAGGCTGCGGCTGATGGAGCGCAAGCGTGCCTTCGCCCGCGAGGAAATCCTGAACGCGGCCGAACGGCTGCTGCGGACCGGAGACGCGCCCGATTTCTCGATGCGGGCGCTGTGTGAGGAAGCCGGGGTCAGTTTCGCCACACCGTTCAACTATTTCGGCAGCAAGGCCGGCATCCTGCGCGGTCTGGCGCAGCGCATGTTCGATGGGATCGTTGATCGCTATTCGGCCGACATGGCCGCCGCCCCGACCGCGGGCGGCGATGCGATCGACCGGGCCTTCGCCATGGGCGAGGCGGGGTGCGCGGTCTGGCTGGAGCGTCCGGCCGTGCACCGTTTCCTGATCGGGTCGATGGTGGCGGATGGGCCGGCCGTGGCCGGATCTTTGAACGGCGATCCGGAAGAGATGCGCACGCGATCCCGCGCCCTGTGGATCCTGGCGCTTGGCGCCTATGACGGCATCGACCCGGCGATGCGGCCGCTGGCGGAAGCGGCGCTGCCGGAACAACTGGCGATCATGTTTCGCGGCGCGGCGGCCTTGTGGGCGGGCGGCGAGATCGCCGACGACCAGTTCGCGGCGGCGGTCGAGCTTGGCACCGCGACCTCGCTGACCGGCTATGTGCCCGCCGACCGGCGCGCGGCGCTGTTCGCCCGCATCGCCCGGGCCGCGGCGATTCTGGCTCCGCGTATTGCGACTGGTTCGCATTCTGACTAGGATGCCGGCGGTATTCGGTTCCCGCCCTGGAAGGCATACAGGCCGCTGTGCGCGACGACGACACCAGGCTCAAGGCCAGGCTCAGGATATTCCTCGATCACCGCGCGATGCTCGTCGATTATGCGACGCCGATCGTGGGCGATCGCATGCGCGCCGAGGATGTCGTCCAGGAAGCCTATATCCGCTTCGCGCCGGGGGCGGAGACCGGGCGGGTGGCGCAGCCGGTGGGCTATCTGTACCGCATCGTCCGCAACCTCGCCCTCGACATGACCCGCAGGCGGCAGACCGAGGATCGCAACCGGCTGCGGCACCGGCCCGACTGGTTGAAGCCTGCCGATCTTCCGGCGCCCGATCAGGGACTGCTGGACCGCGACGAGACCCGGCGCATGGCGGCGGCGCTCGCCTCACTGCCCGAGCGGGAGCGGCGGGCACTGGAACTGCACCGGCTGGAGGGCCAGAGCCTGCAACGGATCGCCGATCATCTGGAGATTTCGGTGACATCGGCGCACCGGCTGGTGCAGGGGGCGGTGGTGCGCCTGACCCTGGCGCTGCGCGACGAGGACGGGGCATGACCGTGGGTTCCGCGCCCAGACCCTCGGCCGCCCTGATCGCCGAGGCGGCAGACTGGCTGATCCGTCGGCAGGCAGCACCCGACGATCCGGCGCTGGATCAGGCGTTCAGGATCTGGCTGGTGGCAGAACCGGCCCACGCTATGGCATTCGAAGAAGTGCGGCGAAGCTGGCTGGCGGTGCCGCAAGCTCTGGCGAGCGTCGAGGCGCGGCCCCGCCAGGGGCGTCGTCGTCTGGCCTGGGGATTGGCCGGCATGGCGGTTGCCGCCGGTCTGGTGTTGGCCCTGATCCCCGGTCTGGCGGTGCGCATGACGGCGGATGCCGCGACCGGGATTGGCGAGGTGCGCCTCGTCACCCTGGCCGATGGCAGCCTGATGCGGCTGGCGCCGCTGTCCGCCGCCGATCTGCGGTTCGATGGCGACCGGCGTCGTGTGGTGTTGCGACGCGGCGATGCCTTCTTCGAGGTCGTGCCCGATATGGGCCGGCCCTTCGTGGTCGAGGCCGGTGCCGTGCGGGTGACGGTTCTGGGCACGGCCTTCGAGGTCGATCGGGATGCGGCGCGGGTGACGGTGTCGGTGCGCAGCGGCCGGGTGCGGGTCGATGGTCCGGGTGCCGTGACCACGGCGCTCGGCCAGGGCGAGACCGTGGATATGGCCACCGACGGCACAGCGCCGAAGCACGGCCGCATCGCCACCGATGCGGTGGCGCTCTGGCAGGACGGGCGGCTGTTCGTCGATGGGGCGACGGTGGCCGAGGTGGTCGACCGGCTGCGCGCCTATACGCCCGGGCTGATCATCGTTGCCGATGATGCGCTCGGCGCCCGGCAGGTGACCGGCCTCTATGATCTGGGCGACCCGGCGGCCGCACTCTCGGCCCTGATGCGTGCCCATGGCGGGCGGGTCCGGCGGATCGGTCCGCTGCTGACCATCCTCGACGGCGCCTGACGCCGCATCTGCATCTCCTTGTAGTAGAAACCGCATCTTTTTCTCGGAAAAATGCCGGTCCGTGCGGAAAATCCCGCCGGGCTCCGCGTCTGTTGATCCTGAAAATGCGAGTTATTCGCATGACCATCGGGCAGATGACGGAGGAGACGGGCATGAGGCAGGGCCAGCAGCGCCGCCAGAGGGTGTCGCCAGGGGTTGCGGCGATGGTTGCCGCATCGATGGCGACCGGTCCGGGCGCCATCGGGGTTGCGGGCCTGGTCGCCGGCATGGCGATGACGGCGGCCGGTGCAGCACGAGCGGCCGATGCGGCGGCGGAGGTGTCGTTCGACATTCCGGCCCAGCCGCTGGCCGGTGCGCTCGGCGCCTTCGGCCGACAGGCGGGCTTGCAGGTCTCGGCCGATACCGCCGTCACCCGCGGCGTGGAAAGCCGCGGCCTGCACGGCCGGATGACGGCCGAAGCCGGACTGACGCAGCTTCTGGCCGGCACACCGGTTGCCGGATCGATCACCGCCGATGGTGTGGTGGTGTTGCAGCGCCTGACCGGCGACGGCGCCACCGTGCTCGATCCGCTCCAGGTGGCGGCGGCGCGGGTGGTGGAACGGGCGACAGGGCCGGTTGCGGGCTATGTCGCGACCCGCACCGCCACCGCCACCAAGACCGACACGCCGTTGCTGGAAACGCCCCAATCGGTGTCGGTCGTCACCCGCGACCAGATGGCCGCGCGCGCCGTGACCACCGAGGGCGAGGCGCTGGCCTATACCGCCGGTGTCCGTGTCGGCGGTCGCGCCGGTGGCGTGATGCCCGGCGGCGACAACATCCAGGTGCGGGGCTTCGGCGGCGACGGCACCTATGGTGCCTCGTCGAACGAATATCTCGACGGGATCAAGGTCGGCGGCACCAATTTCGGCGTCGGTGGTTTCGAGCCCTATCTGTTCGAGCGGATCGAGGTGCTGAAAGGTCCGGCTTCGGTGCTCTATGGCCAGAACACCCCCGGCGGCATCGTCAACCGGGTGAGCAAGACGGCGTCGGAGCAGGCGGTGAACGAGGTGATGCTGCGCGGCGGCAGCTTCGGCCGGCATGAGGCGGGGGCGGATATCGGCGGCCGGCTGGTCGCGGATGGCCGGCTGGCCTTCCGGGTCGCCGGGCTGGTGATGGAGAGCGACAATCAGGTCGACGGCATCGATCAGGAGCGCACCGCCATTGCCCCCTCGCTGACCTGGCGCGCCGGTGACGACACCACCCTGACCCTGCTTGGCGCCTGGCAGCGTGACGACATCGATGGCGGCTTTTCGAACATGCTGCCGATCGTGGGCACGCTCTACGAGGCGCCCTATGGCCGGCTGCCACGGGATTTCTATGCCGGCGATACCGATTACGGCCATTGGGACCGTGACCTCTATACCCTTGGCTATCAGTTCGAGCATCGCTTCGACGATGCGGTGACCTTCCGGCAGAACGCGCGCTATATCGCCAACCGGTTGGACTTCGCGACCGTCTATATCAAGGAGCTTAAGACGGATGGCGTGACGCTCGACCGCAATGCCTTCGCGGCCCGCGAGTCCTCGAACGTCTATGTCGTCGACAACCAGATCCAGATTGACGGCACCACCGGGCCGCTGGATCACACGCTGCTTGCCGGTCTGGAATATCGTCACCATGACAGCGACACCATCCGTCGCTTCGCGCAGGCGGGGACAATCGTGCTGCCCGGGGGCGCCAACAAAGATGCCGGCCTCGTCAGCGAGCCCGCGATCTATCAGAACCTGGAGACCCGGCGCGATCAGTGGGGCATCTATGTTCAGGATCAGGTCCGGATAGGCGGCTGGATCGTCAATCTCGGCGGGCGCTATGACCGGGCCGACAGCCGGGTGAAGAACCGTCTCACTTCCCAAGAGACGTCGCAGGATGATGAGGCTTTCACCACCCGCGTCGGTCTTGGCTATGCCTTCGATACCGGACTGACCCCCTATGTCAGCTATGCCGAGAGTTTCGAACCGCACGCGGGGACCGTCGCAGGTGGTGGCGACATGAAGCCGACCCGGGGCACCCAGTATGAGGCCGGCCTGAAGTACCAGCCGTCTGGCTGGAACACGATGGTCACAGCCGCCGTGTTCCATCTGACCCAGACCAACGTGCCGAAGACCGACACAGCGACCAATGTTCAGCGCCAGATCGGCGAGGTGACCAATCAGGGCATCGAACTGGAAGCGGTGGCAAGCCTGGGGTCGGGCTGGGACGTGCAGGCGAGCTTCACCTGGCTCGACAGCGAGGTGACCGAGAGCACCGAAAAGGATCTGCACAACCGCCCGACCATGGTGCCTGAGGTGACGGCGGCGCTGTGGGGCCGCTACACCTTTCAGGCGGGGTTCGCCGAAGGGCTGGGGCTGGGCGCGGGTGTGCGCTATGTCGGCAGCACCTATGGCGACGAGAAGAACACCATTGAGGTGCCGTCCTATACGCTGTATGACGCGGCGGTGACCTATGATCTCGGCCGGGCGGCGCCATCGTTCGCCGGCGTCGAGCTTGCGGTCAATGCCTCGAACCTGTTCGACGAGACCTATGTCTCGGGCTGCGAAGTCGGCCGCCAGTGCTATTGGGGCCAGGGCCGGTCGGTTCTGGGCACCGTGAAGTACAAGTGGTGACGGCCATGCGGGGCGTGCCACTGCGCCTGCTGGCGGCGGGGCCGGGCGGCTATGTGGTGGCGGCGCTGGCGGCAACGCTCTGTGTCCGCCTGCTGCCCGGCCCCGCGGTCGAGGCGGTGCTGGCCGGCACTATGGCCAGCTTTCTGATCTGGACAGGGGTCGTGATCAGGGTCTTCGCCGTGGCCGCGCCTGTCCGGGCGCTTGCCGAGGTGGTGGCGCTTGCCTGTCTGCTCGCTCTGGCGGGGGGGTGGCGATGAGTCTCCGCCAGACCATGTCCTGGCTCCATACCTGGGCCGGGCTGGTGGTCGGCTGGTTGCTGTTCGCGATCTTCCTGACCGGCACGGCCAGCTATTTCCGGCCCGACATCTCCACCTGGATGCACCAGCTCCGTCCGGTCGACCTGCCTGATCAGGCGACGCAGGCGGGTATGGCTGCGTCCTGGCTCAACGCCGAGGCGCCCGATGCGGCGCGCTGGCTGATCGACCTGCCCGATGGGCGCGAGCCGGTGTTGAAGGTGGCGGCGGGCCGGCCCCATGGCTTCGTGGCCAGCCGCCTGGACCCGGAGACCGGCGCGCCGGAGACCGGCCCCGACACCGTTGGCGGCGATTTTCTGTTCTATATCCACTTCACCCTGATCATGTCCGATTGGGGGCGGATCCTCGGCCGCTATCTGACCGGCATCTGCGCGATGATCATGGGCGTGGCGATCGTCACCGGGGTGATCGTCCACAAGCGGATCTTCAAGGACGCCTTCACCTTCCGGCCCCGCGCCGCCGCGCAGCGCGCCTGGCTCGACGGCCATAATCTGCTGGGCGTGATGTCGCTGCCTTTCCATCTGATGATCACCTGGAGCGGCCTGATCACCCTGATGCTGCTCTATATGCCCTGGGCGGTGGATGCCGCTTATCCGGCGGGGCGGGCCGGCTATGCGGCGGATCTCGACGGCGTTCGGCCAGTGGCGGTTGCAGCGACCACCATACAGGCGGCCCCGCTCACCGATCTGGGGCCGGTGATCGGACAGGCCGTGGCCATGTGGTCGGCGCCGGATCGGCCAGACGGTGTTGGCAGGATCGGCGTCGGGCGGATCGCCGTCGACCGGCCGGGAACCACCGCCGCACGCCTGACCCTGACACCACAGGATGCCGATCAGCTTGCCCGCCGGCCCGAGACGCTGGCTTTCGATGGCGTCACCGGCCGGCTGATCGCCGATGGGCGCGGGCAGGGCGGAGCCGCTGCCGCCACCTATCACACGCTCTATGGCCTGCATCTTGCCCGTTTCGCCGGGCTGCCGCTGCGCTGGCTGTTCTTCCTGTCAGGCCTTGCCGGCACGGCGATGATCGCGACTGGGCTGGTGCTGTGGTCGGTGAAGCACCGGTCGACATCCGGCGCGCCGGGACGGGACCGGGGGCACCGGCTGGTCGATGCGCTGAATATCGGCTGTCTGGTCGGGCTGCCGGCCGCGATCGCCGGGCAGTTCCTGGCCAACCGCCTGCTGCCGGCGGCGCTGGACGGGCGGGCGGCACTGGAGGCGGCGGCCTTCTATCTGGTCTGGCTGGCGATGCTGGGGCTGGGGGCGCTGCGGTCGGATGGGGCCGGCTGGGCGCGGGCGCTGGCCGTGGCGGCCCTGCTCTGGGCGGCGGTGCCGTTGGTGGATGTCCTGGTCACCGGGCGCGATCCGTGGCGCGCGGTTCTGGCCGGTGATCGGGTGTTCTGGGGGATGCAGCTTACAGCCCTGTGCATGGCGCTTGGTCTCGGGCGGCTGGCCATGATCATCCAGGCACGGCGAGGCAGGCCATGATCCCGCTGCTGACCCTGGCGGTCGGGGTGTCGGCGGCGGTGACACTCGCCCTCGCCATGCCCCGTCATCACGATCAGGGCCACGGCCGCGGCGCCAGGGCTGTGCACCAGCCGGTCAGGCGGCGCCTCGAAGGCGGCATCCTGGCTCTGCTCGCCGCCGGCCTTATCATATCGGCCGAAGGCTGGGGGCGGGGGCTGGTCTGGGTTGCGGGCACGGCAGGTCTTGCCGGGCCGTTGGCCGCGGCGCTGTTTGCATGGGCTCCCGGCTGGGCGCGGCGGGTGGCCGGGCTTGGCTGGCCGCTTGCCGGGGCGTGGCTGTGCCTGACCGCCGCCGGGTCGGGATAACGAAACGGCCCGCCTTCCTGGCTCAGGAGGCGGGCCGCCGCGCGTCATCTCGTCATCGGTGCCGGATCAGCGCACGCCGACCTGACGGGCGTCGATGCCGTGGTTCGACAGGTATTCGCTGAGTTCGCCGGTTTCGAACATCTCGCTGATGATGTCGCAACCGCCGACGAATTCACCCTTCACATAAAGCTGGGGAATGGTCGGCCAGTTGGAGAAGTCCTTGATCCCCTGGCGGACGCCGGCATCGGCCAGCACGTTCACGCCACGGAACGGCACACCCATGTAATTCAGAACCTGCACCACCTTGGCGGAAAAACCGCACATCGGCTGCATCGGCGTGCCCTTCATGAACAGCACGACGGGTTCGGCATCGATATGGGACTGGATTTCGGCGAAGGCCGGGTTCGACTGCTCTGCGCTCATGATCATCCTCGGACCTTGGGGCTTCTGGCGGCTGTCTGTGCGGTCGGGAAGGGCGGTTGCCCTGTTTAATCCGTACCGTCCTGGTCTGATTTAAGCCTGCCCACCGCGCATTGCAACCGCCTTGATTGCGATCGGGGCATGCGTGATGCAGGGCTCAGCGGCGATCGGAATACCGCTGTCCGCCGGTATCAGTCGGCCGGCGCCGAGGTTTGCAGGGCAAGCGCATGCAGCACGCCGCCCATGCGCCCCTGCAGCGCCTGATAGACCATCTGATGCTGCTGCACGCGGGTCTTGCCCTTGAAGGCCGACGACACGACCCGCGCCGCATAATGGTCGCCATCGCCGGCCAGATCCTCGACCAACACCTCGGCATCGGGCAGGGCGGCCCTGATCAGGCGTTCGATCTCATTCTGATCCATCGGCATCGGCGTCTCTCCCCGTCAATCACGCTCGTTTCGTCGGCGTCGGTCAGGCCGGCGTCGACATCAATCCCGGCAGCCAGTCTTCATGGGCCCGGCGCAGGGTTTCCAAGGATATCGTGCCGCCACCGGTCAGTGTCAATTCGGTGCCGCCGGTGATGCCGATCTGGGCCGCCGGAACCCCCAGCACCCAGGCCTGCGCGATCACCGCATCCGCCGCCGGGGCCGGGGCCGCGATGACATAGCGGGCCTGATCCTCGCCGAAGGCCCAGATCAGCGGCGCCTGGAAGGCCGGCGGGTCGATCTGCGCGCCGATGCCCGATGCCAGGGCCATTTCGGCGATCGCGACCAGCAGGCCGCCATCGGATGCGTCATGCACGGTGTCGATCAGGCCTTCGGTGATCAGGCCGCGGACGAAATCGCCATTGCGACGCTCGACCGACAGATCGACTGGCGGGGTTTCGCCATCCTCGCGGCCCAGAATGGTGCGCAGATACAGCGACTGGCCGATATGGCCGCGGGTTTCGCCGATCAGGATGATCGCATGATCGGCGGCCTTGAAGGCGATGTCGGCGCGACGCGCGCTGTCGGCGATCAGGCCGATGCCGCCGATCGCCGGCGTCGGCAGGATGCCGGTGCCCTGGGTTTCGTTGTAGAGCGACACATTGCCCGACACGACCGGGAAGTTCAGCCCGCGGCAGGCTTCGGCCATGCCCTGAATGCAGCCGACGAGCTGACCCATGATCTCGGGCTTCTCGGGGTTGCCGAAATTCAGGCAGTCGGTGATCGCCAGCGGCCGGGCGCCGGTGGCGGTGAGGTTGCGCCACACCTCGGCGATTGCCTGACGCCCGCCCTGATAGGGATCGGCGAAGCAATAGCGCGGGGTGACGTCGGTGGTGATCGCCACCGCTTTTTTGGTGCCATGAATGCGCACCACGGCCGCGTCGCCACCCGGCCGGCCGACGGTATCGCCCATCACCATGTGGTCGTATTGCTCCCAGATCCAGCGGCGGGAGGCGAGATCGGGAGAGCCGATCAGCTTCTCCAGCGCCGGCAGCACCGCATCCAGATCGTCGCGGCCGCGCGGCAGCACGATCGGGCGGCGCTGGGGCGTGGGCGTCCAGGGGCGGTCATATTCGGGGCTGCCATTGGCCAGCGGCTTGATCGGCAGATCGCCCGCCACCGCGCCGTTGAACATCAGCACCATGCGGCCGGTGTCGGTGACCTTGCCGATCACCGCGAAATCCAGCTCCCACTTCTCGAAGACGCGGCGGGCCTCGTCCTCGCGGCCGGGCTTCAGCACCATGAGCATGCGCTCCTGGCTTTCCGACAGCATCAGCTCATAGGGCGTCATGCCGATCTCGCGGGTCGGCACCTTGTCCAGCCACAACTCGATGCCGGCATCGCCCTTGTCGGCCATTTCGAAAGACGACGAGGTCAGGCCGGCGGCGCCCATGTCCTGAATGGCGACGATGGCGTCCGACTGCATCAGCTCAAGGCAGGCCTCGATCAACAGCTTTTCAGTGAAGGGGTCGCCCACCTGCACCGTCGGGCGCTTCTGCTCGGCATCCTCGCCGAATTCGGCCGAGGCCATCGAGGCGCCGTGGATGCCGTCGCGGCCGGTCTTCGATCCGACATAGACCACCGGATTGCCGATGCCGGCGGCGGCGGAATAGAAGATCTTGTTGGTATCGGCCAGGCCCACGCACATGGCGTTGACCAGGATATTGCCGTTATAGGCCGGGTGGAAATTGGTCTCACCACCCACGGTCGGCACGCCGACACAATTGCCATAGCCGCCGATGCCCGAGACGACACCCGAAATCAGATGCTTCATCTTGGGGTGCGACGGGTCGCCGAAGCGCAGCGCGTTCATCATCGCGATCGGCCGCGCGCCCATGGTGAACACGTCGCGCAGAATGCCGCCGACACCGGTCGCCGCCCCCTGATAGGGCTCGATATAAGACGGGTGGTTGTGGCTTTCCATCTTGAAGATGATCGCCTGACCATCGCCGATATCGACCACGCCGGCATTCTCGCCGGGGCCGCAGATCACCCATGGCGCCGTGGTGGGCAGGGTCTTCAGCCACTTCTTCGACGATTTGTACGAGCAATGCTCGCTCCACATCGCCGAGAAGATGCCAAGCTCGACCAGATTGGGCTCGCGGCCCATGATCTGGCGCAGCCGCTTGTATTCGTCGCGGGTCAGCCCGTGTTCGGCGACGATCTCAGGGGTGATCTTGGTCTCGGCCGTCATCGGTCGCGGTTCCCGTAAAGAGGTTCAGGCCCGGATGTCATGGCGCGGCGGTATGACCGGCGGCGGTGGCATCAGGGCCTGACGGTCAGGTGCCGGGCGGTTCTGCGCCTCAGGCGATCTTCGACAGCAGGGTGCGGAACATGGCCGCACCATCGGTGCCGCCCAGCGCCGCTTCGGCCAGCCGTTCCGGATGCGGCATCAGCCCCATCACATTGCGCGCGTCGTTGAACACGCCGGCGATGTTGCCGGCCGATCCGTTGGGGTTGGCCGCGTCAGTGGCATTGCCGGCCGCATCGACATAGCGGAAGGCGACCAGTCCGTCGCCGTCCAGCCGCTTCAGCGTTTCTGCGTCGGCGGCGTAATTGCCCTGATGATGGGCCACGGGGAACCGCACCACCTGGCCCTGGCTGTAGCCGCTGGTGAAGGGCGTGTCATTGCGCTCCACCTTCAGGAACACGTCGCGGCAGACGAATTTCAGCCCGGCATTGGTCATCAGCGCGCCGGGCAGCAGGCCGGCCTCGATCGCGATCTGAAAGCCGTTGCAGATGGCAAGAACCCGGGTGCCGGCCGCGGCCGCGGCCTTGATCTGGCCCATGATCGGCGAGTTGGCGGCAATGGCGCCCGAGCGCAGGTAATCGCCATAGGAAAACCCGCCGGGCAGGACGATCAGATCCACCTTTGGCAGGCTGTCGGCACGATGCCAGACCATGTGCGGCGCACGACCCAGCGCCGCCTCGACGGCGACGGCCACGTCGCGATCGCAGTTCGAGCCGGGAAAGACGATGACGGCGGCATCCACGGGCTTGGATTCCCTGATGATGACGGAACGGTGCGCCAGGCTGCACGGGCGATGCCGACCCTTGCCGCCGCGCCTTGAGCGGGGAGGCCGGGGCCGGCCACCGGTGTCAGTCGGCGATCTCGATCGCGTAGTTCTCGACCACGGTGTTGGCCAGCAGGCGTTCGCACATCTCGGCGACGCGGGCGCGTGCCTCGGCGGCGTCGGATGCCGCCACGTCCAGCTCGATATACTTGCCGAGACGGACATCGCCGAGTTCGGCATAGCCGAGCCCGTGCAGCGCATTCGCGATCGCCTTGCCCTGCGGGTCCAGGACGCCGGGCTTCAGCGTCACATGCACGCGCGCCTTCATCACGCTTCCTCCTCGGTGGGAACGTCGGGGGTCAGGTCGCGGGCGGGATCTTCCGGCAGGATGCCCAGCCGGCGCGCGACCTCCTGATAAGCTTCCTCGACCCGGCCCATGTCGCGACGGAACCGGTCCTTGTCGAGCTTCTCGTTGGTCTTGACGTCCCAGAGCCGGCAATTGTCGGGGCTGATCTCGTCGGCCAGGATGATCATGTCCTGGTCTTCGTCGAACACCCGGCCGAATTCCAGCTTGAAGTCGACCAGCTTCAGGCCGACGCCCAGGAACAGCCCGGTCAGGAAGTCGTTCACCCGGATCGACAGATTGAGCATCTCGTCGATTTCGGGGATGGTGGCCCAGCCGAAGGCGGTGATGTGCTCTTCGGTCACCATCGGGTCGTTCAGCTGATCGGCCTTGTAGTAATATTCGACGATCGCGCGCGGCAGACGCTCGCCTTCTTCCAGACCAAGACGCGTGGCGAGAGAGCCGGCGGCAATATTGCGGATCACCACCTCGATCGGGATGATCTCGACCTGACGCACGAGCTGTTCGCGCATGTTGAGGCGCTTGATGAAGTGGGTCGGCACGCCGATTTCGCCGAGCCGGGTCATCAGGTATTCGGAGATGCGGTTGTTCAGCACCCCCTTGCCCGTGATGACACCCTTCTTCTTGTTGTTGAAGGCGGTCGCGTCGTCCTTGAAATACTGGATCACGGTGCCGGGCTCCGGACCCTCGAAAAGGATCTTGGCCTTGCCTTCGTAGATGCGCCTGCGGCGGGACATGGGCGTCCTCCGGGGAGTTCGAACGACCGGAGCGGGCGGGGTGGTCCCCGCCGGGACGATAAGGGCTCCGGTCCCTGAGGAAATCGGTCTGCCCGGGCAGACAGAGATGTCGGCCCGGCGCGCGCGAAACATAGACAATTGATGACGGCAAGACAACGGGTTCCGTCATGCGCGTGCCCCGCACATTCGCGGACCGCGCGAGCAGCCTGAACGCGATCCGCAGATGCGTTGCGCTTTGCGGCCGGCAGGGCTTTGGTCTCGCGCTTGTCATACCGCAAGTGCACAATGGATTGTGCAATTGCACCAGAATGGAGCCCGTGACCCTTATGACCGCATCACCCACCGCCGGTACAGCCCGCACCGGCCCCCTGTCCGGCCCGCTCGCCGGCCGTCGGGGCCTGATTGCCGGCATCGCCAACGAGCATTCCATCGCCTGGGGCTGCGCCAAGGCGTTCCGGGCGCTGGGTGCCGACCTGGCCATCACCTATCTCAACGACAAGGCGCGGCCGCATGTCGAGCCGCTGGCACGCGCGGTCGATGCCCGGATGCTGCTGCCGCTGGATCTGCGTGATCCGGCGGCCCTCGATGCCGTGTTCGACCGGATCACCGCCGAATGGGGTTCGCTCGACTTCCTGGTGCACTCGATCGCCTTCGCGCCGATCGAGGATCTGCACGGCCGGCTGACCGATTGTTCGCAAGCGGGCTTCCTTCAGGCGATGGACGTGTCGTGCTGGTCGTTCATCCGCATGGCCAAGCTGGCCGAGCCATTGATGGCGAAGGGTGGTACACTGATCTGCATGAGCTATTTCGGTGCCCAGATGGTCGTGGAACATTACGACGTGATGGGGCCGGTCAAGGCGGCGCTGGAATGCTCGGTGCGGTATCTGGCGTCGGAGCTGGGGCCGCAGGGGATCCGGGTGCATGCGGTCTCGCCCGGACCGCTTGCCACCCGCGCCGCCTCGGGATTGACCGGCTTCGATGCGTTGCTGGCCAAGGCCCACGAGAAGGCGCCGATTTCCAGCCTGCTGTCGATCGACGATGTCGGTGCGGCGACGGCGATGCTGGCGACCGATGCGGCAAAGCTGATGACCGGCCAGACCCTGTTCGTGGATGGCGGTTACCACATTATCGATTGACCGCGGCCCGTCGGGTCGGGGCCTGTGCCGGTTACGCTAGGCATCGACCGCCGCTGCTGGTATGAGAAAGGCGACACGGCCGTCAATTCCGGCGGGGACGCCAGGACCACATGGCGCCCGAACCGGGAGCGGCCGATGCCGGGGTCCGGACCCACCGACCGAGGTTTTGCAGGAGTAGTCCCGCGATGAGCACTTTCGACAACCGCGAGCGCGCCGAAGAGAACCGCTTTGCCCACGACCAGGAGGTGGCCTTCAAGGCCCGTGTGAAGCGTGCCCGGCTGCTTGCGGCCTGGGCCGGCCCCCAGATCGGCCGCACCGACATCGCCGCCTATGGCGACGAGCTGGTCGACGCCGACATGCAGGAGCCGGGCGACGAGGACATCATCGCCAGGCTGTTCGCCGACTTCAAGGCGGCAGGCGTCGAGCTGTCACGCCACACGGTCGAGGTGCAGCTTCAGCGCCTGGGCGAACAGGCGAAGGCCGAGGTTCGCGCCCAGTCCTGACCGCCGGAACCTTCTGACCGCCGGAACCGCCGGTCCACAGACAGAAGCCCCGCGCAAAGCAAAGCCCCGCGTACAGCCCTGTGCTGCGCGGGGTCTTTTGTGCGCGGCCCTGGTCAGATCGAGAGGATACCAACCCCCATCGGCAGGTTCTCGTCGGGATAGCCCCATTGGTGGCTGACCACCCGGGTCTGCCCCACCCGATAATCGACATTGTGGTGGGTATGGCCATGGATCCACAGGGTCGGCCCGTGGGCCAGCATCATGGCGGTCATGTCCGACACGAAAGCGGGGGAAAGCGGGCTGCCCTCGAACCGCGGCTCCACCGATGCCGGGGCCGGGGCATGATGAGTGACGACAATGGTGTCATCCGGCCGCGCGGCGCCGAGCTGGGCCTGAAGCCAGCGGGTCGCGGTCCGGTTCAGCGCGCGGGCATCCGCCGGTTTGAACAACTGCTCGCCATGGTGGATGCGGCTGTGGTCATAGAGCACCGCTTCGGCCGCGGTCATCGCATCCGCCGCCGCATCCGCGCCATAGAGCTGGTAATCGGTCCAGGCGGTGCAGCCCAGAACCCGGATCGTCCGGCCATGCGCGGTGATGTCGGTCGCATCGCATTCCAGGAAGCGCACGCTTTCGGTGGCCTCGGCGGTCGCACGCAGATGCCGGACCAGCGTCGCCTGGTCGTGGCCATAGAATTCGTGATTGCCGGCCACGTACAGCACCGGCAGCGCACCGAAGCTGCGTGCCGCCCAGTCCATGCCCGTCGTGCCATTGGCGATGTCGCCGGCCAGGATCACCAGATCGGCACCGCCGGCGCGGGCGGTGTCGGCGGCCTCGCGCCCCAGGGCATCGATGCCGGCCTGTGCGGCTTCGGCACTCAGTCCGCCACGTTCCAGGCGCCGCCGCCGCACATCCAGATGCAGGTCCGACAGCAGGGCGATACGCAGCGTGGTCATGAGGCTGGCTCCGGTTGGGGGGCGACGGGTTAAACATGGCGGGCCCCGGTCGCGGTTCCAAACGAAAACCGGGCATCTCCACATTGGAAGATGCCCGGTTTTCGTGATGGCTGCGACCGGTTCGGCTGCCCGGTCAGGCGCGGCCGAAGACCCGCCGGAAGATGGTATCGACCTGGGCCATGTGATAGCCAAGATCGAACAGGCCTTCGATCTCGGCATCGGTCATGCGGCTGGAGACCTCGGGATCGGCCTTCAGCAGATCGATGAACTGGCCTTCACCGCGCCAGACCGGCATCGCATTGCGCTGCACCAGCCGATAGGCATCCTCGCGGCTGACGCCCTTCTGGGTCAGGGCCAGCAGCACGCGCTGCGAATGGACCAGCCCGCCCAGCGCATTCAGATTGGCCAGCATGCGCTCAGGATAGATCACCAGCTTGTCGACCACGCCGGCCAGCCGGTTGAGGGCGAAATCGAGCACGATGGTGGCATCCGGGCCGATCATGCGTTCCACCGAGGAATGCGAGATGTCGCGCTCATGCCACAGCGCCACATTCTCCATCGCCGGGGTGACATAGCCGCGCACGACCCGGGCAAGGCCGGTCAGGTTTTCGGTCAGCACCGGGTTGCGCTTGTGCGGCATCGCCGATGAGCCCTTCTGTCCCGGCGAGAAATACTCTTCCGCCTCATAGACTTCCGAGCGCTGAAGGTGGCGGATTTCCACCGCCAGGCGTTCCACCGAGCTTGCGACCACCCCCAGCACCGCAAAGAACATCGCATGACGGTCGCGTGGGATGACCTGGGTGGAGACCGGCTCGGGCTTCAGCCCCAGCTTCGCCGCCACATGTTCCTCGACCCGCGGGTCGATATTGGCGAAGGTGCCGACGGCGCCCGAGATGGCGCAGGTCGCGATCTCGTCGCGTGCCGCCACCATCCGGGCGCGGGCGCGCTGGAATTCGGCATGATAGCCGGCAAGCTTCAGACCGAAGGTCACCGGTTCGGCGTGAATGCCGTGGCTGCGGCCGATGGTGGGGGTGTTCTTGTGCTCGAAGGCGCGCCGTTCGATCGCCGCCAGAAGCTTGTCCACCCCCTCGATCAGCAGGTCGGACGCCTGCTTCAACTGAACCGCAAGGCAGGTATCGAGCACGTCCGACGAGGTCATGCCCTGATGGACGAAGCGGGCTTCGTCGCCGACATGCTCGGCCAGGCTGGTCAGGAAGGCGATGACGTCGTGCTTCACCTCCCGCTCGATCTCGTCGATGCGCGGAATGTCGAAGGCGCCGCGCTCCCACACCGCCTTGGCGGCCTCTTTCGGGATCACGCCAAGCTCGGCCTGGGCATCGCAGGCATGGGCCTCGATCTCGAACCAGATGCGGAACTTGTTCTCCGGTTCCCAAATCCGGACCATCTCGGGGCGGGAATAGCGCGGGATCATCTCTAAGGGCTTCTCTCGCAAACAGAAAACATCATGCCGCCGGTTCCGTCCGGCCGCTTCGGTCTGGGTTATAGCCTGTGGGGCGCCCGGGGGCAAAGCCTGGATACGGCCGGCCGCACCTGTCAGCACAGCCGCTCAGGCGCGGCAGGTCGTGAAAAAATGCGGTCTTCCGTTTACGTTACCCGTCGAAATCGGATGTGGGAGACACGATATGCCATTCTGAAATCGGCCCGCCAGCAATCGGCGGCGCAGGGAGGTCTTGTGGGAATGGGCCGGAAGACGAACACGCCCCGGCAATGCGCATTCGGGCTGTCCTACATGCTGGCCGGCGCCCTCTTCGGCCTGGCCTTTGCGTGGATCGATGGCGAGGAACCGATCTTCGTTCCGGTCATCTACGGCACGGTGATCGGCGGGGCAATGATCGCCTTCGCCCGTGGCGCCCTGTTCCCCCGGCTGTCGGCCTGGCTGCGCCGGCAGGCGGCCCCGGTCTATATCCTTGGCACGATGGCCGTGTGGACAGTGCTGGCGATGGTCGGCTATGCCGTCGTGGGCCTGGGATTCCAGATGTACGAACGCGCCAACGGATCGATCATGGACCATCAGGGCATGGCGGGCGATTGGATCGTGTTGCGCGCCGATGTGCTGGTCTTTGCGATCGCGGCATCAGGTCTGCTGGGATTGATGGCGCGGGTGCGTGATCTGATCGGCACCCAGGTCTTCCTCAGCCTGCTTCTGGGGCGGTATCATCGCCCGACACGCGAGGAACGGGTGTTTCTGCTGGTCGATGTCGTCGGCTGGACCGGCACCGCCGAGCGGCTGGGCGAAATTGCCGCCACGGATTATCTGGCCCGGGTTCTCTACACGATCGGCGCTCCGGTGCGGCACAACCGGGGCACCATCGATCGCTATGTCGGTGATCAGGCGATCATCTCGTGGAAGATCGTCTGCGGCGACGACCATGCCCGGCGGCAGACCGACCGCGCGATCACCTGCGCCTTCGATATTCTTGAGCGGCTGGACCGCACGGCCCCGGATTTCCTGCGCCGGTTCGGCGAGGCGCCACGGGTGCGGGCGGTGCTGCATGCAGGGCCGGTGGTGGTGGCGGAACTGGGCGATGCCAAGCATGAAATCGCCTTCATCGGCGATACCATCAACACCGCCGCCCGGCTGGAGGCGCTGGCCAAGTCGCTGAAGGAACCGGTTCTGGCATCGGATGCCGTGCTCGGTCTGGCGCCATTGCCGGATGGTGTGGTTGCCAAATCGCTGGGCTCGCACAGCCTGCGCGGGCGGGCGGAAGTGATCGGCGTTCATGGCCTGCATCGGGTGGCGGGCCTGCGGGCGGCGGCGGGTGATCCCGCCCAGCCAGTCCCGGCTGGCGGGCCGGCCACGGCGCTGGGCGCTACAGGATACCCAGCGCCTTGAAGCTCTTATAACTGCGCCGGCCGATGATGATATGGTCGTGCACCGAAATATTCAGGTGCCGGGCCGCTTCAACCAGCTTGCGGGTCAGGTCGATATCGGCGGGCGAGGGGGCCGGATCGCCGGATGGATGATTGTGGACAAGAATAATCGAGGAGGCGGCATGCTCCAGCGCCCGCTTCATCACTTCGCGGGCATAGACCGGCGTGTGATCGACGGTTCCCTGCTGCTGGATCTCGTCGGCGATCAGCCGGTTCTTGCGGTCCAGAAACAGAACCCGGAACTGTTCCACCCGCAGATGGCCCAGATCGGCCATCAGATAATCCATCAAGGCCTGCCATGACGAGAACAGCGGGCGGTCGATCACCTCTTCGCGCAGCGACCGGATCATCAGTGCCTCGGTCAGCTTGATCTGGGCGATCACTGACGGACCGACGCCCTCGATCGCCTTCAGCCGTGCCGGTTCGGCGTGTAGAACACCGCCCAGCCCGCCGAAAGCCGCCAGCAGGCGCTTGGCGATCGGCTTGACGTCGCCGCGCGGGATGGCGCCGGCGATCAGCAGTTCCAGCATTTCGTAATCGGCCAGCGCCTCGGCGCCACGATCGAGCAACCGGTCGCGCAGGCGTTGACGATGGCCATGATAATGCGGCCGCGCGGCCCCCGCCCGTGCCGCGTCGTCGTTCTGTGCCGTCTCGTCATTGCCGGCAGCCGGCGTCCGTCCGGCCGATGCCTCGTTCAAGGCAGGGCTGGCCGCTGCCGCCGGCGGCGGTTGCCACCACGGCATCTGCTCCACATCCGGCGCGGTCGCCGCCACATCGGCCGGTGTTGTGAGTGCCGACGCCGCGGGGGGGGGTGCCGTGTCGACCTGTGCGGTGTCCGGCGGCGGGGCGGGCGCCGGCTCGGATGCGGGCATGCCGGCGGTTCCGTTGCCCGTGGCGCGCGCGATCAACCCGGCGGCACGCGCAAATCCGCTCGGGCCCCTTGCGCCTGGCCCTCTTGCCGGCGGCGCTTCGGGGCCGCGTGGTCCGGTCATCGCGTCACGTCCGTCATGGGCATGGCCTCCGGTCAAGGGCGGGCGGGCGGTTGTGGTCAGGCGGCGATATCGCGGCGATAGGGCGGACGGTCGAGGCCGAGGGGCGAATTGGTGAAGATCTCGAACCCGTCATCGGTCACGGCGACGCTGTGTTCGAACTGCGCCGACAACTGGCGGTCGCGGGTGACGGCGGTCCAGCCATCGGACAGGATCTTCACGTCGGGACGCCCCAGATTGACCATCGGCTCGATGGTGAAGAACATCCCCGGCTTCAGTTCCTCGCCGTCGCCGCGACGGCCGTAATGCAGCACATTGGGCTGGTCGTGGAACACCCGGCCGATGCCATGGCCGCAGAAATCCCTGACCACCGAGCATTTCTGCTTCTCGACGAAGCTCTGGATCGCATGGCCGATATCGCCGAAGGTGGCGCCCGGCTTGACCGTGGCGATGCCCAGCATCATCGCCTCATAGGTGATGTCGATCAGCCGTTCCGCCTTACGCGAGATCCGGCCCACCGGGAACATCCGGCTGGTATCGCCGAACCAGCCGTCGAGGATGACGGTGATGTCGATGTTGAGGATATCGCCCTCGATCAGCGCCTTCTGATCGGTCGGGATGCCATGGCAGACCACATGGTTGATCGAGGTGCAGATCGATTTCGGGAAGCCGCGATAGTTCAGCGGTGCCGGAATCGCGTCGTGCTCCAGGATGAAAGCATGGCACAACCGGTCGAGATCCTCAGTTGTTACTCCCGGTTGCACGTGCGGGGTGATGAAGTCCAGAACTTCCGCGGCCAGACGACCGGCGCGACGCATGCCCTCGAAATCTTCGGTGGTGTGAATCTTGATCATTGCTTCCTGCTTTCCCCCGACGGCTGTCGCCGTTCCGGACCGGGCGTTCTGTGCGTTGGCAGATTTATCTGCATAGATATTACACTGAGGGGCCAACGGCAATCGCGCGACATGCGCGTTTTCGTGACATCGGTCATCCGATGGCGGCAGATGTGCCCTGGCCGGCCACGGGCAGGGGGCCGGTCAGGCGGATTCCGGCCGCATCGGCGGTGAAGCCCAGCGCCATCACCTCGACCCCCGCGGCCCGCGCCGCGGCCAGTGCCGCGGCATAGGCCGGATCGATATCGGCCGCGACGTCGACCCGCTCGACATCGCCGCGCATCACCGCATAGACCAGCACGGCCCGCGCGGTGCCGGCCGTCGCCAGTGCCGCCAGTTCGGCCAGATGCCGGGCGCCGCGCTGGGTGCGGGCATCGGGGAAGGCGCCCAGCCCCGGCTGGCGCGACAGGGTGACCGATTTCACCTCGACATAGACCGGTTGCGGCCGATACATGCCGGCATCGGTATCTGTCGGTGCGGCGGCCGGATCGAGCACGATATCCACCCGCGAGCCGGTGCCATAGCGGACTTCACGCCGCAGGGCCACCCCGGCCGGGGCCAGTGCCGGCACCCGGCCGGCGGCGATGGCTTCGGCGACCAGACCGTTCGCGCGCCCGGTATCGACCACGACCAGTGCGCCGCCCGCTGCCTCGACCAGAACCCATGACAGCGGCAGTTTGCGTTTCGGGTCGGCCGATCGCTGCAGCCAGATCCGGGCGGCGGCATCGGCCAGACCCAGCATGCTGCCGGGATTGGCGACATGGACGGTGGTTTCAGTGCCGTCCGGCAGCACGACATCGGCCAGGAAGCGCTTATAGCGCCGCACCAGCCGTGCCGGGGTCAGCATCGGCGTGAAGACGAGATCATGACCGGCGCCCGGCGGTGATGCGGGGCGTGCGCGGTCGGTGGCGGTACCTGCGGGTGCTGTCTGATCGGGCATGGCGTCAAGACTACGGCCACCGGCGGCTTGCGCGCAACGGCGCTGCCATCATCGCGGCCGGGCTGTATCGCAGAGGCTGGCCGCCGCCGCCGCGAGGTCGCATAATCCGGGAGTTCGGAACCGATGGCCAGGACGGGAGCCTTCATGATCAGGCGCGACGCGACATCCGCAAGCCGGCGGCGGGCAGTGCTGACCGGTGCCGGCGGTATGCTGGGCCGTCATGTGGTGGCGCGGCTGGCGCGAGATCCGGCGCTGTGGGCGATGACCGCCTTTGTCCGGCCCGAGACCACGGCGCCGGTGCGCGACTGGTTGACTGCGCATGGTGTGGATCTGATCGAGGCCAGCCTGCTCGATGCCCATCAGATGGCGGCGCGCACCCCTGACGACACCGATGTCGTGCTGCATCTTGCGGCCGATACCTCGACCGACCCGCGCGATCGTGCGCGCCAGTGGCAGACAAATGTCGAGGGCACGCGCGCGGTTGCCGAAGCCGTGCTGCTGACCCGCGTGCGCCGGCTCGTCCATGTCTCCTCGGCCTCGGTCTATGGTTTCGATCGCCATCGCATCGACGAACATGCACCGCAGGTGGGCAGCGACCATCCGGTCGCCTATGTCGCCAGCAAGGCCGCCGCCGAAGAGGTGGTGCGGGCCGCCATCGCCCGCGGGCTGGATGCCGTGATCCTCAATCCCGGCCACATGCTGGGGGCCTATGACCTGAACAACTGGGCGATGATGATCCGGCTGGCGGCGGCCGGGCGGCTGCCGGCGCTGCCGCCCGGCGGTGGCAGCTTCGCGGCGGCAGCCGCCGTCGCCGATGCCGTCGTCGCCGCCATCGACCGGGCGATGATCGGCGAGAATTATCTGCTGGGCGGGCCGGTGGCGAGTTTTCGCGAGCTGATCGGCCGCAGCGCCGCCATCCTCGACCGGCCGCTGACCAGCCGTGTCGCCCCTGCCTGGGCGCTGATCGCAGCCGCACGGCTGATCGAGCGACTGGCGCGCCTGACCGGCAGCCGGCCGTCGATCACGGTCGATGCGGCGATCGTGTCGTGCCATTCGGTCGCGATCGACAGCGATCGGGCGCGGCGCGATCTGGGCTATGCGCCGGCCGCCCTCGACGACATGCTGCGCGAGACGATCGACTGGCTGATCCTGGCCGGCCTGATCGACGCATCGCCGCGCCCGGCAATTTCTGGCTGATCAATCTCTGGCTGATGAGTGATGACCCGATGACCGAGACCCTTGAGACCGCCATGACTGCGGGCGATGCCGGCGCACCGCGCACCGCCGCGATCCTGGTGATCGGCAATGAAATTCTGTCCGGCCGTACCCAGGACGTGAATGTCCGCATGATCGCCACCAAGCTGGCGCCGGCCGGCATCCGGGTGGTCGAGGTGCGGGTGGTGCCCGATATCGAGGACGAGATCGTCGGGGCCATTCATGCGCTGACCGCCAAGGCCGATTATCTGTTCACCACCGGCGGCATCGGCCCCACCCATGACGACATCACCGCCGCCGCCGTGGCGCGGGCGATGGGGGTGGCGCTGATCCGCGACCCTGAGGCCGCGCGCCGCCTGACCGCCTATTACCCGCCCGAGAAGCTGACGCCCGCGCGGCTGCGGATGGCGAACGTCGCCGAAGGGGCGACGCTGATCGACAATCCGGTATCGATCGCACCGGGGTTCCGGATCGGCAAGGTCCATGTGATGGCGGGCGTGCCCCAGATCGCGGCGGCGATGATGGACAATATCGTGCCCACCCTGACCGGCGGCGCGGTTACCCGCGCGGTCACCATCGCGATCGACGGCGCCGAGGGAGAGATCGCCCAACCGCTGGGCGAGGTGCAGGCCCGTCACCCGCAGGTTGAAATCGGCTCCTATCCGGCATTCCGTGGCGGCAAGCCATCAGTCAGCCTGGTGCTGCGCGGCACCGACACCACGGCGCTGGATGTGGCCGAACGCGATCTGCTTGCGGTGCTGTCGGTGATGGCGGTGGCGGTGATCGGCCGTGAAGCATCATAGCTGCGGCGCATGCTCGGAACTCTCGTGAAACTCGATCTGGACAGATCCGGGCGCGGCCGATATTGCTTGGCCGGTCAGCGCCGCGATTCCACCGGCGCGTGGCCTGTGGCGCGGACGTGGCGAAATCGGTAGACGCAGCGGACTTAAAATCCGCTTCCTCTGGAGTGCGGGTTCAAGTCCCGCCGTCCGCACCAGCTTTCTGAAGATCCGCCGAGACAGCCTGTCGGGCTGGCGTGCAATTTGCTTCACCCAGGTCGCATAACGCGCATCCGGTTCATGGAGCTTCGGGCATGACGGTTCAGGCAAGCGGTGCCGGCGGGATTTCCGCTTTCGATTTCAGGGCTTTGCGGCGTCAGGATGGCGGGGCGGCACCTGTTGGCGGGGCGGCAGATTTTGCCGGGGCTGCTGGCGGGGCGGCAAACTCTTCCGGTGTAACACCTGCCGCACCGGTGTCGGCAGGCATGCCGGCCGCGGCCGTCGGCCAGTCGGGCGCGACCAGTCAGACCCTGTTCATGGCCCAGCTTCTGGGCCAGGAGGGCGAGATGGCTGTATCGTCGGGCACGGCCGACGCCCCGGTGACCGGGGCGGAGGACGCCTCGGCGGATGAAGATGGCCCCTCGGCGGCGGAGACAGCCTTCCTTGAATTCATGGCCATGACGCCCGCGGAACGCTATCGCGCCATGTTCCTGGGTGAAGAGGGGCTGACCGAGGAAGAGCTGGCGGCGATGTCGCCCGAGGACCGCGCCAAGATCGAGGCCCGCATTCAAGAGCGGATCGAGATGGCGATGAAAGACCAGATGTCGGAAGGCGTGAGCCCTGATGCCGCCGCCGCCGATCTGGCGGCCGGCATGCAGGATGCTGCCATGAACGCGGTCTCGGGCGATGACGCCCAGGGTGGTACCGGCGGCAAGCAGCCGATGGGCTTCGGCGAGCGCAGCCGGTTCGATGAACTGCTGCGTGCCGCCACCGCGGCCTGAGACCTGCGGTCACCGAGGTCAGCATCGTTGCAGTGGCGGCTTTGAACGGGCGTCCAGCCGGGGACCATCGCGAAAGATGTCGGCCTCCGCACGGTCCAGATCGTGCAGGCTGTGGGCCAGCGCGGTGCCCCAGACCAGATGGGCCGCCAGCATCAGCAGGTTCCGGCGCATCGGGTGGTCGGTGGCCGGGCGCAGGATGCGGGCGGCCGGAATCCAGCCCAGATAACTGACCGCCCAGACCAGCGCGCCATAGCCGGCACCGGCCCGCACGCCGCCACGCGGGCGCCAGGCCGCGAACAGGCTGCCGGCGGCGGCGCCGAAGGCGAAATGAGACAGCAGAGTGGTGGTACGGCGCGCGGGCTCAGGCATCGCCTGACCCGTTTCCGTGGCCTCCCCCACCTGTTCCATGATCTGGCGCGGCGGCAGGGGATACCGGTCGCGGTCCGGCAGCAGCGGCTGCATCCGCCGCATCGCCGAGGTCATGGCGACCGTGGCCATGACACCGGCGATGGCCCCCAGCATGGCATTGCGCATGGCGGTCACTCCGACCCGTTGCGGTGGCTGCGGGCGATCCACAGACCCAGAGCCAGACCGCCGGCCGCGAAGGCGAGGCTGCCGGCCGCCCCCAGCCGGGGCAGGCGGTCGCGGCCCGGCTGGTGCCAGGGCCCGTGCACCGCGTGATTGCGGCGTGCCGCCCCGAACACGGCAGGATCGCGCAGATCCTGTGCCTCGCGGGCATGGGTCGCCTGACTGCGCCAGCCGAAGCGGCCCATCAGCCGGTCGGCCAGCCCCGGCATCAGCCGGTTCAGAATGCCGAACTGAACCGTGGCGGCGCCGACCCGCACCGATCGGCGCCGCATGGTCACCGTGTCATAGATGGCGGCGGCGACCATTTCGGGTTCATAGATCGGCGGCATCGGCCGGGGGACGCCACCCTCCATACGGCTGCCGGCATGGGCGAAGAACGGCGTATTGGTTGCCGGCGGATGGACGATCGCCAGATGGATGCGGCTGCGGGCGTGGATCAGCTCGGTGCGCAGCGCCTCGGTGAAGCCGGTGACGGCGAATTTGGCGGCGGTATAGGGGGCCTGCAGGGGCACACCGCGCAGCGCCACCACCGATCCGATATTGACGATGACCCCCTGGTCGCGGCGGCGCATCCGGGTCAGGGCCGCGCGCGTGCCGTTCACCGCACCCATATAGCTCACATCGGTGACCCGCCGGAATTCCTCTTCGGAAATATCCTCGAAGCGGGCATAAAAGCTGACGCCGGCGCCATTGATCCACGCATCGATCTGCCCGAAACGGCCTTCGATGCGGGAGGCGGCGGCATCCACCTCGCGGGCATCGGCCACATCCGCCGATGCGGTTTCGACCTCACCGCCGGCCGCGACGACATCCGCGGCGGCCGCTTCCAGCCCCTCTTCACCCCGCGCGATCAACCCGACCCGCCAGCCACGTTCGGCGAACAGCGCCGCCGTGCAGCGGCCGATGCCCGACGAACCGCCGGTGATGACCACCACCGGCTGCGGACGATCGGGGCGCTGCTGGTCGCCGGTCTGGTGTCGTGCCTGTCGCATGATACGGGCTCCGCTGATGGCTCGGGGGAGATGCTCCAGGGCTCAACCCCGGCGGGGCGCTGCGGTTCCCGGGCCGGAACCCGGGGCAGCCGGTCGGGGTTTGGATGTCAATGAAGCCGGCATACGGTTCGGCAGCGGAGAGGGCGTATCGTGCATATCTTGGTGACAGGGGCGACCGGGTTGATCGGATCGGCGGTGACCGCGCGACTGCTGGCCCTTGGCCATCAGGTGACCGGCGTGGCGCGCGGCGTGGGCGAGGCCGCGCGTCGCATGCCGCAGGTCCGCTGGCGGGCCGTCGACATCGCCCGGACCCGCACGGCGGCCGGCTGGGCGCCGGCGCTTGCCGGGGTCGATGCGGTGGTCAATTGCGCCGGCGCCCTTCAGCATGGCGGCGGTGACGATCTGGAGGGCGTGCATACAAGCGGCATCGACGCCCTTTATGCCGCCGCCGAACAGGCAGGCATAAGGCGGGTGATCCATATTTCGGCGATGGGGGTGGATCGGGCGACCCCCACGGCCTTTTCGCGCACCAAGCTTGCCGGCGAACAGGCCTTGATGGCCCGCGATCTGGATTGGGTGATCCTGCGGCCCTCGGTGGTGATCGGACCGGCCGCCTATGGCGGCAGCGCGATGTTCCGGGGCCTGGCGGCGCTGCCGATCCTGCCGGTGATGCCCGATACCGGGCCGTTGCAGGTGGTCCAGCTCGATGACGTGGTGGCGACGGTGGTGCATGTCCTGGCGCCGGACGTGCCGGGGCGGGTGGCGCTGGATCTGGCCGGCCCCACGCGTCACAGCTTTGCCGAGGTGGTCAATCTTCACCGCCGCTGGCTGGGCTTCCCCGATGCCCGGACACTGACATTCTCGCGCCCGGTGGCGGCGCTGCTCTACCGTCTGGGCGATTTTGCCGGCTGGCTGGGCTGGCGGCCGCCCTTGCGCTCAACCGCCCGCGTCGAGATCGGCCGCGGTGCGGTCGGTGACCCGGCGCCCTGGATCACCGCCACGGGCATCCTGCCCACCGCGCTGCCCGATGCGCTCGCCGCGCACCCGGCCTCGGTTCAGGAACGCTGGTTCGCCGGACTCTATATCCTGAAGCCGGTGCTGTTCACGGTGTTCGCGCTGTTCTGGATCGGCACCGGGATCGTGTCGATCGGTCCCGGCTATGGCATCGGCCGGGATCTGATGCTGCTGGGCGGGGCGGGGGCCCTGGCCGGGCCATCGGTGATCGCGGGCGGGTTGGCCGATCTGCTGATCGGCATCGGCATCGCCTTCAGACGAACCACCCGGCTGGCGCTTTATGCGGCCATCGCGATATCGGTGTTCTATGCCATCGCAGGCACCACCATCCTGCCGGCATTGTGGATCGAACCGCTGGGGCCGATGCTGAAGATCTGGCCGATCCTGGGCCTGAATCTGGTGTTGCTGGCGATCCTGGAGGACCGGTGATGCTGTATTTCGGGCTGAAATTCCTGCATCTGATCGGCGCCGCCGTGCTGATGGGCACCGGCGCCGGCATCGCCTTCTTCCTGGTCATGGCCAACCGCACCGGTGATGCCGCGAAGGTGGCCGAGGTGGCGCGGATCGTGGTGATCGCGGATTTCCTGTTCACTGCCACGGCGGTGATCGCCCAGCCGGTCACCGGTGTGGCGCTGGCCATGCATGTCGGCTATCCGCTGAGCCAGGGCTGGATCGTGCTGTCGATCGCGCTCTATCTGGTCACCGGCGCCTTCTGGCTGCCGGTCGTGTGGATGCAGATGAAGATGCGCCGGCTGGCCGCCGGGGCGGCGGCGGCGGGCGCACCACTGCCCGCCACGTATCACCGGCTGTACCGCACCTGGTTCGCCTTCGGCTTTCCGGCCTTCGCCGCCGTCACGGCCATTTTCTGGCTGATGATCAGCCGGCCCGCGATCGGCTTCATCGACGGGTGATGCGGGCCGGCCTCACGCGTGGCGGTGTATGCGGTCAGCGCAGTTCGATCTCGACGAAGGCGAAGGGGGCGGTTGCCGACGGATTGACCACATTGTGATCGGTGCCGGCGGTGCCGGCATATGAGGCGCCGGCGCTGCGGTCGACCAGCCGGCTGGTGCCGTCTGGCATCTCGATCAGCAATTGCCCGGTGGTCAGCGGCACCACCACATAATCCAGCCCGTGGCAATGCGGGCCGGTTTCGGCGCCGGGGGCGAAGCTCCACAGGGTGACGCAGACCCGGTCATTGTCCACCTGCACGGTGGGGACGGCCTGGGGGCGGGTGGGGGTCGTGGTGGTCTCGGTCATGCCATGGTCTTTCTGTGGGCCGTCATATCAGGCAGCGGGGGCTGGCTCTATTATGCCAGCGATCGCGCGCGCGGCCAGCACCGAGACCAGATGCGCGCGATAGCGCGGGCTGGCATTGGCGTCGCCCAGCAGCCCGGCTTCAGGCAGCCGGACCGCCCTGGCCGCGGCCGGCGACCAGTCGGCGGCCAATGCCTGTTCAAGCACCGTCGCGCGGAACACGCCCTGGCTGCCGGCACCGGTCACCGCGACCCGTGGCCCGTCGGCAAAACGGCTGACGAACACCCCGCAGACCGGAAACCGTGATGCCTGGCCGCGCAGCTTGGCATAGCCGGCGCAGACCGGTATCGCCAGCGATACGGCGGTGACGATCTCGCCTGGCATCAGCGCGGTTTGAAAGAAGCCCTGGAAGAAATCCGGAGCCGCGATCACCCGGCGATCGGTGACGATCCATGCGTCCAGCGCCAGGGCGGCGGCGGGATAATCCGCCGCCGGGTCATTATTCGCCAGCGATCCGCCGATGGTGCCGCGGGCACGCACCGCCGGGTCGCCGATATCCCCCGCCAGCCGTGCCAGGGCCGGCAGGACCGTGGCGACGAGGTCCGACCGTGCGACCGCGTCATGGGTGGTGCCGGCACCGATGACGAGGCGGTCGGGCTGTCGGGTGCCCTCGTGAACATGGCCGTCCTCGATCCGGATCGTGTCGAGCCCGGCGATCCGGCCCAGATCGATCACCGCGTCAGGAGCCGCCAGCCGCTGGCGGATCACCGGCAGCAGGGTCATGCCGCCCGCGAGCGGCACGGCATCGGGCAGTTCCGCCAGCAGGCGCACGGCGTCGGCAAGGCTGGCGGGGGCGTGATAGGCGCCGATCTGCATGGGGTCTGCCTCCGCTCAGGCGGTCGCGGCGGCCGCGGAGCGGATCGCCTTGACGATGTTGTGATAGCCGGTGCAGCGGCAGATATTGCCCTCAAGCGCGCGGCGGATGGTGGCGTCGTCGACATCGGCGCCATGGCGGTCGATGATCCCGGCGGCGCTCATCACCATGCCGGGGGTGCAGAAACCGCATTGCAGGGCATGGTGCTCGCGGAACGCCGCTTGAAGCGCGCTCATCCGGCCGTCCTCGGCCATGCCCTCAATGGTGCCGATCCGTCGGCCATCGGCCTGGACCGCCAGCATCGCGCAGGATTTCACCGGCACGCCGTCGACATGAACCATGCAGGCGCCGCATTGCGCGGTGTCGCAGCCGATATGGGTGCCGGTCAGTGCCAACTGGTCGCGGATCAGGGCCACCAGGGTCGTGCCGGGTGCGACCCGGGCGGTCACTGCGGCACCGTTCAGGGTGAGGGTGATGTCATGCATCGGCCGTGTCCTCTGCGCGCAGGTTGGCGGCCTGAATGGCTGTCCACACTTTTTCAGGCGTTGCCGGCATGTCGAGATGGCGCACGCCATGGTCATGCAGGGCGTCGCAGATGGCGTTGATCACCGCCGCCGGCCCGGCGATGGCCGATGCCTCGCCGCAACCCTTGGCACCGACCGGATTGGTGGTGCAGATGGTTTCCATCGACACAAGCTCCACCGCCGGCACGTCGGTGGCGCGCGGCATGGCGTAATCCATGAACGATCCGGTCAGCAACTGCCCGGTCTCGGGGTCGTAACGGCAGAGTTCCATACAGGCCTGGCCGATCGCCTGGGCGGCACCGCCATGGATCTGGCCCTCGACGATCAACGGGTTCACGATCCGCCCGAAATCATCCACCGCCAGATAGCGATCGACCGTGGTCGTGCCGGTCTCCGGGTCAATCTCGACCTCGACGATGTGGCAGCCATAGGGGAAGGTGAAGGCCTCCGGGTCGTAATAGGTCGTCTCGTCGATACCCGGTTCCATGCCGGCCGGATAGTCGACCGGGGCATAGGCGCGCCGTGCCACCTCGGTGAAATGCAGGCTGCGATTGCCGGGCCTCGCCCGGAAGATGCCGTCGGTGAGGTCGATATCGGCGGCATCGGTGCCCAGCATATGGGCCGCGATCCGCTTCATCTTGGTGACGACCTTGTCGGTGGTCACCGCCAGCGCCGATCCGCCCACCGACAGCGAGCGTGAGCCATAGGTGCCGACGCCATAGGGCACCTTGGCGGTGTCGCCATGAACGATCTCGATCAGCGCCGGATCGATGCCGGTCTTGTCGGCGACGATCTGGGCGAAGGCGGTCTCGTGGCCCTGTCCGTGGGAATGGCTGCCGGTCAGCACCACGATGCCGCCGGTGGGGCTGACCCTGACGGTCGCCACCTCGAACTGCCCGCCGCCAAGCCCGGCTTCGATCAGCAGCTTCGACGGCCCCATGCCGCAGGCCTCCATATAGAAGGCGACGCCCATGCCGCGCAGGCAGCCCCGGGCTTCAGTCGCGGCCTTGCGGGCGGCATAGCCGTCGATATCGGCGGCGGCGCGGGCCAGATCCATCAATGCCGGCAGGTCGCCGGAATCATAGGTCCACAGGAAGGGCGTCTTGTAGGGAATGGCATCGGCCGGGATCGCGTTGCGGCGGCGGATCTCGAACGGGTCCATGCCCAACGCGCGCGCCGCCGCCTCGACGATCCGCTCCATCACATAGGTGGCTTCGGGCCGGCCGGCGCCGCGATAGGCATCGACCGGCGTGGTGTTGGTGAACACCCCCTGGACATGGACATACACATCGCGCAGGGCATAGGGGCCGGGGAAGGGATTGGCATAGAAGAAGGTCGGGATCGACGGCGCGAAGGTGGAAAGATAGGCGCCCATATTGGCGATGGTATGCACCTTCATTGCCTGGAAGGTGCCGTCGCGATCCAGGCCCAGCGACACGCGGGTCACATGATCGCGGGCATAGGTATCGGCCTGAAAGGCTTCCAGGCGGCTGGCGATCCAGCGCACCGGCCGGTTGATCCGCCGCGCGGCCACCAGCACCAGCACCTCTTCGGCATAGTGATAGATCTTCATGCCGAAGCCACCGCCGACATCGGGCGAGATGACCCGGATCTTCTCCTCCGGCACCTTCAGCGTGCTGGCCGACAGGGTGACCCGGATCGAATGCGGGTTCTGGCTGGAGGTATAGAGCGTGTAGTCGTCGCGGCCGCGGTCATAGATGCCGAGCGTGCCGCGGGTTTCCATCGGGCTGGCATTGACCCGGTTCTGCACCAGATCCAGCGTCACCACATGAGCGCTGGCCGCCAGTTGCGCATCGACGGCGGCCGCGTTGCCCAGATCCCAGTCGAAGCACAGATTGTCGGGCAGCTCCGCGCGCACCCTCGCCGCACCGGGCGTGAGCACGGTGGCCAGATCGGTATGACAGGGCCACACCTCGTAATCGACCAGGATCGCCTCGGCGGCGGTCTCGGCCTGTTCGGCGGTGACGGCGACCACCGCCGCCACCGGGTCGCCGACATGCAGCACCCGGTCGACCGGGATCACCGGATGCACCGGATGGACCATCGGGCTGCCATCGCGGCTGACCACCGGCCAGGCGCAGGGCAGACCGCCGATGCCGCTGGCTTCAAGGTCGGCACCGGTGATGATGTCGAGCACGCCGGGCAGCGCGCGGGCGGCGGCGATGTCGATCCGCCTGAGCCCGGCGGCACCATGGGGCGAGCGCAGGATATACATATGAGCCGCGTTCATCGCTGCCGCGGCATCGGCGACATATTGGCCGGCACCGGTGAGGAAGCGGTAATCCTCTTTCCGCCGCAGGGGCTTACCAACCCAGCTCATGACCATCTCCCTGATGATGCGCCGCCGCCCGCGCCGCCGCTGTCCCGCCATGATGGCGCAGGCGTCTCCCCATGCCGGATGCGCTTGGGCATCCGGAACGCCTGTGGGTCCGGGATGATGCGAGGTGTGGCTTGCGTGCCTTAAAATCAGGCTTGCCCAAGGAGGGGGCATTGTAAAATAGAATTAATCGACGGGCCGTATCGGGTTTTCTGATAGCGCGTGACGGGCGAACGGCACTCGCGCGCATGATCGCGACCGCCGCTCCACCCGTATCGGTTTGGTCACGGCACCAGCAGGAGGCTGCCGGTGGTGGCGCCGGCCTCCAGATCGGCCTGCGCGCGGGCGGCATCGGCCAGGCCATAGCGGCGGCCGATTGTGGGAGCGATACCGCCTTCCATCGCCCGGATCACATCCAGGGCCGCCGCCCGATAGGTATCCGGGTCCGCCGCATAGGCCATGACACTGGGCCGGGCCAGCGTCAGGGACCGCAACGGTCCCAGATCCTCGACGTCGAGCGGCGGGATCGGTCCGGCGGCCTGACCAATGCTGGCGACCGTGCCGAAGCGGCGCACGCAGCCAAGGGTTCGGGCCAGCATCGTGCCGCCGATGCCGTCGATCGCGAAATCGACGCCCCGGCCATCGGTCAGCGCGCGGACCTCGGCCACGATGTCGGCATCACGGCCGATGATCACATGATCGATGCCGGCCTCGCGGGCGGTCTGCGCCTTCTGCGGCGTGCCGGCGGTGCCGATGACCGTGGCGCCGCGCTGCTTCGCCCAGGCGGTGAGCGTGGCACCAAGACCACCGGCGGCGGCATGGACAAGGATCGTGCTGCCGGCCCCGACGGTGTGGGTGCGGGTCAACAGCATATGGGCGGTCAGGCCCCGCAGAAACGACGCGGCGGCGATGTCGCTGTCGATCGCATCGGGCAAGGGGACGGCGCGCCATGCGGGAAGCAGACGGCTTGCCGCATAGCCACCGGTCAGGCCGGCATAGACGATACGATCACCGATCCTCAGGCCGTCGGCATCGGGGCCGACCGCCTCGACCACGCCGGCGCCCTCGACGCCCAGCACCGCCGGCAGCGGCAGGCGATAGAGCCCGGTCCGCTGGTAGATGTCGATGAAGTTGACGCCGATTCCGTCGTGGCGGACCCGGATCTGACCGGCGCCGGGGTCGCCCGGCGCACAGGGCGCGACCCGCAGGCCGTCGGTTCCGCCGATGGCGGTGAGTTCAATCTGGATATCCATGATCATGCCTCCGTTATGATGCCGCTGTTGTGGCACGATCGGATCTGGTGGAAAATTCCCCATGAATTGACATCACTTGTGAGAAAATAGCCCGATGAACTGGGAAGACCTGCGCCATTTCGGCGCGCTTGCCGCCGAAGGCACATTGTCGGCCGCCGCCCGCAGGCTGGGGGTGGAACATGCCACCGTGGCCCGGCGCGTGGCGGCGCTGGAACGGGCGCTGGGTGTGGCGCTGGTCGATCGCCGGGGCCGCCGCTTCACGTTGACGACGGATGGCGAGCGGATCGCGCTGGTCGCGGCGCGCATGGATGACGATGCCCGGTCGGTCGCGCGGGTGGCGGCGGGCGCGCGTACCACATTGACCGGCACCGTCACGCTCAGCGCGCCGCCGGCCCTGGCGGTGCGGTGTCTGACAGCGCCGCTGGTGGCACTGCAACGCCAGCATCCGGGCCTTGCGATCCGCATCATCGGCGAGGCGCGCAGTGCCTCGCTCGATCGGCGCGAAGCCGATCTGGTGGTGCGGATCAGCCGCCCTGACGACGGCGACCTCGTCATCGTCAAGCTGGGGGAGATGGCGTTCCGCTTCTATGCCAGCCCCGATTATCTGGCGGCGGTTGCCGAGCCGGACTGGTGTTTCGTTGGCTATGAGATGACGGCGGGGCTTGCGGCACAACAGGCGGCGCTGGTCGATTTCGCCGCCGGCCGGCCGTTCTCGATCCATGCCGGCAATCTCGATATCCAGCACGAGGCGGCGCGCGCCGGCGGCGGCATCGCCTGCCTGCCCGACTTCATGGTGACCCCGTCATCCGGGCTGGTGCCGGTTGCGGCCACGATCCAGCCGCTCCGCCGCGACATCTGGCTGGCGATGCATGCCGACATGAAGGATGCGGCACCGGTTCGTGCGGTCAGCCGGCATCTGCGGGCGCTGTTCCAGGCGCCGGGCTCCCCGTTCGCATCAGGCCCGGTGTCGTGGCGGACCATCTTTCCCTGACCGTCATGTCCCCTCGAACAACCGGGGGGCCTGCTCCCAGATCAGCAGCGCGGTGCAGCCGATATCGCTCCGCACCTTGTGTTCGGTGCCGGGTTCGTTGACCACCAGGGTTCCGGCGTCATAGGTGCCGGTGTCGTCGCTCTGGCGGCCGGCCAGGATCAGGATGGTTTCGCGGCCGGTATGCGCGTGGCGGGGCACGTCACTGCCGGGGGCATAGCGCAGCAGGGCGGCTGCCGCACCGCCATCGGGCGCGCGATGCAGCCAATGGGCCTCGACACCCGGCCGGAACGGCACCCAGTCGAGGGCGTCGCGCGCGGCGGCATTCAGCAGGCCGGCGCGCAGCACGGCGGGCAGGTTGGTGATCGTCGTCATGGGCGGCTGGCCTCCAGCGCGGTCAGGATGGCATCGACCGGAGCGGCCCATCCGACGATGCCGGCCTGGGCGGTGATCATGGCGATGGTCGCGGCCTTGAAGGCGGGGAAATAGCTGTCGGTGGCATCGGTTGCCAGCAGGCAGTCGAAGCCGCGATCATTGGCCTCGCGCATCGTCGTCTGAACGCAGACCTCGGTGGTGACGCCGGCAAAGACCAGATGGGTGACGCCGCGCGCCTGCAATTCGGCCATCAGCGGCGTGGCGTGAAAGGCACCCTTGCCGGGCTTGTCGATCACCACTTCACCATCCACCGGCGCCAGTTCGGGAATGATCGCCGCACCCGGCTCGCCCCGGATCAGGATCCGGCCCATCGGCCCGGTATCGCCGATCCGCAAGGGCCCGGGGCCGCGCCCGTGTTTGGCGGGCGGGCAATCGGACAGGTCGGGCAGATGGCATTCGCGGGTATGGACAACCGGCAGGCCGGCGGCGCGGAAACCCGCCAGCAGCCGGATCGTCGGCGCGATCGACGCGCGCAGCAGCGACACGTCGTTGCCAAGGGCGGCGCCGAAGCCACCGGGTTCAAGGAAATCGCGCTGCATGTCGATGATGATCAGCGCGAGGCCGGCGCGCGCCGCGACATAATCATAGGGCTCGGCCGGAATGGTCAGCGTGGCCGCTGCGGTCATGGGGTCGTGGTCCTTCCCGGTCAGTGGCCGGCCATGTGGCGGCCGATCGCCAGACGATCGGCCGTGGCGCCGCTGGTCTCGTGCACGATCCGGCCATCCGACATCACCAGAATGCGGTCGGCCAGTTCCAGAAGCTCGTCCAGATCCTCGCTGACCAGCAGCACGGCGGCGCCGCGATTGCGCGCCTCGACGATCTGTCCATGGATATCGGCGACCGCCTGGAAATCCAGGCCGAACACCGGGTTGGCCGCCACCAGCACCTCGACATCGCCGCCGATCTCCCGTGCCAGCACCGCGCGCTGGACATTGCCCCCGGACAGGGCGGCGATCGGCGTGTCGGGCGAGGGCGTGCGCACATTATAGCGGGCGATCAAATCGCGCGCGGCGGCCCTCATCCGGCCTTTCGACAGGAACCAGCGGGCGCGGGCATAGGGCGGCTGGTCGAAGCGGCGGAAGGCCATGTTCTCGGCCACACTCATCCGGCCGACGCAGGCATTCTTCAACGGCTCTTCCGGCAGCAGGCACACCTTGTGGCGCAGCATGTCGGACCGCCGCGCGGCATAAGGCGCGCCGTCGACCATCATCCGGCCGGCGCTCGGCGGGCGCTGCCCCGCCAGCACCTCGACCAGCGCCCCCTGGCCATTGCCCGAGACGCCGGCGATGCCGACGATCTCGCCGCGCCGCACCGCCAGCGTCACCCCGCGCAGCGCGGCCTCGCCGGCATCATCCAGGGCTTCCAGCGCATCGACGGTCAGGGCCACCGCGCCGGGCGGCTGATCGGTGCGCGCCGCGGGCGTCGTGACGGTGGCGCCGCCGATCATCATCCCGGCCATCGCGTCGACCGTCAGCTCGGCCACGGCGCCGCCACCGACCAGACGTCCCCGGCGCAGCACCGACACGTCATCGGCGAAGGCCAGAACCTCGCGGAATTTATGGGTGATGATCAGGATGGTCAGGTCGCCCGCCCGGGCCATCCGCGCCAGCAGACCCAGAATGTCGTCGGCCTCGTCGGGCGTCAGCACCGATGTCGGCTCGTCCAGAATCAGAAAGCGGCAGTCCAGCCAGATCTGTTTCAGGATCTCGACCTTCTGCTTCTCGCCGGCGGCAAGGCTCGCGACCGGCGCATCCAGCGGCACCTGGAACGGCATCCGGGCCATGAAGCCGGCAAGCCGCGCCCGTTCCGCCCGCCAATCGATCACCGCCGGCAGCGTGGCCTGCGCCATCACCAGATTCTCAAGCACGGTCATGCCGGGAACCAGGGTGAAATGCTGATAGACCATGCCGATGCCCAGCGCATGGGCCTGACGTGGATTGGTGATCGGCTGTTCCCGCGCGCCGACGATGACAGCACCTTCCTCGGGCCGGTAATAGCCCATGATGCATTTCACCAGCGTCGATTTGCCGGCGCCGTTCTCGCCCAGCAGGGCATGCACGCTGCCCGGCCGGACCTTCAGGTTGACGCCGTCGAGGGCCGTGAAGCTGCCGAAGCGCTTGGTCATCGCCACCGCTTCCAGGCCCAGCGCGCGCAGTGCCGGTGCCTCGGCGCCGGCGGGCGCGGCTGTGGTTGCCAGATCGGGCAGGGGGCCGCTCATGGCAGGGCCTCAATGAAGGCATCGGCGCTCGCCACCGATCCGAACACGCCGCCCTGCATCTTGATCATCCGGATGGCATGGTCGTGATTGGCCCGGTCGGTGGCGCCGCAGCAGTCGTCGAGCAGCAGGCATTCGAAGCCGCGGTCATTGGCTTCGCGCATCGTGGTGTGCACGCAGACATCGGTGGTGATGCCGGTCAGCACGATGTTGCGGATGCCACGGACATGCAGGATCAGCTCAAGATCGGTGGCGCAGAACGACCCCTTGCCCGGCTTGTCGATGATCGGCTCCCCCGCCAGCGGCGCCAGTTCCGGGATGATGTCCCAGCCGGGCTCGCCCCGCACCAGAATGCGGCCGCAGGGGCCGGGGTCGCCGATGCCGGCGCCGATCCGCTGCGACCGCCACAGCTTGTTGGCCGGCAGATCGGACAGATCCGGGCGGTGGCCCTCGCGGGTGTGGATGATGTGATAGCCCCGCGCCCGCATGGCCGCCAGCACCCGCGCGATCGGCCCGATCGGCGCGCGGGTGAGGCTGAGGTCATAACCCATCGCGTCGACATAGCCGCCGACGCCGCAGAAATCGGTCTGCATGTCGATGATGATCAAAGCGGTGTTGGCCGGTGTCAGCCTGCCATCGAACGGCCAGTCGTAAGGGTCGCCCGGGATGGTGCGGAGATCGGTCGCGGTCATGCGGCGGCATCCTTGTTCGGGGCCATGGGATCAGACGATGGGGGGAGGGCGACGGGGGAGGGGGAGGGGGACGGGGGGGGCGATTGCGGGGGCGGGAAGGGAGCGGGGGCGGTCAACGGGTGACGCTGAGTTCCCCCGGCGCGCCCGCCAGCTTGCGGCGTGACGACGACGCCAGAACCATGATCAGCAGGGTCAGCGCGTAAGGGGCGGCGTTGAACAGGTAATAGCCCTGTGTGACACCCACGGCCTGCAGGGCCGGGCCCAGCGCGCTGGCGCCGCCGAACAGCAGGGATGCATAGAAGCAGTAGAGCGGGTTCCAGCGTGCGAAGATCACCAGGGCAACCGCGGTGATGCCCTGGCCGCTGGACAATCCCTCGTTCCAACTGCCCGGGTAATAGAGCGACAGGAACGATCCACCCACCCCGGCCAGAAAGCCGCCCGCCATGGTCGACCACATCCGCACCCGATCGGGGGCATAGCCCATGGCGCGGGCGGCGTCGGCGCTGTCGCCCACCATCCGCACGATCAGGCCGGCGCGGGTGGAGCGGAAACCCCACAGCATCGCCACCGCCAGAAGCGCGCCGATCACGAACAGGACGTTGATCTGCAAGGCCGACCGGATCTGCGGCACATCCGACCAGAAGCCGAAATCGATGGCCGGCAGATGCGGGGCCGTCGGCTGGATGAAGGGCTTGCCCAGAAAGAAGGCAAGGCCGGTGCCCAGCAGCATCAGCGCGATGCCGACCGCGATGTCGTTGACCTTGGGCAAGGCGCAGATCGTTGCATGCAGCAGACCGAAGACCATGCCGAGGAACCCGGCCACCAGAACCCCGGCCCAGGGCGAGCCGGTGAGATAGGCGGTGCCATAGCCGCCCATGGCCCCCATCACCAGCGTGCCTTCCAGGCCCAGATTGATCCGGCCGCTCTTCTCGGTCAGGCATTCGCCCAGGCTGACGAACAGGAACGGGGTCGAGATGCGGATGGCACCGGCGATCACCGCCAGCGGCACGCCCCACCAGCCCAGAGCTGCATCTTCCATGGTCTTAAGCCTTTCCGCTGGCGGTGGGGAGCAGCGCCTTCAGGCTGAAGACCGGCAGGCGCCACCGGCCATACAGGGTCTCGCTGGCCAGCAGCACCACGAACAGGATGCCTTGCAGCACCATCACGGTGGCGTCGGGCAGGTCCAGCCGGCGCTGAAGCAGGCCGCCGCTGGCGCCGATGCCGCCCATCAGAATCGCGACCGGGATCACCGCCAGCGGGTTCTGGCGGGCCAGGAAGGCCACCAGAATGCCGGTGAAACCATAGCCGGCGGCCAGCGTGGCATTGGCGCGGCCGTGGACGGCCGCCACCTCGATCATACCGGCAAGGCCGGCCGCGGCACCGCCCAGCATCGTCACCAGCACCACCAGCCGGCCGACCGGCAGCCCGGCCGCGCGGCCGGCGCGGACATTGCCGCCGACCATGCGGGCCGCGAAGCCGAAGGTGGTGTGGAACATCAGCACATAGGCGGCGATGCAGAACACCACCCCCAGCACGAAGCCCCAATGCACGTCCATGCCGGGAATGTCGCCGATCATATAAGCCTCGCCGATCGCCGGGGTCGATGGCTTGTTCAGGCTGGCCGGGTCGCGCATCGGCCCCTCGACCATGTGGTTCAGGATCGCGATGGCGATATAGACCATCAGCAGGCTGGAAATGGTTTCACTGACCCCGCGCCGGTGGCGGAGCGCGCCGGTGGCGCCGATCCACAGCCCGCCGGCCAGCATGCCCGCCGCCGCCATCACCACCTGGGTCACGATCACCGGGGCGCCGGCACCGGCCAGCGGCAGCCCTGCCGCCATCGCCGCCAGCCCGCCCAGCACCAGCGCGCCCTCGGCCCCGATCACCACCATGCCGAGTTGTGCGGGCAGGGCGGTGCACAGCGCCACCAGCAGCAGCGGTGCCGCGCGCTGAAGCGTGTTCTGCCACGAAAACCAGGTGCCGAAGGCGCCGCGATACATCAACTGGTACAACTCGACCGGGTCGACCCCGACCGCCGCGATGAAGCCGCCGAACAGCGCCATGCTGACCAGCACCGCCATCAGCGGGATGGCGATGGCCTCGGCTGCCCGGCCATATTTCAGACGTGTGTCCTCTGACATCGGAGGCGGCTCGCTTTCGGGTCGCGATGGCGGCTTTGATGGCGGGGGATGGCGTGTGATGGCGGCGTGGCTCAGGCGGTGGCGCCGATCACGCCCTCGACCAGATAATCCATCTTTTCCAGCAGGATATCGGTCTGACCAAGGGTCGTGCCGGCGGGGATGGCGATGCCGCCCTTGTTGTCTGTGACAGGGCCCTTGAAGATCGCGAAATCACCGGCCATGAACGCGGCCTTCACGGCGTCCGCCTGTTGGCGGCCGGCATCGGGTGCCGCCGCGCCATAGGCCGAGGTCTTCACCACCATCTCCTTCAGGCCGCCGCGTACCAGCGAGGGGATCGGCGTGCCGGCCTGGATATCGGCCACGAAGCGTGGATACAGGACTTCCCAGTTCCATTCGGCGCCGGTCAGATAGCCCTTGGGGGCGAGCGCCGCCTGACTGGCGTGATAGCCGCAGGTGAACATGCCCCGGCGCTCGGCGGTCTCGACGATCACTTTCGGGCTGTCGACATGGCAGGTCACGACATCGGCGCCCTGATCGGCCAGGCTGTTGGTGGCCTCGGCTTCCTTGACCGGCATCGACCAGTCGCCGGTGAAGATGACCTGGGTGGTGATGACGGGGTCGACCGACCGGGCGCCAAGGGTGAAGGCATTGATGTTGCGCAGCACCTGGGGGATCGGCTTGGCGGCGATGAAGCCCAGCTTCTTCGTCTGTGTCGCATGCCCCGCCACCACGCCCGACAGGTACTGGGCCTCGTCGATATAGCCGAAATAGCTGTGAGCGTTGGCGGGGTGGCCCTCGGCCCACAGGCCGCCGCAATGCAGGAAGGTCACCTCCGGATACTTCGCGGCCATCTTCATGACATGCGGGTCGTAATAGCCGAACGAGGTCGGGAAGATCAGTTGCGCGCCATCCAGGTTGATCATGCTCTCGATGGTCTTCTGCACCTCGATCGTCTCGGGCACGTTCTCTTCTTCCAGAACCGTCACGCCGGGGAAGGCGGCTTTCACCGCGGCGGCACCCTGGGCGTGGGCCTGATTGTAGCCATAGTCATCGCGCGGGCCGACATAGATGAAGCCCACCGTCAGTTTGCCCGCCGCCAGGGCATGGCGGATCGGCAGTGTCGATGCGGCGCCGAGAAGGCCCAGCGCACCGGCACCCTTCAGCAGTGTGCGGCGGGAGAAAACGAGGTCATTTGCCATGTCGGGTGCATCCTTGGTGGCGACCGTGCACATGCGGGCGCCGACGGTGTGGCGCTGGTCGTGCGAAGACGGAGGCTGATCGTGGGGCGAAACCTGTCGATCAGCATCAGCAAGCGCCGTGCCAGCCATGGTTACGTCATTCAACCAATTGATCTGAAACAGGAATTTGTCTTCCGCGACGGTGGGGTGGCGGCTCGCGGCACGCATCTGCATCAGAATTGTGCGCAATGTGCATGCAATGACTAAATTATAGTCAATTGTGAAAGACCAGCGATGCGTTGCGGCAGGGGGCTTCAGGCGACTTTCGATTATTCCTTTGAAATCAATGATAAAAAAATCGACATGGCCCTATGTTGTGCGGCTGGCATCCTGCATGCAAAGACGTATGCAAGTTCATCCGTCGCCCCCGCAGCAGTGAGCCCCCGATGCCCCTGACACAGCCGACCGACACGCCTGAACCGCCCGGCCAGCCGGGTGGCGTGCGCCGCAGCCTGGCCGACACCCTTGCCCGCAGGATTGCCGATGACATCATCGAAGGCCGGCTGCCGCCCGGCATCCGGCTGGACGAAGCCGAGCTTGCCGGCCGGTTCGCGGTCTCCCGCACCCCCGTCCGGGAAGCGCTGGGCCAGGTCTGCGCCATGGGGTTGGCCGGCCGCCGACCGCATCGCGGCGTGGTGGTGACGGTGATGTCCGAGGCGCGGCTGCACGAGATGTTCGTGGCCATGGCCGAATTGGAGGCGTCGGCGGCCCGGCTGGCGGCGCTGAACATGACCGGCACTGAACGACACCAGTTGGAGACGCTGCATCTGGACAGCGCCGCCGCCGTGCGTGCCGGCGCGGTGGAGGACTATGCCGCCTGGAACACCCGATTTCACATGCTGATCTATGCCGGCAGCCACAATGCCTATCTGGAGGAACTGGTCGGGCTGACCCGCAAGCGGCTGGCGCCGTTCCGCCGTGCCCAGTTCAACGTGCTCGGCCGGCTGGCGTCGTCCTGTGCCGAGCACGACCGGATGGTGCAGGCGATCCTGCGCGCCGATGCCGAGGCGGCGGCCGAGGCCACCCGCGCCCATGTGCTGACGGTCAGCGCCGCTTCGGTCGCCTATGTCGGCGCGCGCGGGGCCGACGCGGATCGCGCGCCGCAACACAACCCCACCGCCTCATACACGGTCGACATCACCCCCCCTGGCACCATGCCCATCAAGGATAGCATCCGATGACCGAAGCCATGCCTGCCCCCATCGACATCGCGCGGCTGCAAGCGGCCTATCAGGCCGGGCAGACCGATCCCCTGGCGGTGGTCCGGATGGTGCTGGCGCGGATTGCCGCCTGGCCCGATCCGGCCGTGTTCATTCTGCTGCGGGACGCGGCGGCATTGGAGGCCGAGGCACAGGCGCTGGTCGCGCGTGGTCCGGCCGGCCTGCGGCTTTATGGCATCCCTTTCGCGGTGAAGGACAATATCGATGTCGCCGGCCTGCCCACCACCGCAGCCTGCCCCGAATTCACCTATACGCCAGAGGTGTCGGCGACGGTGGTGGATGTGCTGCGGGCGGCGGGCGCGCTGCTGATCGGCAAGACCAATCTGGACCAGTTCGCGACCGGGCTGGTCGGCGTCCGCTCCCCCTGGGGCGCCCCGCGCAGCCCGTTCAATGCCGATTATGTCTCGGGCGGGTCCAGTTCGGGCTCGGCGGTCGCGACCTCGGCCGGGCTGGTCAGCTTCGCGCTGGGCACCGACACGGCCGGCTCCGGCCGGGTGCCGGCCGCCTTCACCAACACCGTCGGGCTGAAGCCCTCGATCGGCCTGATCAGCGCGCGCGGCGTGGTGCCGGCCTGCCGGTCGCTGGACTGCGTCACCATCTTCGCCCAGACCGCCGACGATGCGGCGACGGTTCTGGATGTGGCGGCCGTCGAGGATGCCGGCGACAGCTACAGCCGCCGGGCGCCCTGGGCGGGGTTGGTGCCGCTGCCCCGGGCTCCGGCGCAATTCCGCTTCGGCGTGCCGGCGGCGGATGGGCTCGCCTTTTTCGGCGACGATCTGAACCCGGCCATGTTTCAGGCGGCGGTCGCACGGCTGGAAGCGCTGGGCGGCACGGCGGTCGAGATCGACCTCGCGCCGTTTCTCGACGTGGCACGTCTGCTCTATGAGGGGCCGTGGGTGGCAGAGCGCACCGCCGCCGTCGGCGATTTTCTGGCGGCCCATCCGGATGCCGGTCATCCGGTGGTGCGTGGCATCATCGAGGGCGGCCATGCCGTCAGCGGCGTGGCCGCGTTCCGCGCGCAGTATCGGCTGGAAGCGCTGCGCCGGGTTTGTGACGCGGTCTGGGCCGATGTCGATCTGGTCGTCACCCCCACCGCCGGCACCACCTATACCGTGGCCGCGGTCGAGGCCGATCCGGTGCGGCTGAACAGTACGCTGGGGTATTACACCAATTTCATGAACCTGCTCGACTATGCCGCCGTGGCGGTGCCGGCCGGTTTCCGCGCCGACGGGCTGCCCTTTGGCGTCACCCTGTTCGCGCCGGCCATGGCCGACCGGCGGCTGCTGTCGCTGGGCGACCGGCTGCATCGGGCGGCCGGCCTCACCGCCGGGGCCACCGGGCTGGATCTTGCGCCGGCATCGGCGCGCGGTGCCGTGGAGCCGGGCCAGCGCTGCGATCTTGCCGTGGTCGGCGCCCATATGGAGGGGCTGCCGCTGAACGGTGAGCTGCTGGCGATGGGCGCACGGCTGGTGGCGCGCACCTGCACCGCGCCGGTCTATCGGCTGTATGCGCTGGACGGCCTGCAGCCGCCCCGGCCGGGGCTGGTGCGGGTGGCCGATGGCGGCGCCGCGATCGCGCTGGAGGTGTGGTCGGTGCCGACCGACCGGCTGGGCCGTTTCGTGGCGGGCTTGCGGGCGCCGCTGGGGCTGGGGCAGGTGGAGCTTGCCTCAGGCGACACCGTCGCAGGCTTTCTGTGCGAAGCGGCGGCGGTGGCCGCCGCCCGCGACATCACCGGCCATGGCGGCTGGCGGGCATGGCTGGACAAGGGCCAGGCGGCATAGCCGGCGCCATGGCTCCGGGGGCGTCGCCTCAGGCGGCGGCGCCGTCGATCATCTCATGGGCCTGGGCCATGTCGTCGGCCATCGGCAGCACGCCGGCCAGGCCCGACATCTCGATGGTCTGGGCCACCTGTTCATGCGGTGCCACCAGCACCAGCAACCCGCCGCGGCGCTTGACCAGCTTGGCGCCCGACAGCAGCAGCCTGATGCCGATCGATGCCAGGAATTCCACGCCGCTCATGTCGACGATCACGTTGCGGGCACCGCCGCAGGCGCTGCTGACCGGCAGTTCCACCGCAGCGCTGCCCGCCACGTCGAGCCGGCCGCTCAATTCGATCAGGGTCAGGCCGTCGTCGAGCTTCTGAATGCTGTGGCGCATGATATGCGGACTCCTGGATGCATCGCGTGGCCGCGATCATGCCCATAGTTGATGACGGTTTGATGTCAGTCGGAACATGGCGGCCGGATCATCCGCGCCGGGCCGCCGCATCCGCCACCGCCAGCGCCGCCGGGGTGTTGATGTTCAGGAACGGATCGGCGCCGCCGGGGGCCGGCGGAAAATCGGCGGCGACGGCACCCAGCGCCGCCAGTGCTCCGCCCAGCGACCCGGCCCGGCCGCCATTGCCGGCGCAGGCGCGGGCGGTTTCGGCCAGCGCCCGCACGGCCGGTGCCAATGCCAGCGGCCACAGCGAGACAACCGGATGGATGCGGCCGAAACTGGCCGCCACCGCCGGGCGGATCAGCCCGCCTGCCGGCATGGCCCGGACCAGCCCCTCGACCAGATCCAGTGGCAGCACCGGGGCGTCGTTCGGCACCACCAGCAGCGCCACAGGCTGTGGCTCCAGGGTCGCCGCCCAGGCAAGCCCGGCCTCGATGCCGGCGATCGGGCCGATCGACGGCCCCGGCTGATCGATCAACGCCGCCAGATCACCCAGGCGGGGATCCCGGCCGGCCGGGCGCGCGTCGGACCCTGTCAGCCGCGGCAGCGTGGCACCAAGCCGGATGCTGATCGCCAGGCGCCCGACTTGTGGCCGTATGCGATCGATGACATGGGCCAGCATCGGCCGTCCCGCCAGATCCATGGCGCCCTTGTCGACCCCGCCCATGCGGGTCGCGCGGCCGCCGTTCAGGATAAGCCCGGCGATCTCGGTCTGCGCCATGGTGATGGGGCTCCCGTGGAAGAGGCATCCGGATGCGTCATCCCCCACACTAACCGTCGGCGCCGGCCGGCGCCACGACGACGTGGCCGTGGTGTCATGCCGGCCGTTCCAGAAGGGCGATCGCAGCGGCGCCGACGCCTGCCGCGATCGCCTGCCGCCGGGGCTCGCCGGCCATCGAGCGCGCCATGGTCACACCGCCTGACAGAAGGGCGAGCAAGGCGACGGCGCGGTCGGTCCGCAGCTCGGGCGCAAGCCAGGTGAGGCCGCCGGCGATCCGCGCGATGACCGTGCCGAGGGCCGCTTCGAAACCGGCCCGCGTCTCTGGGCCGGCGCGCATGACATCGGGGGTCAGGCTCTGAAGAGCGCAGCTCTCGTCGAGCGCGCAGGCGAGCCGGTCGCCGAGATATACATCGATGAACCGCTCCGGCCAGTCGGCGGGATGTGCCGCCTGGAGTGCTGCGATGCTGTCATCGAGTTGTGCGAGCCCGGCCACCGCCACCTCGGCGAAGGCACCGTCCTTTGACGGGAAATGGCCATAGAACGCCCCTGAGGTTACGCCGGCCTCTTTGGCGAGGCCGTCGACGCCGATGCCGCCATAGCCCTGGCGCCGGAAGGCGCGGCCGGCGGCAGCGAGCAGGCGGGTGCGGGCTTCTTGCTTCTGACGGTCGGTGTATCGCATCGCGCCATCCTGAAATCACGATCGTTATTTTTAACTTGACTGCATAACGATCGCTATTCATTAATCACATAACGGTCGTTATGCAACGGGCTGATGGCCGCACCCGAAGGAGAACCAGACATGCCGATCGTCCTTACCCTCACCGAAGGGGTTATTCCGGCCGACCAGGAAGGTGCCGCCGTCGCGCGCATCGTCGACGCCTTCCTCCGTCACCACGGCCTTGCCGGAAACACGGTCATGACGCCCAACGTGACCGCTCATGTCAGCGTGCTGCCCAGGGGCCGGACCTATGCCGGCGGAAAGCCGGTGGAGGGGGCCTGGATCGAGACCAGGACGCCGTCTTTCGCGCTCGCCGACCGCGCGATCCAGGCCGCGTTTTTCGGCGAGGCGACCGAGATCCTGCACGTGTTGTCGGGCGGCACCCTGTCCAGAGACCGGATCTGGTCAGACGGTGTGCATGCCGTCGACGGGACGTGGAATATCGGCGGCAAGGCGCTGACGAACGCCGAACTGGGCGATGCGATCGCGGGCGGCTGACCCCATGCGCATCGCCTATACGATGATCCGCGTCGCCGATATCGAGCGGTCGATCGCCTTCTATGTCGACACACTCGGCATGACCCTGTTCCGACGGGAGGATTATCCCACGGGGCGCTTCACCCTGGCCTTTCTCGGCTATGGCGCGGAGCTGTCCGGCGCCACCATCGAACTCACCTGGAACTGGGACGCCCAGCTCTATGACAAGGGCACGGGCTGGGGGCATCTGGCGCTTGCCGTCGGGGATGTCGTCCGCGCCTGCGGGCGGTTCGAGGCAAAGGGTGCCAGGGTCGTCCGCCGCCCGGGGCCGATGATGCATATCTCCCCCCAGCGTGGCGATGCCGAGATGATCGCCTTCATCGAGGATCCCGACGGCTATCGGATCGAACTCGTTCAACACGCGTGACACGGGCAACACGCGTGACACGGGCAACACGCGTGACATGGGCCTGAATATCCGGCTCCGGAGGGGATTTATCACCCTGTCCGGAGCCGGCTTTTCGGGGCCAGGGGTCGGGCCGCCGAGGCATATCCGCAGCCTCTCTACCGGCCGGCGGGTCTCTTGCGCACCATGAAAGTCATGAGCGCGGCGGCCACGATGACGGCAGCGAGATTGTAGATCATGGCGCCGGCGAAGGCGTGGGCATAGCGCCCCGCATTGGAGATGCCGTCGCCGGCAGGCCTGCCAAGGATACCCACGAAGACGATACCGACGACGGAAACGCCGAAGGCTCCGCCGACCTGCTGCATGGTGGATATGAAGCCGGCTGCCATTCCAGCATGTTTTTCAGCAACATAGCCGATGACCAGATTGAGCAGCGGTGTCATCGACAGGCCCTGACCGAAGCCGAACAACACCAGCGGCGGCAGAAGCGCGACTGTTTCAGTTCCATCACCAAGGCCGGCGGTGGTTGCGATCAGCCAGCCGATCCCGGCGGCATAGACCAGCGCGCCGCCGGCGATCGCCATGTTTCCGAAACGCGCCACCAGCTTCGGTGCCACCAGCGACGCGACGACGAAACCGACGCTTGCCGGCGCGAACAGCGTACCGGCCGCGAACGGCGTCAGGCCGAGGCCGGACTGCACCAGCAAAGCGAAGCACAGGAACAGCGATGTCGATGTTGAATAGATCAGCAGCACCACCAGAGATCCCGCCCAGAACGCGACATTGTGGAACAGGGCCAGGTCAATGGCGGGATCGCCGCCACGCTCGGCGACCCGATGCTCCCAGGCGATAAACGCCGCCAGCAGCACGACCGAGGCTGCCATGCTGGCCCAGGTCCAGAGCGGCCAGCCGATCGTCGGGCCTTCGAGCAGCGGCAGAAGCAGGAGCAGCAGCCCCGCTGTCGCCAGTCCGATCCCCGGCCAATCGACGCCCATGGCGTCGGCAGACCGCGATTCCGGGATGATCCGCGCCGATAGCAGCGCGATGACACCGATCGGCAGATTGATCAGAAAGATGATCCGCCAGCCCAGGCCGAACAGATCGCTTTCGACGATGATGCCGCCCAGGACCTGTCCGGCGATGGCCGCCAGTCCCAATGTCATGCCCAGAAGACCGAAGGCGCGGCGGCGGCCCGCGTCGTCAAAGAGGACGCGCAGCAGCGCATAGATCTGCGGAAACAGGATGGCTGCGGTCGCGCCTTGCAGAAGACGGGCGACAATCAGGCTCGTGGCGTCGGGCGCGATACCGCAGAGGAACGATGTGATCGCGAATCCGGCCATGCCGAGCGCGAACAGACGGCGGCGTCCATGGCGATCGCCGAGCCGCCCGCCGGCGATCAACAGCACACCGAAGGCCAGCTCGTATCCGGCGATGACAAAGCCGATGTCGGCGAAGCGCGCGCCGAGGTCGGCCTGCATCGACGGTATGGCGACGTTGACCACGAACAGGTCGAAAACGGTGATGAACCCGCCGAGCAACAGGATGGCCAATGCAAGCGCCGGTGGACGCGGTTTCGCGACAGCCTGCGGGAAGGGGGATTCGGCTGGGGGATGATCGATGGTCATGGCACCTCCAATGTCGTTGAAGCTGCATGCCACATGCGCTAATCATATTACTATGGAACAAATTATAGTATTACTATGAACGATATGCTGAACAACAGGCTGGATCGCACACGCTCCGAACTGGCGGATTTTCTCCGGCGACGGCGGGAAAGTCTGACGCCGCTCGACGTCGGTCTGCCGGTCGGCAAGCGGCGGCGAACGCCGGGGCTGCGCCGCGAGGAGGTGGCGGCACTCGCCGGCGTGGGCATCACCTGGTACACCTGGCTGGAACAGGGCCGCGCCATCAAGGTCTCCACGGCCTTTCTCGACAACGTGTCGCGTGTCCTGAAACTGGATGAGATCGAGCGGCGGCATCTGTTTCTTCTTGCCCATCAGCGACCGCCGGCCATGGCCGGACAGGCATGGTGCGCGTTGCCGCCGCTGGTGCGGCGATTGCTCGACGATCTGACGCTGCGGCCATCCTATGTGCTGAACCTGCGATGGGATGTGATCGGCTGGAACGAGGCGGCCGAGCGCCTGTTCGGGTTCGAGCAGCGTGATGCTGCTGAGCGGAACATGCTCTGGATGCTGTTCGCAGATGATCGGCTGAGCAGCCGGATCGTGGAATGGTCGGTCCAGGCTCCGCAGGTTCTGGCGAGCTTCCGGCGGGATTTTGCGCAGGCCCCTGAAGACGACAGCATGGTCGCCCTCGTTGACGCTCTGGAGCGGATGTCCCCGTCGTTCAGAGATCTGTGGAATCGGCACGACGTGCATGGCCGCTGCGAAGGCCGCCGGAGCTTCATGATTGAAGGTCAGGGGCCGGTTGCGTTCGATCATTCATCCTTCATTGTGGATGAGGAGAAACACCTGCGCCTTGTCTTCTATGCGGCGGTCTGAAATCAGCAGTCGCGCCCGATTTCGCGACGACTGCAACTGTGGTACGAGAGTGTCGGCGGCCGTGAGGGGACGACCCCTTGCCGTGTATCCTGTTGTCATCCGCTCTGCCGACAGATGATCGAGGGCGGGTGACCCGGGACGGGCGACCGGCCATGTTCAGCGGGGACGACCCTGCGCTTCATGTGTGATGCGAGGTTGCTCCCATGGCGTGGATCATTCTGTTTCTGGCCGGGCTGTTCGAGATCGGCTGGGCGATCGGGCTCAAATACACCCACGGCTTCAGCCGGCTGTGGCCGTCGATGTTCACCGCGGCCAGCATGCTGGCATCGGTGGTTCTGCTGGGTGTCGCGCTGAAGCAGTTGCCGCTCGGCACCGCCTATGCGGTCTGGACCGGCATCGGCATCGTCGGCACGGTCATCTTCGGGGTTCTGGTGCTGGGGGAACCCGCGACGGCGGCCCGTCTGGGCTGCATCGTGCTGATCGTGGCCGGCATCGCCGGCCTCAAGATTCTGTCGGCGCATTGAGCCTTTGCCGTGCCTGCGACCGCAGGTCGCAGGCACGGCTGTGTCGATTGTTGCGGATTCATGTCGAAGATCGGTTTGTCAAGCCGTGAACTGCGCAAGAATCAGGCCCAAGTGGATTGGTACAGGGCACGGCGTCTCAGCCGTTCCCCACATCCGAATGGAGAGCCATCATGACCAAAGGTTCGCCGACCATTACCTTCCGCAATCTCGATCGGTCGCTTGCGATCGAGAGCGCGATACGCGATCGGGCCGCGTTGATCTATCGCATGGGTGCGCGGATCGAGCAGCTTCAGGTGGTGATAGAGGCCGCGAACCGGACGAATGATCGCATTCAGGGGCTCACGGTGCGCGTCGAGATGGCGGTGCCGGGTCCGGATATCGTGGTGACACGGATCCGGCCGCGGGTGTCGGGGCCTGAGGATGTGGTGCAGGTGGTGCGTGATGCGCTCGATACCGCCCGGCGCCAGTTGGCGCAGCGGCTGTCGGTGCGGCGCGATGCCGTGCGCGATCGGCGCAGTGCCTGATGCCGACGACGGTCGCCGGGGCCGCCGCCTGAACCGGCGCCCCGCTCGAACCCTGGATCAAACCATCCCGCCAGTTTCGACTGGCGGGATTTTTTTGTGCGACCGCCTGCCACCTCAGACGACTGATGAACACGGTTGAAAAATGACACGCGCTCGGATATCCATCAGATGTAAATGATATGAACTTAAATCAATTATAACTGTTCATGTGCCGATGCGGGTCGGGGCCCGCATCGGGGGCACGGGGATGATCAAGGGGGCGGGGTAGACATGAGCGGCTGGAGAGGGCGGGTCCGCGCGGGATGCGGCGCGACTGTTGCAATGACGGCTCTGGTCATGGGCGCCGGTCTGCCGGCGGTGGCCATCGCCGCCGATACGGTACGCTTTGCCCATTGGGTGCCGACGACGCATGAACTGCATCGCGGGGTCGAGGCCTGGAGCCGTTCGGTGACCGAGGCATCGAAGGGGACGCTGGACGTCCAGGTGTTTCCGGCCGAACAGCTTGGCAAGGCGCGTGATCATTACGACATGGTCGCAAGCGGCATCGCCGATCTGGCGCTGGTGGTGCCGGGCTATACCCCCGGCCGTTTTCCGATCGTGTCGGTGCTGGAACTGCCATTCCTGGTGCCGGGGGCCGCACAGGCCGCCGCACCCTTCGACACCTGGTATCGGCCGATGGCATCGCTGGAGATGCCCGCGGTGACCTATTGCCTGGGCATCGTTCAGGAACCCGGCATTCTGCATACAAAGGTGCCGGTGGCGCGACCCGATGACGTCGACGGCATGAAGCTGCGCCCGGGCTCGGCTCTGGTCGGGCGGCTGTTCGCGTCGATGGGCGCCTCGGCCGTGTCGATCAGCGCGCCGGAAGCGCGTGAGGCGGCCGCGCGCGGCGTGATCGATGCGGCGACCCTCGCCTATGGCACGCTGGTGTCGTTCGGGCTCGACAAGGTTCTGAACCATCACCTCGACCTGCCGCTCTACAGCGTGCCGGTGCTCTATCTTGCCAACGCCGCCTGGTATCAGGGGCTTGCCGGCGATGCGAAGGCGGCGGTCGACGCGCATTGCTCGACCGCATGGAGTGTCAGGCAATCGACCGGCTGGGCCGACTGGGAACGCGCCGGCGCCAAGACCCTGGCCACCCTGCCGGGGCAGGTCTTCACCAGCCCCGATGCGGCCGAGCGCGCCTTGTGGGAGGCGACCGGCGCACCGTTCCGGGCCCAGTGGATCGTGGATGCCACGGCCAAAGGCATCGATGGCGAGACGGCATTGCGCGATCTGGAAGCGGCGATTGCCGCCGCGCCGCCGGTGCCGGCGGATTGACGATGGCCGGATGGGGTGGCGATCGATGCAGCGTGCCTTGCGGCGACTGACCGCGATGGTCGAGACGGCTGCGGCCACGACCGCGGCGATGGCGCTGGGCGTTGCGGTGCTGGCCGGGGCCGGGGCCGCGTTGCTGCGCTATATCGCGGGCATCGCCGTGCCGGATGGCTTCGACATCGTGCGGCTGACCGGCGGCATCGCCGCCTGCTGGGGCATTGCCGCGGCGATCGCCGCCGACGACCTGATCCGGATCGATCTGGCGGCCGGCCTGGGGCGGCGGGCTGCCCGGCTCACCGCGTTCACCGGCGCCATCGGGCTGGCGGCCGGCGGCCTGCTGCTGGCGCGATCCGGCGTGCTGGGCGCCATGCTGCTGACCTATAGCGGCGAGACCACGGCCGATCTGCAGATGCCGCTCTGGCCCGCGCATCTGGTTATGGCGGCGGGGTTGGTGGTGGCGGCGCTGGCCGGCCTGTGCCGGATGCTGATGGCGGTGCTGCCGCCGGAGCCGGCCGACGGGGGTGCGCCATGATCGATGGCGGGCTTGCGGCGATCGGCGGCTTCGTGGCGCTGTTCGTGCTGGCGGTTCTGCGGGTGCCGGTGGGCTTTGCCATGCTGCTGGCAGGGCTTGGCGGCATCGCCGCCACGGTCGGCATCGGGCCGGCGGCTGCCATCGCCCTGCAATCGCCGCTGCGCACCCTGACCGCGCATGACATGCTGCTGATCCCGATGTTCATCGCGATGAGCGCGCTTGCCAACCACACCGGGCTGGGTCGGGAACTGTATGGCGCCGGGCAGGCCTGGGCCGGCCATCGCCGCGGCGGGCTGGGGCTTGCCACCATTCTGGCCAGCGCCGGCTTTGCCGGCATCTGCGGATCGTCGGTGGCCTCCACGGCCGCGATGGCGCGGGTGGCGCTGCCGGAAATGCGCGCTCATGGCTATGCGCCAAGGCTGGCGGCCGGCACGGTTGCCGCCGGCGGCACGCTGGGTATCCTGATCCCGCCATCCCTGGTGCTGGCCTTGTATGGCCTGCTGACCGAACAGGACATCGGCAAGCTGTTCATCGCCGGCCTGCTGCCGGGTCTTCTCGCGGTGGTGCTGTACGGGCTGGCGGTGTCGTGGGTGGCGCGCCGCGATCCCGGGGCCGCCCCCCGGGCGCCGCGAACGCCCTGGCGCGGGCGGCTGGCATCGCTGCGCGGCTTGTGGGCGGTGCTCCTGATCTTCACGGGCATCATCGGCGGCCTGTATCTGGGGGTGTTCGCGCCCAGCGAGGCCGGTGCCATGGGCGCGCTGGGTGTCGCCGTCGTCGGGGTGGTTCGGGGCCGGCTGGATGCCCGGGCTGTGCGCGCGGGGTTGACGGAAGCCGCGCGGACCGCCGCATCGGTGATGGTGGTGCTGATCGGGGCGCTGGTCTTCGGCTATTTCCTGGCGCTGACCCGCGCGCCGCAGATGCTGGTGGCGATGCTGGCCGATACCGGCCTGCCGCCCTGGGGGGTGATGGCGGCGATGCTGGCCGGATATCTGCTGCTCGGCTGCGTGCTCGACACCCTGGCGATGATCGTGCTGACCGTGCCGATCACCTATCCGGTGGCCATGGCGCTGGGGTTCGATCCGATCTGGTTCGGCGTGGTGGTGACCATGACTGTCGAGATCGGCCTGATCACGCCGCCCTACGGGCTGAATGTGCTGGTCCTGAACACGATCGCGCGCGATGTGGGGCTGATCGACATCTATCGCGGCGTGGCGCCCTTCGTCTGTGTCGACCTGGTCCGGCTGATCCTGATCTGTCTGCTGCCCGGCATCGTGCTGTGGCTGCCATCGACTATGGGATGAGGTGACATGCGCGCGATCGATCCGTTTTTCCGTGGCCTGTCGCTGGCGCCGGACCGGCCGGCGCTGATCGACGCACAGGCGCCGGACCAGCCGGTCAGCTATGCGGCGCTGGCCGACATGGTCGAGGCCCTGGCCGGATGGCTGGCAGGGGTCGCCATGGCCGGAGGCGGCGGAGCGCCAGGACGTGTGGCGGTGTTGTCGCCCAATGCGGCAGGTGCCTTCGCCGTGGTGCTGGCCTGCCTGCGCGCCGGCGTCACCTGGGTGCCGATCAACGCCCGCAATGCGCTGGACGAGAACCTGTTCATCATGAACCAGGCGAAGGTGTCGGTGCTGGCGGTTGCCGATGCCTTCGCCTTCGATCTGCCGCGCATTCTTGCGGCCGTGCCCGGGATCACCGCGGTGCTGATGCTGGGCCATGCACCGCCGCCGGCCGGCGAGGGCGGGCTGGTGGTGGCGGTGGCCGAGGGCGTGCTGGCCGATCCGCCGCCGCCGGCACCGGACCCGGTGGATGATCCTGATCGGGTATCGTCGGTGCTGTCGACCGGCGGCACCACGGGCCGGCCGAAGGGGGTGGTGTGGACCGATCGGATGTGGGAAGCGCTGACCCTGTCGATCTGGGCGCATATGCCGATGACCGATGGTGCGCCGCCGGTCCATCTGGTGGCGGCGCCGATGACCCATGCGGCGGGGGTGATCGCCGTTCCGCTGCTGGCGGGTGGCGCCACCACCGTCATCCTGCCGCGGGCCGATCCGCAGGCGATCATGGCGGCGATCGCGCGCCACCGGGTCACCCATCTGTTCCTGCCGCCGACCGTGATCTACATGATCCTGGCCGATGCCGAGGCACGCCGTCACGACACGTCGTCCTTGCGCTATCTGATCTATTCGGCGGCCCCGATGGCCCCCGACAAACTTGCCGACGCCATGGCGCTGTTCGGTCCGGTGCTGGTGCAGGGCTATGGCCAGGCCGAAATTCCACTGATGGGCACGTTCATGGGCGCCGCCGAGCATGCGGCGGCACTGGCATCCGGCAACCGCGCCCGGCTGATGTCGGCCGGCCGGCCGGGCCTCGCCTCCGCCGTGTCGATCCGCGACGATGCCGGCCGGCCGGTGCCGGTGGGCGAAACCGGCGAGATCTGTTTTCGCGGCAGCCTCGTCACCCCGGGCTATGACGGACGCCCGGACCTCACGGCCGAACACCGCTTCGGCGACTGGCACCGCACCGGCGATCTGGGCTTCATCGATGCCGAGGGTTATGTCTCGATCGTCGATCGCGCCCGCGACATGATCATCAGTGGCGGCTTCAACGTCTATTCGGCCGAGGTCGAACGCGCAATCCTGGCCCATCCGGGCATCCGGGATTGCGCGGTGATCGGCGTCCCGCACGACATCTGGGGCGAGGCGGTCACCGCGATCATAGAACCGGTATCGGGTACCGGTGTCGACCTTGACGCGCTGTCGGCACAGCTTCGAGCGGAACTCGGAGGCGTGAAGGCACCCAAGGCGATCGAGATTTGGCCCGAACTGCCGCGCAGCCCGGTTGGCAAAGTGCTGAAGCGTCAGATTCGCGACACCCACTGGAAAGATAGATTGAGGAAGATTTAAGGGTAAGGACAATTGATTGGAAACATCACCTTGACCTTCAGGTCAAGGTGGCCAACCTTGAAGGTTGGGTGGCGAGCTGCGCCATCGCATCACGACCTTGAGGTCTTTCATGTCCGCCTCTTCGTCCTTGCCGGGGACGGCTGGCACCGGCACCCCCGGCATGGGGGCACCCGCCAGCCGTGCCGGCATCCAGGTACTGGCCATCGCCGAGGCTGATCCGCGCCGCGACGCGATCGAGCGTCGGCTTGCCACGGTGGCGCTCGATGATCTTCTGGCGCTGCATGCGCGGACACTTGCCGCCGCGCGCACCGCCCGTGCCGCCGACGACATGCCGCGGCTGTTCGATCTGGTGCGGGGCCTGAAAACCCTGCAGCGGATCGCTGGCGAACGTGGTCATGTGATCATGGCGCCGACGGTGTCCCGGCCTCGCTGACCACCCATACCGCACGCCACTGACGGATACGCCCCCGCCTATGTCCGACCACGTGACGCCCGATGACGCGCCATCCCCCGGTGTTGCGCCCATCCCCTTGAAAACCGCCTGGCTTGCCGGCGTCAAACTCGCGCTGCTGATCATGGTGGCCTATCTCTCGGTTGCGTTCTCGTTCGGGTTGCTGGCGATCGAAAGCGGATTGCCGCCCTGGGCTGCCGTCGCCATGTCGGTGCTGGTCTATGCCGGCGCCGCGCAGTTCATGGCCGTGGCGCTGATCGCCGCCGGCACCGCCATGCCGGCGGTGGTGCTGGCCGTGGGCGTGCTGAACCTGCGCCATATGGTGATGACCCTGGCCTTGCCCGGCATCCGGCCGGCCGTGGGGCGCCTTGGCTGGCCCGCCCGCATGGCGCTCTATGCCGGGATGACCGACGAGGCTTTCGCGGCCGCAAGCTTCGCCACCGCGCCCGCCGCCGGCCGGCCGGCGGCGTTGGGTACGCTGGTCTTTACGATCTATCTGTCGTGGATCGTGGGCACGGCAGCCGGTATCGCCGCCGGCGCGCTTGTGCCGGCCGATCTGCGGGCGGCGATGGCGGCCGGTTTATACGCGCTGTTCGTGGCGCTGCTGGTGCCGGGGCTGAAGGCGCGTCCCGCCATGGCATGGGTGGTGAGTGCTGCCGCGATCGTGAACGCGGCGCTCAGCCCGTTCATGCCCGCCGGGGTGGCGCTGCTGCTGTCCATCCTGTGCGTGGCCGGCGGCTATGCGCTGATCGCCGGTGGCCGTGGCCCTGACGCGACGGCATCTGCCGGTGACGGACGGCGGGGATCGGGGCGGCGGGGATCGGGGCGGCGGGGATCGGGGGGGATGCAGCGGTGATGTTCGATCCGATGCTGCTGATCACCGTATTGGGCATGATGGTGGTCACTCTGGTGCCGCGCGTGCTGCCGGCATTGCTGCCGACCGGCTGGCGGCCGGGGCGGCGCGCGCAGGCCTTCCTGGATGCGGTGCCGTTTGCGGCGCTGGGGGCGCTGATCATTCCCGGCGTGTTCCAGATCGAGGGCGGCATCATGGCGGGTGCCGCGGTGGTTGCCGGCGCCGCGGTCGCGGCCTTTGCCCGTGCGCCGCTGGCGATCACGGTGGCGATCGGTGTCGCCATTGCCTATCTGATGGCATAGCCGGCTGATGGCATAGCCGGCTGATGGCCTGGCCGGTCACGGCATTGCCGGTCCGCGGGCGGCGGCGGGCCAGCCGGCTTGCTCCCGGCGGCTGGCGGGTGCAGGATCAGGGGATCAGCCCGGTCTCTCTGGCCGGCCTCTGCCTTCGATCAACCGGGACGCGCATGAAAACCGATCTGCCGAAGACCATCCTGCTCGCCGAATATGCGCCGCCTGCCTATCAGGTGTCGACGATCGACCTGGAATTCAGGCTCGATCCGCATGCGACGCGGGTGACCGCCACCAGCCGCTTCGACCGCATGGCCGGGGCCGCCGCCGACGCGCCGCTGGTGCTGGACGGTGCCGGGCTGCGGTTGGTCTCGATCATGATCGACGGTGCGCCCGTGGGCCCCGACCGCTATGACCAGCAGGAAGAACGTCTGGTCATTCGCGGGGTTCCGGCCGGTTTCGTGCTGACGGTCATCACCGAGATCGATCCGGCCGGCAACACCGCGTTGGAAGGGCTGTACCAGTCGAACGGCATATTCTGCACCCAGTGCGAGGCCGAGGGCTTTCGCAAGATCACCTATTTCCCCGATCGGCCGGATGTGATGGCGCGCTATCGCACCACGATCATCGGCGATCCGGTGGTCCTGCCGGTGATGCTGTCCAATGGCAACCCTGTCGCGGACGAGACCGGGCCGGACGGCCTGCGCCGGATCGTGTGGGAAGACCCGTTCCCCAAGCCCAGCTATCTGTTCGCGCTTGTGGCCGGGGATCTGGCACTTCACGAGGACAGCTTCACCACGATCAGCGGCCGGAGCGTGGCGCTGCGGCTGTATGTGGAGCCGCGCAACGCCGACAAATGCGCCCATGCCATGGCCTCGCTGAAAAAGGCGCTTGCCTGGGACGAGACCGCCTATGGTCGCGAATACGATCTGGACATCTACATGATCGTCGCGGTCGATGACTTCAACATGGGCGCCATGGAGAACAAGGGCCTGAATGTCTTCAATTCGAAGTATATTCTGGCCCGTCCCGATACCGCCACCGATGCCGATTATGCCGGGATCGAGGCGGTGGTCGCCCATGAATACTTCCACAACTGGACCGGCAATCGCATCACCTGCCGCGACTGGTTTCAACTGAGCCTGAAGGAAGGGCTGACGGTGTTCCGCGAACAGCAGTTCGTGGCCGATCACCAGTCGGCGGCGGTATCGCGCATCCATGACGTGCGGGTGCTGCGCGCGGCGCAGTTCCCTGAGGATGCCGGCCCGACGGCCCATCCGGTACGGCCCGACAGCTATATCGAAATCAGCAATTTCTATACCAGCACGGTCTATAACAAGGGCGCCGAAGTCATCCGCATGCTCCATACCCTGATCGGCGAAGACGCCTATCGCCGTGGCATGGATCTGTACTTTCAGCGCCATGACGGCCAGGCGGTGACCTGCGAGGATTTCATCCGCGCCCATGCCGACGCCAATGACCTCGACCTCGGCGATTTCTTCCGCTGGTATGTTCAGGCGGGCACGCCCGAGGTATCTGTCGACACCCGTCATGACCCCGATGCCGGCACCTTCGACGTCACCTTCACCCAGACCCTGGCGCCGACCCCCGGCCAGCCGGTGAAGCAGCCCATGGTCGTGCCCGTGCGCGCGGCGCTGATCGGCCCCGACGGCGCGCCGCTGCCGATGATGCTGGCCAATGAACCCGCCGATGCACCGCAGGCCGGCGCCCTGGAGCGGGTGCTGGTGCTGTCGGACCGCGTCACCCGCTTCACCTTCATGCAGCTACCCGAACGGCCGGTGCCGTCGCTGCTGCGCGGATTCTCGGCGCCGGTGAAGCTGGACACCAGGGCCGAGGATGCCGATCTGGCCTTTCTGATGGGTCATGACGACGACCCGTTCAATCGGTGGGAGGCGGCGCAGACCTATGCCATCCGGGTCATCCACCGGCTGATCGCCGATATCGGCGCCGGCCGTCCGCTGGTGCTGCCCCTTGAGTTCCGCGAGGCCTTCACCCGTACCATCACCGATGACGCGCTGGACCCGGCGCTGGTTGCCGAGGCGCTGACCCTGCCGGGTGAGAGCTATCTGGCCGAGACGATGTCGCGGATCGATGTCGAGGGCATCACCACCGCGCGCCAGTTCGTGCGGCGCGAGATCGGCCGCAGCCTGGAGCCGCAGTTGATCGCGCTGTTCGACCGGCTGGAAGCGGCCGAGGCCGGCCAGCCCTATGCCTTCGAGACCGCGGCGGTCGGCCGGCGATCGCTGGCCAATCTGTGCCTGGCCTATCTGGGTGCGGCGGGCGGTGCCGCCGGGCTTGAGCGGGCCGAACGGCGTTTCGCCACCGCCACCAACATGACCGATGCTCTGGGCGGCCTGCTGGTGCTGGCCGATCAGCCGGGCGAGCTGTCGCAGCCGGCATTCGATGCGTTCTATGACCGCTGGAAAGACGAGCCGCTGGTGGTCGACAAATGGTTCATGGTCCAGGCGACGGCCTCGCGCCCGGATGCGCTGGATCACGTGCTGACGCTGATGGAACATCCCGCCTTCTCGATGCGCAACCCGAACCGGGTCCGGTCGCTGATCGGCGCCTTCGCCGCCAGCAACCCGCAGGGTTTCCATGCCGCAGACGGCCGTGGTTACGAATTCCTCGCCGATCAGATCGTGGCGCTGGATGCCATGAACCCGCAGATCGCCGCCCGTCTGGTGGGTCCGTTCAAGCGCTGGCGGCGCTATGACGACCGCCGCCAGGGCATGATGCGCGCGGCGCTGGAGCGGATCATGTCGCGCAAGAGTCTGTCGCGCGATGTGTATGAGATGGTGACCAAGTCTCTGGCATGATCTGAGCGGGCCCTGGCATGACCTGACCGGCCGACCGCACGGCGCCGAGCGTCGGCGCCGTGCGGCACAAGGCCGTCAGCCGGTGATGCCGGCGTGGCGGTAGACCGCCGTCTCGAAGTCGAGATAGCCGCCGACCGATGCCGGATCGGCGAAGGGCAGGATCTGGGTCGCCCAGAATCCGCCGATGCCGTTGCGGCGATCGATCCAGTAATACAGGTTGGCAAGACCCGCCCAGGCCAGCGATCCGGCCGGCCGGCCGGTGGGGGCGGGCTCGTCATTGATCATGAAGGTCAGGCCCCAGGATTTCGGCATGCCGGGAAAGAATTCGGCTTCGTTGGACAGGCTGGGGATCACGCCGGGCAGCGCCTTGATCTTCATCTCGTCCAGGCCATTCTGCTCCGCCATCCGCACGGTTTCAGGCTTCAGCACTGCACGACCATCCGGTCCCCTGCCGTCATTCAGCCACATGCGGATGAAGCGGGCATAGTCGGGGGCGGTGGAATGAAGCCCATGGCCGCCCATGTGGATCTCCGGATCCTGCGGCAGCGTGAAATCGGGCACGGCCGACAGGCTGCCGGCGTCGTCGCGCTGATGCATGATCGCCATCCGCTCATGCATGGACGGCGTCATCGTGAACGCGGTGTCGGTCATGCCGAGCGGGTCCAGGATGCGATCCTGCATCACCGCACCCAGCCGCTGGCCGGTGATCCGTTCGATGATCTGGCCAACCCAGTCGATGTTGGAGCCATATTCCCACTGCGTGCCGGGGTCGAACAGCAGCGGTGTGCGCAGGGCTTCGTGCGTGGCGGTGATAACGCTGGGCTGCCGGCCGGCTTCGGCCAGTCTGGCATAGGTCTCGTTGAAGAAGTCATAACCGAGGCCGGCCGTGTGCAGCAGCAGCATCCGGGTCGTGATGTCGCGACTGGGCGCCCGCAGGCGCGGGGTGCCATCGTCGTCGAAGCCTTCGATCACCTGAAGGGCCGCGATCTCGGGCACATAGGTGCTGGCCGGCGCGTCGAGGTCGAGCCGGCCATCTTCGACCAGTTGCAGGGCGGCGGTGCCGGTGATGGCCTTGGTGGTCGAGAAGATGGCGAAGACGGTGTCGGTGGTCATCGGCGCGTCGGAGCCAAGGCCCCTCGTTCCGGCTGCACCCTCATAGATCGTGCCGTCACGATCGGTGGCGACGGCGACCACGCCCGGCACACCCGGTGTGGCATCGACGGCATGGCGCAGCACCGCATCGGCACTGCTGGTCAGGCTGTTGGTCATGATGGTCCTCCCTTGGGCGATGCGCGGCCTGTCATCCTGTTGTCCGGCTATTCGGCGGCGCGCCCGGTTGTCGATATCCCCCCTGATCGTATCGCATTCCGGTATCGGGTTCTGTCTGGCATCGGCATGAATTCTCGGGTATCGGCAGATTTTCCGGCGCCTGAAACGGAGGAGAGCCACCGGCTCCCGTCAGCCTGTCGGGTTGGCGGTATCCTGGTTGCGGTGGTCGGGCTCAGGACCGGTCGTGTTGGCCACCATCGGTGGTGCGGCTCGTCATGCCGTGACCGCGCGGCATCACGAGGATACCGGCATTGATGAAAGTTTCGTGGCCGATTGCGGCCGCACGGAATGGTCGGCGCGGGCGGCAGCGCCCGGCGCGACGGTATCAGCAATCGCCAATGCTTTGGGTTATATCAATCTGGGCGAGTTCGCGCGCAGTTATCGGGACCGGTTCGGCGCGTAGCCGTCAGAGACACGGGCGTGATAACCCGGCACCGCACGGCATGGGCTTCTGTCTGCCCGATGCCATGCGGGGGCCGCCACCATTGGCCGGCTGTCGGGTGGTTAGTTGCCCGTGCCTTTGCGCAGGCGCTGCATGAAGCCGTCCATCTCGGCGGCCAGATGTTTCGCGCGCTGGTTCAGCGCCGTCGCGGTTTCGGCGACATCGTCGGCCGCGGTCTTGGTTTCACTGTTGACCCGTTCGATGCCGGCGACACCGCGGGTGACCTCGCGGGTGCCCGACGAGACCTGCTGGATGTTCAGCGCGATGTCGCGGGTTGCGGCACTCTGTTGCTCCACGGCGGCGGCGATGCCGGTCGCGATCTCGTTCATCTGCTGAATGGTTTCGGCGATCTTGCCGATCGACTGGGCGGTCGCGGCGGCGACCTCGCGCATGTTGCCGACCTGCGAGCTGATATCCTCGGTCGCGCGCGCGGTCTGAGCCGCGAGGTTCTTCACCTCGCCCGCGACCACGGCGAAGCCCTTGCCGGCCGATCCGGCACGGGCTGCCTCGATGGTGGCGTTCAGCGCCAGAAGATTGGTCTGTTCGGCGATGTCGCTGATCAGCTGCACGATCTCGCCGACCTTCTCGGCAGCCCCCAGCATGCCCGACACGGTGCTGGTGGTCTGTTCAGCGTCGGTGACGGCCTGTCGGGCGATACCGGACGACCGCGAAACCTGATCGGCGATGCCGCTGATCGACCGCGAGAGCTCTTCAGAGGCGGCGGCGACGGCATCGACATTGACAGCCGCCTGTTCGGCCGCGCCCGCGACGCTGCCGGCTTCGTTGCGCGCCATGTCGGCGGCGCTGGTCAGCCCGTGCGACGCGCCGCCCAGCCGGCCGACCGTCTCGGTCAGGTCGTGAACGACAGAGCGGATCGAGCTGTCGAGGTCCGATGCCGCCTGGATGCGGGCGTCATGAACCTGGCCCATGATGCCGTGGATGTACTGATCGATCGCCATATCCATGTCCAGGAACACCACCCGGGTGATGGCAGCCTGGGCGCGGTCGCGCTTGTCCTGCGACCAGCGATAGCTGTGCGACAGCGCCGCGAGCAGCTTGTGCAGCACCAGTTGATAGCCGCCGATATACCAGCGGGGCTCAAGACCGATGCGGACATGGGCATTGCCGATCCGGGCCGCCCTGGCGGCATAATCGGCATCGAACCGGCCCGAAACCAGGGCCGTCCAATGGGCCTTCTGCGCCTGCTTCAGATGATCGACCATGCCCGGCTTGTCGATCAGGGCGCGCATCGGCGGGAACGTTGCCAGGGTCTTGTAGAACAGATCCAGCAATCCCTCGATCTCGGCCTCCAGAACTGGCCGGACCAGAGCCAGGTCGGCGACGGTCCGGGCGTCGAGCCCCAGAAAACGCAGACGGTCGGTGTCGAGCACAGAGGTGGTTACGGGCGACGTCATGACAATGCGGACCATCCATTCGGATTATATGACAAAACATCCTTTGGCCCGGGCCGGGGCCCGAACTGCAGAATGCACCAAATATGCAGCATATTCGGAAGAGCGTTGATAAATGATTACGCCGGCCCGTTCATCATTGGGCATTTTCGCGCGGCACAGAGCCAATCGGGTCGGCACAGAGCGCAGGCGCAGTTTGCATCCAGGCAGCGGCCATGGCATGACAAACCGGCCTTCGCCGCGCATGTTGATCCGGCCGTTGCCGAAGACCGTGGCGGGCCTTCCTCGATTGTGACACCACTGACACAGGATCGCCTTATGTTCTTCGCGCTGTCGAAACTGGTGGGCAATCTGATTCTACCGGTCAATCTGACGCTGATACTGGTGCCCTTGGCGGCCCTGCTGCGGCTGTTCGGTCTGAACCGGCTGTCGACGGTTCTGTTCTGCATCGCGGGCGTGCTGCTGGCGGTCATGTTGTTCACACCGCTCGACACCTGGCTGCTCAGGCCACTTGAGAGCCGGTTCCCGCAGATGGACCGCCCAATGGTCGCGCGGGGTGACTATGCGGGCATCATCGTGCTGGGCGGGCCAGAGGACGGCAGGCTGACCCAAAAGCATGGACAGGTATCCTTCGGGATGGCCGGCGAACGTTTCACCGAAACCGCCGTGCTCGCCAGGTTGCGGCCGGATCTTCCGGTCGTCTTCACCGGCGGCAGCGGCTTCTATGGAAGCCCGGAGGCGCGGGGTGGGCCGGTGGCGCAGCGGATCCTGACCGATCTGGGGGTCGTCGAAGATCGCCTGATCATCGAAAGCGAAAGCCGGAACACCTATCAGAACGCCCTGTTGTCAAAGCCGCTGGTCAATTCCGTCAGCGACAAGCCCTGGATCCTGGTGACGAGCGCCGCCCATATGCCGCGGTCGTATGGAATTTTCACCGCTCTCGACTGGAATGTCGTCGCCTACCCGGTGGACTATAATTTTCTGGAAGCACGGTGGGGATGGAATGAGTACAGATTCGTCGACCGGCTTCTTCTGATAAATTTGGCTGCGCGTGAATGGATTGGTCTTGTCGCCTACAAGTTGACAGGACGGATAGCGCATTGGTTTCCTGCACCACGCCAAAAGATGTAGTTGCTAGACAGGGCCTGAAGGACGTCTTTTTATGGTAAAAATGCCTAAAATATGATGATATCGCGCGTCAGATGGTGATGCGCGGTCACGATGCGGTACGAATGACCGGGGACGGTGGCCCACCCCTGTTTCCTGTCTGTGCATCATGACATATAATAGGTTCAGGTGTTCTTGCCATGCGTGGCTATACCATCAAGCAGCTGGCGCTGGCCCTGACCGCGTTGACCATTCTGCCGCTGGCGACGGTGCTGGCATGGACCGTGCTGACCATCGGCGATCTGGACCGGCAGCGCGCGGGTGAACAGTTGCAACTGGCGGCCCATGGTGCCGCGACCGATCTTCACCAGCGTGTCGACGCTGCGCGCCAGTTGGTCGCGGCACTGGCGGTCAACGGGGCGCTGCCGTTCACCGGTGATGCCTGCGTCCAGCGCTTTGCCGAACTGGCCCGCCTGCGGCCGATCTACAACAATCTGTTCATCACGGATGCGGATGGTGTGGTCCGCTGCGCGGCCATGCCGGTGAAGCCCGCCAATGGCACGGCTGCCAGCCTGGCACAACGCCCTTATTTCGAGCAGGCGCTGCACAGTACCGAGCCTGTCGTTGCCGAGGCGGTCAGTGCCTTGAGCAACGGCCGCACCATTCTGCCGGTCGTCGCGTCGGTGCGTGACGAGGCTGGCCGGCCGGTGGGCATCGTGGGCGTCGCGCTGGATCTGGGCATCTATCTGCAGGGCATGGGTGCTTTGTTGCCGCAGGACACGGCGCTGTCGGTCTGGCTGCCATCGGGCGAGATTCTGGCACATGAGGGGCCGGAGACGACCATGTCGCAGGATGTTGCCGACATCGTGCGCCGTGCGGGACGGCCCCGTTTCCATCTGGCGAGCGGCGATGCGACGGTCAGAGGCGGCGACCATCCGGCCACCATCGCGCAGACCTCGGGGCTGGCGGACGATGCCCCCCGGGTTCTGACGGTTGAACCGGTCGATCTGGAGCCGGTCAGGCTGGTGATCGGCGTCAGCATGCCGGATGCGCGGCTGTTCGGGCCCTCACAGAGGCTGACACTGAACAATCTGATCGCCGCGGTGGTGCTTGCGGCCGGTCTGGGGCTGCTTTCGGTCGGTCTGTCGCACCGGTTGCTGATCAGGCCGCTTCAGCGCTTGTCGGGTTTCGCCCGTGGCATGGTCGATGGCCGGTCCGACCGTCGGTTCCCGCCGGTATCGGGCGCGCGTGAGATCACCCACCTGTCGTCGTCACTGAACCTGCTGGTGTCGGCGCTGGACGACCGCGAGACACAGCGCAAGGCAGCGGAGGCGGCGCTTCAGGAAACGCTGGCGGGCCTTGAGCAGACCGTCGAGACCCGGACGCGCGAGCTGGCCGAGGCACATGAAGCGGTTCGTCAGCGCGCCCAGGACCTTGAGCGGGCCCGGAACCGGGACCGGATCGCGGGGCGGATGACCGATCTGATCCAGTCCTGTGCGTCTGTCGACGAGGCGGTGGGCGTGACGGAGCGGATGATGCCGGCGCTTCTGCCCGAGGATAGCGGCCGGCTGTTTCTGCACAAGGCCAGCCGCAATCTGCTGGAGGCGGCGGCAGCCTGGGGCCGGCCGGCGCTGCCCGCCAGAAGCATGGTGCAGGATGATTGCTGGTCATTGCGACTGGGACGTCCCTATGTCAGTGACGGCGACAGCCCTGGCGACAATAGGGGGCCGGAATATGGCGGCCGAGGCGGCGAGGGCCGGCGGGGAGAGGTCCGGCGGGGAGAGGGGCAGGCACCGGTCTGCGGCCATCTGGCGGGTGTGCCGGGGCGGCATGTCTGTGTGCCGCTGATCGCCCATGGTGAAATGCTGGGCATGGTGACGCTGGAGCGCGCGCCTGTCGCAGCCGGGGGCATCGCTGCCGGCGGGGCCGCCGCGGATATGCCGGCATGGTCGGATGACGATTTCGCCGCTCTGGATCGTCTGGCGCTGTCGATCGCCAATGTGAAGCTGCGGGAAACGCTGCGCGGCATGTCGATCCGCGATCCTTTGACCGGATTGTTCAATCGCCGCTTCGCCGATGAAATGCTGGCGCGTGAGCTGGCGGTGTCCCGGCGTGAGACCCTGCCGATATCGGTGGTGATGGGCGATATCGACCACTTCAAACGGTTCAACGATACCTTCGGCCATGAGGCCGGGGATCGGGTGATCCGGCTGGTTGCCCGCACGATGCTGGAACAGTTCCGTGAAAGCGATGTCGTGTGTCGTTACGGCGGCGAGGAATTTCTGATCGTTCTGCCAGGCTGCGATGCCGTGGGCGCCTTCAGGCGCGCGGATGCCGTGCGCCGGGTGCTGGCGGGGCTTCCCCATGGCGAGGAGGTCCAGCCATATGGGCCCGTCACCATCTCGATGGGGATCGCCTGCTTTCCGGAAACGGTTGCCGAGGAAGGCCGCCTGATTGCCGCAGCCGATGCAGCGCTCTATCGGGCCAAGCAGACCGGCCGCAACCGGGTGATGATCGACGGCGGCGATGTCTGTCCCGGCGCCGACGTCATGAAGAACACCGCCTGAGAGGCCCTGGCGCCTGAGAGGCCTTGGCGCCTGAGCGGCCTTGGCGCCTGAGCGGCCGTGGCGGTTGCTCAGGCGGGGCCGCCCGCCGGGGCGAAGCGACCGCTCGCGATCTCGCGGCGCCGGTCCTCGATCACCTCAAGGATGGTTTGCTTGCCGTCGTCGTCGAGCCGCCGCCAGGCACGGATTTCATCGATGGTGCGGTAACAGCCCTCACACCAGCCGGTGATCGTGCTCATGCGACAGACATTCACGCAAGGGGATGCGACGCTCATGGGTCGGATCTGGCTCCGGCTTAAGGGGGCAGGGCTAAAACGCGATGTGATCATGGCTCGAACTGTTCGCGCAGGATCCGCTCTTCAAGGCTGTGCCCGCGGTCGAACAGCAAGGTCAGTTGCCGCGTCGGATCGCGTGCCACATCCACGCGCCGGACGTCACGCACTTCGGTATAGTCGGCAACAGCACTCACCGGCCGCTTCACCGCTTCCAGCACGTCGAAGCTGATGGTCGCTGTGTCGGCCAGCAGCGCACCGCGCCAGCGGCGCGGCCGGAAGGCACTGATCGGCGTCAGGGCAAGCACGCCGGCGCCGAGAGGCAGGATTGGGCCATGCGCGGAAAGATTGTATGCCGTGCTGCCGGCCGGTGTCGAGACCAGCGCGCCGTCGCAGATCAGCATCGATTGGCGCTCGATACCGTCCACAGAAATTCTGAGCTTGGCGGCCTGACGGGTTTCGCGCAGCAGCGACACCTCGTTGATCGCCAGCGCTTCGTGCCGGGTGCCGTCCATGGTGTAGGCGCGCATCAGCAGCGGGTAGATCACCGCCGGCACCGCTTCCGTCAGCCGGACGTCCAGTTCCTCGACCCGGAATTCGTTCATCAGGAAGCCGACCGTGCCACAATTCATGCCATAGATCGGGATGCCGCGGTCGATGAAGCGGTGCAGCGTCTCCAGCATGAGCCCGTCGCCGCCCAGTGCCACGACGACCGCCGCCTTGTCGGGCTCGACCGTCTCGTACATGCCCTCGATCAACGCCTGAGCGGCAATCGCCTCGTCGCTGTCGGCGGCGACGACCGCAAAGGGCGGCGTGATCCCGGTCCGCACCTGTGTCATCGGTGTCGTCCCGGACATGATTGGCTGTGTCATCGGGGGCTCAGCCGCCGGTCATGCTCATGTGACGGGTCAAGGCCGGTGCGGCACCCCGCCTTTCGATGACGAAATCATGACCCTTGGGTTTGGCGTCGATGCCCCGGCGGATGGCGGCGATCAGCGGTGCGTCGTCCTTGGGCGATGCACGCAAAGGGGCCCGCAGGTCCACCTGATCATCCTGACCCAGGCACATATACAGTTGGCCCGTACAGGTCACCCGCACGCGGTTGCAGCTTTCGCAGAAATTGTGGCTGAGTGGGGTGATGAAGCCCAGCCTTGCGCCGGTTTCCTCGATGCGGACATAGCGCGCGGGGCCGCCGGTCCGGTCGGGCAGATCGGTCAGGGTGAAGCGCGTCTCCAGGTGCCGGCGCAGGGTGGTCAGCGACAGATACTGGTCGACCCGGTCTTCGTCGATGTCGCCGAGCGGCATGGTCTCGATCAGCGTCAGGTCGAAACGGTTTTCGCCGCACCACCGGATCATGTCTTCGATTTCATGCTCGTTCTCGCCGCGCAACGCCACCATGTTGATCTTGACCTGAAGGCCGGCGGCCTTGGCGGCAGCGATGCCGCCCATCACCCGGTCGATCGCGCCCCAGCGGGTGATGCGCTGAAAGCGCGCCGGGTCGCGACTGTCCAGCGACACATTCACCCGTCGCACGCCAGCGCGTGCCAGCCCTTCGGCATGGCGGTCGAGCAGAGTGGCATTGGTGGTGAGCGTCAGTTCTTCCAGCCTGCCGGCCACGACGTCCCGGCCCAGATCGGCGATCAGGTCCATGATGCCGCGGCGCACCAGCGGCTCACCGCCGGTCAGCCGCAGCTTGCGCACGCCCAGCCCCATGAAGGCCCGCGACAGCCGCGCCAGTTCCTCCAGCGTCAGCAGGTCGGCCTTGGGCAGAAAAGTCATGCTCTCGGCCATGCAGTACACACAGCGCAGATCGCAACGGTCCGTCACCGACAGGCGCATATAATGCACATGGCGGCCGAACGGGTCGACCAGCGACGCTGATGCCAGCGCTGATGACGCCGGCGTCGATGAAGCCGGCGTCGAAAGCGGCTGTGTGGACGACGACGGCGTGGCCGCCTGGCTTGTCGGCTGGAATGATGTCACCTGGACTGCTCGCTCACATCCGGAGGGCCCGTTGGCCGGGCATGTCTTAGCCATTCATTGTGGGGGCGTCCTGCCGGCGGATCAAGTCGGGTGAGAGCCGGCGGTTCCGGGGCCGGTGCCGGCAGCCGGGGGGCGCACCGTCGATCAGATGGCGTCGCCGTCCCAGAGTGCCAGAATGGCGAGCGCGCGCCGCCGGTCGACCATGTCGAAGAAGGCCACGGCCTCCAGAAGATCCTTGGGGTCCGACACCCGGGTGCCGCGGCTCATCTTGCGGGTCAGCATGAACAGGGTCGAAAAGCCCGGCCGTGTGACATCGGCCGCCTTGCAGGCGATGGCCAGGGCCTGACCCGTGGTTTCGAAGGCGATCCGGCGGGCGGTGATTGCACGGATTTCCGTCATGCGTGCGAGGGCCGCTTCGAACATCGCGATTTCGCCCTGGCGATAACTCTGCAGCAGCAGCATCTCGGTCAGCCCGCCACTGCGCGACAACTGTGCGATGCGCTGTTCCGCGCGGCGCTGTTCCTCGGCCAGACGACCATTTTCGGCAAGCCTGCGGTCGACCACGCGGGTGACGGCCCGGTCGATCATGTCGGGCGAGACGTCGAAACGCTGCAGGATATGACGCCGCAGGGCGCCGCCCACCCACCAGAACATCCGATAGGCCAGACCGGCCGGCAGTTCACGGCGCTGAAGCAGCGGCGGCTGGATCACCTCCATGCGCTGTGACAGCATCACGATCCGCTCGATCATCCTCGGCGACAAGACAGCTTTACGGTTGGCGAGCCGGGCGGATACGACCTCGGCCTCGGCCGCGTCGAGCAGCGCACCGGTGACCGCGTCGCTGAGATCCGGTCGTTGTGCGATGGCAACGCGATGGGCGCTCGACCGCTCCCGCACGACCGCGATCAGATCCGGATCCCTCAGGATCGGAGACCGGGACAGCAGCGGATGGGCAACTTCGATCGTATCGTTCGCCAGCATCACGAACAGGCTGGCAGGCAGGGTACCGGCATCGGGCAGACCGGCCAGTTCCTCGGCAAGTTCGCGGCGCAGCGTGCTTTCGATATCGGCGACCAGCGGCTGGATCACATGTGCGACCACGCCCCGGACCTTCTCCGTCAACTTACGGTCGCGGTCGATCAGCATGGTTGCAATGGTGCCGGCAATGGCCTGCCGTTGCTGCGGAGGCTTCTGGAGAGCCGCCCGCGCAAGTGCTTCCACCTCGCGTTCGATCACGATCCCTCCGCCCACCACCTGCACCTGCCTTTTCCGAAAACGTGCCCCACGGCGGGCCATCGGGCAGCGGGGTCCACGTTGTGGAGCGGTGGCCCGGCCGGAGATGGCGGTGATGCGTCGGGGGCAATGATCATTCAGAGTCCGTGGCTGCCGGTTGCGTGTGTGCCGGTGGACGGCTTGCACCGACCGACCTGTCCCGGGTTTGACGCATCCGCCGCGGCATGAAGCGGATCACATCCTGTATTTACGGAGACGTGGGGATCGCCGCAACTGCAAAAGTTGCGAAGGACGAGAGGCAGATCCGGGAGGGCGATAGGGCCTTGTCGCAATATGCAGCGGATCTGCGACACAATGGTGACGCAATCCGTCGCGGCATGCGAGCTCGTGAGCATTGCCAGAGGCTGTAAGAAGGTCGACCACCTTAACCTCGGACATCAGTCGTCGTCGTCGAAGCTCTGTGGGGGTGCTATCAGTTCAAGGTCGACCACATCGGCATGGACCATGCGCTTGCCGCCATGTTCGAAATTCACCGTCACCCGGTGAGCGACCACACTCTGGACCTGGCCCATGCCCCAATCCGGCTGGCCGGGCAGGCGGACAAGGCTTCCGGGTGGGTACAGCATGCCGTAAGGTGCTGACGCGGTCATCGGTCGGTCTCCGTTGCGGGGAGCGGCTCCGTTGCGGGGAGCGGCTCCGTTGCGGGGAGCGGCTCCGTTGCGGGGAGGGGGCTCCGTTGCGGGGAGGGGGCGCCATCTTCCCGACAACAGATGGTGCCGCAGGACGCCCGCCACCAGAGCGTGGCGCGTGGCCATTGTGCGGAAGACTGTGAAGTTGATCAGGATGGTCCGCAGCCTAAGACAAATTTAACGCTTGCGGTCTACAAAGAAGCAGTGAGGTCCGGCTTGTGGCGACAGACGCCCGGCGGGCGACCGAACAGGGTCTCTGCCGTGTGGAGATCTGGCCAGACATGCAGACGGGGAGCGAGGCGACGTGGCGCAGGGCGATTGGGTAAGGCTCTCCGGTCTGATTTGCGCGCGCATCTGCCACGACCTGGTCGGGCCGATCGGCGGGGTCGTGAACGGTATCGAGTTCCTGTCGGAAGACGGTATGGGCGACGATGCGCTTCAACTCGTTGCCGACAGCGCCGGGCGTGCGGCTCGCCGGCTCAGTTTTTTCAGGATGGCGCTGGGCGCCAGCGGCAATATCGACGAACGGGTGGCGGCCGGCGATCTGCGCTCGGCGCTGACCGGCTACTTCGCCGACGAACGCGCCCGGCTGGATGTGCAGGGCTGGCCGGCCGACGGCAATGTTCTCCGCGCCCATGGCGGCATCGCCCTTTGCCTGGCCGCGGTCGCGAGCCAGGCGATGCCGCGGGGCGGTATGGTCGGCCTGGACTGGCAGACCGGCCCGACGGGCAGCACCCTGACGGTATCGGCCGACGGCACCACGGTGCGGATGCCCGAGACGCTGGTTCAGTCGGTGGAAGGGCGTATGGATCCGAACCTGCTGGATGCGCGCACGGTGCTGCCGTTCGTGGTCGCCGAGATGACGGCGGCCTGCGGCGGCCGGTTGCGCATCGCGAGCGACTGGTCCGGCACGGATCTGAAGCGGTTCGCCGTGACGGCTGATCTTCCCGGTATCGCCTTTGGCGGCCAGCACGGCGCCATGGCAGCCTTCGAACAGACCGGCAATACCGGGCGATAGGCCTGGAGCGGAAGCTCCACGGGTCTGATGACATCGACTATTCACTTGGTGCGCAAGCACCGGCACTTGGTGCGGAGGCGCACCGCACAATCACGGCAGCAGGGATGAGAACGCCATGGACGAGCTGCTCAGCGAGTTCCTGACCGAGACGATGGAGAGCCTGTCGACGCTCGACGTCGAACTGGTACGTCTGGAGCGCAATCCGGACGATCCGGAACTGCTGCAGAACATCTTCCGTCTGGTGCACACGATCAAGGGAACCTGCGGCTTCCTTGGCCTGCCGCGCCTTGAGAAGGTGGCCCATGCGGCCGAGAACGTGCTGGGCCGGGTCCGCGATCGCGAACTTGAGGTCACGCCGACCATCGTGACCCTGATCCTTGAAAGCCTGGACCGGATCAAGGAGATCCTGGCCGAGCTGGAGCGCAGCCAGTCCGAGCCGGCGGGCAATGATGCCGGCCTGATCGAACGGCTGAACATCGCGGCCGATGGTGGCGACGTTCAGCCGCCGAAGCGTGCCGCGGCTCCGGTCGGGGCCGATGGTGCGCCCGATTTCGATGCGGTGCGCCAGATGATGGCGGCCGAGATGGCGGGCGACCCGCTGCCTGATGACGATGCCGACGATGGCGATGACGCAGCCGGCATGCCGGTTGGCACGGCACAGCCGCAGGCGCTGGTCGCCGCCGGTGCCGGCGCGGTGGCCACCCAGTCGGCCGCAAACCAGTCTGCCAGCGGCCAGAAGGCCGATGGCGGCGAGCACCATGATACGGCCGCGCCGCGTGAAAGCCATCTGGCCGGCCAGAACATCCGGGTCAGCGTCGACCTGCTGGAACATCTGATGACCATGGTCAGCGAATTGGTGCTGACCCGCAATCAGCTGTTGCAGATGGTGCGCGGTCGTGGCGACAGCGAGTTCACCGTGCCCCTGCAGCGGCTCAGCCACGTGACGTCGGAATTGCAGGAAGGGGTCATGAAGACCCGCATGCAGCCGATCGGCAACGCCTGGGCGAAGCTGCCGCGGGTCGTTCGCGACCTGGGTCAGGAACTGTCGAAGAAGCTGGACCTGAAGATGTATGGCTCGGAAACCGAGCTGGACCGTCAGGTGCTGGAGCTGATCAAGGATCCGCTGACCCATATGGTCCGCAATTCGGCGGATCACGGCCTGGAGCGGCCCGATGAGCGCCGCGCCGCCGGCAAGCCCGAAACCGGCACCATCACCCTGAACGCCTATCATGAAGGCGGTCATATCATCATCGAGATCGCCGATGATGGCCGAGGCATCGACCTGTCGAAGGTGCGTCAGAAGATCGTGAAGGTGGGGCTCGCCACCGAGAACGAACTCGACGGCATGACCGAGACCCAGATCGCCCAGTTCATTTTCCGACCCGGTTTCTCGACCGCCGAGAAAGTGACCAGCGTGTCGGGCCGGGGCGTCGGCATGGACGTGGTCCGTACCAATATCGAGAAGATCGGCGGCACGATCGAACTCAGGACGGTCAGCGGCAAGGGCTCGACCTTCGTCATCAAGATCCCGCTGACCCTGGCGATCGTGGCGGCGCTGATCGTCGAGGCTGCCGGCGACCGCTTCGCGCTGCCCCAGATCAGCGTGGTCGAGCTGGTCCGCGCATCGAATACCTCGGAACATCGGATCGAGCGGCTGAACAGCCGGCCGGTGCTGCGCCTGCGCGATCATCTTCTGCCGCTGGTCAGCCTTGGCCATGCGCTGGCGCTGATCGACGACGAGGAGCCGGGCGTCGAGACCGATGACGACGGCCTGTTCGTGATCGTGTGCAAGGTCGGCACATTCTCGTTCGGCATCATCGTCGACCAGGTCTTCGACACCGAGGAGATCGTGGTCAAGCCGGTGGCGCCGATCCTGCGCGACATCACAATGTTCTCGGGCAACACGATCCTGGGCGATGGCAGCGTGGTCATGATCCTGGACCCGAACGGGCTCGCGACGTCGGTCGGCCAGATCCAGACCGGCGGTGACCGCCGGGCCGAGGCCGCGGCCGAAGCCGCGGAGGCCAACATGGAAGACAAGCTGTCCCTGCTGGTGTTCCGTGCCGGCGGCGAGGATCCGAAGGCGGTGCCGCTGTCGTTGGTGGCGCGGCTGGAAGAGATCGATCTTGCGACCATCGAGCGGTCGGATGGGCGGCCGGTGGTGCAGTATCGCGGCCAGATCATGCCGCTGGTGCTGGTCAACGAGACCATGCAACTGGCCCGCGAAGGCCGCCAGCCGGTGGTGGTGTTCACCGAACGCAACCGCACGATGGGTCTGGTGGTCGACGAGATCGTCGACATCGTGGAAGACAGCTTCAATGTCGAACTGCGCAGCCGCCGCGACGGACTGATCGGCACCGCGGTGATCGCCGGGCGGACCACGGATATCATCGATGTCGGCTATTATCTGCTGAAGGCGACCGGCGACTGGTACCAGGCCGACAAGCCGAAGCTGGGCAAGGCCGCGCATCGCCGGGTTCTGCTGGTCGACGACAGCGCCTTCTTCCGCAGCCTGATCGCGCCTGTTCTGAGGGTGTCGGGCTATGAGGTCGCGGGCGTGGAAAGTGCCGAGGCCGCGATGAAACTGCGCGACCAGGGCGTGGAGTTCGATATCATCGTCAGCGATATCGAAATGCCGGGCATGGACGGCTTCGCCTTCGCCCGGGCCATTCGTGAGGACGGTCCCTGGACCCAGGTTCCGATGATCGCGTTGTCCTCGCATACGGCGCCTGAAGATTTCGATCGTGGCCGCGATAGCGGATACGACGATTATGTGGCCAAATTCGACCGGGAAGGCCTGATCGCGGCCATCGGTCAGGTGATGAACATGGCGAAGGGGAGCGTGGCATGAGTGGGGATATCGTCCGCTATGCCGGCGGCGGCAACGCCCTGGTCCGGTCCGGTGACGACGCACTTGCCGGTGCTCAGCGGCAGTTCGTGACGGTGGTGATCGACCGGCAGACCTTCGGCATTCCGGTGCTGGTGGTACAGGACATTCTGGGGCCGCAGAAGATCACCCGGGTGCCGCTGGCACCGGCCGAGGTGGCGGGCGCGCTGAACCTGCGTGGCAGGATCGTGACCGCGATCAATGTCCGCCGCAGGCTGGGCCTGGCACAGCGTCCGGCCGAACTGAAGGGCATGAATGTCGTTGTCGAGCATGACGGCGAGCTGTACAGCCTGATGGTCGATGGCGTGGGCGAGGTGCTCAGCCTCGATGATGCCCGCTTCGAACGCAACCCCGCCAACCTTGCTCAGCATTGGCGTGACGTCTCTCTCGGGGTATACCGACTGAACGACAAGCTGCTGCTGGTGCTCGATGTCGAGCGTCTGTTCGATTTCGGCTGAACATCGGCCCGCCTCCGGCATCGATCCAAATCCGGAAAGCGGGCTGTGCGGGAAACCGCTCCGGCCAGGCTGCGTCCGTCCAAGCCGTCCCGTCCCACCGAGCCCTCATGCCGGGCGGCGCGTTCAAGGATCCGATCTGATATGAAGACCTGCCTGATCGTTGACGACTCCAAGGTCATCCGCATGGTCGCGCGGCGCATCCTGGAAGGCCTGTCCTTTGCCACCAGGGAAGCCGCCGACGGTCAGGAAGCCGTGGAGCGCTGCCGCGAGCAGATGCCCGACGCCGTGCTTCTCGACTGGAATATGCCGGTCATGAACGGGCTCGAATTCCTCAAGGCGCTGCGCCGGATGCCCGGCGGCGACCAGCCGATCGTCGTGTTCTGCACCACCGAAAATGATCTTGCCCATATCCAGGAGGCGATCATGGCCGGTGCGAATGAATACATCATGAAGCCGTTCGACAGCGAAATCATCGAAACCAAGTTCACACAGGTGGGTTTGCTGTCGTGACATCACACATAGCAGGGGGCGGAAGCGTCGAACCCTATCGTGTGATGGTGGTCGACGACAGCGCGGTCATTCGCGGTCTGTTCATCCGCGTCCTTGAAGCGGATCCCGAGATCAGGGTCGTGGCCTCTGCGGCCAATGGCCGGATCGCTCTCAACCAGCTGAAGCGTCAGCCGGTCGAGGTGGTCGTGCTCGATATCGAGATGCCCGAGATGGACGGGCTGACGGCGTTGCCGGAACTGGTGAAATCCCAGCCCGGGTTGAAAGTCATCATGGCATCGACGCTGACGCGCAAGAATGCGGCCGTCAGCATGGAAGCCCTGGCCAAAGGCGCTGTCGACTACATCCCCAAGCCCAGCGCCACCAGCGAGGTCTATTCCAACGAGGGGTTCTCGCGGGAATTGCTGGCCAAGGTGAAGGCGCATGCCGAGCGCGGCCGCCGCGACGGCACGGGCCCCGATCTTGGCACGGGCAGTGGTGCCGGGGGGGCGGCGGCGGCGGCGCCGGCGCCGACTTACACGCCGCGGCCGAGGCCGGCCGATCCGGCCGTGGCCCCACGGGCGACGGCTGCGGCAGCAAGCCCTGTCACCGATCTGCCGCAGCGTCTGGGTCTGCAGCGCAAGCCCGTGGTTCTGCGCCCGATGCCACCGGCATTCCGGGCACGGGCGCTGGCGGTGGGCAGTTCCACCGGCGGGCCGCAGGCGCTGTTCACGCTGTTTGGCGCGCTTGGACCGTCGCTTCAGCGGATTCCGGTGTTCATCACCCAGCACATGCCGGCCACGTTCACGACCATTCTGGCCGAACATCTGGGCCGGGCCAGCGGGCTACCCTGTGTCGAAGCCGAGGACGGCATGCCGGTTCAGGCGGGGCGCATCCACGTGGCCCGTGGCGACTGGCACATGGTCCCGACCGAGGCGCCTGGTGGCGGGGCGGTTATCCGGATCAATCAGGATCCGCCCGAGAATTTCTGCCGTCCGGCAGTCGATCCGATGCTGCGTGGTCTGGCGCGGATCTATGGCCGGAACCTGTTGACTGTCATCCTCACCGGTATGGGGTCCGACGGGCAGCGGGGCGGCGAACATGTGGTGCAGGCGGGCGGTGTCATGCTGGCTCAGGACGAGGCGTCGAGCGTCGTCTGGGGCATGCCGGGTGCTGCCGCGCAGGCCGGGCTGTGCAGCGCGGTGCTGCCGCTGGAGCGTATCGCTGGCGACGTCCGCCGGCTGGTCGACGGAGGTCCGTGATGGCGCCGGAGGATTTCGCCTTCATCAGCGGCATGCTGAAGCAGCGGTCCGGGCTGATTATCGGCCCCGACAAGCTGTACCTGCTGGAAAGTCGCCTGTCGCCATTGGCGCGACGGCGCGGCCTGCCCGGCCTGACTGAACTGATTGCCGAGATGCGCAAACCCTCGGCGGAAGAGCTGCGTCGGGACGTCACCGATGCGATGACGACCAACGAGACGTCGTTCTTCCGCGATATCAAGCCGTTCGAGGAGATGCGCACCTTCGCGTTGCCGGATCTTCTGGCCAAGCGGGCGGATCGCCGGCAGTTGCGGATCTGGTCGGCGGCGGCGTCGACCGGGCAGGAAGCCTATACCTTGGCCATGTTGTTCAAGGAAATGGGCGCCAAGCTGGATGGCTGGCGGCTGGAGATCATCGGTACCGATCTGTCGAATGAGGTGCTGGACAAGGCGCGTGCCGCGACCTATTCGCAGTTCGAGGTGCAGCGCGGCCTGCCGATCACCCTGCTCGTCAAGTATTTCGAGCAGGATGGCGAGCATTGGCGGCTGAAGCAGCCGATCCGCTCGATGGTGAACTTCCGCCAGCACAATCTGCTGAACGGATCGTCCAGTCTTGGCACCTTCGACGTGATCTTCTGCCGCAACGTGCTGATCTATTTCGACCAGGAGACCAAGCGCAAGGTTCTTGAAGACCTGCGCAAGGTGCTGGCGCCGGATGGATATCTGTTCCTCGGTGGTGCCGAAACCGTGCTTGGCATCACCGACAAGTTCAGGCCGCTGCCCGATCACCGTGGTGTTTACGCACCGGCTTGACGACCGGACCGTTCAATGAAAAAGCCGCCGGCGGTTCATCCGCGGGCGGCTTTTTCAGCAGCGGGTCCGGCATCCGGACCAAAGCTCAGGCGGCCGAAGGTCAGGGCGAGCCCAAGGTCAGGCGGCATCCGTGCGGCGCCGGCCGGGGCGGTCGCCACCATCGCTGACGGCCGATGCCTCAGGATCTTTCAGCACATAGCCGCGACCCCAGACGGTGTGGATATAGTTGTCACCATGGGTGGCCGTGGTCAGCTTCTTGCGCAGCTTGCACACGAAGACGTCGATGATCTTCAATTCGGGTTCGTCGATGCCGCCATAGAGATGGTTGAGAAACATCTCTTTGGTCAGTGTCGTGCCCTTGCGCAGCGACAGCAGCTCAAGGATCGCGTATTCCTTGGCGGTCAGATGAACCGGGCGGTCGTCGACCGTAACCGCCTGCTTGTCCAGATCGACCGTCAGCCGGCCGGTGCCGATCACCGATTGGGCATGGCCGCGCGACCGGCGCACCACCGCCTGGATGCGGGCGATCAGTTCGGCCATGTCGAACGGCTTGGTGACGTAATCATCGGCGCCGACGCCCAACCCCTTGATCTTCTTGTCGGTATCCGTCAGCCCCGACAGGATCAGCACCGGTGTCTGGACCCGTGACGCCCGCAGGCGGCGCACGACCTCGTAGCCGTCCATATCGGGCAGCATCAGATCCAGGATCATCAGGTCGTAATCATACAGCCGCCCGATCTCAAGCCCCTCTTCGCCGAGATCGGTGGTGTCGCAGACGAACCCCTCTTTCTTCAAAGCGAGTTCAATGGTACGCGCAGTCGATGGATCGTCTTCGACAAGCAGAATACGCATGGGCCAGCAACCTCTTTCCGATCGGTGGCGAACCCTTGGACAGCCGTCTGTGCCTTTTGGCAGTCATACGGTTTCCGGGAATGGCCATTCTTTTGTCCACCAACGGTATCACGTCGCAGTTTCGAATAAAATCGATCAGCAACACCTGATATGCATGTTCTGGGTGCGACACCGCATCGGATTGCGGCATCCGGGCCCCCATATCGACAGTTGAGTCCTGAGGCGCGGCCCTGGCCGGCTGTTCCGGCCCAGACCGCCATCACCAACCGGAGCCCATGATGCAGGATGTGATCCGCTCGCTGACCGGCAGCATTCAGGCCCTGGACGCCTATGTCGTGCGTGGCCGTGTGGTTGCCGTGCGCGGTTTGATGGCTGAAGCCAGCGGCGTGGCCGCGCGCACGGCGCTGGGCGACCATGTCCGCATCCGCCTGCGCGACGGCGCGCGCCTCGCGGCCGAAGTCGTGGGGTTCCGCGATGGCCGCGCCTTGCTGATGCCGTTCGGTCCGCTCGATGGCGTTGCCCTGGGCGCCGAGGTCGAGGCGAGCGGCGGCGAGGCGACGATCCGGCCATCCGATGGCTGGCTGGGGCGGGTGATCGACGGTTTCGGCCGGCCGATCGACGGCAAGGGACCGATCGTGCCCGGGCCGGTGGCACGGCCGATGCGCGCGCCGCCGCCGCCTGCCCATGCCCGGACCCGCGTCGGTGGCAAGATCGACCTGGGCATCCGGGTGCTGAACACCTTCGTGACCTGCTGCCGCGGGCAGCGGCTTGGCATCTTCGCGGCCTCCGGGGTCGGCAAATCGGTGCTGATGGGCATGATCGCGCGCTATACCGCGGCCGACGTGTCGGTCGTGGGGCTGATCGGCGAACGCGGGCGCGAGGTTCAGGAGTTTATCGAAGGCGCCCTTGGCCCCGATGGCCTCGCCCGCAGCGTCGTGGTGGTGGCAACGTCGGACGAGCCGGCGCTGATGCGCCGACAGGCGGCCTACACCACCCTGGCGGTGGCCGAACATTTCCGCGACCGGGGCGCGGACGTCCTGTGCATGATCGACAGCATCACCCGCTTTGCCCAGGCCCAGCGCGAGATCGGGCTGGCGGCGGGGGAACCGCCGGCCAGCAAGGGGTTCACCCCCTCGGTGTTCGCCGAATTGCCGCGCCTGCTGGAGCGGGCGGGGCCGGGCACGGGCCGCGGCTCGATCACCGGTCTGTTCACCGTGCTGGTGGAAGGTGACAACCACGACGAACCGGTCGCCGATGCCACCCGTGGTATTCTGGATGGCCATATCGTGCTGGAGCGGTCGATCGGCGAGCGCGGCCGCTATCCGGCGGTGAACGTGCTGCGCAGCGTGTCGCGGACCATGCCCGACTGCAACACCCAGGCCGAGAACGTCGTGGTCGCCCGTGCCCGGCGCCTGCTCTCGACCTATGAGGACATGGCCGAGATGATCCGGCTTGGTGCCTATCGCGCCGGCGCCGATCCGGCGGTGGACGAGGCCATCCGCCATCATGCCGCTCTGGAGGCGTTTCTGTCGCAGGGCAAGACCGAACGATCGACCCTGCCCGAAGGCTATGCGCAACTGGCCCAGGTGCTGGGCATGCCGCAACCCTGACCCGGGATGACATCCGCCCATGGCAGATCCTGTCAAAGCCCTCGACGGCCTGATCAAGCTGAGCCGCAATGCCATCGATTCCGCCCGCCGCAATCTGAATGCGGTCGAGGAACAGATCACGGCGATCGAGGCCGACGATGCGCGGCTGCTGCGCGATCTGGCGGCCGAAAAGGCCGCCGCCGGCACTGACCCTGCGATGATCGGTGGCTATGTCGGCTATGCCGGGCGGGTCGCGAAACGCCGCGCCGAGATCGGCGAACATCTGTCGCTGCTGCACCGGGCGCGGGATCGGGCGCTGGACGATCTGGCCGAAGCATTCCGAACTGTGAAACGCTATGAACTGGCGCGCGAGGCGCGGCTGGCCCGTCAGGCCCATGAGGCGGCGGTGCGCGAGACCGACCAGTTGGACGAAATCGGCATGAACGGCTTTCGCCGTCGCCGGATCGAGGATGGCGAGGGCGGCTGAGTCTAAAGCAGGGCCAGCCGCGCCATCAGGGCGCCGTTCGACCAGGTCGGCCGTTTCTCTTCGAAGGTGACGCGGATGCCGCCGGCGCTGGCATCCAGAACCAGCACCACCTGCTGGAAGCGCGGCATCACTTCGCTGCCGATATCGGCGACGATGGCGGCCGCCACCTCTTCCGGCCCCGACCACGGGCGGGCGATCAGCCGGGCCAGATAGGCATCCAGTGCCGCGCGCGGCAGGATGTGGCGGTCGGGCACATAGCGCAGGCGCCAGATGACCTCGACCGGTGTGCCATCCTCTGACAGCCGGATCGCGCTGCGGCCGCTGTGTTCCACCAGATAATCATGGCCGAAGGCCGGATTCGGCGCCGGCCGCAGATGCTCGCGCCGATCCTCGACCGCCTGCCAGCGGCGGTCGAGCGGCCCGTGACGGGATGTGGACGGGGCGGAACGATCCCTTGAATCGCGGTCGCGTGAAGTGCGGTCTGGGGCGTCGATCGACATCTGGTGCGGGTCGCTCATTGGGGCTGGCAGGTCAGGGCTGGTCGTTGAAGCAGGCGCGCGCGGCGGATGCACAGGCCGTTGATCATAGACCTCGCGGGCGCCTCATGCGACCACGCCGCCGACGTCCCGCCGCGGCGCGCGGCGCTGTGGCACCGGCGCCGGCGGTTCGGTCCGCACCACCAGCCCGCCCTGAAGACCGGCCACCGCCAGCACATCGCCCATCACTCCGGCCAGCGCTTCGGCCGTGCCGGCCGGCAGCGGCCGGGTACTGCGCAGGACCATGTCGACCCGGCCGGGGGCTGCCAGACCGTCGAGTTGCAGGTCGCCCAGACGGCTCAGCCGGGTTTCGACGATGAAGCGGCAGATGTCGCCGGTGCCGCCGCCGGTGTCGTCCTCGCGGTTGCCGCCATCGCGGCTCGATTGCTGGACATGCAGATGAACCGGGATCACGGCGGCATTGGCCCAGCTTGGCACCTGAATGCTGCGCCATTCACCCGCCACCACCGGGGCGGCACCATGTCCGGCGGTATCGAATTCCGAGACCACGCCGCGTGCCGTCTCGGCGGCGCCCAGCCGTTCCAGATTGTCGGCCAGATCGTCGACCGCGTCGGGGCGGGTGCCGGACAGCACCTGCTTCATCAGCACCATCAGATGTGCCGCGAAGTCACGGCCGGGGGTGGGCGCCACGGGCGACAGCAGACGTTCGGCCGCCGCCGGATGCAGGGCGGCCACCAGTTGTGCCGCCTGTGCGAGCGAGCGCCAGTCGGCAGGGGCGAGCGGATCGCCGGGTATCGTGACCGGTGGCGCGGCGCCGGCCGTGGCCATGGCCATGGCCGCACCCGGCCGTGGCGCCGTCTCGGGCGTCACCACCAGGCTGAGCTGCGTCCCCGGCGCCAGGGGCGGCCCTGAGACATCGACATGGTCCAGCGACAACAACCCGATCGACGTGCTGACCATCATCCGGCCGGCAGCATCCTTGCCGACGACGATCGCCGACAGCCGTGCCGCTTGCGGGCCGTGACCGGGAGCTGCACGCGCCGGTGCGTCGTCACCGGTGCCCGCGGCGACATCGGTTCCCTCGGCCTCGGCCATGATCAACTGCCGGGTGCGATCGACCAGGCGGGTGGCGTCGTCCAGCGATGCCAGATCGTCGCCCGCCGGTGGCAAGGGGCGATCGGGCGCGATCGGCACGGCCGCGGCCTGTGGCGCGGCGATACCGGGCAGCGAAGCGACGATCGCCGGCGCAGGTATCGCGGCCGGGGCGGAGATCGGAGCGGAGCTCGGGGGCGGCGGGATGGCATCGGCCCGCCAGAGGCTGGCCGGGCCCGCCATGCCAGCGGTTGCAGCACCTGCCGATGGCGGGATGTACAGCCGCTGTGGCGGCACCGGTGCCGATGGCTCGTCGCCGGTGGCAAGGGCGGACACGGAAGCCGGCCCGGCCGAGGGCGGATGGCGGGACATGTCGTTGTCGACCTCGGGCCGCATCTCGCGGCCATGGCCGGCGATATCCGCAGCGGGCGGACGGGTGAGGGCCGGGACGTCGGCCCGTGCCGTCCAGGCCGTGCCGGATTGTGGAGTATGTGCCGGCGCCTCGGCCGGCGCCGGCGCGGGGGCCCGCACGGCCTGGTTGCTGCCGGGCACAATCGGCGGCCCGTCGGATGGTGTGGCGGGGGCTGCGGCGGATGGCGCCGCGGGCGGAATAACAGCCGGCGGAACAGTCGGCGCCGGGCCCTGCCGGACCGCGGCCTCGCGGGCCATGCCGTCGGGCTGGCCCGGCAGATCGGATGTTGCCGTGGGCGCGCGCGGGCCGGGTGCTGCCGGTGTCTGCGGCCCCGGCTCTGGTCGGGCGGGTCGGTTGGCGGTGGGGCCGGCCGCTGCGGCCCCGGACGGCGGCGTTTCGCCAGCATGCGCAGGCATCCCGGCCGCGGGCAGCGGCGACACCGGCGGTGCCGGTGACGCGCCGGGGGCCATGGGTGCCTGCCAGGAGGCGCCCGCCGGCCAAGGCGACGGCGTGAGCCAGGGTGATGGGACTGGTCCGGATGACGGGATGACGGGCGCGGCTGAGGGCAGCGGCCCGGAAGTGGACCGGAGGTGCGTGGAGGCCGGGGGCGTTGCCGGCAGCGCATTGGTCGGCAAACCGGCCTGTCCTGACCGGTTGGCGCCGGCCGGGCGGCTGAAGCGGCCATCCGTCCCGTGCTCCTGGGGCATGGCAGACGGCCCGCCTGCGTTCGGGGCGTCGGCAACACCAGGAAGAGCCGGGGCATGTCGGACAGGCGGCGATGCATCGGGCGCCATCAGAACGCGATCCGGTACCTGGCCGACGGTCGGGCCGTGGGCGGATGCCGCCATGCGCGGCAGCGGCGGTGGCGGGTTGGTCGCCAATGATGGGGGCGTGGTTGATGGGGTTGGCGATGATGGGATCGTTGGCGGCAGGACCGTCGGGGGCGGGACCGTTGGCGGCGGGGCGCCCGTCTGCCAGGGTGCCGAGGCCATTGCCGGCGCGGCAGCGCCGGTTGTCTGGCGTGGCTGGATGCCGGGTGCCGGCGCCGGCGTTGGAACGCGGTCGACCGACATCACCCGCAGGGCGGTGCCGGCCGGCGCCCGGGCCGCCCATTCGATGAGCTGCGACACCGGATCGACACCAACCGGTGCCGGCCGGGCAGCCGGTCGCGGCAGGCGCGATGACGTTTCGGCGGCGGCGGCCTCCGCAGGACCGGCTGCCATGCCGCGTGGGGGTATGCCTGTCGGCATCTGACCCGCCGATGTGGGGCTGGCCCGCATGGGGCCGGCTGTCGTAGGGCTGGCATTGGTGAGGCTGGCCGAAGCCGGGCCCGCCGGCACGGAGGCGGCCGGTGCAGGGGGGGCGAAGCGCAGGGCCAGCAGCGCCCGTGCCGGGCGTGGCGGCGCATGGTGATCAACGGCGGAGGCACGGCGCCGGGCTTCTGCCGTCATGGCGCCCATGTCGTCGCCGGCATCCGGTTCCGCTTCGGGGGCGGGAATGCCGTGGGCCTCGACGACCAGCCGCCCGGCTTTGTCCAGCAGTGTGACCGGAACCCGGCCCAGCATATCGGGCAGCCGGCCGACGCTGGCCGATGTCACCCGCGCCAGGTCGCGGTCGTCGCCCAGCGATGTTGCCGACATCGCCGGGGCTTCGGCCCTGTCGATGGTTCCGGCAGCGGCTGCCCCGGCGGATGGCGGCCCGCCAGAGGCGGCGCCCGCAGGCGCGCCATCTGCCGGTACCGGCGATGTCGGGGCGGTCGAGGAGGTGGGCGGCGATGCTGATGCCGCTGGCGCGGCCGCCGACAGCGGCGGGACCGGGATCAGCGCCAACCGCCCCATAGGTGTGCGCACCAGCGGCCGGCCGGCCTCGTCGCGGCCGCGCAGAACCACCGGCAGGGCGATCCGCCCCACGGTGCCGTCGGTCGGCAGGCGCTGGGTTTCAGCCATGCCACGCGCGATGGCGGTGCGGCTCGCCACATCCGCGGCGCCCGCCGGGCCGGAGCGGGACAACACGTCCCCGCGGACCGACCTGCCGCCTGTGGCCTCAGTCTCGCCGCCACCAACCGGGGCCCGCTGGCGCGGATCGCCTTGTGCCGGATCGTCGGTCTGTTGCGGGGCAGGCTGCTGGGTGTTGATGATCTGGTCGGGGGGGCGTTGCGCCGGTGCGGCGGCACCCGGCCCCCTGTTGCCGGCACCACCGGCGCTGGCGCCACCATCGCCACCGGTGCGCGGGCCAGACGGCTCGTGATGCTGCCCGGCATCGGGGCGGGCCTGACCATCGGGACGGGCCTGACCATCGGGGCGGGCCTGGCCATCGGGGCGGGCCTGGCCATCAGGGCGGGCCTGGCCGTCAGGGCGCGGCCGCGCATCGCGCTGACCCGCCGTCCGCGCGTCGATCGCGGTGCGGATCAGTGATCCTGCGGCAGATGGCGGTATGGCATCGACCATTGAGTGCCGGCTCCGGGGCAAGGATCAGAACCTACCCGGCAGAGTCTGCCGGGTGGTCGGCAATTTCTGCCGGGGCGGCCCCCCGGATGTCGCGCCCTGCCGTCAGGCGCCGTTGAACCCGGTCCGTTGAACCCGGTCCGTCAGAGCATCAGATGGGCGGCGATCTTGTCGACATCCATGGCGGCGGGGGCGTTGGGATGACGGACGGTCAACGGCGTCTGGCGGCGGATCGCCTCTCGCACCATCTTGTCCCTGCGGATGATGCCGGCCAGCTTCGGCTCGACGCCCAGAAAATTATGGGCGGCATTGCGCAGGGTTTCATAGGTCCGCAGGCCGCCGCTCTGGGTTTCGGCCATGTTGACCACGATCCGCTGATCGGCTTCGGGGTTGTCGCGCAGCATCGCCTTCACGAAGGCATAGGCGTCGGTGATCGAGGTCGGCTCGTCATTGGTGACCACCAGCCCGGTGCCGGCTGTGGCGGCAAGCGCCCGCACCGACTGATCAAGCCCGGCGGCCAAGTCAATCAAGACAGTATCATAGCTTCGTGCTGCCTGCACCAGGCCCAGCCTGAGCATACCCAGGCGGTCGCTTGGCAGGCGACCGAGCGAGCCCGAGCCGGACCGGCCGGGAAGGATGTCGAAGCCGCCGGCCTGATAGCTGCAGATCGCCTCGGAAAAGCCGACGCGGCCGGTGACCACACCCGCCAGATCGGCGGCGGGGGTCAGGCCGAGCTGGACGTCGACATTGGCCAGGCCAAGGTCGCCGTCGAACAGCAGCACCCGGCGGCCCCGCCGGGCAAGTGCCCCGGCAAGGGTGATCGAGAGCCAGGTCTTGCCGACCCCGCCTTTGCCGGACGCGATGGCGATGATGTTGCGCGCACGCAACTTCGCAGCGGGATGGATATGAACCGAACGGTCGACGTTCATTGGCGGATCTCGGCGTCTCGGTCAAGTTTTGCGGGGCGAAGGTTGAGCGGATCTCTAAGCAAGAGTTGCGCCAACCCCGCAGCACTCAACGGGTTCAGTCCTTCGGAGACATGGGCGGTGACGCTCGCTTCGGACAGGCGGACATGGGCGGCGGCGGCGGCGGCGATGACAGCCCCCAGCCGGCGCGCACCGTCGAGCCGCGTGCAGATCGCCCGTCGCGGGTGCAGGGATGCGAAGGCGGCTCCCTGATCGGCCGCCTCGAACGGGTCGAGGCCGGCCGGCAGCACCAGTATCGGTTCAAGTTCGGCGGCATCGATCAATGCCGCCAGTTCCTCGGTCTCTTCCGCGAAAAACGGGTTCACCCCGGCGGTGTCGACCAGAAGGGTCATCGGTTCGCCTGCGGCATCCGACCGCGCCCGTGCCGCCACCCGCGCCAGTTCACGCGAACTTCCGGCGACCAGCAGGTCGATGCCGAGCATGCCGGTATAGGCGGCAAGCTGTTCGATACCGCCGGCACGGATGGTATCGGCGGTCACCACGGTCAGCCGCCGGCCCTGAGTGATGGCACGGGCGGCAAGCTTGGCCACGGTCACGGTCTTGCCGGCGCCGCTGGGACCGACCAGCGCGAAGGCCTGGGGCCGGTGGCCACCACGGCCCAGCGGGTCGAAACCCACCACCCGGTCCAGGGCCTGGGCCAGGGCACGTTCCGGCGGCTCCTGGCAGCGCAGGCGGTCGCGGGCGGCGACCAGCAGGCGCCGGCCGGTCTGGCCGGCGATGCCGTGGAAGGCGAGCGCCCGTTCCACCTGCGCCAGATCCGGTGACAGCCTGGGCCGGTCCTCAGCCTCGCCGTCCTCGCGATTGCCGCGCGCCGCCTGACGTGCGGCACTCGATGCGGCAGCCGGCGCCAGTGCTGCGGCTTCTTCCTGTTCGAACTCCAGTTCGATCTCGTCGTCATCGGCGGGGCTGCGCAGCAGGGGCATACGGGCTGCGCGTTCGGCGACAGCCGGCGGCGGCGTGCCCGTGGCCATGCCGGCCGGACGGGCGCCGCCACCACTGCGGCGCTGCAGGGCGGCGCGCTCCTCCAGCACCGTCCGGGCACTGGCGGCGACCGAACTGCCGCGGGGGGCAGGCCGCCGGCGCGGATCATCGGTCTTGTCCGAAGCAGTGCCACCGGCCGCCTCGGCTGGCTGCGGTCGTGGCGGACCGTCGATCGCAGCCGTCACCACCACGCCCCGTCCGCTTTCCGCCGGCACGGTCGAGACGATGATCGCGTCATCGCCCAGAACCCTGCGGACCTCGGCCAGTGCCTGCGCCATATCCGCCGCCTGAAAGGTTTTCAGCCGCATGCCACGGCCCTCGTGAGAGGCGGGACAGACCTGCGGGTGATGGCGGGAAAACGGTCAATTAAAGTCATCAGATCTGGGCCACCGTTCTGATGCGTGCGCGGCTGTCGATTTCGTTCTGCGACATGACCACCGTCATCGGCCGGAACCGTTCGATGATCGATCGCACATAAGGCCGGATCACCGGGCTCGTCAACAGCACCGGGGTCTCGCCCAGCATGGCCTGGCGTTCGAAGGCCTGCCGGACCCGGGAAATGAACTCCTGAAGCCGTGTCGGCGCCATGGCCAACTGCTTTTCCTCTCCCGGGCCGACCAGGGCTTCGGCGAAAGCCTGTTCCCAATCCGGCGACAGGGTGATGATCGGCACATAGCCCTGGTCGGAGGTGACCGAGGCGCAGATCTGCCGTGCCAGCCGCGCCCGCACATGTTCGGTGATCAGCATCGCCGACTGGGTATAGCCGCAGGCTTCCGAAACCCCTTCCAGAATCGTCGGCAGATCGCGGACCGAGATCCGCTCGCGCAGCAGGTTCTGCAGCACCCGCTGCAGCCCGCCGACCGTGATCTGGCTGGGGATCATCTCGGCCACGGTCTTCTGGTGGTCGGGGCCCAGATCGTCGAGCAGCTTCTGGGTCTCGATCCGCGACAGCAGCTCGGGCATGTATTCCTTGACCATCTCGGTCAGATGGGTGGTCAGCACCGTGGCCGGATCGACCACGGTCAGGCCACGGAAATGCGCCTCCTCGCGCCGGCTCTCCTCGACCCATTTGGCCGGCAGGCCGAAGGTGGGCTCGGTGGTCTCCTCGCCCGGCAGGCTGATCGTCTCGCCACGCGGATCCATCACCAGCAGCATGGCCGGGCGCAGCTCGCCGCGGCCGGCCTCGATTTCCTTGACCCGCAGCACATAGGTGTTGGCCGGCAGCTGCATGTTGTCCTGGATGCGCACCGCCGGCATCACGAAGCCCAGATCGCCGGCGATCTGGCGACGCAGCGCCTTGATCTGCTCGGTCAGCCGATGGCCGCGTTCTTCCGAGATCAACGGCAGCAGACCGTAACCCAGTTCGATACGCAGCAGATCGATATGCAGCGCCGACGAGATCGGCTCGTCCATCGGCACGGCCGGCGGCTCCACCGCTGCCGCGGCCGCTTCCACTGCCGCGCGCTTGGATGCGCGGGTCAACCGCCAGGTCATGAACCCCAGAACCGCGGCGAAACCCCAGAAGGGCAGGGTCGGGATGCCGGGCAGCATCCCCATGAAGACCAGCATGGCGGCGGTGATGCCGACCGCCTTGGGATGCTTGCGCAACTGGCCGATGATCGCCTGATCGGCGGTGCCGATCACGCCGGATTTTGTCACCAGCAGGCCGGCACCGGTTGAGATCAGCAGTGCCGGGATCTGCGACACCAGGCCGTCGCCGACCGTCAGCAGGGTATAGCTGCGCAGTGCCTCGTTGAAGGTGATGCCCTGCTGCACCGTGCCGATGATGATGCCGCCGACCACGTTGATCACGGTGATCAGCAGCCCGGCGATGGCATCGCCGCGCACGAACTTCGCGGCACCGTCCATGGCGCCGAAGAAGGTGCTTTCGTCTTCCAGATCCTTGCGTCGCCGGCGGGCGGTGGTCTCGTCGATCAACCCGGCCGACAGATCGGCGTCGATCGCCATCTGCTTGCCGGGCATCGCATCCAGGCTGAACCGGGCGGAGACCTCGGCGATGCGGCCGGAACCCTTGGTGATGACGATGAAATTGATCAGGACCAGGATGATGAAAACGATCACCCCGATCATGAAATTGCCGCCCATCACGAACTGGCCGAAGGCCTCGATCACCTGGCCCGCGGCGGAAGTGCCCTCGTGGCCATGGCTGAGGATCAGCCGGGTCGAGGCGATGTTCAGCGCCAGCCGGAACATCGTCGACACCAGCAGGATGGTCGGAAACGAGCTGAAATCCAGCGGGCGCTGGATGAACAGGGTGATCAGCAGGATGACCAGCGACAGGCTGATCGACATCGACAGAAGCAGGTCGAGCGTCCAGGTCGGGATCGGGAAGATCATCACGACCAGGATGAACAGCATCCCGAAGGCGACGACCAGATCGGCGCTGCCCAGCATGGTGCCGAACCGGCCGATCACGCCGCCATCGCCACCCGGCGCGCCGGGGCCGCCGCCCGCGCCCTTGCCCTGCGGGTTGCTGATCGGTGTTGGCAGGCCGCCGCGTTCAGCCATCAAGCATCATCCCGGTCTGGACCGCGGCCCGGTCTGAACCGCGGGCTGCGGTCAGGCACCGCATCACCGGTCGCCAAAGGCGCCGGAGCGTTCGACATCGCCACCGGCAGGCGGCGGCACGGCCACCCCTTCCTCGGCATACAGCTTCAGCTTGTTGCGCAGGGTGCGGATCGATATTCCCAGGATGTTGGCCGCATGGGTGCGGTTGCCAAGGCAATGTTGGATGGTGTTGATGATCAGGTCGCGTTCCACATCGGCCACCGTGCGGCCGACCAGGGCGCGGGTGGCGCCGTCATCGTCGCTGCCGGGTGCCACCGCATGCCCGCCGCCATGGCCGAAGGACTGGGGGCCGAAGGACTGGGGCGACACCGGTGCCGGCGCCGGCGCCGCGGGCGGCTGCGACGACAGGCCATAGCCGCCGCCGCTGTTGCCATAGCTGCCATAGCCGCCGCCATAGGGGCCGGTGCTGGCATAACCGTTGCCATAGGCGTTCTGCATCGGAGCCTGCGGCTGGTGCTGGCTGGCCGGTGCCATGCGGGCCGCCGCCTCGGACCGCCTGCCGGCGGCAGCAACGGCCAGGCTGGATCCGTCGGCCAGCATCACCGCATCGACGCCGATCTCCGGCCCCCGGGCCAGCAGTACCGCCCGATGCATGGTGTTTTCAAGCTCGCGGACATTGCCGGGCCAGTCATAGGCCAGCAGCAATCCCCGCGCGTCGGGCGACAGCGGCCGGTCGGGCAGGGCGTTGGCGGCGGCATAACGCTGCACGAAATGATCGGCGAGGGCGGCGATATCGCCCGGCCGTTCACGCAGCGCCGGCAGCCGCAGGTTCACCACATTCAGGCGGAAATACAGGTCTTCACGGAACCCGCCGCGGCGGACCTCGTCTTCAAGATTGCGGTTCGACGTGGCGATCAGGCGGATATCGACCTTCACCGGCCGGGTGCCGCCGACACGGTCGACCTCGCGCTCCTGAATCACGCGCAGCAGCTTGGCCTGCAGGCGCGGGTCCATCTCGCTGATCTCGTCCAGCAGCAGCGTGCCGCCATCGGCTTCCTCGAACTTGCCGACGCGGCGGGCCACGGCACCGGTGAAGGCGCCCTTTTCATGGCCGAACAGCTCGCTTTCCAGCAGGTTTTCAGGAATGGCCGCGCAGTTGACCGACACGAAGCGCTGATCGGCCCGGCGGCTCTTGCGGTGCAGGAACCGCGCCATGACCTCCTTGCCGGTGCCGCTCTCGCCGGTGATCAGCACGGTTGCGTCGGCAGGTGCTATCTGCTCGGCCAGCGACACCACCCGTTCCATGGCGGTGTCGCGCACGATCAGTGCATGATCTTCGGCGGCAACCGCTTCCAGCACCGCCGCGATCAGTTCCGGATCGGGCGGCAGGGGGATGTATTCCTTGGCGCCCGCCTTGATGGCGCGCACCGCGGCCTGGGCATCTGCGCCCACGCCACAGGCAACGACCGACACGTGGATGCGCTCCTGTTCCAGGTTGCGGACCAGTCGGCCGATATCCAGGCCGACATCCACCATCACCAGTTCCGCCCCGTGACCGGCGCGCAGATGGTCCATTGCCGCGTCCACATCCGGAACCTGCGACACCTTGGCGCCACGCGACACTGCGATCCGCGTCGCCGCGCCGATCTGGCCGCCCAGGGAACCGATGATCAGAAGTCGCATTGTCTGGTCACTCCTGCGCCGGGCGCCGCCCGCGCCGTCGATCGTCTGAAAAGCTCGGAAAACCACCTGCCGGGCGCTTGGCGGCCCTTGACCGGCGGTTGGACGTCTTGGGGTCTGGCAGGTGAAGGTCACCCGCCCGGGCCGGCTGTGAACCGGACCCGTCGTCGCCGCCTCAGTCGTAGAACTGGATGCGCTTGTTCGGCGGCAGCATGGCGTTCAAGGTCAGTTCCAGCCTGCGGGGGTTCTCCTGGCGGCCGATCGACGTGGCGCCGGCCAGATAGATCTGCTTGAACATCTGCTCCTCCATCGAGTTGCGCTCCAGTTTCCCGGCCAGCGGGTTGAAGACCATATTTGCCAGAACCGCGCCATAGAAAGTGGTCAGCAGCGCCACCGCCATCGCCGGCCCGATCGTGCTCGGGTCTTCCAGATTGCCCAGCATCTGGACCAGACCCACCAGGGTGCCGATCAGTCCCATGGCCGGCGCCACTTCGGCCGACTTCTTCAGGATCTGGCTCGACTGCATGTGTCGTTGCGCCATCTGCGAGATGTCGCGCTTCAAGATCCGCTCCACGTCCTCGACCGGGATGCCGTCGACCACCATGCCCAGCGCCCGGAACAGGAACGGATTGTCCTGAAGCCGGTTCAGGCTCTCCTGCAACCCCAGAACCCCCTTGCGCCGGGCCTGATCGGCCAGTTCCAGCACCTGCAGGGCGGCCCGGGCCGGATCGGCCGGCCGCGAGATCATGGTCTTCATCATCACCGCCTGTGCCCGGATCACCTCGGTCAGGGAAAAGTTCACCATAGTGATGAAGAAGGTGCCGCAAACGACGATCAGGATGGACGGAATGTCGATGAAGGCACCGACCGAGCCGCCCAGGATGATGGCCACCACGATCAGCACGAAGCCGACGATCAGGCCGAGGATGGTTGCAAGATCCATGTGGTCCTTGGGGCTCAGGTCTGGGCGCGGAGGGCGGATAGGGCAGTGCGACGGCCGTCCGGATGATCAGGCAGGCTCAGCCGCGGTCGGTCTTGATGATCTCGGTCATGGTGACCCCAAGGCGGTCTTCCACCACAACCACCTCGCCGCGGGCGACAAGGCGATCGTTCACATAGATATCGACGGCTTCACCGACCTTGCGGTCCAATTCCACCACCGCGCCGCGGCCCAGCTTCAGCAACTGGTTGACCTGCATGGTCGCTTTGCCCAGCACGGCCGATACCTGAACCGGGACCTGATACACGGCTTCCAGATCGGCGGCGCTGCGCGGCACGTCGGGCACCTGCTGGTCGGGTTCTTCGCGCTCACGCTCGCGGTCGCGGATCTGGTCGCGCCGGCGATCGCTGCCCTCGAACTCCTCCAGGCTCAGATTGTCCTTGTCATCGGCCATCTCTGGTCTCCGCAGGCGCCGGCCGTGAAACGGCCCGCGCGGTGATGTCAGGGCGGGTGACGGCGGCTGCCGTCATCCGATGGTACCGTCATCCGATCATTCGGCCGGGTGATGGCCCGGCGTCAAGTCCTGTGTGCCGAAGCCCGTACCGGCGGTCGGCGTCGCGGTCTGTTCGGCGATGGCGTCGTCGATCCGCCCCACGATCTCGTCGCGTGACAGCATCGCCATTCCGCCCGGCCAGATCAGCCGCGCATCGCCTGAGGCCAGCCCGGCATCTGCGACCACCCGGCATTGGCCCAGCACACCTTCGGCGGCCAGAATCGGCACCACACGTTCGGCCATCGGTGCTTCCATCGACGGATGCACCTGCAACACCGCGTCGCCGGTTTCGGCGATGCCGGCGATGCAGTCGCGCAGCATGGTCTCGATCCGGTCCAGCCTGACCGCGTCGGTGCAGCCGATCTTGACCGCGATCGCCCGCGCCAGCATCACCAGATCGCCGGTGTGGCTGTCGAGAGCGGTGTGCCAGCCTGCGATCGCCTCCGCCGTCTGGCGTTCCAGTCGCTGGATCGCCTGCAGGGTCTGCTGTTCGATCGCGGCCAGCGCCTGGGCCACCCCGGCGCGCCGGCCTTCGTCGAAGGCGGCACTGCGTGCCGCTGCCAGCTCCGCTTCCGAAAAGCTCGGCGGCGGGGGCGGTGGCGGCGGTTCGGGCGCTGCCGGCGTGGCATGCGGCTCGGTCGCCTTCGCGCGCTTCGGCCGATCGATGTCGATGTCGTCGTCGAAGCTGACGTCAAAGGTGAATTTCTTGTAGCCGGCCATGCCTGTCGTCCCCGCGTTGCGTGGCGTCAATAGACCAGAACGTCGTCGCCCTTGCCGTCGGCAATGACGATTTCGCCCTTGTCGGCCAGGTCCTTGGCGGCCAGCACCATATAGGCCTGGGCTTCGTCGACGTCGCGCAGCCGCACCGGCCCCATCGCCGCCATGTCCTCGCGCAGCATCTTGGCCGCGCGTTCCGACATGTTGGACAGGAACAGCTCGCGGATCTTTTCCGACGACCCCTTCAGTGCCAGGGCCAGCTTGTCCTTGTCGACCACCCGCAGCACCGTCTGCACACCGGTCGGCGCCAGATTGCCCAGATCTTCGAAGGTGAACATCAGCGAGCGGATCTTCTCGGCCGAGTCCTTGTTGCGGCCTTCCAGCGCGTCCAGGAAGCGGGCTTCGGCCTGGCGATCGAGGTTGTTGAAGATCTCGGCCATCATCTCGTGGGCGTCGCGACGGCTGGTACGGGCCAGGTTGCTCATGAACTCGGCCCTGAGCGTGCGCTCCACGCCGTCGAGCACCTCTTTCTGCACCGGCTCCATGCGCAGCATGCGCATCACGACTTCCATCGCGAAATCATCGGGCAGGGCGGCCAGAATCCGGGCGCTGTGTTCGGGCCGGACCTTCGACAGCACCACCGCCACGGTCTGCGGATATTCATTCTTCAGATAGTTGGCCAGGATCTGCTCGTTCACATTGCCGAGCTTGTCCCACATGGTGCGGCCCGCGGGACCGCGGATCTCCTCCATGATCGACTCGATCCGCTCACGCTCAAGCCCCGAGGCCAGCAGCAGGCGTTCCGTGGTCTCGAAGGTGCCGACCAGAGTGGAGGTCGACGAGATCTGCTCGGCGAAATCGACCAGCAATCCCTCGACCATGTCCGACGAGACCTTGCCGAGAGAGGCCATGACCTGCGAGATCTCGCGGATCTCGTCGTCCTCCATCATCCGGAACAGCTTGGCGGCGTATTCGTCACCCAGCGCCAGAAGCAGGATCGCGGCCTTGACCGGTCCGCCCATTCCACGCAGTTCGCTCTTGCCACGCGCCATTGTCTGCTCAGTCCTCTTCCCGGATCCACGAGCGGATCACGGCCAATGCTTCTTCCGGGTGCCGATCGACGATCTCGGCGATCTTGCGGACCGAGGACTGGCGAACCCGTCCTTCGACCTGGCTGATATCGATCATGGCGTCGTTGCTTTCCATGGCCGCTGCCAGCGCACGTTCGGCGGTCGGCCCGGGCAGGGCCGGGGTCATGCCGTCCGGCCCGGACAGTGCCGCCATCGGCATGCCGTCGGGGCCGGTGACCATGGCCACCCCGCCCATGCCGCCGGCGGCCCCCGCGGCCTGCGGCCCCAGCCGGCCGACCAGTGGCCGCAGCACCAGCAGAATGACCAGCAGGGCGACAATCGCCAGCACGACCATTTCAGCGATGCGCATGTATTCGCTGGCGCCCAGCCCCAGCAGGCCCTCGTCGGGAAGGATCTCCTGATTGCGGGCGAAGGGCAGATTGACGACCTCGATGCTGTCTCCACGCTCGTCGTTGGCGCCGACAGCGCTGCGCACCAACTGGGTCAGCCGTTCCAGTTCCTCGGCGCTGCGCGGCTGATAGGTCTGGGCGCCATCGGCATCGGTGACATAGCTGCCGTCGACCAGGACCGCGACCGACAGGCGGCGGACGGCGCCGGCTTCGCGGACCTCGTTGCGCACGGTGCGCGAGATTTCGTAATTGACCGTCTGACCGTCGCGTGACGACTGGCTGCGATTGCCGGACTGCCCCTGGGCCTGCGCGGCATCGGGAATGTTGTTGGCGGCTGTGACCGCGTCGGGATCGCCGTCGACGGCGGTCTCATTCTCGCGGTTCACCTGCCGCGAGCGGATCACCTGACCATCGGGATCATAGGTTTCCTGTGAAATCGTGACGCGGTCGCGGTCGATCTCGGCATTGACCTCGACCTGCACCCGGCCGGGGCCGACCGACTCCTCGATCAGCCGCGTCACCTGGGCGCGCAACCGCGCCTCGATGCCCTGGCGCATCTCGTCGGCGGCGCTCAACGCGGCGCCGACACCGCCATCGGCGCCACCGTCGCCGCGGGCCAGCAGGGTGCCGCGATCGTCGGCGATCGCCACCCGTTCCGGCCGCAGACCGGGCACGGCGGCGGCGATCAGTTGCTGGATCGCCCGCACCTGACCCTGTGTCAGGCTGCGGCCGCCGCGCGGGCTGACCACGATCGATGCGGTGGGTTCAGCCTGACTGCGTGAAAACAGCTCGCGGCGCGGCAGCACGATGTGCACCCGCGCATTCGCCACGGCATCCAGCGCCATGATCGTGCGCTGAAGCTCGCCTTCCAGGGCGCGCACCAGATTGACGTTCTGGGCGAAATCGGTGGTGCCCAGCCCTTCGGAACGGTCGAAGATCTCATAGCCGACCGAGCCGCCCTTGGGCACGCCGCTTTCGGCCAGGCTCAGGCGCAGACGTGGAATCTGGTCCTGCGGGACCATGACCCGGCGGCCATCGGGGCTGAGGGTATAGGGAACGCCCGCCTGTTCCAGCTCTGCCACCACACTGGCGGCATCGGCCGTGTCCAGATCGCCGTACAGCAGGCCCATCGCCGGGGCGCCGACCCGCGAAATCAGAAACACGCCAAAGATCAGCAGACCGCCGGCGACAGCGCCGATCGCCGCCAGCCTGGCCGGTCCCAATCCCTTCAGTGCCTGCATCCAGGCCTTCAGCGTATCCGCCATGCGACCCGTCCCGCTCCGTCTGTCGTGGGCCGAACCAAGGAGTGGCGCCCTTGCGGGGCGCGCACCATCGACTGCGGGCACCGTTCGGTGCCTCACCCGGTTGTTCTACGGCAGTTTAAGTGAAGAGATGGTTAATGCCCGGCAAAAACTGCCGGGTAGGCGGCAAAAAATGCCGCCCATGTGGCACCGGTCATTGATCGGGCCGGTCGGCGGGTGGCGGGCCGCCGCCGCATGGCCGCGTCGGGTCAGATCCGCCGGCCGCGCTTCATCCGCCGGCTGACCAGTTGGTTGGCGTCGGCACCATGAATCTGGCGCCAGCTTTCAAATTCTTCCAGCGACAGGGCATAACGCTGGCACACGTCTTCAAGCGCGATCGCCCCGGCCATCACCGCCGCCACAACCTCGATCTTGCGGCGCGCGACCCAGCGCACGCCGTTGCCCGGCGGCAGATCGAATGCCAGCATGGTGCGCCGCGACCGCGCCGTGCTGTCCACCCGGATGCCGCCGTCGCGGGTCGCGTCGGGCATCACGGGCGCTGTTGCGCCGACAAGTCTGAGTTTTGGGGTGGTCATCGGAACCGGTAACTCGCGGTGGGTGGGACAGCAACGATGCCTGTCCTCGCGCTTCAGCTACATCCGATGCTATCCGCAGGTGCTTAACAAAAGCTGAAAACGACGAAACGCCACGCAAAACGCCGGTTGAGCGTCTGCGTGGCGGTCGGTTGTCGATGATCGCGGTCGATGGCCGGGCGGGCGGGGCGGGCGAACCCTCCGCCACCCGGGCGGTCAGCGCTTCGAGCTGAGCAGTTCCTGGAGCATCTCGTCCACGGTCGTGATGATCTTCGAGCTGGCCGAATAGGCGCGCTGGGTGATGATCATGTCGGTGAACTCGCTCGCCAGATCGACGTTGGAGGCCTCCAGCGAGCTGGGGGCGATCAGGCCGGCGCCGCTGCTGCCCGATTCGCGCAGGTTGAAGTCGCCCGACTTGTCGGTCTTGGCAAAGACGTTACCGTTCTTCTCTTCCAGGTTCTGCGGGCTCGCGAAGGTCGCCACCGGCACCTTGTAGAGCTGCTTCTGCTGGCCGTTGCTGAACGAGGCGATGACGAAGCCGTCCTCGTCGATGGTGATGCCCGACAATTCGCCCGAGGAGGCGCCGTTCTGGGTCAGCGACCGCACCTCGAAATCGCCGGAATAGGCGCGCAGGCCATCGGCCAGCCCGACACCGACCGGGCCTGCGGTGCCCCAGTCGACCGTCACCTCCGAGGAACCGGCGCCATTCGCCCAGTCGATCTCCAGCGGATCGCTCAACGAGGTGGAGATCGTGTTCAGCGTACCGTCCGGATTGAAGGTGACGACACCGGCGGCGATCTGGCCGGCAGGCGTCGGCGCGGTGGTCACCACATCGTTCTGGTCGATCGCGTTGATCTCGACCGCCCATTCATTGTTGCCGACCATCAGGAAGTTGACCATGACGTCATGGCCGCGGCCCTGGGCGTCATAGAGCCGCACCGACCGGCTGAAATCGGCGGGAACGGTGCCTGAGGACATGTTCTGCGTGGCGCTGGACGCGTCATAGGTGCTGGCGAAGGCGGTGCTGGCGAAGGCGCCGTTCAGCCTCAGGTCAGGTGCGCCATCACCGGCCGTACCACTAACGGTCAGGTTAAGGCTGGGATCGGAGGCCGCGATTGAGATCGTGGCAGCGGTTGTGGTGCCGCCGATCGTTGCCGTGAAGTTACCGTCGGCATTTACCAAGTCGGCCAACTGGTCGAGCGTCGAAAATTGGCCCGCGCCCGTACCGGCGGTGAAGGTGGCGGTGTTGACACCGTCGGAGAGGGTAACGGTCTCACCGCCGGCGATCACACCACCCGCCATCAGATCGCTGGAGGCGGAGATGCCGGTAGTCGCGGCGCTGGTGGAGGTGGCGGCGCCCCCGTTCAGCCTCAGGTCAGATGGACCGTCGCCGGCGGTGCCGGTCACGGTCAGGCTGCGGCGTGGATCGAAGGCGGCGATCGAGATGTTGGCGGAGCTGGCGGTGCCGCCGACCGTGGCGGTGAAATTGCCGTTGGCGTTCACCAGATCGGCCAATTGGTCGAGGGTCGAGAATTCGCCGGCGCCGGTGCCGGCGGTGAAGGTCACGGTGTTGATGCCGTCGGACAGGGTGACCGTCTCACCCGCGGCGATCACGCCGCCGGCGATCAGGTCGCTGGCGGCGGCGATGCCGGTGGTGGCGGTGCTGGTGCTGGTGGCACCGGTGTACACATCGCCGTCGGCGTCCAGATTGACCGCGACGTTCATCTCGGTGGTCGCGGCGGCGGTGCCGCTGATCTGCGACACGTTCACCGTCTCGAGGCTCGAAATATCCGCCGACGAGGTGGTGTTGATCACGTTGCCGGGTTCACCGGGCAGCCGGCCCGCGGGATCGAGCCGCCAGCCCTGCAGATAGAAGCCGGCCGCGTTGCGCAGATTGCCCTGATCATCCGGCACGAACGAACCGGCGCGGGTATACAGCACCTCGTCGCTGCCTGCGACCTTGGGCTGGACCACGAAGAAGCCGTTGCCCGACACGGCGATGTCGAGCGGCGACGCCGTGGCCTGCACCAGACCCTGACGATCGATCAACTGCTGCACGCTGGCGCGCACACCGCCCGGCGCATAGACCGAGGTCGAGCCGCTATCGGTGACCATCGACAGAAAATTGGTGTTCTTGGCCTTGTAGCCCACCGTGTTGACGTTGGCGATATTGTCCGAGATGACGCCCATCGCGGTGCTCTGGGCGCCAAGGCCCGAAACGCCGGAATAGAGCGAGCCGTAAAGACCGAAGCTCATCTGGATCACTCCTCTCACGCGCGGGCGTCACGGGCCCGCTGTCATGTCCTGAAGCCGTCGAGGCTGCATGCCGCCGGCTGGTTGCTGCTGCGCCCGGCATTGCCGCCGGCCCGCAAAACCCGGTGAGGAACCGGCGCCATCCTGGCGCCCCCTCCCGAACTTGAAATCTGTTATGCCGCGGCTTCCTGAGCGGCGAGCAGGGTGGCCTGGTCGATCAGCCCCGAGCTGTAGAGCTGCTGCAAGACCTGCTCCGTGGTGGTCGCCGCCGCCCCGCCTTCGCGGATGCCGGTCACCTGTTCGATGGGGATCTCGACGCCGTTGATCGACAGCACGATCTTGCCGCTGTTGACGCTGACACCATCCACCGTGCCGGTGACCGATGTCGTGACCCCCATGGACTTGCCGGCGCTGTCGAGCGCTGTGACGCTCATCTTGTAGGGGCCGTCGGCCATAAGGTTGCCGTCGGTGTCCTTGCCGTCCCAGACAAAGGTGTGGACGCCGGCATCGACCTCGCCGGTCTCGGTGCGAACCACCTTGCCGCTTTCGTCGATGATGTTGATGGTCACCTTGTCGGCGGTCTGCGGCAGGCGGTAGTTGTAGATCGACTCGCCATCCTTGAGCTGGATGGTGTCGCCCTGGGCGTCGACGACCTTGCCGATATAGGAGGCGGCATTGGCCATCTGGGCGCCTTCGGACAGCGTGATCAGGTCTTCCAGATTGCTGTTCGACTGCACAAGCTGCTCGGTCTGCGTGAACAGCACCAGCTGATTGGTGAATTCATTCGTATCCAGCGGATTGGTCGGATCCTGGTTCTTCAACTGCGTGGTCAGCAGCGTCAGGAACTGGTCGAAATCATCCGCCAGCTTGTTGCCCGACAGGCTCGCCTTCGACGTGGTCGGAAGCGACGTGGTGTTTCCGGAGATTGCGTCGGTGGCCATGTCCCTCGAACTCCCTGAGCCTCAGATCCGCATGTCGACGCGCCGGCTGTCGCCAAGGCGCTGATCTGCGGCCGCACTGTCTATGCGGGCGTCGATCTGACCCGTCAGGTCACGATCGTTGGTCATATCGCGGCCGCGCCGGGCTTGGCCGTTGTCGTTGCCGCGGCGGTTGCCGTCACCGGCCAGGCCCGCGAAAGCCTGTTGCTGCTGGTTCTGTCCGGTGTCCTGGCCGAAGCCGGGCTGGCCACCGGCTGCCTGTGCCGACGACCCCTGACTGGTGCCCTGAGCCTGGTTGAAGCCCTGGGTGAGCGAGCGGTCCACGTCATAGCGCAGTGCCCCGGTCTCGACCTTGAACCCCGCCTTCGACAGGCTGCGTTCCAATTCTGCCTGGTCGGCAGTAAGTGCCTCTATCGCCCCGGCATTTTCTGCCGAGAACCGGGCACTCAGCCGGCCCTGCGCGTCGATTTTCATCTCCACCCGGACGCGGCCCAGTTCAGCCGGCATCAGGGTCATCACGAAATGCGTTTCACCGCCGGCCGAGGCCATCCGGGTTCGTGCCGCATCCATATGGGCGGTGACCTGGGCGGCAGGCCGGGGCTGGCCGGACAGGGATTGCTGAAGGATGGCGGCCGTTCCGGCCGGCTGGCTCGCGGTCTGCGGCAGGCCGGCTGCGGGGTTGGAGGTGGCGGAGTTGATGGCGGATACCGATGTCGTCGACGACGAGGTCGACGCAAAGGGCGATGCAAATGCCGTGCCGGTTCCGTCGTTCGCGGACCCGGCAGATGCGCTACCGTCGCTTGCCGGCATCGTCGCGGTGGTGGTCGACCGGTCGCCACGACGGCCGGCGGCCGCATCGCCGTCGGTGACGACGCGGTTGTCCACGGCCGGCCCGGCATTGCCGGACAGGGCCGCGGTGTCAGCCGTCATGCTGTCGTCGAAGCCGGTCATGGCCGACAGGGCGGCGAGGCCTGCCGACATCGGCCGCACGGTTTCGGTCGGCGCGTTGATCCTGCCGGTGGTCTCCATCCGGCCGCCATTGTCGGCCGGGCCAGGCTTCTCAACCGGGCCTGCATTCTCAGCCGGATCGGCGGTGTCGAACCCGCCGGTCATCTGGAACCGGCCGGTAAGGTTCACCGGGCCGTCAACCGCCACTGGGCCTGCGTTGCTGATCGGGCGATCACTGATGATCTGTCCGGCGTTGGCGGTTGGACGGGGGGCATCGGCCGGAACAGGCCGGCTGGCGGGCGCCGGGATATCGGCGTTGGATGCCATGCCGGTAGCCACCATTGTCACGCCGGCCGGTGCCTGTGCGGGGGCCGCTGACGGCGCACCGCTCGGACCCTGCGACCGCGCATGCACATTACTCTGCCTGGGCACGCCATCCTTCCCGAGCACAGGGGCTGTCGCCGCCGCCGCGCCACCCGCCATCAGGCTGGCGCCACGATCGGCGGCTGGGGCGCCGGCTGGGGCGACGGTTGGAATCCCACCTGCCGCGGGGACGCCCGGTGCGGCGCGGCCGGCCGGCCCGGCAGGGGATGACGCCGTCGGCCGGTCCGTCGGCGCACCGCCGGGAGCCAGACTGTCGGCGCCCCGACCGTCGGCGCCTGCGCGCGCGGGTGCCGGTCCGGCATGTGCGGCGCCCTGCCGCTGGTCATCGGTTGACCGGGGTTCGGTGCCGCCGCCGTCGGCAGATGATGTGCCGACTGTCGGGCGGGCGCTGTCGGATGTCATGCCATCGCCTGCAATCGAGGCGGGCTCCACGCCGGCACGCCGGCCGGCCGGGACCGTGATCGCGGCGGCGGCCTGCGGGCGCGGGGCCAGCAGTGACGCGGCGATCTGCATGTCTGGCGTCGTGACCGGCATGGTGGTTTCGGCCGCCGTCTCTGGCTCTGCGCCGGCGCGCGTCTCCCGGCTGGCCACGCTGCCGGACAAGGCCCCGATGTCGGAGCCCGGGCCGGTTGACGGTGCCACGGCCGTCTCGGATGTCACGGCCCCTTCCGGCATCACGACCCTTTCGGGCATCAATGCGCTTTCGGGGATCAATACGCTTTCGGGCATCGATGCGCTGTCCGGCGCCATGCCCTTGTCGGTGCCCATGGGCGATGGAGCCCGATTGGCAGCGGGAGCGGCTGTCCTGAATGCGTCTGTGCCGGTCGCGGTCATGGCGGCTTCGGTATCGGGTGCAACGGCCAGGTCGCCGTCGGACGGCATGGTCGTGGCTTCGAAGGCCGGCGTGCCGCCGGCGACCAGGCGCCCGACCATGCGGCCGGTCCGGTCGCCCAGATCCTGTACCGTGCGGGCGGCGGTATCCACGCTGCGCGCGATACCCGTCCAGGCGATGTTGGTCCAGGCGATGGCGGTTTCGGTCAGACCGGCCATCGCCGGCGGCACCACGGGCGCGGCTGTGGCCGCATTGACCACGGTTGCATCGGGCACTGGGTCTTCAGCCGGTTGGCGGGCTTCCGGCAGGCTGCTGTCGATGGCGGTCTTGGCGGTGTCGATCACCACCGAGGCCCCGACGGCGGCGTGGGCAGCCATATCGGTATCCAGGCCCGGTATCGGTGCATCGTCAGCCCCATCGGCGCCCCCATTCGCCGTGATGTCTGCGGACATGGTGAACCGGACCGGCTCTGCCAGCACCGTATCGGCCTGTGCTGCTTCCGGCTGTTCGGTGGCAGCTTGTCCCGTGACACCGTCTGCACCGCGTGGCGCTGCCGACGCGATGTCATGACGTTCTGTCAGCCGGTCATTCGAGCGACCTGCGGGTGCATCGGTCATCTGCCCGTCTGCGGCACCGGCCGGCGGCCGGGGCATCGATGGCCGTGCGCCATCATCGCCGGACAGCGATGCCGCTCGGGGGCCGGGCTGCGCATCATGGCCGGCACGGGCATCGACAACAGAGCCATCGACGGCAGAAACCTTGGGCTGCGCCGTGCCGAGTATGGCTATGACGACGGGTGCGGCAATCGCGGGTGCCGTGATGATAGGGGCCGCGATGCCGGATGTGACGGAGAAGGGACCGACAGACAGGGGGATGACAGACGGGACGTTGACAGGCGCCGCGTTGACCGACAGCGGGGAAACATCGATCGGCGCGGCGGTCACCGGGGTCGCAACCGCAGTCGCGGCCACAGCGGGTGCCACCTCGGCGCCATCGACCGGCATCGTTGCGGTCGCGGCAGCCGACCATGACGTTGCCTGAGATGCGGCCTGCATGATCTGCGGGGCCGGCATGGCGGGTGCATCTGAAGGCCGGTCGCCCCTGGCCGGCGTCGACATGGCCATGACCACCGGCTTGTCGACCGGTGCCCCGGCGGCGTTGATGTCGACGGGCCGGCCGGGCATTTCTGCGGGGGCGTCGGACATGTCCATGGGCAGATCGGGCGTCTCGACGGGCTGGCCGGGGGCCACCGTCTGCAGGGCTGGACCGCTGTCGCTCGTCGGGGCCGACAGTTTGTGGCGTCCGGTCATCAGGGGCGCCGCGCTCGCCATATCGACGCTCGATGCCAACAGAGCCGCGAATCCGCCCGCGAGGTCGGACGGGGCACCCGCGCGGGGGGGCTGCCCGGGCAGGCGTTCGGTCATCAGGGCAGGCGCGACAGCGGACATGAAGGCAGCTTTCGACCGGGGGGGGCGACGCCTTCAGGTCAGCAAGTCCCATGCCAATGATATGGACCGTGTCAGGGTATTGATCTGGAAAGACAAAAGACTGATGCTCTGGCCTTGCGTCAGCGGATGGAAGACCTTGCGCCCGGCAGGATCTGCCAGCCCGGCAAATCGTGCCGGGTGATCGGGATGCTCAACTGCCGGCCAGGGGCAGGTCGAAGCGGGCGGTGGTTCCCTGGCCGGGCTGGCTGTCCAGCGACAGGCTGCCGCCCTGCAACTCGACCAGCAGCCGGCTGATGGTCAGGCCCAACCCGGTGCCCCGCGGCGCGGTGTCGGTCGCGGGCCGGCTGTGGGCCTGCTCATAGGGGCGCATCAGCCGGCGCAGATCTTCGGGTGAAATCCCGGGCCCGTCATCGCGGACGGCAACCACGAACCGGCCATCCGCCACATGATTGCCCACCCGGACCGTGCCACCCTTCGTCGCATATTTGATGGCATTCGACAGCAGGTTCAGCATCACCTGTTTCAGCGCGCGATCATCGGCAATCACCTGCGGCGAGGGCCGCACCGGTTCCCACGTCACCCGCACCTGCTTTTCGATCGCGAGGCCGCCCACCACGCGGATGGTCTGTGACAGCACCGGGTTCGCGTCCATCGCCTCTGGTGTCACATCATATTTGCCGGCCTCGATCTTCGCCATGTCGAGCAGATCGTTGATGATCGACAACAGGTGGCGGCCGCTGCCGTGGATCGCGTTGAGATAGCCCAGATAGGTATCGTTCCCCACCGGTCCCAGCATCTGCTGCTCCATGACCTCGGCAAAGCCGATGATGGCGGTCAGCGGCGTGCGCAACTCGTGGGTCATCGTCGCCAGGAACAGCGATTTCTGTTGGAACGCGCCTTCGGCCGACAGACGCTGGACGTAATTGTCTTCGGCCAGTCGCACCAGTTCTTCGGCCTGGTGTTCCAGAATACTGCTCTGGTGGGTCAGTTCGGCGTCGTGGGCCGCCAACTGGTCCACGGCTTCAAGCGCATTGGCGGCCGTGCGACCAAGATCGATCACGGTCCGTGCCGCCGTGGCCGAGGTGGCGATCCGGCGCCGGTCGCGGGCGCTCCAGCGCCGGTGGCCCTGGACCAGCAGGACGCCGATGGTGATGCCGTCCTCCGTCAGCAGAGGCGCTGCCAGAACCGGCGTGTGTGCAGCCTCGTCGCTGGATGCGGGCGGCAGATTGAGCTGGATGCATCCGCCGTCGGCCACCGGTGGCAGCGCTGCCGCAAGCGCCTGCAGGCGGCCCCTCACTGCCGTGTCCATCGTTGTCGATGCCAGCGGACGTGGTCCCCGGTCGTCGAACAGGACCAGCAGGCAGTCCGCCCCATCCAGCGTTTCAGCCGTGGCCCCGAGCAGGCCATCAAGCGCCGGTCGGGTTTCCGATCCGACAGCCCTGTACTGCCTGAGTGCATCGCGTTTGCGACGGTCGGACGGCAGATCGGGCATCATGTTTTCCTGTGACACGATCTATCCGTCAGCCGGTGGATGGCTCCGGCAGCGAGGCCGCCAGTGCCACGGTCGACGGTGTCGCGATACCGGTCTCAGGTACGGCGGGCTCACGTATAGCCGGCGGTGGCGACCCTGCCAGTGAATTCACCGTCAGAAGCAGGCTTGTCATGCGCTGATCTCTGATCCCGGCGTCGTCCAGTGCTGCGACACATGACCGCAGATAATCGGCCGACGACCCCAGCTCGCCACGCGCCCGGGCGATGATCCGGGCGGTTTCGATGTCTGGAAGCCGGCCCGCATACCGTTCATGAACCGGGTTGATGACGAAGGCCAGGGCCGGTGTCATCCCGTCTGCGGTGCGGGTCTGCACCCAGCGCGGCACATAGGATGCCGTCAGCATTTCCCGTCGCCAGATCAGCGCCAGCTCGGCCTGCCAATCGGCCGGATCGAGTTGCATCGTCATGGCATTGCACGATCCGCCGCGATCGAGTGCCAGCATCAGACCCGGATCTTCGGGGGTGCCGCGGCCGAAGGGCATCCACAGGCAGAACCGGCGGTGATAGCCCACGAGCCGCGCCGGTCGCCGGGCGGCAATGGCGACACAGGGGTTCCACATCAGCGAGCCATAGCCGAACAACCAGGGCGCGCCGCCCTGAAAGGCGCCTTCCGGCGCCATCGACAAGGTCTCCTCAAGCGAGGCGGCGAGTGCCGCATCGTCGAGCACCCGGACATGCGGATAGAGTGTCGCGAACCGGCGGCGGATAGTATCCGCCTCAAGCATCTCGCGGGTCACGCCGTGCTGGCCGGGGCGGGCCAGATGCTCCACGGCCCCGGCCATGGCCGCATCGTCGAGCACGGTGCCGTCATCTGGTGGCGTCATCCGGATCTTCATCGGTCATGGGCCGCGGCGCCGCGCTGCAGCCGGGATGATCACGCAGCCAACGAGCTCTTGGGGGGCGCCGGCCGCACCATTACAGTATAGCGTCTGCGGGGGCGGGTGTCTCGCGTCGGAGCCCGATCATCGGATTGGTCGCAACCGGAAACGAATAGTACAACAACCTTGCGTCATCGTGCCGCTATCGCTAACAGTTGATCATGACAAGGCCGCTGCGGAGCAGGGGGACGCGTGTCCCGACAGACGGCCACCCAGGAGGAACACATGCCCATGCGTATCGAAGAGGGGGCCGAACTCTGGCGTCCTTCGGCCGAGGATATCGAGGCCGCGCGCATCACCGATTTCATGCGCTGGCTGGGGCGCGAGCGCGGCGTCGAGGTGTCGGATTACGAAAGCCTCCGACGCTGGTCGGTCGATGCCGTCGGGACATTCTGGCAGGCATTGGCCGACTATTTCGGCATCCGGTTTTCAAGCCCCGCCGAAACGCCGCTGGTCAGCGAGGAGATGCCGGGTGCCCGCTGGTTCCCCGGTGCACGGATCAATTATGCCCGCGTCGCCTTCGATCAGGCACGGCCGGGCGAGGTGGCGATCTTCCACCAATCCGAGATCCGGCCGCTGTCGGCGCTGACCTGGGATGAGTTCGAGGTCAAGGTCCGGGCGCTGATGGGCCATCTGCGCGCCATGGGCGTGAAGCCGGGCGACCGGGTCGCCGCCTATCTGCCCAACACGCCGGAAGCTGCCATCGCCTGCCTTGCCGCCACCGGTGTCGGTGCGATCTGGTCGAGCTGCTCGCCTGATTTCGGCACCCGGTCGGTGCTCGATCGCTTCGGGCAGATTCGGCCGAAGGTAGTGTTCGCGGTCGATGGCTATGCCTATGGCGGCAAGCGCTTCGACCGCCGCGCGGTGGTGAAGCAGATCTTCGACGACCTGCCCGATGCCGAGCATCTGGTCTTCCTGCCCTATCTGAACCCGCAGGATCACAGCCTGCCGGTGGAGGGCGCCCATCTCTGGTCGGATCTGGTCGAAGGCCCCGATGCGATGGCGCTGGCCGCGGCCCAGGACTTCGAGGAGGTGCCGTTCGAGCATCCCTTGTGGATCCAGTATTCCAGCGGCACCACAGGTCTGCCCAAGGGCATCGTCCACAGCCATGGCGGTATCGTGCTGGAGCATGTGAAGAGCCATGGTCTCGCGGCCGATATCAAGCCCGGCACCCGTTTCATGTGGTTCACCACCACCGGCTGGACCATGTGGAACAGCCAGCTTTCCGGCCTGCTGGTCGGGGCGACGCTGGTGGTTTACGACGGCAACCCGCTCTGGCCCGACCCGAACCCGCTGTGGCGGCTGGCCGAGAAGACGAAGCTTCAGGTGTTCGGCACCTCGGCCGCCTGGCTGACCGCGCAGGCGGCATCGGGCTCGGAGCCGGGGCGGATGTTCGATCTGAGTGCGCTGCGCTCGATCGGCTCCACCGGTTCTCCCCTGCCGCCGGAAGGCTATGCCTTCGTCTATGACAAGGTGAAGCGTGATCTGTGGTTGAACGCGATCAGCGGCGGCACCGATACCTGTGCGGCCTTTGTCGGCGGCGCGCCGATCCTGCCGGTGAATGCCGGCGAGATGCAGGCCCGGTGCCTCGCCTGCGATGTCGGCGCGCTGGACGATGAGGGCCGCGAGATGATCGACGCGGTCGGCGAACTGGTGATCCGCAAGCCGATGCCGTCGATGCCGATCATGTTCTGGAACGATCCCGACGGCACCCGCTATCGCGAGAGCTATTTCGAGATGTATCCCGGCTGGTGGCGCCATGGCGACTTCCTGAAGATCACGCCGCGCGGCACGGCGGTGATCTATGGCCGGTCCGACAGCACGCTGAACCGCCACGGCATCCGCATCGGCACGGCCGAGGTCTATCGGGTGGTCGATACCCTGCCGGGGGTGCAGGACAGCCTGATCATCAATCTGGATCTGCCCCATGGCCGGTTCTTCATGCCGCTGTTCGTGGCGCTGAAGGATGGCGCGGTTCTAAACGATGCCCTGCGCGACCGCATCCGCCGCGAGATCCGCGAGGCCTGCTCGCCGCGCCATGTGCCGGACGTGATCGTGGCGATCCCGGAGGTGCCCTACACCCTGACCGGCAAGAAGATCGAGGTGCCGGTCAGGCGTATCCTGATGGGCATGGCGATCGAGAAGGCCGCCAATCCGGGCGCGATGCGCAACCCGCACAGCCTCGACTTCTTCGTCGACTATGCCGAGGAGGTCCGCCGCCGCATCCGCGAGGCGGACGAGGCCGCCGCCTGAGCCGATCCGGCCGACATCAACGCCCCGGTCGGCGGGCTTTCCGTATCAGACGGATGCCGGCCGGCCGGGACGATCAGCCTGCGTTCCGTGAGGCACAGGCCTCGCTTCGGTCAAGGGCCGGCGCCAGTGCCAGATAGCTTGCCTCGACCGCGTTGACGGCTCGCGCCAGACTGGTCAATGCGGTGATCAGGAGACTCTGCCCGGTGCTTTTGTCGTTGGTTGCCGCCACCGCTTTCGCCGCCGCGTCCGTCGCTCCGCTGGCCGCCGCCACTGTGGCTGCCGGCGTGCCGGCGGCATCGCCCGCCGCGGCGGCCGTCTGCGTTGCCGATCTCTGGAGGCCCGCAAGCAGTGACTGATAGTCGATGTCGCGGCCGGCGCGGACCCTTTTGGGTATGTCGACATAGATCTGCTGCAAGGCTGCGGTCAGGCGGGATCGATGGTTTGCCCATGCCTTGCGCTCGTCAATGACGATCATGTTCAGTGCGTCGGCCCGTTCCAGAACGCTTGCCAGAACCCGAACCGTGCCTGCATCCGGCGCGGTGTCATAAACGTGGCGTGCAAAGGCCGTCGCGTCGCTCAACGTGCCGGCCGCGTTGTTGAAGGCAGTCCACGCGGCATGGGCCTGGCTGTTGATGACCTGCGTTGCCTCATAGGCGCGCGCGCGGTCCCGAGCCTTGGCGGCCTCGGGCGTCCCTGCGGCGCGCGCGGCCATATCTGACGCCGATCGGGCAAGCTCGTCGCCAAGTGCTGTGCTGGAGTAGGGTGGGAAGTGCAGCGCTTCCGTCGTGAAGCAATTGAGGGCGGCGACGCCGGAAATATAGATCAGCGGCAGTCCTGGCGGGGCCAGGAAGTCACGTGTCGTTGTCAGAAGACCTGCGGTCAGGCCCGTCGCGATGCTCAGGTCGGCTGGTGCGCCGAAGGCGAGCGTCGCGACTGTTCCGCCGGCAAGACCGATCAGCGCCGCTGTATAGCGGTCGGAGACAATGGCGGACTCGGTGTAATTCGCGTTCCAGGTGGTCGCGGTCTTCCTTGCCGACCAGATCAGATCCGACACTTCGTATGACGCGGTGGCCAATGGCTGGGGAGTCTCAGGTATCTGCTGGATATTCGGCACATATACGCCAGTGCAGCCGGCAAGCCCCAGCCCCATCAAACCCGCCGCAATGAACCCCTTCACTGAATGTGACCAGCCATGCGGCATTGTTCATCCTTTGATTATGTCCCCGCATAATTACCTATTATGGATGAGAATCAAGGCTTTCGATTGGCAAGGTGTATACATGAGGTCTGCCGCATGGAGCGATGATGCCGCTTGCGCCGCGGCGCCGGCACCTTACACTCGGCGGCCATGGTCGATTTCCGCAGCCTTGAGAGCTTTGTCTGGATCGCCCGCCTTGGCAGTTTCCGTGCCGCGGCGGACAAGCTGAATGCGGCCCAGCCCTCGGTCTCGGCGCGGATCGCCAAGCTTGAGCTGGAACTGGGCGTGCAACTGTTCGATCGCAGCGCCCGCAATGTCGCTCTGACTCCCAAGGGGCGGGTGTTGCTGGATTATGCCGAGCGGCTGCTGGGCCTCAGGGCATCGATGCTGTCGGCGGTGGCCGATATCTCGGTGCTGGGGGGCACCGTGCGGATGGGAGCGGCCGAGACCATCGTTCATACCTGGCTGCCGAAGCTGATCGAGCGGATCCACAAGCGGTTTCCGGGGGTGACCCTGGAGCTTGAGGTCGATACCTCGCTGAACCTGCGTGACGGGCTGGTCAATCGCGGCCTGGACATCGCCTTCCTGCTGGGGCCGGTCAGCCAGCCGACGATCCAGAACCGGCCGCTGTGTTCCTATCCGCTGGCCTGGGTGGCCAGCCCCCGGCTGGGTCTGCCGCAGAGTGCCGCGGTGTCGATCGAGACCCTGTCGACCTGGCCGATCATCACCTATCCGCGGCTCAGCCGGCCCTATATCGCGATCCAGGAGCTGATGAACGGTCTGCCGGGTCGGCGGCCACGGATCTATGGCTCCAGCTCGCTTGCAACCATCGTGCGGATGACCCTGGACGGCATCGGGATCAGCGCCATTCCGCCGCGCATCGTGCGCGATGAACTGGCCTCCGGCGCGCTGCATGTGGTGAAGACCGATGCGGTGGCGATGCTGCCGGGCATGGACTTCACCGTGTCTTATCAGGCCCAGGCCGACACGCCCCTGGCCCGTGCCATTGCCGAGGCCGCGATCGAGATTGCGGCCGGGGATGCCGATCGCTGATCGGCGTGTCAGCCACAGGTTCAGCCACAGGGCGGCGCTGCCGGCAGGCCGCCTGTCCTTGATGGATGCGATCGCTTCAGCTTTCGTCAATCTATTCAAGACAGAATGAAACATCGTCAATGGCAGGCATGGTCATGCCGCGGCCATATGGACCCGCACAATGTTGCCGAGGGCCCTGATCATGAACAGCCCCGATATCGCGTGGCGCCGCACGCATTTTTCACTGGCGGCGCTGTTCGAAGCACTGCCCGTTGCGGCGGTGTTCGTCGATCCCGAAGGGCGTATCGCCGCGGCCAACCAGGCGGCGGCAGACATCGAGGGCAAGTCGATCGACGACGTGCTCGGCCAACGGATCAGTGACATTCATGCCGAGGCCGGTCGTCATGTGCTGCGCAATCTGTGGCTGACCGAAGCGGGCCTGCCGGTTCCCGACCATGAACTCGTGATACACGACGTCACCTATCAGGTCTCGGTCCGGGCCGTGCGCAATGAAGCGGGAGGGCTTATCGGGCTGCTGGCGACGCTGACCGACATCACCTTGCAGAAACGGACCGAGCGCCGGCTGTCGGAGGCCAACCGCCGGCTGAAGGCCTATGCCTGGGAAGATCACCTGACCGGCGTGCCGAGTCGGCGTTATCTTGATGCGGCGCTGACCCGCGAGGTGCGGCGCAGCGCCCGCGATGGCCGGCCGCTGTCGGTGGCGATGCTCGACATCGACCACTTCAAGTCATTCAACGATCTCTATGGCCATCCGGCCGGCGATGTGTGCCTGAGGCAGGTGGCCCAGGCCGCGGCCGTGGCCGTCAGGCGGGGGGCGGACGAGGTGTGCCGCTATGGCGGCGAGGAGTTCCTGGCCATCCTGCCCGATACGGCCGGGGCCGCGGCGGCACATGTCGCCGAATTGATCCGTGCGGCGGTCGAGGCGCTGGCCATCCCCCATCAGGGCGAACCGTCCGGTCATCTGACCATCAGCCTGGGTGTGGCCAGCCTGCGGCCCACCGGCCAGGGATCGCGCCGCGACCGCGACAGTCTGATCGCGCAGGCCGACGAGGCGCTGTATGCCGCCAAGTCCGCGGGCCGCAACCGGGTGGCGGTGTATCAGCCATCGACCAGCGAGGCCGGTGCCACACGGGCATGAACCGGCGCGTCTTGAGCATGGGATCCGACGCCGTTCTCACCGCTTGACAGATATTCCTCTAGCCGGGCCGGATGTTCAGCCTTGTGCTGCCATAGCTTTGGCTCCTTGTATGTGTTCCGTCGGATGCCGCCCTGCGGATGCTGGCCGGTCCTTCTGGTCGCGAGCGATGTGTTCCATGGCATTGGCGGATCGATTTTCTGGCGTTTCTGGCAGCGTCGACGGGCCGTGTTGGGGTTGAGCCGGACCGGCAATCTGTCGATTCTGATAGGGATCAAGTATCGCCTGTTCTTCGGCGAGGCACTCGGCGTCGTGGCGCCGGTCGCCGGGGGCGGCATCAGTGAGGTGGCGGACGTCATCCTACCGGCCGGCTTGTCGTTCTACACGCTGCTGACCATCGGCTATACCATCGATGTCTATCGCCGCCGATTCCGGACGGAACCCCATCTTGGCTATTTCGCGTTCTATGTCGCCTATTTCCCCCAGCGTGTCGCCGGGCCGATCGAACGCGCGGGTCGCCTGCTGCCGCAGTTTCGCGCCTTTGCCTCTTCAGCAGTCCGCTGGCTGGTTGCTGTCATAGCAATCTGAGGCGGCATGCCGGCTTGGATGTTGCTGCTTCACCATAGCCGACGCGGGACCATAATTTCCGTCAACACCTTCTCGATGGGCACGACCGTCAAATAGCCGATTGTCAGAGGAATGGGCGTCTTCGTCACCCAGTTCGCACCGACCATTTTTGTCGACCGGAAAGAGCTGTAACAGGCGGTGCCCAATGCTTCCAACTCCCTCCAGCAGTTCGCCAAGCGAGCGCTGAAAGCCCAGCCTGTCGGAGAAAGAGCCATCGTCGCCGAGGTCACCGAGGTCGCGCAGGAAGTCAAAGATGTTCGCGGCGACCTTCTTCGCGTCCTCTGCAATCGCCTCGTCGGCATGGAAGAGATAGGCGTTACCCTCATAGGCGATTCGGGCTAGGTACCAGACTCAATCACACCCAGAAGGCGATGACGGCTGCAAGAGCCACGGCCGAGAGGAAGTTGGCCGCAAGCTTGTCGTAGCGGGTTGCGACACGCCTGAAGTCCTTGAGGCGGCAGAAAGCGTTCTCGACGAGATGGCGATTGCGATAGCGCTTCCGGTCATACGGCACTTTGCGTTTTCGGTTTGTCCGCCCCGGGATCACCGGAACCGGGCAGATGCGGTTCGAGCCGCGCCCACTGTTCGTCCGACAACCAGAAAAGCTGAGACATCGTGTTCCTCGTGGCTATAGGCCACTGGAATCACATATTGATCTCATTATCAAGATGTTGGTTGGGTTTTAACCCTAGGTGTTCAGTCCCGCAGTGTGATGACGTAGAGGTTTCGTTGACACTACGGGACTGAACATCTAAGCCGCCTGCCGGATCAGGTCGTGGACGAAGCGCAGCTTGTCGATCACCCGCGGTGCCAGAACGAAGGGATACAGGTCGGGCTGGCCCATGCTTCGGTTCAAGCTGTTGACCGCATAGGTCAACGGCAGCCAGGCGTCGATCAGGCTGTCGAAATCGCGCTGGCGATAGGCGTCGAAATCGATGGCCACATCGGCCGGGGCGGTCGGGTCCAGAATGTTGCGCGGCTTCAGATGCAGGCCATGGACATGGGCGGTTTCCAGCGTGTCGACGATGTGCAGGTAATGCGCCCAGGTTTCGGCGAAATCCTCCCAGGGGTGAGAGGCGGCATAGGTGCTGACAAAGGTCGTCTGCCAATCGGTCGGCGGGCCTTCATTGTAGTTGCGGGCGAGTGCCTCGCCATAATCCTCGCGTTCGTCGCCGAACATCTCGCGGAAGGTGTCGAGCCGGCCGCCGCCATTGCCCATCCCGTCCCGCACCAGCCGGTCCCAATAGAAGTGGCCGATCTCGTGGCGGAAATGGCCGAGCAGGGTGCGATAGGGCTCGCCCATCGTCCGCCTGACGCGTTCCCGCTGGGCATCGTCGGCTTCGGCGACGTTGATGGTGATCAGGCCGTCGGCATGGCCGGTCATCACCTTTGGCGCCTCGGGGCCGTGATGCGGGGCATCGGCCAGGAAATCGAAGGCGAGGCCGATGGCGGCATCTTCCCACTTCGCCGCGACCGGCAGCCCCAGCCGCAGCAGCCCGTACACCAGCCGGTGTTTCGCCGCTTCAAGCTTCCGCCACGCCTCGACATTTGCCGGAACGGACAGATCGGGCACGGTGCGGTTCAGCCGGCAGGCCTTGCAATAGGGATGCGGGCTGCTGAGCGGTACCATCCAGTTGCAGGCATCATGGGCGGCATTGGCGCAGAAGCGGAACATCTGGTCGGGGGCGGCCAGCGGACGCCACCGCCCGTCGCCCTCGTCTTCAAGGGAACTCATGGTGGTGCTGTCCGGCAGGTAGCCCAGCCGATGACCGCAGCGCACACAGGTGATGTTTTCGAAGAACAGCGTCTGGCTGCAGTTCTGGCAGGCGAAGAGTTTCATTCAGGAGCCGATCGGAGCGGGGGACATCCAGACTATCTTGGATAGCTTCCCATCAGAGCGGGTGCAACAGCCCGTCGTCAAGCGATCCGGTGTGGCACGTGCATGTTCGGTGCCGACCCGGTCATCATGGCGGCGCCGGTGCCCGCGCCGGGGTTGTGCGGATGCCCGGCCGTGCCGCCTGTCCAGCCCGACAGGCGGCACAGATTGGCGATCATCGCGGGCCCCGCGCCGTCATGCAGGCTGAGCAGGCTTTCCGGGTGGAACTGCACCGCGCGGATCGGCAGACTCCTGTGGCGCAGGGCCATCACGATGCCGGCATCGTCCACGGCCGTTGCTTCCAGGCAGGCGGGCAGGCGGGCCGCATAGAGCGAATGATACCGGCCGACGGTGATGTCGTCGGGCAGGCCGTCGAACAGCAGGTCGGGCATCAGTCGTCGGATCCGGGAGGGCTTGCCATGCATCGGCACCGCCAGCCGGCCCAGTTCGCCGCCGAAATACTCCACGATCCCCTGCAGGCCCAGGCAGACGCCGAACACTGGAACGCCTGCCTGAAGCAGCAGTTCCAGTGTCCGGCTCATCGCGAAATCGGCCGGCCGGCGCGGACCCGGCGACAGCACCGCCAGATCGGGCTTCATCCGCCGGGGCAGGTCGGCATCGATCGGGCTGCGAAAGGTGATGGTGTCGGCGCCGGTGCCGCGCAGATAGCCCGACAGGGTATGCACGAAGCTGTCTTCATGGTCGACCAGCAGGATTTTCAGGCCGCGCCCGGGATAAGCCGGCACCACCGGCCGATGATCCTGGTCGGGCCGTTCCAGCACATCGATCATCGCCGAGGCCTTCAGCACCGTTTCGGCCTCTTCGGCGGCGGGTTCGCTGTCGAACAGCAAGGTGGCGCCGGCGCGGACCTCGGCGATGCCGCCCCTGACGCGGATCGTGCGCAGGGTCAGCCCGGTGTTCATGTCGCCGTCGAAGCCGATGCGGCCGATGGCGCCGCCATACCAGGCGCGCGGGCTGTGCTCATGCGCCTCGATCCAGCTCATCGCCGCACGCTTGGGCGCGCCGGTCACGGTGACCGCCCAGCAATGGCTGAGAAAGGCGTCGATGGCGTCGTAGCCCTCCGCCAGCATGCCCTCGACATGGTCGACCGTGTGGATCAGGCGCGAATACATCTCGATCTGGCGGCGGCCGACGATCCGCACGCTGCCGGGCACCGAAACCCGCGACTTGTCGTTGCGGTCGACATCGGTGCACATGGTCAGCTCGGCCTCTTCCTTGGCCGAGGCGAGCAGGGTGCGGATGCGGTCGGCATCTTCCATGGCATCGCGGCCGCGGGCGATGGTGCCGGAAATCGGACAGGTCTCGATCCGCCGGCCGGTGACCCGGACATACATTTCCGGGCTGGCACCGACCAGATGCTCCGACCGGCCCAGATTGATCAGAAAGCCATAGGGTGCCGGGTTGCGGCGGCGCAGGCGGCGGAACAGTTCCGACGGCGGCGTGGCCGCCGGCCGGCGGAACACCCGCCCCGGCACCACCTCGAACAGATTGCCGGCGGCGAATTCCGGCAGCGCCCGTTCGACCAGGGTTGCATAGGCGCCCGGTGCCATGTCGTCGGCGGCGGCATTGGCCGGGGGCGGGGCGGGGGCGTCCTCGGGCACCGTGCGGGGCAGGCCGTCGGTCGTCACGCCGTCGACGGTGAACTCATAGCTGATCAGCGACGCCCGGCGGGCGGCGTGATCGACCGAGATCAGCCGGTCGGGCAGATAGAGCACGATGTCGCGATGGTCCGACATCCGCTTCTGGTGCAGCGGGATCCGCTCGAACGCCAGGGCGATGTCATAGCCGAAGGCGCCATACAACCCCAGATGGCCGTCCTCGCGGCTGTCGAACAGGGCGGTGATCGCCCGGATCGCCGAGAACGCCGAAGGCTGGCGGCTGCGGGCCTCTTCCGGAAAATCGGCCGGGCTGTCCATGATCCGCGCGGTCACCTGGATGTCGTCGACGACGATGCCGGTGACGTCCGGATGGTCGGCCAGCGCCCGGGTGATCGCCGGCAGCAGCACCTGTCCGCGCGCGTTCAGCGCCCGCATTTCCACCTCGGCGCCGCTCAGCCCGCTCATGCGGGCGGTGAACACCAGCGGCGGATCGGTGAAACCGATGTCATAGCAGACATAGCGGCCGGGATAATCATAGGACGATGCCAGCAGCACGCCGGGCCGGGTGTCGAGCGCGTCGATCAGGGGCTCGATCGCGGTCTCATGCGGCAGCGGCTCGATCTGGCGGCGGACGGTGATGCCGCCGGCCGTGCGCCAGCTGTGCAGATCCGGGGCGGTGGTCGGGGTGGTGGCGGGCATGGTCTGGCGTCTCTCCTCAAGGGTCCGGATCGGCGATGGCTGACGGCGATGGCGGGCGGAGGAGCGAGGCGGGCGGACCGGTCGATCCGGTCCAGACGGCAGAACGGCCGCGCCCGTATCTCTCCGGGGCGGCCTTAGCGATCAGTTCGGATGATCACGTGTGTGCTGGGCGGCCCCGATCAGACGGGGCGCCACCAATGACGGCTGAAGCTGGCGGGCCGCAAGGCTGCGGCAGGCATGACGATGATCATGGCATCAGCATTGCGCGCCGCGATCTGCCCGTCAAGCCCGTACCGCCGGCGGCAACCGGCGCATGCGACAGCCCTGCGACATCGCCGGGCTTGCACTTCCTTCATATCTTCATATATTCAAAGGTATGAAGATAGAAGCGATGACAGAGACCGCCGAGCGGGTCGCCCTGCTGATGAAGACGCTGTCGCATCCGAAGCGTCTGCTGATCCTGTGCAATCTGGTCGAAGGCGAACGATCGGTCGGCGACCTCGCCCGGCTGACGGCGATGCGTGAAACCGCGGTATCGCAGCAACTGGCCCTGCTGCGCCGGGAGGGGCTGGTCGCCACTCGGCGCGAGGCGCAGAGCATCCTGTATCGCCTCGACCGGCCGGATGTGGCGTCGCTGCTGGGGTTCCTGTACGCGACCTATTGCGCCGACCCGCCGGCGTGACCGGCGAATCCGACCGTTGAACAATTGAGGCTGTCCACCAAGGAGCCGCGCCGATGACACCCGACATGATCCAGATCTGGCTGATCGCGCTGGCCGGTGGCGCGCTGATCGGTCTGGCCGCCGTGTGGCTGATGCTGTTTCAGGGCCGCATCATGGGCATCAGCGGCATCCTGGCGGCGCTGTTGCCGCCGGCACCGGCCGGGGCTGGCGATCGCGGCTGGCGCGTGGCCTTCCTGGTCGGGCTGGTGCTGGGACCGGTCGTGGTTGCGGCCGTTACCGGTGGCAATCCGGTGGGGGCGCCGGTGGTGTCGCCGCCGATGCTGATCCTGGCCGGGCTGCTGGTCGGCATGGGCACGGTGTTGGGATCGGGCTGCACCAGCGGCCATGGTGTCTGCGGCCTGTCGCGGCTGTCGCTGCGCTCTCTGGCGGCCACGCTCACCTTCATGGCGACCGGTGCCGCAACGGTTTTCGTCGTCCGGCATCTGATCTGAACCGATGCCCACCTGATCCCCACTTGCGCCCACCTGACCTATTCCCTGGCCCGCGCCGCGACAGCAGGAGACTGATATGCGCTCTCTCATCTCCGGGTTGATATCCGGCCTGATCTTCGGTGCCGGCCTGGCACTTGCCGGCATGACCGATCCGGCGGTGGTTCTGGGTTTCCTGGATGTTGCCGGCGCGTGGAATCCGGCTCTGGCCTTTGTCATGGGCGGGGCGGTGATCGTGACCTTCGCGGGCTATCGGCTGGTGCGCCGCCGTGGCCGGCCGGTCCTTGCCGCCAGTTTCTCGTGGCCCACGGCCACGCAGATCGACCGCCGCCTGATCGGTGGTGCTGCCCTGTTCGGCATCGGCTGGGGGCTGGCCGGCTATTGTCCGGGCCCGGCCGTCGCCTCGCTGGGGTCGGGCGCGCCGGGGGTGGTGGCCTTCGTGGTGGCGATGCTGTTCGGCATGGTGCTGATGCGGATGATCGCCCGTGGCCGCCAGGTCGGCGCCCGCATCGCCCGCAGCGGCTGATTGCCGCTTCCGCCACGCGGTCCGGCCCGTCTTTTCCCGAATTTTCAAGGTGATGTCGATGATTCTCGCCTCGACCGGAACCAGCCTGCAACCCCAGGTCGACAGCCTGTTCGACCCTGCCACCAACACCGTGTCGCATATCGTGATCGATCCGGCATCAGGTCATGCCGCGGTGGTCGATCCGGTTCTGGATTACGACCCGGCCGCGGGCCGGACGGCGACCACCTCGGCGGATGCGCTGATCGGCCGGGTGCGGGATCGGGGGCTGACGGTCGACTGGATTCTGGAAACCCATGTTCATGCCGATCATCTGTCGGCCGCACCCTATGTGCGGGCGGCGCTGGGCGGGCGGATCGGCATCGGGGATGGCATCCGCACGGTTCAGACCGTGTTCGGCAAGGCCTTCAATGCCGGCGTCGATTTCGCCCGCGACGGCAGCCAGTTCGACCATCTGTTCGCCGATGGCGAGGCGTTTGCGGTGGGGGGCATCCAGGCGCGGGCGATCCACACCCCCGGCCATACCCCGGCCTGCATGACCTATCTGATCGGCGATGCCGGCTTCGTCGGCGACACGCTGTTCATGCCCGATTACGGCACCGCGCGCTGCGACTTTCCCGGTGGTGATGCCCGGCAGCTCTATCGCTCGATCCGGCGGCTGTTCGATCTGCCCGACGCGACCCGGTTGTTCATGTGCCACGACTATCTGCCCGAGGGGCGCAGCGATTATGTCTGGCAGACCACGGTCGGTGCCGAGCGGGCGGGCAACATCCATGTCCGTGACGGCATCAGCGAGGATGACTTCGTGGCGATGCGTCAGGCACGCGACGCGACGCTGGGCATGCCGCGGCTGATCCTGCCCTCGGTGCAGGTGAACATGCGCGCCGGCCGGATGCCGGAGCCGGAAGATAACGGGGTCTCCTATCTCAAGATCCCGGTCAATCTGTTCTGACCGTCAACGCATGGTCCACTGACAAGAACTCTTCGGTCCGGTCTCTCAACGCAGATCTTCAGTCGTAGAAAGATGAACGAGATGATGGCGAATGTCGGCGGTCTCGACCGCGTGTTGCGCATTGTGGCCGGGCTCGCCCTGCTTTCCGTGGTCGTCTGGGGTGACCCGTCCTGGCGCTGGTATGGCCTGATCGGGATCGTGCCGCTGGCGACCGGCCTGCTGCGCTGGTGCCCGGCTTACACGCTGCTCGGCGTCCGCACCTGTCCGATGCGGCAACGCTGATCGGTCTTCCGGGCAGGCCGCGTTGCAGCCTGCCCGGCACCATTCCGGATGTGCGGTTTCGACGTGCCGGCTTCCGTCCCCGAGGATCTGCCATCTCATGGCCATGTTCCGTCCGGCCGCGATCGACTGGTTGCGGCGCTATGATGGCCAGACGGCCGGCGCCGACGGCCTTGCGGCGATCATCGTCACCATCATGCTGGTTCCGCAGAGCCTGGCCTATGCCATGCTGGCGGGGCTGCCGCCGGCGGCGGGGCTCTATGCCTCGATCCTGCCGCTGATCGCCTATGCGGCGTTCGGCAGCAGCCGGACCCTGGCGGTCGGGCCGGTGGCGGTGGTGTCGCTGATGACCGCCGCCGCGACCGCCGAGGCGGCAGCCCGCACCGGCATCGACCCGGCGGCGGCGGCGCTGCTTCTGGCCGGGCTGTCGGGTGTCATGCTGCTGGCGATGGCGGCGCTCCGGCTGGGCTTCGTCGCCAATTTTCTCAGCCACCCGGTCATCGGCGGCTTCATCACGGCATCCGGATTGCTGATCGCGGCCGGGCAGGCCGGGCATCTTCTGGGTGTTTCGGCGCGCGGCGACACCCTGCCGGCAATTCTGACATTCCTTTATGACGGGCTGATCACCCGAGGTGTCAACTGGCCGACCTTGGCGGTCGGCGGCGCGGCTCTGGCCTTTCTGGGCTGGGGCCGCACAGGATTGAAGCCGCTGTTCCGGCGCGCCGGCCTTGGGCCGCGCACGGCGGAGGCCGCCGCCAAGGCGGCGCCGGCGGTCGCTGTTCTGGCCTCGATCCTGGTCGTCGACCGGCTGGATCTCGCGGCGATGGGGGTCCGGGTGGTGGGGGTGCTGCCGGCCGGTCTGCCGCCGCTGACCCTGCCGCCGCTCGGCCTGGACGCGGTGATGGCGCTGGCCGGGCCGGCGGCGCTGATCTCGCTGATCGGCTTCGTTGAAAGCGTGTCGGTCGCCCAGACCCTCGCCGCCAAGCGCCGGCAGCGGATCTCGGCCGATGCCGAACTGGTCGGTCTGGGCGCGGCCAACATTGCCGCCGCGGTTTCGGGCGGTTATCCGGTCACCGGCGGCTTCGCGCGGTCGGTGGTCAATTTCGACGCCGGCGCCCAGACCCCGATGGCGGGGGTGTTCACGGCCGTCGGCATTGCCGCGGCCGCCCTGTTCCTGACACCCTTGTTCCGCGATCTGCCACAAGCGGTTCTGGCGGCGACGATCATCGTGGCGGTGCTGTCGCTGGTCGATCTGAAGGCACCGCTGCGCGCCTGGGCCTATGCGCGCGCCGATGGCCTGGCGATGGTGGCGACCATTCTGGGGGTGCTGCTGGCAGGCGTCGAGGTCGGCATTCTGACCGGCGTGGTGCTGTCGCTGGCGCTGTTCCTGCGCCACAGCGCCCGGCCGCATATGGCGGTGGTCGGCCAGGTGCCCGGCAGCCAGCATTTCCGCAACGTCGACCGGCACGCGGTCGCGACCTCGCCGCAGGTGCTGTCGGTGCGGATCGATGAGAGCCTCTATTTCGCCAATGCCCGGGCGCTCGAAGACCGCATCGCGTCTCTGGTCGCCTGCCGTCCGGCGCTCCGCCATGTCGTGCTGATGTGCCCGGCGGTCAATCTGATCGACCTGTCGGCGCTGGAGAGCCTGGAGGCGATCAACCGCCGCCTCGCCGAAGCCGGCATCGATTTCCATCTGTCGGAAGTGAAGGGCCCGGTCATGGACCGCCTCGGCCACAGCCATTTCCTCGACACGCTGACCGGCCGCGTCTTCCTCAGTCAGCACGCGGCGATGCAGGCCCTCGATCCAGCGGTGACGGCGGGGGCGGATAGGGTGCAGGTCGCAGAGACGGATACCGCACCCGTCACATGCCCGTGATGCCGAGCTTCACGAGGGTGTCGCCATCCAGGCGCCCGGTGACCGGCACCTGATTGTCGCCCTGAAACAAGCGTATAGCATTGCGGGTACGGTTGCCGAGGACGCCATCGGCCGGACCAGCATCATAGCCTCGGGCGTTGAGTGCGATCTGCGCACGGAGCACCATATCCCTCACCTCCGCGCGGGTCGCGGCGACGGCGGCACTCTGCCCTGAACCGGAAAGGCCCGGCGTGGTTCCAGATGATGATGTTCGAGGTGATGCCTGGCTTGGCGCAGCACTGCTTGGCGGTGCATAGCGCGGCGGGGTATAGGTGGGCGCGGTGTAACTGGGTGTGCTGCGATAACTGCTTGAGGAATAGTGAGATCGGTGGCTTGAGTGGCTGCGATGGCTTGAATGGCTGCGATGCCCCGCGAAGCGGTCGAGGCCATTTCCGGCAATATCGAAGGGATTGGCGAATACAGGCACGCTCAGGCGCCCGTCTGGTCCGATTGCAGGCGTGCCACCTTGCGAGGCCAGTGCCGGTTGAGGCATAAGGCCGGATAACAGGGCTGGCAGCGACAGGCTCGCCAACGCAGCCATGGTCTTTCTGATCAAGCGGGACATGAGATATCTGCTCCATCGCGAGGCGCTGGCCAGTCAGTAAGGGGGCGGACGTCGCGGCCGATCCAGCGGGCATCTGCCGAGACGAAGAATCCGGCACAGGCAGCGCGGGCCGGGCATGGCGCACAGACCGGTGCAAAATCATTCTTCCAGTCCGAGATCGAGGCTCTGGCAAACCGATGGAGATCGGCCGGCAGCACACACAGTGGCAGGTTGTACAGTGACACGGTCATGCCATGAGCTGCGAGACGATGAACCGCGCGGCCCAGTGGCGTTGCAAAGTCAGCCGGGTCGATCCAGATCGCATCGCGGTTTCGACGGGCGAAGCCCATGGGTTCCAGCCCCATGAAGGCAACATGCGCGGCGAAGGGCAGGGCGCGGTAAATGAAGCGGGAAAGTGCTTCCAGCCGCTCGACGGTCGGCCGGGTGAGGACGATCCTGATTTCGGCGACGGCACCGATCGATGCCAGGTTATAAAGGCCCTCGATCGTTTCGCTGAACGCGCCAGGTGCCTGCACGACATAATCATGCAGTGCCGCAACATCGCCATAGACGGGAATACCCCATGTCACCGCATCCGGGGCAATGCCGGCCAATGACATGGCGATGTCCCGGTCGGCGAAGCGCCGGCCATTGCTCAAGACATGCAAGGCGGTGTTGGGAAGGTGGTGTCGGGCTGCCGTGATCACGGCAGCCAGCCCCTCGCCAAGCAGGGTGGGTTCACCGCCTGAAATGCCAAGTTGAGGTTCATCCGGATCGATCAGTTCGATGATCTGGATCAGATGCGCGGGCCGATGATCGTCGGCACTTGCGCGTGGTGGCTGAGAGCACATCAGGCACAGGCTGTTGCAACGTTCAGTGGCCAGCAATGTGTTGGCGTGTGATCCACGCCGCCACAGCACTGTGGCAAGGCCATTATCCGGCGACAACCCGACCACATCTCCCGGCGCCACCAGATCTCGACGACCTCCGGCACCCCACCAGGGGCCGGTGTAGCCCTGAGGCGGGGCGGGATGGCCGGCCCCGAAAACACCCGCGGCAACTGCCAGTGCCGAGGCGGGTAAAAGACCTGCGATCACGTCATCCTGCCAGAGAACGCAGCGTTCCAGTGGCACTCGTCCAGTGGCGAGCACGTCGAAGTCCGCAATCTTTGCAACGTCTATCGTGGTCGGGGGGCCCGCATAGGTAAGACGTTGGTGAAGCGGCAGGGCCATGAAGACGCCTTCTCCTCAATCAAGCCGAACGGTGCCGGAGATGTCGGCAAGAGTCTGGCGCCCGATCCAAGAGGAAAAGACGCGGTTTATGGCCGGATCGCCAGCCGCAATGTGAGCGAAGAGCATTTTGAACAAGGCTTTGTGACGGGCGCAGTGGTCGCTGAAAGCCCGATGGCCAACCGGGTCTCCGCAGGTGGCAAGATGATGTACGGGATCATTGCCGCAATATGGCTGAAAGGCGCAGCTCCAGCAGCCGGGGAGGCTTTCGGCCAGCCCCGATGCCAGAAGGGCCGGAATGGTCTGGCTCTCCATCAGCTGATCCATGCACATCCCGACATCGCCGATCCTCAATCGCCGGTCGCCGGTGGCTGCCAGCATCCGGGCTTCATCCGAGACATAGACTCCGCCGTCGTGGTCATAGACCAGCACGCCTAGTCCGGCGCCCGCCGGTGAACGCAGATCGACATAGTTTCCGCCAAAGGGCGTGAGGATATGTGTCAGGAGGATTGCTGCGTAAGCTTCCTCAATCGGCCGTCCGGCAAGGGAATGCGCGATGCACCGATCGAGCGCCCGACGATAGAAGGCGATGAAATCCTGTGTTGACGGCGCCAGTCCGGCGTGACGGCGCGCAAAGCCATATGGTGCAACCGGCCTGACAAAGATCGACCGGAATCCGGCCTCGACATAGGTGTCGACGACCTCTTCGGGGTGATTGATGCTGTCGCCGGTGATCGTTGCGATCGCGGCAATGCCATCGGCGCCCACAAACTTGCGGGCACGGTCGAGCGCCTGCAGCGTGGCTTCAAAGGCGCCGCCAGCCGGGCGCTGGCGATGGCGATCATGCAGAGCGGCGGGACCATCGATCGATGTCGATAGCGCAATCTCGTGATCGCGACAGAACCCGAGCATGTCGTCGTCGAGCCGTTGCAGGGTCGAGACCATCGAGAACTGGACGATACGTCCATCCGCCTTGGCGCGTGCGCGCGCATCGCTGGTGATCTGCCGCACGCGGTCGAAGGCCAGCGCCGGTTCGCCGCCCTGGAATTCAATGGTCAGCGCCGGTGCCCGACTTTCGAATATCCGCCGGACAGCCGCACGCGCCGTTATCTCCGACATGTCGAACCCGGCTGCGGACGGGCCGCGCCGAGATACCTGACAATAGGTACAGGCATGGTCGCATCGCAGCGTCACAACACAGATGTGCAGTGATGGACCTTCCCCTATGAAGCGCTTGCGGGTGGCGAGTTGGGCCGCAGTGATCCGGGCCGCAGTCTGATCCCCGTCATGGCACAGAAAGCCGCGGGCCAGAAGATCGTCCCGCAAGCCGCTCTCCAACCCGTCAGGGCTGGTGATCACCTGTGTGAAGGCAAGGGTGTCAAGCATGATGAAATCGCCGCCATCCTGCGTCAACAGCACCTGCCCGGGCGGCTCCGCCAGACGCTCGAAGCGGAACGGCATCAGCCTGAGTGATGGTTCCAGACCCACGACGGTCATCGTGCCCTTACGGCCGCCATCGCGGCGTCAAAGACTGCGTTGCGTATCGGTGCCGTACTGTCACGCAGCACCACGCGAAGTGTCTGATCGGTCAGCTTGTCGAGAAAACGGGCGCTCAGCCTGTCGTCTATCGGAGCGCCCAGCCCGTCAGGACGGGCGGCGAACGCGATCAGATGAACGGATGCGTCGGAAGCTTCTGACGCCGGTGCCAGCCAGATGACAGCCTCGGATGCCAGTTCATAGGCGACATGAAGAATGGCTTCAACCGGGTAGGCAGCACGGCTCAGCTTCAGCAGCCGTTCTGGCTCGACGATGAAGTCCGGTATCTGGCGGTCGGTTGGCGGGGATGGCATCAGCGTGACCATAAGCTATGCGTGTATAGGATAATGCTAAACTCTCCTTTCTATAATGCGCAATCATAATCACATATTGCCTGCCGTATTACTCTCTATAGATGTGTCGAGCCCCTGTGGCCGCCAGCGAGGCGCCGCCTGAATACCAGGCAGCCCCCGCGACTGATCAGGTTTTTCGATCAATGACCATCCAAACGAATCATTGGACCCGCTCAGTCATACGGGCGTAGCCTTGCTGTCACAGAGACGCCGGGGGATGGTGGCTCTGGCCTTCGGGGACGCTTTCAGGAACGGGATGCGGGATGGCAGCGGGCATGGTGCATGCAGCGGCAGGAGAGGTGCGCGCGGAGGTGCCGGCTTCATGCCGGGCGCAGATCCGGGCCGGTGCCTTTACCGGCCAGACCGCGGGGCTGGCGCCCGGCTTCGTGCAGGGTAATGTCATCATCCTGCCCGACAGCCATGCCGGCGACTTCCTGCGTTTCGCCCAGGCCAATCCCAAGCCATGCCCGTTGCTGGCGGTGGGCGAACCGGGTAATCCGCATCTGCCGTCGCTGGGCGCCGATATCGACATCCGCACCGATCTGCCGCGCTATCGCGTGTTTCGCGACGGGATTGCCGACGCCGATGATCCGCTGGAAATCGGCGACATCTGGCGGGATGATCTGGTGACCTTCGTCATCGGGTGTTCGTTTTCCTTCGAAGAGGCGCTGATCCAGGACGGGCTGGATGTCCGCCATGTCAGCCTGGGCCGCAATGTCCCGATGTATCGCAGCACCATTCCCCTGGTGCCGGCCGGGCGGTTCGGTGGTGGCATGGTGGTGTCGATGCGCCCGTTCAAGCCGGCCGATGCCATCCGCGCCGTTCAGGTCACCAGCCGGTTTCCGGCGGTTCATGGCGCGCCGGTGCATCTGACCGATCCGGCGGCGATCGGCATCAATGATCTGATGCGGGCCGATTTCGGGGATGATCCGGTGATCGGTCCGGGGGAAATTCCGGTGTTCTGGGCTTGCGGCGTCACCCCTCAGGTGGCGGTGGAGGCGGCGAAGCCGCCGATCGCGATCGCCCATGTGCCCGGCCATATGCTGATCACCGACCTGCGCAATGCGCGCCTGGCGGTGATCTGACGACGTCGCACCGGCCACCGCCGGTGCCGTGACAGCTTGACCCATAAGATGCAGATCGCCCGGCCGTGCATCGGGCGGCGACCCCACCGACACGGAGTTCAGGATCAGATGACCAGCACCATCAAGCCTGTCGCCTTGCGCCCCAGCTTGCGCCGTCTCGCCCTTGCCGGCGTTGCCGCTGCCGCCCTTGCCCTGCCGGCCACGGCCGGTGCCGCCGATGTGCCGGCCACCCAGCTCAGCTTCGTCGGCAGTTGGAGCGGCCTCAGCCTGCACAAGAATTTCGAGAAGCCGTTCTGGGGCGAGACGCTGTCCAAGGACAGCAATGGCGCGGTCGAGACCCAGGTCACGACCTTCGACCAGATGGGCCTGGCGGGGGCGGAAGTCTATCGCCTGCTGTCGCGGGGCGTGTTCACCATCGGTGCAACGGTCGCCGATTACTCGATCGAGGATGCGCCCGAGATCGAGGGCCTGGACATGCCGATGATCGCGCCGGGCGTGCCCGATGCCAGGAAGCTGGTCGAGGCCTATCGCCCGGTGCTGAACGAGGCCTTCGGCAAGCGCTTCAACGCCGAGATCCTGGCGATCGTGCCCTATCCCAGCCAGATCGTGTTCTGCAACGCGCCGATTTCCGGCCTGTCGGATCTGAAGGGCAAGAAGGTCCGTGCCAGCGGCCGGACCACCGCCGAATTTCTGAACGCGCTGGGCGCCGAGGGCATCACGCTCGCCTTCTCGGAAGTGCCGGCAGCACTTCAGCGCAAGGTTGTGGATTGCGCCGTCACCGGCTCGCTGTCGGGCTACAGCTCGGGCTGGCATGAGGTCTCGACCCATCTGCTGCCGATGCCGCTGGGCGGCTGGGACTATGTCGTGACCGCCGCTAACAAGGACAAATGGGCCGAGATCGATCCCGTGGCCCAGGCCTTCGTGAAACGGGAACTGGCGACCAAGTTCGAGGCGCCGGTCTGGGACGCGGCCATGGGTGAGACGGTCGAGGGCATCGCCTGCCTGACCGGCAAGGGGACGTGCGGCCGTGGTCCGGCCGGCAAGATGACGCTGGTTCAGGTGACGGATGCCGACCGGGAACTGGCGCGCGGCATCCTGACCGACATCATCCTGCCGGGCTGGGCCAGCCGGGTCGATCCGGAGGTGGTCACCGCCTGGAACGAGACCGCCGGTGCGGCATCGGGCCTGACCGCCGTCGCCAAGTAAGCGGCTGCCTGACGCCATTGCCCGTCCGGTGGATGATGATCGCCGGACGGGCCATCGACACGGTTCGTCCTCTTCTGGCCGCAGGAGCGCCCACGCCATGACCATGCCGGTTTCCGGAACCGCCGCCGGCCGGTTCCTCGACCGTGTGCTTAACGTCGCGGCCACGATCAGCCGGGCAGGGGTCTGGGCCTGCGGCGTGCTGCTGTTCGCGGCGGTCGCGATGATCGTGGCCGAAATCGTGCTGCGGCTGTTCGGATCCTCGCTGCACGGCGCTCATGAGCTGTCGGGCTATGTGCTGGCGATCGTGACCAGTTGGGGTCTTGCCTACGCGCTGATCGAGAAGGCGCATATCCGGATCGATGTCATCTATATGCGCCTGTCGCCGCGGTTGCGGGTGGTGCTGGATGTGATTTCCATTCTGGTGATGGCGCTGTTCGTGATCGTGCTGCTGTCGCAGGTGCAGGAATTGCTGGCCGGCACGCTGCGCCGCGGGTCCACCGCCAACACGCCGCTTCAGACGCCCTTGTGGATTCCGCAGATGCTGTGGATGGCCGGGCTGGTGTGGTTCGCCTTTACGGTCTTCGTCATCGCGGCGCGGACCGTGCTTGGTGCCGTCAGCGGCGAGCATGACGCCGTGGCGCGGGTCTGGGGCAATCGCAGCCTGGAAGACGAGATTGCCGGGAACGACCACTCCCGTCCGCGCTGATCCTCGATCCACCTTGCCTGATGCACCATCACAGCCCCATTCCATTCACGCCTGTCGGGAGCGCCGCCCGTGCTCGGAGCCGCCCTTGTCGTTCTGCTGGTTCTGCTGTTGTTGAGCGTGCCGATCGCGGCGACCCTGGTCGCACTCGGCCTGTTCATCGATCAGAGCTTCTCGTTCTTTCCGCTCTACAAGGCGATGGGCGAGGTGTTCTGGAGCACCAGCAACAGCTTTCTGCTGATCGCGGTGCCGCTGTTCGTGCTGCTGGGGGAAATTCTGGTCCGCGCCGGTATCGCCGGGCGCACCTATGCCGCCCTCGACAAATGGCTGTCCTGGATGCCGGGCGGCCTGCTGCATGCCAATATCGGCACCGCAACCCTGTTTTCCGCCACCTCGGGCTCGTCGGTCGCGACCGCGGCGACGGTGGGCGCGGTCGCCATGCCGCAGGCCAGGGCGCTCGGCTATGACAACCGGCTGTTCGCGGGCTCGATCGCGGCCGGCGGCACGCTCGGCATCATGATCCCGCCTTCGATCAACCTCATCGTCTATGGCTTCCTGACCGAAACCTCGATCCCGCGCCTGTTTCTGGCCGGCTTGATCCCCGGCCTGCTGCTGGCGGCCCTGTTCATGGCCACCGCCGCCGGCGCCTGCGTGCTGAAGCCGTCGCTGGGCGGGCCACGGCGCCCGGCCGGCTGGGGCGAGCGGCTGCGGGTGCTGCCCGATCTGCTGCCGGTGCTGGGGCTGTTCGCGGTGATCGTGGGTTCGATCTATGCCGGATGGGCGACGCCGACCGAGGCGGCGGCGCTGGGCGTGGTCGCGGCCCTGGGGCTCTCCATCGCCAACCGGAGCTTCAACCTGCGCATGCTGAAGGCCGCGGTCGAGGCCTCGATCAAGACCACGGCGATGATCATGCTGATCATCATCTCGGCCTATTTCCTGAACTTCGTGCTCGCCGGCGCCGGCGTCACCCGCGATCTGCAGGCGCTGATCGACGGGCTGGGCTTCGGCCCCTATGGCATGCTCGCCTGCATCGTTCTGATGTATGTGATCCTGGGCTTCTTCATCGAAACCCTGTCGCTGATGGTGATCACCATCCCGATCGTGGCGCCGGTGATCACAGCGCTCGGCTTCGATCCGATCTGGTTCGGCGTGCTGCTGATCCTGATGGTGGAAATGGCGCTGATCACGCCGCCGGTCGGGCTCAACCTCTATGTCGTGCAGGGTGTCGGCGGCGGCGTGTCGCTGAACCAGGTGATGGTCGGCGCCTTGCCCTTTGTCGGCGCCATGCTGGTGATGGCGCTGCTGCTGGTGCTGTTTCCGGGCATCGCGCTGTATCTGCCGACCGCCATGGCCGGCTGACCACCCCCCGTCACGTTTTGCGCCGTTCTTGGCCACCACCCTCCGGGCTGCCGCCCGTATCGAGGAGATGCCACCCTCATGTCCACGCTCATTCTGAAGACTCCCGAAAACCACCGGCTGCAGGTCGCGGTCACCAGCCTGATCATTGCCGGCTGGGCCGGCCGCGACCGCCATCATGTCGAGGAGCATATCCGCGAGCTGGAGGCGATCGGCGTGCCCCGGCCGTCGAGCGTGCCGTTATTCTACCGCCTGTCTGCGCAGATGCTGACCCAGGCCGACGAGATCGAAGTGCTGGGCCCCGACAGTTCCGGAGAGGCGGAGGCGGTGCTGATCGGCACCGATGACGGCATGTGGGTCACCGTCGGGTCCGACCATACCGACCGGCGGGTCGAGGCCTATTCGGTGGCGGTGTCGAAGCAGATGGCGCCGAAGCCGGTGGCGCGCGAGGCCTGGCGGTTCGACGAGGTCGTGGGCCATTGGGACCGTCTGACCTTGCAGTCCTTCGCGATCATCGGGGGCGAGGCGGTGCCCTATCAGGCGGGCACCGTGGCCGGATTGCTCGACCCGCGGACGCTGATCGCCGATTACACCGGCGGCGACAGCCGGCTGGCGGCAGGGCAGGCCATGCTGTGCGGCACGCTGGCGGTGATCGGCGGCATCCGGCCGGCCGAGGCTTTCGAGGTCCATTTGGACGACCCGGTGCTTGGCCGCCGGATCGTTCACCGCTATACCACGAAGGTGCTGCCCATCGTTGCGTGACGATCAGGGGGCGCTGCCACGCTTCGCCTTCATAACCCCACCATGCCCTCCCTCATAACGAAGGACGCGCCGGAGATGACCTACCCGACCCCTCTCGCCGATGTCGCAGCCGGTTTTCATAACGGCACGGTGTCGGCGCGCAAGCTTGCCGAGACGGCGCTTGTCCGCATCCATGACGAGGGGTTCACGCCGGGGGCGCAGATCTTCACCCGGGTCTATGACGCCGCCGCGCGCGCGGCGGCGCTGTCGGCCGATCACCTGCGCGCGGCTGGCATCGCGCAGGGGCCGCTTGCCGGCATGCCGATCTCGATCAAGGATCTGTTCGACGTCGCCGGCGAGACCACCACGGCCGGGTCGGTGGTGTTGAAGGACGCGGCCCCTGCATCCGCCGATGCGGTCATTGTCGCCCGGCTGCGTGCCGCCGGGGCTGTGATCACCGGCAAGACCAATATGACGGAGTTCGCCTTTTCCGGCGTGGGGTTGAACCCGCATTACGGCACGCCGGGCAACGCCATCGATGCCAGCCGCATTCCCGGCGGCTCGTCGGCCGGTGCCGGCATTTCGGTGGTCAAGGGCATGGCCGTGACCGCGATCGGCACCGATACCGGCGGCTCGATCCGGATTCCGGCCTGCTTCGCCGGCATCGTCGGCTTCAAGCCGTCACAGGCGCGGGTGCCGCTGGACGGGGCGCTGCCGCTGTCGCCGGCGCTGGATTCGATCGGGCCGCTGGCGCCCACGGTCGCCTGCTGCGCCACGGTCGACGCCGTGCTGGCGGGAGAGGCGCCGCGGGTTCTGGTGCCGCGCGATCCGTCGCACATGACCTTCGCGGTTGCCCGTGGCCTGCCGATGGAGGGTGTCGACGATCACGTCGCCGGCGCCTATGACGCGGCGCTGAAGCGGCTGCGCGATGCCGGCGCCCGGTTGATCGAGCTGGAGCTGCCGGAAATCGCCGAGGTGCCGCAACTGAATGCCGCCGGCGGCTTCACCGCCGCCGAAAGCTGGGCCTGGCATCGGGCGCTGATCGAGCGGTCCGGCGCCGGCTATGATCAGCGGGTGATGACCCGCATCCGGCGCGGCGCCGAGATGTCGGCGGCGGACTACATCGACCTGCTCAACCGCCGCCGGCGGATGATCGCGGCGGCCGACCGGGCGCTCCGCCCCTTCGATGCGCTGCTGATGCCGACCATCCCGATCGTGCCGCCGAAGATCGAAGATCTGGCCGCCGATGCCGATTACACCCGCCTGAACCTGATGGTGCTGCGCAACCCCACTTTCGGCAATGTCCTCGATTTCTGCGGCGTCACTCTGCCGATCGCCGAGCCGGGCACGCTGCCGGCCGGGCTGATGGTTCTGGGGCGCAACGGCACCGATCATGCGCTGTTGAATGCCGCGGCCGGCATCGAGGCGCTGGTCGTGCGCCGACACGGCGCCTGAGCGGATATCCAGAGGGGCCCCCGACCCATGGATATGCTGCTTGCAGATATCACCGCCCAGTTGCTGCCGGTCATGGCGCGCGTCATCGCGACCGCCATCGTGGTGATGGGCGTCTCGCTGCTGGTCCAGCATGCCGGGCCGGCGCTGGGCGGCATTGCCGCCGGCCTGCCGATCGTGATGGGACCGGGCTTCTTCTTTCTGCTCGATCAGCACCCGCCGGCCTTTCTGCACGATGCGGCGGTGGCGACGCTGATGGCGCTGACGGCCACGTTGATCTTCGTCGCCACCTTCATTCTGGTCGCTAACCGCATGGGCGCCTTTGCGGCCGTCGGCTGTTCTATCCTGGTCTGGGTGGTGGTGGCGGCCGCGACGGCGGCGCTGCCGCTGGATCTGGTGGTGGCGTTGCCGCTCTATGTGGCGGCGGCGATCGTGGCCTTGCGGTTCTGCCGCCATGCCGCCGGCGATGGCCCGGCACCGCGTGGCGCCCGCCGGCTGCTGGATCTGGCGATCCGCGGCTGTCTGGCAGGGGTGCTGGTGGCCAGCGTCACGATCGTGGCCGCACTTGCCGGCCCGATCTGGGCCGGGCTGCTGATGGGGTTTCCGATCGGCATGATTGCGATCTCGCTGACCGTCCACCAGCGCTATGGCCCCGAAACCGCCCGCCAGACCATGCTGGCGGCGATGGGCGGCATGAGCAGTCTGGCTGTCTTCACCACCGTCATGGCTCTGGCGGTGACGGCGATGTCGCCGTTCCAGGCCTGGATGCTGTCGCTGGCGGCATCGCTGCTGCCGCCGTCGGGGCTGGCGGTCCGCCATCTGCGGCGCGGGCGGACAGCGGGCTGATATTCCGGCCGGCGATACAGGCGGGGTGTGGGCTTGGCAAGGGCCGCCGGCCGGGTCATCCTGCCACACCGAAGCCTATTGCATGTCGTCTGCTGAAAGAGATCGCCCGATGGCCGATGCCGCCAAGCCTGCCGCCATTCCCAGCGCCATTCCGGCCCCGGGTCGGGACCCTGCGCTGTTCCATCCGGTCAGCTTCCGGTCGGTGACCGCCCGCAACCGGATCATGATCGCGCCGATGTGCCAGTACAGTGCCCGCGACGGGATTGCCGGCGACTGGCATCTGGCGCATCTGGGCGGCTTCGCCAAGGGCGGTGCCGGGATCGTGTTCGCCGAGGCGACCGCCGTCCTGCCCGAAGGCCGCATCACCCCCTGGTGCCCGGGTCTGTGGACCGATGGTCAGGAAGCGGCCTTCGCCCGCATCACCGGCTTCATCGAGGCGCAGGGCGCGGTGCCGGCCATTCAGTTGGCCCATGCCGGGCGCAAGGCGTCCACCGATGCGCCCTGGCGCGGCGGCACGCTGCTTGGGCCCGATCAGGGCGGCTGGCAGCCGGTGGGGCCCACGGATGCGGCGTTCTCGCCCGCCCATGCGGTGCCGCGGGCGCTGGACGAAGACGGCATCCGTCGTGTCGCCGATGCCTTCGCGGCCTCGGCTGCCCGTGCCCGCCGCGCCGGCTTCCGGATCATCGAAGTGCATGGCGCCCATGGCTATCTGCTGCATTCCTTCCTCAGCCCGTTGTCGAACACCCGCGATGATGCCTTCGGCGGCGATGCCGACCGGCGCATGGCGGCGCTGATGCTGGTGCTGGATGCCGTGCGGTCGGAATGGCCGGCGGATCTGCCGCTGTTCGTGCGGCTGTCGTGCAGTGACTGGGTTGAAGGCGGCCTCGATATTGCCGACAGCGTCGCGATCGCGGCACGGCTGAAGGCGCGCGGCGATGTCGACCTGATCGACTGTTCGTCGGGCGGCGGCGATCCGCGCCAGAAGCTGAAGGCCTATGCCGGCTATCAGGTGCCGTTCGCCGAGGCGATCCGCCGGGCGGCCGGCATCCCCACCGCCGCCGTCGGCCTGATCACCCAGCCGGAACATGCCGAAGAGATCATCGCCAATGGCCGCGCCGATCTGGTGGCCCTGGCGCGGGTGATGCTGGGCGATCCGCACTGGCCGCTGCGTGCCGCCAAGGCGCTGGGCGCCGATCTGCCCTGGCCCGATCAATATGCCCGCGGCATCGTTCAGCTCTGACCAGAGGTCGGGCCGGATATCTCAACACCCGATCCCTCAACACCCGTCGGGCGGCGGCTTCAGGCTGCGAAGATAGTCGGCCAGCCGCTTGCCCGGCTCGTCGCGGAAGCGGGTGCCGGTGTCGGTCATGCTCCGGATGCGATCGATGCGGAACACGCGGAAATCCCCGCGCAGTTCGCACCATCCGGTCAGGGTCCAGACCGCGCCCCAATGCTGCAGTTCCAGGGGGCGGATCTGGCGCACCGACGGTCGGTCGGCGGCATCGGCATAGGTCAGCGCCAGAACCCGGCGCCCGGCGATGGCTTCGCGTGCCATGCGCAGCCGGTCACGATCGGCAGCCGATACCCTGAACCCATAGGCGGCGACAGTGGCCGGCGGCAGTGACCCCGCGGTGCTGACCGCCGCCTTCAGCTTCACCTCCAGCTCGCGTGCTGCCGCAGCAAGGCTTTCATCGGCATGGGCGCGGACCAGGGCGACGCCCCAGGTCAGCGCTTCAAGTTCCAGGGCCGACAGGGCCAGCGGCGGCAGAAAGAAGCCGTCGCGCAACAGATAGCCGACCCCGCGTTCGCCATCGATCGGCACGCCCTGGCCCTGAAGATCGGCCAGATCGCGATAGATGGTGCGGGTGGAGACCTCCAGCATGCCGGCCAACTGGTCGGCGGTGCGCAGCCGACCGCCCCTCAAGGCCTGAAGAATGGCGAAGAGGCGGTCGGCGCGGCGCATCAGGCGGCGTGGCGGATGTCGAGATGGGTCATGACCACGCTGCCGCCGTCGATCGCCGACAGGAACGGCCGGGCGCTGGGCTCCGCCATCAGACCGTCGGCCGCAGCGCGGGCCTCGGCCATGCTCCGCCATTCGATGCAGTCGATCCACACGCCTGTGTCGGCATGGCCCAGGCGGCGGCGGATGAAGCCGGGCTGCCCCTCAAGCCACCCGTCCATGCGGGCGGCGTCGGCCAGGAAATCCGAAACCGCGGTGCCGGGCCGGGTTGTGAAGCGGACGATTTCGAGAACCGGATGATCCATGGTGTGCAGCCTCGTTCTGGCGTTGTCGATGGCCCATGAATAGCCCATGCCTCCTGACAGCATTCTGTCAGGAGGCATGGATCACATCCTGTTGGCTATGCGTGGCGCCGTTGTCATCCCACCCGCGTGAAATCCGGCGCGCGGCGCTGGGCGAAGGCGGTGAAGGCCTCGGCCGCTTCGGGGGAGCGCAGACGCTCGGCGAAGACCCGGCTTTCGCTGTCCATCACCACGCCGATCAGAGCGGCATTGCGCATCAGCGCCTTGGTCGCCTTCAGCGCGCCGATCGGCTGGCGGATGATGCGGGCGGCGGCGGCGCGGGCGGCGGGCAGCACCTCGGCGGCCGGCAGGGCCTTGTTGACCAGTTGGATCGATGCGGCGTCCGTGCCGCTCAACACCTCGCCCAGCGCGAACATCTCATAGGCGCGGCGATGGCCGATCGCCAGCGGCAGCAGCAGGCTGGATGCGGCTTCCGGCACCAGCGCCAGGCTCACGAAGGGCACCGACAACCGGGCGTCATCGGCCACATAGACCAGATCGCAATGCAGCAGCATGGTGGTGCCGATGCCGACGGCGGCGCCTTCGACCGCCGCGATCACCGGCTTCTGGAAACGGGCCAGCGCCTTCAACACCCGCACCACATGGCGCTCGGCGGGCACGTCGCCGCGCGCGACCTGCGCGAAATCGCCCAGATCATTGCCGGCGGTGAAATCGCCGCCCTCGCCATGGATCAGCACGGCGCGGATGCTGTCATCGGCTTCCGCTGCCTCCAGCGCGTCGGCGATGGCGCCGTACATATCGTTGGTGATGGCGTTCTTCTTGGCCGGGCGGGCGAAGATGATTTCGGTGATCCCGCCATCGGTCACCACCCGGATATCATCGGTGACGGTTCTGGCGGGGGCTGCTGCTGTGCCGGTCATGGGCGTGTGGTCTCCTGCTCTGGGTCCACGGGATCGGTTGCCACCGTGGCCAGCCATTGCGCGATCACCGCCAGTGCCTCGGCGGACAGCCCGGCAGCCATGCGGCGGTTGAGGTCGTTGGCGCGTCGGGCCGTGACGCGCCGCATCTCGTCGCCCTCGAAGGTCAGCATCAGGGTCACGGCCCGCCGGTCGGCCGGATCGGCCGACCGCGAGACCAGCCCCGCGGCTTCCAGTTTCTGAACCAGGGTCGAGGCCGAGGACTGGCTGAGATCCAGCACCTGGCCAAGCTCAGTCACCGATATCCGTCCGCGCTCCCCCAGCACGAACAGCGCCGCCGATTGCGATGGCGTCAACGACAGATCGGCCAGCCCGGCTTCGGCTATGGCCATCACCCGCCGGTTGGCGGCGGCGAGCAAATGGATCAGCCGTGGCGGCTTTGATGCGGGCATGGGCACTCCGGCGCTATACATCGACGTCGAAGTATATGCATCGATGATGATGCATATCAAGCGTCATTCGGCAGTTGGGGCCGATCAGCCGAAGGCGACCCGGTGTGACACCGGGAACCGGCCCAGCACATGGCCGACCGCTTCGGTCAATGCCGGCCGCTGAACCTCGGGCACCGCGCTGCCATCGGCCCGGCGCAAGGTGACGATGGCGGCGGTGCCATGGCTGCCGTCCTGGCCGGTGACGACCGTGGCACTCAGCCCGTGTTCATGCGCAAGGCCGGCCAGTTCGCCCGCATAGACCCGGTCGGTCGCCATATAGCGCAGGGTCGGCTTGAAGATCTTGCCGATGGCGGTCACCGGCATCTCGTCCAGGATGATCACCTCGGCCGGGGCGGCCGGGCGCTCCGAGACGCGCTCTCGCGCCCAGTCCTTCAGCGCTTCGGCGGTTACCGTGGTGCCGGGCTTCAGCGTCACATAGGCGATCGGGATTTCGCCCGCATAGGCGTCGGGGCGGCCGACCGCGCCGGCCAGCGCCACGGCGGGATGGGCATGCAGCACGTCTTCGATCGATTGCGGGTCGATGTTGTGGCCGCCGCGGATGATCAGATCCTTGGCACGCCCGGCCAGGAAGATCCGGCCCTGGGCATCGATCCGCGCCAGATCGCCGGTGGACACCCAGCCATCGGCCACGAACAGGCCCTTGTTGAACCGCTCCTGCTTATAGCCGCCGATCGCGTTCGGCCCCTTCAGGCACAGCACGCCGATTTCATCGACCGCCGCATCGCGAAGATAAGCGCCGTCGCTGTCGACGATCACCGCCTTCATGTCCTGATAGGGGAAGCGGATGCCGACCGATCCGGCAACGGGCTGGCCGAAGGCGGGGTTCACCGCCGATGCGCAGGTGCCTTCGGTCAGGCCATAGCCTTCCAGGATGCGGATGCCGGTCAGCGCCTCGAAATTGCGGATCACCTCGACCGGCAGGGGGGCGGCGCCGACCACGGCGAAGCGCAGGCTCGACAGATCGGCGCCGGCCACCGGCACCTGCATCAGCGCCGTGCACACCGTCGGCACGGTCGAGAACATGGTGACCCGGAAGCGTTCCACCAGCCGCCAGAAATTCTGGATCACCGCCGGATTGCGATAGCCGGCGGGGGAGGCCAGCACCACATGCGCGCCGGCCATGAACGGCGCCAGGCCGCTGACATGCACCGCGTTGACATGGAACAGCGGCAGCCCCGACAGCGTGCAGTCGGCCGGTGACATGTCGACGAAGCGCGCCAGAACCCAGCCCATATAGATCTGATTGCGGTGCAGATGCCGGGCAAGCTTGGGCGTGCCGGTGGTGCCGCCGGTGTGAAAATAGGCGCAGACATCGTCGGGCTGCGGCTCCGTCCACCCGACCGGCGCGTCATCGGGGCTGGACGCCAGCAGCTCGGCGAAATCACGCACCTTGGGGTGGCGGGCCATGTCCACCGGCCCGCCGCCCACCTTCAGCACCGTGGTGATCGCGGGCAGCCGTTCCGCCGCAGCCAGCGCCTTTTCCCACAGATCGCTGCCGGCCATCGGCCCCGGGGCCACGATCACCCGCGCATCGGCCGCCTCCGCGATCTCGGCGATCTGGTCGATGCCGAGCAGGGGGTTGATCGGGGCGGCGATGCCGACCGCTTCGGCGCCCCAGATCGCCAGATGGGTCTCAGGCAGATTGGGCATCAGCAGCGCCACACCGTCGCCACGGCCCACACCCAGCGATGCAAGGCCGTTGGCGGTGCGGGTCACGGCCTTGAAGAAGGCCTGATAGCCCAGGGTGCGGGGGAACTCGTCCGCGGTTCCGCCTGCGATCAGCGACAGGGCCGGCGCATCGCCATAGGCATCGGCCGCCCAGCGCAGGACGTCATAGGTGCTGGTGAAGGCGATGCGCTCCGACAACGGCATCTCGCGCTCGATCCGCTCGACATCGACGATGCCGGTGATGTGAAAGCGGGGGCCCATCGGATGGCGGGTGCGCATGGACATGGCGGCTGTTTCCTCACAAGCAGGCTTGATTGTGCAGCGGATGATGCCTTTCCGGACCGGGCTGGTCGAGACAAACAGTGCGACCTGTATCGATCTGTGGCGCTTGCCCCGCCGCGACTTCGCGGCCATCCTGCGCCAGAGGGAACAGGTGGGACGATGCGCCGGACCTGTCTCATGATGCAGGACGAAGGATGCCGCGATTGACCGCCAGCACCAGCGCGACCGGGCAGGGCACCCGGCGCGCCCGCAGCACCGAGGCCAAGGCCGCGCGGTTCGAGAGCATTCTCGACGCCGCCTGTGCCTTGTATGAAGCGGCACCGACCGTCGAGGCGGTGGGCATCGAGGACGTGGCCCGCGCGGCCGGCGTCGCCAAGGGCACGGTCTATCTATATGCGCCGTCGAAGGAAGCCCTGTTCCTGGCGCTGTATGATCGCACCAACCGTCGCTGGTTCGACCGCATCGACGCGCGGTTCGCAGCCAAGCCTGCCGCCGATCCGGCGGTGGCCGGCTATCAGGCCGATGCAGCACGGGCTGCGTCGGCTGCCATCGTCGGGGCGTGCATGGATGTGCCGCTGATGGCCCGGCTGAATGCCGCGCTGCACGGGTCGCTCGAACCCAGGCTCGACCCTGAGGCGCTCTATGCCAGCAAACGCGGCATGCTCGATCGGCTCGACAGCTTCACCCGCGCGCTGGCACGGGTGCTGGGGGTGTCGGCCCGGGATGCCGCGTCGGTGATGCCCGGTATCTTCGCCTGCCTGATCGGCTGCCATCATCTGGCAAGCCCGCCGCCGCATCTGGCGGCGCTGTATGACCGCGACGACATGGCGCCATTCCGGTTCGACTTCGCGCGCCTGCTGGGCACCAGCCTGCGCGACCTGTTCCTGGGCCATCTGGCCGGGCTGCCGGAGGTTCAGGGCTGACCCCACGGCGGCCACGGCCGATGAGCCGACGCGACCCGGTTCGTCTGGCCCGATCAGTCTGGCCCGATCAGTCGGTGCGGGCGGCCTTGATGCTGCGGCGCAGCTTGACCATGCCGCCGATCCAGCGTTCGTAATCGCTGGTCTTGTTGCGCATGTATTTCAGCACGATCTCGTGCGGCAGGATCAGGAAGCGTTCGGCCTCGATCGCCTCGACCACGATGCCGGCGACGTCTTCGGGGGTGAGAACGCCGTCGAGCGAGGCGGGGTTGCCGGCCATGGAGCGGAGCATGGCGGTTTCCACACCCTGCGGGCACAGCGCCGAAACGCGGATACCGTCATCCTTGTGCGCGATCGCCAGCGCTTCGGCAAAGCCGATGGCGGCATGCTTGGTGGTGGAATAGGTGGCACTGCCGATCTGCGACAGCAGCCCGGCCGCCGAGACCGTGTTCAGGAAATAGCCATGGCCGCGCGCTTTCATGCGCGGCACCAGCAGCTTGGCCGCATGAACATGCGCCATGACATTGACGCCCCAGCTCCGCTGCCAGTGTTCCTCGGATGACGAGGCGGCGTTGTCGAAGTCCGGATCGCCCAGACCGATACCGGCATTCGAGCAGAACAGGTCGATCGGACCGAATTTGGCTTCGACATCGTCGACCATGGCCGCCATCTGGTCGAAATTCGACACATCGACCTGATAATGACCCTGGGCCGCGCCCGATGTGGCGGTTTCCGCTGCGGCATCGCCGTTCAGGTCGACGGCGATCACCGCCTTGGCGCCTTCCGCGGTGAAACGCTGGCACAGCGCCCGGCCGATGCCGGCACCGCCGCCGGTAACGACGATGACCTTGTTGTCCAACTTCATGGGGGGAGTTCCTCCGGCGTGTGTGGTTTCTTGTTGCGGCGACAACTATAGGCGGGAAGCCGGCTGATCCAAAACGATGACATGTCCCACGCGCGGATCGGCGGTGCCATCGTGCAGTTGTCGGATCTGCGCCGCGGCCGCGTCCATGCCCCGCGTCTCGCTGATCGTCATCCAGGGAGCGTCGCCGGTGGTGGCGTGGGTGATGAAGGCGGTCTGGTCGATGTTGAAGCGCCGGGTGAATTCGGCCCCGCCCCAATCGGTATTGCGCTTGCGGATCTGGACCGGCGCGAAAAACATCACCGGCGCCGGGCCGGGCAGGGTGGCGCCATGCGCCAGTGTCCGATCGAGAGGTGCGGTGTTGGCGGCGGAGCCGACCAGACAGTCATGGACAAGGGCCGGCCCGAAATGCCCGTGGATCCGCGCGCGCAGCCGGTCATCGCCCGAGAAATCGACATAGAGCACCGGGCGGTCGGCGGCGATATCCTCCAGCCGGTCATAGGTCACGACCCGGTCATACAGGCCGAGGTCTTCGGTGAAACCGCGATTGCCGGCGCTGGTCAGGCCGACAAGCTCGATCCGGCCGGCCGCGCGGGCGGCGCCCAGGCAGAAGGCGGCGCCATAGGCGGTCTTCGACGACGCGCTGGACACCACCAGCCGGCTGGCGCCGAACCAGCCATTATCGGCCAGATAATCGGCCAGCACGAAGGAGGTGATGAACAGCGGCCGCACCAGCATCTGGGCATTCTCACGCGCCGGATCATAGGCGGCGTCCTGGCTGCACCGGGTGTACTGGTTATAGGCCGAGGTCAGCGGCAGCCGATGCGGGGCGACGTCATAGAAGCCGCGCGGCGTGATCCGGCCGGGCGTCATCCGCACCAGATCGCTGATCGGGAAATAACCATAGAACCGCTCACCCGCAGCGATCCCCTCGACCGTCGAGGCCACGACATCGGCGAAGCCCCAGACCGGCATATGGCCGTGGCCGTCGCGGCCGGTGGGGAAGAAATCCCAATAGCGCATCGCGTCGCCGAAGGCGGCATAGGTGATGTTGTTGGTGGTCAGCGCGAAGCGGTCGAGCTTGAGCCGGATGTCGCCAGGGGCAGGCGGTGCCTCGTCGATGGTCTCGATCAGCGCGCCGCCGAGATCGGATTTCGGTGTCAGCAGGCGGGCCGTGGTGGTGAGCGGGGTCATCGGTGTATCCTCCGGTTGCTGTTGATCGAGACTACCGGATTGCCCGAAACCAGGGGTTCGGATTTGCCATGCCGCCACCGCCCCCGAAATCCGCCGTCCACAAGCCGCTGAAACGGCCGTCGCAGGCCCGCGCCCGGTTCACGGTGCAGGCGATCTATGACGGCATGGTTCGGATATGGCTGCGCGACGGCCCCGACGCCGTCACCACCAAGGCGGTGGCCGCCGAGACCGGTTTCGCGGTCGGCACGCTTTATGATTATTTCCCCAACCGGACTGCGCTGTTTTCAGGCTATGTCCGGCATTGCATCGACGATCTGCTGCGCCGGCTGGACGAGGACGCGCTGGCGGCCCGCGCTCTGCCCTGGCCCGAGCGGCTGTCGCGGATGGTGCGGATGACCTGCGGCGCCGATGGCGCGGCCCCCTGTTTCGACCACGCGATGCTGACGATCGAGCATGCCATTGCCGAGGACAAGCATCACCGCCGGGTCTATGAGGAACTGTCCGAGGCCTGGGTGCGGATCATTCAGACCTGGCCGGATCTGCCGCCGGGTGTCGATGCCCGGCGCATCCGGGCGCTGTTCGTCACCGTGCTTGGCACCCGCCGTTATGTCCTGCTGGTCGAGCCGACCGGGCTTGAGATCGGCGACTGGGTGGCGGGGCTTGAGGCGATCGCCTGTCGGATGTTTGACGGCGGTTCATCGAAAGCTGGCTGATCCGGGGTTGCATGAGCGGCAGGCTGCGGCTAAGAAGAGATACGTTATAACATTACTGTTGAAAATTGAGCGGGGGCACCATGCTTCGAACCGCGCGCCGGACGGCGTTGTTCTGCACCACAGCCATCAGTGCCGTCACCATGGGCTGTGCGGTCGCCGTGGCCGAGGAGCCGCAAGCGGGATCGGCACCTGCGGCCCTGCCTGGACTGGTGGTGACAGCTGCCAGCCCGATCGCGCGGGACGGTGCCGTGGTGGCCGATGACGGCCTGCCGGGATTGTCGCCGGTCACCGCCGGCAGCTTCGTGCCGGTGACCCTGGTCGATCGCGATCAGCTCGATTTCGATGCCGGCCGGACCCTGGGCGACGTGCTGGACGCAGAGCCGGGCATCACCGCCAGCAGCTTCGCGCCCGGTGCCAGCCGGCCGGTCATCCGCGGCCTGGACAGCGAGCGGGTGCGGGTGCAGGAAAACGGCATCGGCGCCCATGACGTCTCGGCGCTGGGCGAGGATCATGGCGTGCCGATCGATCCGCTGGCCGCCGAGCGGGTCGAGGTGATCCGCGGCCCCGCCACCCTGCGCTGGGGCTCGCAGGCGATCGGCGGCGTGGTCGATGTGTCGAATGACCGGATCCCCGTCGACATCGCGCCGGGGCAGTCGCGCGGCCGCATTCAGGGCGGCTTCGGCTCCACCGCCGAGGATCTCGACGGTGCTGTGTCGCTGACCACCCGCCATGGCGGCGTGGCGCTGCATGCCGACGCCTTCGGCCGCAGGGCCGGCGATTACGATCTGCCTGATGGCGGCACCCAGGCGAACAGCAGCGTCAAGGCCGATGGTCAGTCGATCGGCGGCAGCTATATCTTCGACAATGGCTATATCGGCACGTCGCTGTCGCGCTATGGCAGCGTCTATGACATTCCGGGCGGCGAGGAAGCCGAGCTTCAGACCCGGATCGACATGGAGCAGGTGACCTGGCGTGGCCTTGGTGAATACCGGCCCGAACGTGGCTGGTTGAGCGCGGTCCGGGTCTGGGCGGGGTATTCGCGCTATGACCATGACGAGATCGGCCTCGCGCATGAGCATGAGCATGAGGACGATCACGACGACCATGATCACGACCATGACCATGACCATGATCATGACCATGATCACGACCACGATCATGACGACGATCATGACGAACACGACGAGGCGGACGAGGGCGCTCATGTCCATGGCAGCTATGCCAGCCGCGACTGGGAAGGCCGGATCGAGCTTCAGCACGTGCCGGTTGCCACCGCGGCCGGGCCGCTGGATGGCGCGCTGGGCCTGCAACTGACCCACCAGAAGCTCACCACCACCGGTGAGGCCGATGAATTGCTGGCGCCGGCCGAGACGCTGGCGGTCGCCGGTTATGTGTTCGAGGAACTGGCGCTGGGCGGCGGCTTGCGGCTTCAGGCGGCGGGCCGGCTGGAGCGGACGCGCGTGACCGGTCAGGCGGCGGATTTCCCGGCCGATCTGCTGCCGGGCGCGGATGATCCGGCGCTGAGCAGCGCCCGCAAGGACTTCCTGGCCGGCAGCGGCAGCATCGGCGTGCTTCAGGATCTGCCGCACGGGCTGGTGGCGCGGGCCACCGCGCAATATGTCGAGCGGGCGCCCTCGGCGGCGGAACTGTTCTCAAAGGGCTCGCATCACGCCTCCGGCACCTTCGAGATCGGCAATCCTGGTCTGGATACCGAGGCCGCGACCACGCTGGAAATCGGGCTGGCCCGCGACACCGGCCGGCTGCGTTTCGACGCCGCGGCCTTCTATACCCGTTTCGACGGCTTCATCTACAAGCGCCTGACCGGTGTGACCTGCGACGAGGATTTCGCATCCTGCGGCGGCGGCGATGGCGAATTCGATCAGGTCGCCTATAGCCAGCAGGACGCGGTGTTCTATGGCACCGAGTTGAAGGCGCGCCTCGATCTGGCGGATCTGGCCGGGGGCGTGGTCGGCCTTGATGGGCGGTACGATCTGGTGCATGCCGAATTCGACGGCGGCGACAATGTTCCGCGCATCCCGCCGCAGCGCCTGGGTGGCGGCATCTGGTGGGCGGACGACGCCTGGTGGGCACGCGTCGGCATTCTGCATGCCTTCGACCAGACCCGTATGTCGGTCAACGAGACCAGCACCGATGGCTATGACATGCTGGAGGCGGAACTGTCTTATACCACCGCCTTCACCAGCGGCGGCGTGCCGACCCTGGTCACCTTCGGCGTGAAGGGCACCAATCTTCTGGACGAGGACATCCGCAACGCGGTGTCGTTCAAGAAGGACGAGGTGCTGGCGCCGGGGCGCGGGGTGCGGGCCTTCGCCTCGCTGAAGTTCTGAGCCAAGGGCAGGCCAGCGAGTGAACGCAGATGGCGGCGGAGGAAGCCCTCCGCCGCCATTGTCGTGTCCGCTCGCCGGCCGCTCAGAACAGGAAGGCGTCGGCGGTGAGGTTGGCGAGCGGCATGGCGACCTCGATGATGAAGTCGCTGGTGCCGTCGCCGTCGCTGTCCATGGCGATGGCGGTGAAGCCGGCATTGGACGAGTCGGCGATGCGGACTTCACCGGCGGTGCCGCTATAGGCGCCGGTGCCGATATAGGTCAGCGCCTCGCGTGCGGTGGTCGCGGGATCGATATCGAGGGTGGAGAAATCGATCCGGTCGCCCGCGGCGATGTCCAGATCCATGATCCGGTCGCGGGTGGCGCCGCCGATGCTGCTATCCGACAGCGACTGGAACACGAACCGGTCGGCACCGTCGCCACCGGTCATGATGTCGCGGTTGGCATTGCCGATCAGCACGTCGTCGCCGGCCCCGCCAAGCAGGATATCGTTGCCGCTGCCGCCATCGATCACGTCGTTGCCGTCCCGGCCCTCGATCTGGTTGGCGGCGGTGCTGCCGGTCAGGGTATCGCCGGCACTGCCGCCGATCAGGTTCTCGATCGAGATCAGGGTATCGCCATCGGATGCCGTCCCCAGGGCCAGATCGACCGTGATGGCGCCTGTTGCATCCTCATAGCTGGCGGTGTCGGTGCCGGTGCCGCCATCGAGCGTATCGGCGCCGCCGCGGCCGTTGAGGAGGTCGTTGCCGGCGTTGCCGGTGAGGGTGTTGACGCCGGCGTCGCCAAGGAGCGTGTCTGCGATGTTGGAGCCCAGGAGATTTTCGATGGAGATCAGCGTGTCGCCGTCCCCCGTGGTGCCGGCGGCTAGGTCTGCGACGAGGGCAATAGGCGAATCTCCCGACCAGAGAGTGTCGTTCCCGTCGCCGCCATCGACGATATCGATGCCAAGATAGCCACTCAAGGTGTCGTCGCCGTCACCGCCTTCGACGACGTCGTCACCTTCCCAGCCGTTCAGGACGTCGTTGCCAGAACTTCCTTTCAGATGATCGCCAGCTTGACTTCCGATAATAGTGTCGACGTCAAAGTATCGGTCGCCCTCAGCATAGCCTCCGCTGCCAGTTCCAGTCATAAGGTCTACCTGGATTGAAACCTCAGTGTGAATATAATTAACAATATCATTATCTGTGCCACCGTAGAAAATATCGACACCAGTGCCAGCGATTAGGCTATTTCGGCCAGTGCCACCGATAAAAGTAATTCCTTGATCTGATGCTATAACCTTATCATCAAAATCACCACCGATAACCTGTTCGATTCCGGAAAACTGATCTATGTCCGTTGTCGTGTATTCACCTGTCGATGGAATGCCATAGCCGGCTGTTCCGTTTATCATGTCGAACACGACACTGTCCGTCGCATCCGCATAACTCAGCGTATCGAACCCATCCCCGCCATCAATGACATCCGCGCCATCGCTGCGAAGGATGGTGTCGTCACCAGCGCCGCCGCCGATGACGTTGACGCCATCACTGCCGGTGACCGTATCGTCAAACGCCGACCCGATGACATTCTCGATCGCCACGAGCGCGTCACTGCCGTCACCGCTGGCCGTGCCGGCGCCGAGGTTCACGGTGACCGCTGCCGCCGCCGCGGCATAGCTGACCGTGTCGGTGCCGTCGCCGCCGTCGAGGGTGTCGTTGCCCAGGCCGCCGGCCAGCAGGTCGTTGCCGGCGGCGCCGCTCAGCAGGTTGTCGCCGGCATCGCCGGTGATGGTGTCGCCGCCATTGCCGCCGATCACGCCTTCGATCGAGATCAGCGTGTCGCCATGGGTGTTGGCGCCGGTGGCGAGGTCGATGGTCTGGCCGGTCCACTGTTCCAGATAGCTGGCGATGTCGAAACCGTCGCCGCCGTCGAGCCTGTCGGCCCCGTGGCCGCCGCGAAGCACGTCGTCGCCGGTGCCGCCGCTCAGCGTATCGATGCCTTCACCGCCGGCGAGCACGTCGTTGCCGTCGCGGCCGTCGAGCGTGTTGGCGCCGCCATCGCCGCTGAGCGTGTCGTTGCCACTGCCGCCGATCAGGTTCTCGATCGAGATCAGGGTATCGCCGTCGGAGTTCGCACCGCCGATATCGACGGTGACGTCTGTGGTGAAGGCTTCATAGCTGACCGTGTCGCTGCCGGTATGGCCGTCGATGACATTGGCGCCGATCGCACTGATGATCATGTCGCCCGACTGGCCGCCGGTCACATTCTCGATGTCGATCAACTGGTCGCCCTGGCTGCTGGTGCCGGCCACGAGGTCGATGATCAGGCTGCCGCCCTGCTCGACATAGCTCGTGGTGTCGCTGCCGCTGCCGCCCTCCAGGCGATCGGCACCATTGCCGCCGCGCAGGATGTCGTCGCCGGTGCCGCCGCGCAGGATGTCGTCGCCATCGCCGCCGGCCAGGCGGTCGTCGCCATCGCCGCCGTCCAGGATGTTGGCGATGCCGGTGCCGTTCAGGGTGTCGTCACCGCTGCCGCCGATCAGGCCTTCGATGGATGAGAACTGGTCCTCATTGCCTTCCGTCGCGCCCAGATTGACCGTGATGCCGGTGGTGCGGTCCTCATAGCTGGCATAGTCGAAGCCCTCGCCGCCGATAAGCTGGTCGGCGCCCAGCCCGCCGATCAGCCGGTCGTTGCCGGAACTGCCGCTCAGGCGGTTATCGCCGTCATCGCCAATGATCGTGTCGTCATGGCTGCTGCCGGTGGCGTTCTCGATCGAGATCAGAACATCCTGGTCCGAGGTGGTGCCGGTGGCGAGGTCGATCGTCATCCCGGTCTGGGCATCGCTTGCCGAGACCGTGTCGATGCCGTCGCCGCCATCGATATGGTCGGCGCCGGCGCCGCCATAGAGGGTGTCGTCGCCAAGGCCGCCGCTGAGGGTGTCGTCGCCGGCATAGCCGACCAGGATGTTGGCGTCGTCATTGCCGGTCAGGATGTCGTCGAACTGGCTGCCATAGACGTTCTCGATGGTGTCGTAGGTGTCGCCGGCCGCTTCACCTTCCGTGCCACTGCCAAGGGCGAGATCGACCGTCACGCCGCCTGCGGCATCACCATAATAGACCCCGTCGATCCCGTCGCCGCCGGCCATGGCCTCGCTGCCGGCCGAACTCACCAGGATGTCGTTGCCGGCAGCACCATCGATGCTGGCGCCGGCGACCGACAGGATGACGTCGTTATAGGCGCTGCCGATCACCGCTTCGACGTTCGCGATCTGATCGATCGGTGCGCCGTCCGCGAAGCCCAGGAAGTTGCCAAGACCCGCTTCGCCGGTGGCGAGATCGATGCGCATCCCGGCGCCGGCGTCTGCATAGGTCACCGTATCGATGCCGTCGCCGCCATCGATGGCATTCGCACCCTCCGAGCCGGCGATCACATCATCGAAAGCCGAGCCGGTGACATTCTCGATCGCGATCAGGGTATCGGTGCCATCGCCGCCTGCGGCCAGGCCTGTGCCGAGATTCACGGAAACCGCCGCCGTTGCCGCGGCATAGCTGACGGTGTCGGTGCCATCGCCGCCATCGAGGGTGTCGTCGCCAAGGCCGCCGGCAAGCAGGTCGTTGCCGCCAAGGCCGCGGATGACATTGGCACCGGCCGCGCCGGTCAGGACGTCGTCGAACGCGGTGCCGGTCAGGTTCTCGATGGAGATGAAGCTGTCGCCATCGGGGTTGGCGCCGGTTTCGAGATCGACCGTGACACCGGCGCCGTGGTTGGCATAGCTGACGGTGTCGGTGCCATCGCCGCCATCGAGACTGTCGGCCCCGGCGCCGCCGTCGAGGGTGTCGTCACCGGCACCACCGCTGAGGGTGTTGGCCTGGGCGTCGCCAGTGAGGGTGTCGTTGCCGCTGCCACCGCTGACGGCTTCGATGCCGGTCAGCGTGTCGCCATCCGAACTGGTGCCGGTGCCGAGATCGACCGTGACCCCGCCGGTATCGGTGCCATAATCGGCGATGTCGAACCCTGCGCCGCCATCGATCGTATCGGCGCCCGCGCCACCTGTCAGGGTGTCGTTGCCGTCGCCACCCGCGAGGATGTCGTCGCCATCACCGCCGTCGAGCCGGTTGTCGCCGGCATTGCCGGTGAGCATGTCATTGCCGCTGCCGCCCCGGGCGCCCTCGATCGAGATGAAGACATCGTCATCCGGATTGACGCCGGTTGTGAGGTTCACCGTCACCGGCCCGGTGCGATCGGCATAATCGGCCAGATCGATCCCATCGCCGCCGTCGAGGGTGTCGAGCCCGAGGCCGCCCTGGAGCAGATCGTCGCCAGCGCCGCCGGTCAGGCGGTTGTTGCCGGCGGTGCCGATCAACTGATCGTCATGGGCGCTGCCGGTGAGGTGCTCGATGCCGACCAGCACATCGCCGGTCGCCTCGTCGTCGGGCGCGGTGCCGATGCCGCCGGACACCAGGCTGACCGCGACGCCGGCGGCCGCATCGGCATAGCTCGCGGTGTCGGAGCCGGCGCCACCCTCCAGCCGGTCGGCACCGCGGCCGCCGGAGAGGGTATCCGAGCCCGCGCCGCCGCGGAGAAGGTCGTCGCCATCGTGTCCTTCCAGCGTGTCGTTGCCGACGCCGCCATCGATGGTGTCGGCAGTGTCGCTGCCGGCGATGATATCGGCATGAGCGGAACCGATGACGGCCTCGATACCGTCATACTGGTCGCCGGCCGCGTCGCCCGCAGAACCGCCGGTGATCAGGTCGACATGCACGCCGCTTGCCGCCGTTCCGTAATCCGCCGTGTCGAAGCCACTGCCACCGATCAGGGCATCGGCGCCGGCTCCGCCGACGAGAATGTCATCCCCGTCTCCACCGGCCAGCTCGTCATCGCCGCCAGCGCCGCTGAGATAATCGTCCCCGTCGCGCCCTTCGAGACGGTTGTTTCCGGCATTGCCGATCAGGGTGTCTGCGCCCGATCCGCCAATGACGCCCTCGATGCCGGTCAACAGATCGCCGTCGGGGTTTTCGCCGTCGAGTTCGACGGTCAGATCGTCGATGCGGCTGTCGTAGCTGACCATGTCGAAGCCGGCGCCGCCCTCCAGCCGGTCGGCGCCAAGGCCACCGTCGAGCACATCGTCGCCGGCACCGCCGATCAGAATGTCGGTGCCATTGGTGCCGGTCAGCCGGTCATCGCCGTCGCCACCTTCCAGACCCTCGATCGAGATCAGCGTATCGCCATCGGGGCCGGTGCCGCCAAGGGCTGCCTCGAACCCGTCACTGCGGTCGGCATAGCTCGCGATGTCGATGCCGTCGCCGCCATCGAGCGTGTCGGCCCCCAGGCCGCCGCGGAGCACGTCGTCGCCGTCGCCGCCCGAGAGCAGGTTGACGCCGTCATCGCCGATCAGGGTATCGGCGCCGCTGCCGCCGGTCAGGTTCTCGATGCCGGCGAGGGTGTCGCCATCGCTGGCGGTTCCCTGGTCGAGATCGGCGGTGATGCCGGCGGTGGTGTCGGCATAGCTGGCGGTGTCGGTGCCGTCGCCCCCATCGAGCGCGTCGGCGCCGAGCCCGCCTCGGAGAACGTCGTCGCCGGCGCCGCCGGCGAGCGTGTTGGCGCCGTCATCACCGCCGAGATCGTCGTTGCCGGTGCCGCCGGTCAGGTTCTCGATGCCGTTGAGGGTGTCGCCATCACTGGCGGTCCCCAGGGCGAGATCGGCGGTGATGCCGGTGGTGGTGTCGGCATAGCTGGCGGTGTCGGTGCCGTCGCCACCATCGAGCGTGTCGGCGCCGAGCCCGCCTCGGAGAACGTCGTCGCCGGCGCCGCCGGCGAGCGTGTTGGCGCCGTCATCGCCGCCGAGGTCGTCGTTGCCGGTGCCGCCGGTCAGGTTCTCGATGCCGATGAAGATGTCGCCATCGGAGTTGGCGCCGGTGGCGAGATCGGCGGCCACGGCCGTGATGCGTCCGGCATAGCTGGCGGTGTCGGTGCCATCGCCGCCGTCGAGGGTGTCGGCGCCCAGGCCGCCGCGGAGCAGGTCGTCGCCGGCGCCGCCCGACAGCGTGTTGATGCCGTCATCGCCGCCCAGCACGTCGTTATGGGCGGAACCTTCCAGGTTCTCGATCCCCACCAGCACGTCGCCTTCGGCGTCGCCGCCCGCGCCGATCACGGCATTGGTGATCGTGACGGGGGCGCCGCCCGCAAAGCCGGCCCAGGCGCCCGCCACCGTCTGGCGGACGGAAAGATCGATGCTCACGGCCGAAGCCGAGCCGGCATAGGACGCGGTGTCGGCATCCTCGGCGGGATCGTAGAGCTCGGCGATATCCGCAGGCAGCGTCAGTTCGCCGCCGGCAATCAGATCCGCGCCGGCCCCGCCGGTGAGAACATCGCTGCCAAGGCCGCCGTCGAGAACATCGGCACCGGTCCCGCCGCTGATCGTGTCATTGCCGTCATCGCCGAGAATGCCGTCGTCACCCTCGCCACCATCAATGATGTCGTTGCCGTCGCCGCCCTCTATTGCGTCGTCACCGTCGCCGCCATCGATGACGTCGTCACCGTCGCCGCCCTCGATCTGATCCGAACCGGCACCACCGTCGATGATGTCGTTGCCCGTGCGACCACGCAGCGTATCCGCTCCGCCAAGGCCCAGTATGGTGTCGTCGCCGGAGCTGCCATTGATCACATTATTCGCATCGGTGCCGGTATACGTCGCCATGCCGCGGTTCCCTTGCCTGGGGGGTCACATGATGACGCATGGTGATATGTGGCGCGGCTGTCCGTCAACCATTGCACATCAAGACTCTTTTATGAAAGTACCGTGGATTGAGGAATTCGCCTGTATGTTCAACAGCCTTAGGGTCTCATCCTTAAAAATATCTTAACGCACTTTATGCGTTGGTCGCCGCGAGTCCCGACGGTGGGACGGTGGAGCGGGCGTCTGGTCACTTGATCCCCGCCCGCATGAACGACTGGACGAAGGCCCTCTGGAAGATCAGGAAGGCGATCAGCAAGGGTGCCGCCGACAGCAGGGTGGCGGCGGTGATGATCGACCAGTCGATGCCCTGATCGGTCGAGGCGAAGACGGCGAGGCCCACGGTCAGCGGCCGGGTCTCCACCGACTGCGTCACCACCAGCGGCCAGAGGAAATTGTTCCAGTGGTGGCTGATCGACACCAGGCCATAGGCGACATAGACCGGTCTGGCCAGGGGCACATATACCCGCCACATCAGCCCCCACAACCCGCAGCCTTCCAGGCGGGCGGCGTCGTCGAGTTCCTTGGGGATGCCCAGGAAGGTCTGACGCATCAGGAAGATGCCGAAGGCCGAGGCGATATAGGGCAGGCCGACGCCGGTGATGGTATCCACCAGCCCCAACCCTTCGAGCGTGCGGTAATTCTGCACGATCAGCACGTCGGGCATGATGGTCAACTGGATCAGCACCAGGATGAACAGCAGGTCGCGGCCGGGAAAATGCAGCCGCGCGAAGGCGAAGGCGGCCAGAGTGCCGATGACCAGTTGTCCGGCCAGAATGCCGGTGACCAGCATCACCGTGTTCAGCATATAGCGCGGGAAGGGCGCCGCCTCCCAGGCGGCGCGGAAATTGTCGAGCGTCAGGGGCGCCGACAGGCTGAACCGGGTGGCATAGGCGCCGGGATGAAACGCCGTCCAGATCGCATACAGCACCGGCAGCGCCCACAGCACCGCCAGCAGCCAGGCGCCCAGATCGATCAGGCCGGGCAGGGCGCGATCAGGCCGCGTGAATGGGCGTGTCCGGCTCATCGATAGTGCACCTTGCGATCCAGCAGGATGAACTGGCCGATGCCGGCCAGCGCCAGGATGACCAGCAGCACCACCGAGATCGCCGCCGCATAGCCGGTATCCCAGAACCGGAAGCCGGTTTCATAGACATAGAGCAGCAGCAGGGTGGTTGCGTTGTCGGGCCCGCCGCGGGTCATGACGATCACGTGATCGACCATCCGGCACGCATTGATGATGGCGTTCACCAGCACGAACAGGGTGGTCGGCGCCACCAGGGGCCAGATCACCCGTCGGAACCGTGCCCAGGGCCCGGCGCCTTCCAGGGTCGCCGCCTCGATCAACTGCGGCGGAATCTGGGTGAGGGCCGCCAGATAGAAGATCATGAAAAATCCGGCTTCCTTCCAGATCGCCACCACGATGATGGCGCCGAGCGCGGTTTCCTGCGAGCCCAGCCAGTTGGTGGCGCCGAAGCCGAACAGGCCGGCGATCTGGTCGAGCAGGCCATAGCCGGGGGTGTAGAAGAACAGCCAGATATTGCCGACCGCGATCATCGGCAGCACGGTGGGCGTGAAGAAGGCGAGCCGGGCCAGGCCGCGGCCACGGATCTTCGACGACACCAGCATCGCCATGCCCAGCGAGATCAGGATGGTGGCCGGCACGGTGGCGGCCGCGAAGATCAGATTGTTCCAGGCGGCCTTCAGGAACACCGGGTCGTCGAGCAGATAGCGGTAATGATCGAGCCCGATGAAGCGGGCCGGCCGGTTGGCCTTGGGGGTGGTATAGAGCGCCGAGATCACCGTCTGCACCGCCGGCAGATGCGTGAAGGCGCCAAGCAGCACCACCGCCGGCAGCAGCATCAGGCTCGCGGGCAGAAGATGGCGGAGCGCGGGCGGATGGCGCATCGGATGTGGCTTTCGGCGTGAAAACGGCGAGACCGCCCCTGGATGTCGGGCGGGGCGACCCGGTATCCAGGGGCGATGACGGTCGCGGTGTCGCGGCTCAGCGATAGCTGCGCAGGATGCGCTGGGCTTCCGACTGGGCCTCGGCCAGCGCCGGGGCGGGTTCCTTGGTACCGGTCAGCACGGCCTGCAACGCGTTGTTCAGCGCCTGGGTGACACGCTGGTTCTCATGCGTCGACAGCTCGGCCACCGAATGCTCCAACTGGTCGCGGGCGACGGCCGCGGGCGGGAAATCCTTCACATAGGCCTGCATTGCCGGGGTCTGCCAGGCATCGGGGCGCACCGCCACATAGCCGGTATCGATGCCCCACTGGGCCGCGCGCTCCGGTGTGGTCATCCAGGTGACGAAGGTCATCGCCGCCTGCTTCTGGGCATCGGTCGCCTGCGACAGCACATAGAAATTGCCGCCGCCGGTGGGCGATCCGCGCCGGGCCTTGGCCGGCAGCATGCCGACGCCGAAGTCGAACGGCGCATTCTTGCGGATATTGGTCAGGTTGCCGGTGGTGGTCCAGATCATCGCCGCCTTGCCTTCGAAGAAGTCGCGCGGCGTGGTGCCCCATTCCACGATGCCGGGGGCATGGATCTTCTCGTCGGCCGACAGGCTGCGCCAGAAGCTCAGCGCCTCGATCACCTTCGGATCGTCGAAATGAGTGACCGTGCCGTCATCGCTGGCCAGTTCGATGTCGTTCTGGGTGGTCAGCGCCTGGAACAGCCAGTAGGGGAAGCCCGAGGACGGGATCTGCACGCCCCAGCGGGTGACGTTGCCGGCGTCGTCGCGTTTGGTGAGCTTATGGCCATAGTCGACATACTCGGCCCAGCTATCCGGCCCCTTCTCGGGGTCGAGTCCGGCCTCGCGGAAGGCATCCTTGTTCCAGAAGGCGACGATGGTGGACCGCTGGAACGGAATGCCCCAGGTCTTGCCGCCGGCCTGGCTGTTGGCCATGAACGCCGGATAGAACGCGTCGGGCAGGGCCTTCTGTTCCGGGGTGGTGGCGATGTCGTCGAAGGGCACGATCGCGCCTTCGTCGATCAGCGTGTACATGTCGGTCGACAGCATCACCGCCAGTTCCGGGGCGTCGCCGCCCTTGAACGCGGTCAGCGCCTTGGTGACCGTGTCCTGATAGCTGCCGGCATAGATCGGGTTCACGTCGATGGCGGGGTTCTCGGCCTCGAAGCGCGCGACATAATCGTCGATCAGTTTGGTGATCGGGCCGCCGACCGCGACCGGATAATAGAAATCGATGCTGGTCTTGTCGGCTGCGTGGGCGGCGGTGGCGAAGCCTATGGCCGCGGCGGCGAAGCCGATGGTCGCGGCGCCGGCAAGGGCGGCGCGTGCCGTCTGGGTCAGGATGCGGGGCATCATCTAACATGTCCTCCGGAGGGGTGCGTGGACGGGGTCAGCCAGCAGGGCTTGAGGGCAGGGCGGTTGGGGGCGGAACGGATAGGGTTCAGGCGCCGAGCAACGATCCGGCATTAGCGCCGGGATCTGCCACGCGGCGGCCGGTTGCGGCATCGAAGACATGCAGGCGCCCATGGGCGATCGACACAGAGACCACCATGCCCGGGCTTGCGGGATGATGGCCGGGCAACCGTGCGGTCAGCCGTCCGTCTGCGGGCGCGAAACCATCCAGTTGCACGCCCACAAGGCAGTCGGCGCCCAGATATTCGCGGTCGACCACCATGCCGGTCAGGGGATGGGCGGGGCGGGGTGGGCGCGGGCGCATCGGATCGGCCAGCGGCGTCAAGGTGATATCCTCGGCACGCGCACCTGCCAGCCGGCCGGTCATGCGCGGTGGCCGCACCAGACTGATCGGTGGCTGGCCGATGAAGCGGGCGGCGAATACCGTCTCAGGCCGCTCATACAGACGGTCGGGGGCCGCCGCCTGTTCGACGCGCCCACCGTTCATCAGCACCACCTGATCGGCCATGCTCATCGCTTCGGCCTGATCGTGGGTGACATAGATCATGGTCAGGCCCAGGCGCTGCTGCAGGGCGCGGATCTCGCGCCGCATCTCGGCCCGCAGCCGCGCATCCAGGTTCGACAGCGGTTCGTCCATCAGGCACAGCGGCGCGCGGGCGACCAGGGCCCGGCCCAGGGCCACCCGCTGCTGCTGCCCCCCCGATAGCTGTGCCGGTCGCCGGTCGAGCAGCCCGTCCAGCCCCAGAAGTCCGGCGACCTCGGCAAGCCGCTGCTGGCGTTCGGTCACGGGCAGGCCGCGCACCTCCAGCCCGAACAGGATGTTGCGGGCGACCGACAGATGCGGAAACAGCGCATAGGACTGGAAGACCATCGCCAGATCGCGATTGCCCGCGGGCACCCGGGTGACGTCGCGGCCGGCGATGACCACCCGGCCGGCATCGGCGGTGTCGAGCCCGGCAATGATCCGCAATGTGGTCGATTTGCCGCAGCCCGATGGCCCAAGCAGCACCAGAAGTTCGCCGGGGCGAGCCTCCAGCGAGACATCGTCCAGTGCGTTGAAATCGCCCCAGCGCCGCGACACATGATGCAGGCTCAGACCGACGCCGACGGCGGGATCCGGTATCGGCGGCGGCGCAATCCCGGTCATCGGCCGGTCTCCTGTTGCCATACCCGGTCCTGTTCGCCGGCGACGATCACGCGCGTGCCCGCCCGGTCGAGATGGGCCGCGATCGGCTCCGGGGGCGGCAGATCGGTGATCAGGGTGTCGGTGTCGTCGATCCGGCCGCCGCTGGCACTGGCCGTGCGGCCGAATTTCGATGCATCGGCGATCAGTAGCCGATGCCGGCAATGACGGCTGATCGCCAGCCTTGCGCGCACTTCGTCGGGGGTGAAGTCCAGCAGGGTGCCGTCGGGATCGATGCCCCCCACCCCCGCGATGCCGAAATCGACCCGATAGGCGCTGAACACCCGCTCCGCCGCCTCACCCACCACGCCCCGGTCGCTCAACCGCCCGCCGGCAATGGTGATGTCGATCTGGCCCGCATCCGACAGCAGATTGGCGATGGCGACGTTGTTGGTGATGACGGTGAAGGCGGCGCCGCGTTCGGCCAGAACCCGGGCCACCTGTTCGGGCGTGGTGCCGATGCCCAGCGACAGCGAGGCGCCGTCGGGGATCAGTGCGGCCGTGGCCCGCGCGATCGACTGCTTGGCGGCCAGGTTAAGCACCTGGCGCGTGCCATAGGCGATGTTGCGGTCGGGCCAGGCGGCGCCGCCATGCATGCGCCGCAGCCGGCCATCATCCGACAGCACGTTCACGTCGCGTCGGATGGTCTGGGGCGTCACATCGAAGCGCGCGGCCAGGGCGTCGATGCCGACATAACCGGCATCGCGGATCATGGCCAGAATTTCTGATCGGCGGCGTGTTGCGTTCATGTGCAGCATCGTGAGCCCATCGGCCCGGCCGTTCAAAAGAAGCTTCGGTTTTCATTTGATGACGGATTGACGACGATAATCCGTTCGTTCGCGCGATATGAGATTTTCATCCGAACAGAACGCCCCCTGCGCATTCGCTGCTGGCCCACCACGGTTGATTTCGGCTAGAAGCTTCATTTGATCGGCCCGGTGGGGTGCTGCACAATGACACAGCGTCCTCCCCGCAGGCCGAAGGGCTCATCCCGTGCCTGTTGAACGGGACGGCAGGCGCGACAGGTAGGGCATCAAGGCAATGGACAGACGCACCGGTTCTACGGGCGATGCTGCGGCGGCAAAGCCGGCGGCGGCCAATCTGCCGGTGACGGTCCGCGAGATCCGTGCCGGCGACGCGGCGGCGGCGCTCCGGGTGTGTATCGCCGCCTGGGAAAAGGGGCCCGGCGGCCTGCTGCCGGCATCGGCGCGCGCACCGATGGCCGATGGCGCGCCGATCGCGGCAATCCTGCGGGATGCGCCCGAACGGATGCTGGTGGCCGATGTCGGCGGCCATGTGCTGGGCGTGGTGGCCAGCGAGAGCGGCGACGAACAGTTGACTGATCTGTGGGTGGAGCCGCGTGCCTGGGGCCGGGGGCTTGGCAGCCAGTTGCTGACCGCGTTTGAACAGGCGGCAGCGGCCAGGGGCTGCAAACGCGTCACGCTTGAAACCCTGATCGGAAACGATCGGGCGGTCGCCTTCTTTCGGCGGCGTGGATATCGGCTGGTGGAACGGTTCACCACACGTGACCGTGATCTTCACATGATGATCGAGAAGCTCCGCCTGGAGAAGCGTTTGGCGTGACGCGCGTTTCGTTGTGACCGTTCGGCCTTCCTTGATCGATCATTATGCGGTGTCTTGATCGCGGCGGGTAAACCTTGGTTGACCCGGTTTTACATAATCTTGACGTTCTTTTGTCGGCTGGTGATTGTGGGGCATTGATTAACCGGGGCAGGCAACCTCCCTTGTTAGCCCTGTACGAGAGTTCCGTCACCGATGACCACCGCTCAGCCCTCCACCGGCATCGCCGGGCGGCCCGATGATCTTTGCCTGTCCCGCACCGTTCGACATGGTCGCAGCGGCCGTGCCCGGATCGCCGCGAGCCTTGCCGTCACCACCGCCCTGGCAGGGGCGCTTGCCGGTCTGGCGGCCGGGGTGAGCCCGGCCCGGGCCGACCAGCCGGGCGGGGTGATGACTTCCGTCGACCTGATCGGTGCGCGCGCCTTGTGGGAACGCGGCATCACCGGCCAGGGCACGATGGTCGTGGTGATCGACAGCGGCGTCGAGGCCAGCCATCCCTTCCTTCGGAAGAACGTGGTCGAGGAAGCCTGTGTCGGCATGTCGGTCGGCGGTGTGTCGGCCGATTGCGGCAACGGCACCGCCTTCGCGACCGGCGCCGGCACCGCATCGCCCGACTATGATGACGAAGATGCGGCCCACGGCACCCATGTCGCCGGCACCGTCGCCGGCAATAATGGCGAGGCTTTCGGCGTGGCGCCCGACGCGATGATCGCGGCGATCCGCATGGCCTCGCCTGAAGGACTGGACGAGGAGGCCGGCTGCGGCAGCGACGATCCCGATTGCGCGGTCGCCCTCAACGGCGTGATCACCCGCGCCTATGACCATGTCGCGGCACTTGCGGCGCAATATCGGGTGGTCGCGGTCAATATGAGCCTGGGTGCCGGTGAGTATTCGGGTATCTGCGATGAGACCACGCCTGGTGGTGCCGAGACGTCGGCGGCGTTCCAGGGTGCTGCGGCCGCGAACATCGCCAGCATCGTGTCGTCGGGCAATGAGTATCACACCACCACCGTATCGACGCCTGCCTGCCTGACTGGCGCCGTTCCGGTCGGCGCGGTCGACAACAACCTCATTATCGCCGACTTCTCCAACCAGTCGGACCTGGTCGAATTGATGGCGCCGGGCGTCGACGTGGTGTCGTCGGTCTATAACGGTGGCTATGCGCCGTTCTCCGGCACGTCGATGGCGGCCCCCCATGTTGCCGGCGCCGTGGCGTTGCTGGCCTCGGCCTCGCCCGGTGCCTCGCTGGGCGAGATCCTGTCGGCACTGCAACTGACCGGCACCGACGTCACCTATGACGACGCCACGCTGTCGACCCGCATCGACGAGCAGGGCCAGCCGGTGCCGCAGAAGCTGATCTTCAAGCTGATCCAGGTCGACAAGGCAGCCTATCTGCTGGTGTCGGCCCGCACCGGCGCCATGGGGACGGCCGCAGATAGCGCGCGCGCCACCGAGATGGCGCGCAGCTTCGGCAATCTGCTGGCCGACGGCTATGCCGCCGACCCGCTTGCCGCCTATCGCGCGCTCGACGTGGTCGGCCGCGCCAATATCGACGCGGCGCTGGCCCAGTTGGGGCCCGACCGCAACCTTGCCACCGCCGAGGCCAGCCTTGCGCTGTTGAGCGAAATCGGTCGCACGGTCTCAGGGCGGCTTGGGGGGCTGCGCGCCGGTACCGCCGGCACCGCCGGCCTGGACATTCAGCGCCAGTTCGCGGCCGCCGCCACGGTCATGTCGGATGCCACCTCAGGCAGCGGCGGGATTGGCGCGCTTGCCCGCCTGCCCGGAATGGAGGGGGCTGAAACCGGTGCCTGGGTGCGTGGTTTCGGTCAGTGGCTCGACCGTGACGGCACGGCCGAGCGCGACAGTTTCCGCGCCAGCGGCGGCGGCGTGGTCGCCGGTATCGACATGGCCGCCGGCGACGGCTGGCGGCTTGGTGGCTTCATGGCCTATGGCCGGTCCAACACCCGCACGGATGGCGGCCTGGGCGAGGGCACGGTCGATCTGGCCAGCCTTGGCGCCTATGGCGGCTACAGCCAGGGCCGCTATCACCTCGACGGGTCGCTGTCGGTGGGCTATGGCTGGGGTGAGACCGATCGCACTATCGCCCTGCCGGGCCTGCTGCGCACCGCCACCGCCGAGACCGATGGTCTGGCGGTGCAGAGCCGCGTTGCCATGGGTGCCACCTATGACGTTGCCGGCTGGGTCGTCGGCCCCGAGCTTTGGCTGGGTTATGCCGGCATCGCCCAGAAGGGCTATACCGAAACCGGCGCCGGCAGCCTGAACGCCACGGTCGATGATCTGTGGCTGGGCGAGATCGGCACCGGTCTGGGGCTGACCGTCGGCCGCCAGTTCGATCTGGGCGGCCCGGTGCTGATGCCGGCGGTGACGCTGGGTATGGGCTATCGCAGCCCCACCGGCGACGACACCATGTCGGGCAGCCTTGGCGGTGGCAGCGCCGGTGCCTTCGCCCTCGATATGGCGCGGGACAACGAACTGACCTTCGATCCGGCGGTGGAAGTCGCCCTGGGCATCGATGCCTCGACCTCGGCCTTCGCATCCTGGCGTGGCCGCTTCGGCGACGGCGTTGCCGACAATGCCGGCACGGTCGGCGTGCGTATCACCTGGTGATCGGCGGAACGGCCCCGATGGATCACCGTCGGGGCCGTTCGACCGCGTGCGCATGCGCTCCGGCGGATCAGCCGGCGCGGGCGCGCATGTCGATCACCGCCAGTCGCCCGGATTCCGTCACCCCGGCCATGAAGTCGCCATCGGGCGAAATGCCGATCGAGATCAGCGGGCTGCCGCAGGGGTCGGTGACCGGCGCGCCGGTGCCGGCGCCCGGAACCGCGATCAGCATGCCGTGGTCATAGCCGATCATCAGCGTCGGCGATTTCGGGTGCCAGGCAACCGCCGTCACCCCCGTGCCATAGGGCTGGGGAAGCTCGGTCGGCGCCTTGCCTTCAGGGCCGTTGCGGCCGGCGAACGACCAGATGATCGCGTTGCCCGATCCGCTGGTCGCCAGCATCCGGCCATTGGGCGTGAAGTCCAGGCTGCGCACCTTGGCGTCGTAACCGGCCATGCGCAGCTTATGGCCATCGGCCAGCCGCCACGCATTCAGCGTGCTGTCGCCGGTGGCCGCCACCAGCCAGTCGCCATCGGGCGACATGCGGCCGCCGATCAACTGGCCTTCGGCCGCCAGCCGCTTCGGCGCCTTGCCGAAGGATGCCGCCCACCACAGGGTGGCGCCGTCGCCATGGATCACCGCCAGCCGCTTGCCCTTGGGGTGGAAATCCAGCCCGGTCACGCTGCGCGGATGGTCGTCGCCGTCGCCGGTAATGGCGCCCTTGCGGTCGATCAGCACCACGCGCTTGCCCGCCGCCGCCGCCCGCAGGCCGCCGGTTGGCGTGCAGGCCACAGCCTCGACCCAGCGCCGCCCCAACTCGGCCAGCACGCTTGCGGTGCCGTCGGCGGATACCGACATCACTCGGCCGTCATCGCCACCGGTCAGGAAGGCGCCGGCGCCGATATCCGGAACCATCGACAGCACCTGGCCCTTATGGGCGGTGACCGATCTGCCCAGACGGAAGCCGTCGGTGCGGCTGAACAGCCGCAGGCTGCCATCGCCCAGCGCCACGGCCAGACTGTTGCCGCCGCGATCGAAGGCCAGCGACACCGCCGGCGTTTCAAGATCCTCCATCCGCCGGCGCTCGGCCACGCGGGTGAAGAAGGTCTCGGGCCTCGGCCCGGGGTCAAGCAATGTTGCCATCGAAGCCCCGCTTCAGCTCGGCCGGATCCAGATCACGGCCGATCACCACCATGCGGCTGCGGCGCGCTTCATCCGCGCCCCATGGCCGGTCGAGCGTGCCTTCGGAAATCATGTGCACGCCCTGCAGGACATAGCGCCGGTTCTGGCCGGCGAAGTTCAGGATGCCCTTGAAGCGCAGGATGTCCTGGCCCTTGGTCATCAGCAGCATGCTGAGCCAGCTTTCGAACAGCGTCTTGTCCAGCGGCTGGTCGGTCGAAAGCGACAGGCTGGCGATGCTGAGGTCGTGATCATGGGCCAGCACGCCGGCGGCGGGGGCATGGTCATGCCCATGGTCGTGATCATGGTGATCATGGGCATGGTCGTGCCCGTGATCGCCGCCGGCCAGGAAGTCGGGTTCCAGCGACAGGGCGCGCTTCAGGTCGAAGGCGCCGCGGCCCAGCACCTCGGTCAGCGGCACGTCGCTGCGCACGGTACGATGGATGCGCGCCAGCGGGTTCAGCCGGCGGATGGTGGCCTCCACCCGTGCCAGGGTGTCGGCATCGACCAGATCGGCCTTGTTCAGCAGCACGATATCGGCGAAGGCGACCTGCTGGGCGGCTTCGGGGGCATCGATCAGCCGCTGTTCCAGGTTCAGCGCATCGGCGACCGTGACCACGCCGTCGAGCTGGGTGCGGGCGGCGATGTCGCGGTCCAGGAAGAAGGTCTGCGCCACCGGCGCCGGCTCGGCGAGGCCCGTGGTCTCGATCAGGATACCGTCGAGATTGCCCGCGCGCTTCAGCAGGGCGCCGACGATCCGGATCAGATCGCCGCGCACGGTGCAGCACAGGCAGCCATTGTTCATCGTGAACACTTCCTCGTCGGCGTCCACGACAAGGTCGCCGTCGATGCCGATCTCGCCGAACTCGTTCACCACCACGGCATATTTGCGGCCGTGCTGTTCGGTCAGGATGCGGTTCAACAGCGTGGTCTTGCCGGCACCAAGATAGCCGGTAAGCACGGTGACGGGGATCTTGTCCATATCGGTCCTCGGGACGGGAAGCGGAAATCTCGGATGGCACCAAATCTCGGATGGCACCATGGCCACAGGCTGCGGATATGGCATGGTGCGGCCGGTTCTCCAAGCCCGCTCGCGCATATCGCCTGTTCGGCCGTGCCTGACGGTCGACCGAAGCATAGCATCGGCTGCGTCATGATGGCGACCGGCGCCGCCCGGGCATCGACGCGGCAGCCGTTCCCGGCGTATTGTCTGTGGAACTGGCGCCACCATCCCCCGGCGCTGCCAGTGCGTGTCAGCACCAGCCTTCAGGAGCATCCCATGACCGACATCCGCATCAGGCTTCGGACGGGCCTCGGCGCCGCTATACTGATCGCCGGTGCCGTGGCCGGCGCGCCGTCTCTGGCGGCATCATCGGTGGCGGGTGCTTCGGGTGCGGCCGGTGGCGTGCCGGTGATCGCAGCCGCAAGCCAGGCCGAACCGCTGCCCACCGCCGAATTCGTGGCCGGGCTTGGTGCTGTCGAAGGCCATCTGCGGGTCGGCGGCGCGCTCTATGCGGACGGCAAGGTCACTGATGCCCTGGTCCATTTCCGCCGCCCGCTGGAGGTGTTGTATGCCGGCTTGAAGCCGTCGATCGCTGCCCGGGATGTGCCGGATTTCAAGCCGGAGCTGGAGGCACTGCTGCAGGCCGCCAGGGCGGGGCAGCCCGCGGCCGAGATTTCCCGGCGGATTGACGCGGTTCTGGTCAAGTTGAGGGCCGCGACCGCCAGTGTGCCGGTTGCCGAACGGCGCGATATCCACACCGGGCTGAAGGTGGCAAGCCTGCTGCTGGGGACGATCGCCGACACCTATGGTGCCGCGGTGGTCGATGGCCGGATAGCCGATGCGACCGATTATCAGGCCAGCCTGGGCTATATGCAGGTGACAGCCGGTGTGCTGCGGCAGGCAGCACCTCGTTTCAAGGATGCCGATCCTGAACGCTGGACGATCGTCGCCCGCGACCTGACCCGCCTTGCCCATGCATGGCCCAGCCTGCTGCCACCCGAGCAGCCGGCGCTGACCGTGGCCGAGGTGCAGGCGCTGGTCGTGAACCTGCGCCAGCAGCTCGACACGTTCTGAGCGCGGCGGGGCGCGGGCCGGGGTCATGAGCAAGCGACGCACGACGCCAGAGGCACCGGTCCGTCCCCGCCGACGGCCGCGACCACGCCCCTGGCTTGCCATTGCCGCCGTGGTGGTGCCGCTGGCGGCGGCGCTTGTGCTGGCGCTGGTGCGCGGGGGCGTGATGATGGATGCACCATCCGCCGACCCGCCGCCGATCGCCGGTTCGGGCACATCCTGACCGGCCGTCATGCCGATGCGCGGTTCACCGCTTCCATCGCCAGCCATGCGGCACCGGCGACCAGCAGCAGGCCGGCGGCGATATCGATGCGGGCGAGGGCGGCCGCGGTCAGCCGCCGTCCGAATCGATGGCCCGCGCCGGCCAGCATCGCCCACCAGCCCAGCGATCCCAGAAACACACCCAGCGCCAGTGCGGCCGGCGTGGCGGTTCCGACCGCGCCGCCATTCATGGCGCCGGCATCGCCGCCGGCGGCCCCAAGCCCCAGGCCGGCGAACAGGCCGGCGAAGCTGGCAATGGTCATCGGGTTCGACAGGGTCAGCAGAAATGCGGTGACGGTATCGCGCCCCCGGCCCGGTGCCGCCGCCGCCGGCCCGGCATCGCGGTGGCGCAGAACCGCGCGCCCACGCCGGACGGCACCGATGCCGATCCAGGCGATCAGCGCCGCGCCGGCCAGTTGCGGCCATAGCGGATCGAGTGCCGCCACCCCCAGGACGGCGCCGAGCCCGAATGCGGCAATCAGCGCATAGACCAGATCGGCCAGCGCCACGCCCAGGCCGCAGGCCATGCCGGCGCCGAAGCCGCCGGCGACGGCGCGGCGCAGGCACATCAACCCGATCGGCCCGACCGGTGCCGCCACCGCCAGTCCCAGCGCCATGCCGCGCAGCAGCGCATCGAGCGGCGTCATGATCCGGCCTTCGTTCCGGTGGCCGATGCCAGGTCGTGGAAGGGCGGATCGGGGAAGGGCGGATCGGGGAAGGGTGGCGGTGCGGCGCTGTCCTTCGGCGAGGACAGCGCGATCAGGCTGTGGCTGCGCACCAGCCCGTCGATCCGCTTCAGGCGGCCGAGCAGGGCTTCGAGTCCGCCGATATCGGCCACCCGCACCTTCAGCAGATAGGACCAGTCACCGGTGACGTGGTGGCAGTCGAGCACAGCACCATCGGCGGCGGTCGCTGCGATGAAGCCGGGCTCGGCAGCGGGACGGTCCAGCGCCACGAATATGAAGCCCACCACGCCCCGACCGATGGCCACCGGATCCACGCGGATGGTCACGCCCTCGATCACGCCGCGTTCCGTCAGCCGGCGCACACGATCATGTGCCGCCGACGTGGAGAGACCGGCGGCCTGGCCCAGCTCTGCCATCGGCGTGCGGCCATCGGCTTGAAGCCGGGCGATGATGATCCGGTCGGCATGGTCGAGCATGGGAAGGTATCCTGTTTATTGATCATTATATGAATATCATCCTGAAATATGCCAGACCAGAAGAATATGTTCGGATTTGATGGAAAACTCAGGACGGCATCCGTCCATGCGCGCGATTTGTGACGCCTTACATGAGAATGAGTTGCAATTGCGGACACCTCCGCTTAAAGTCCGCATTGCGAGCCGGTCGCAACCTCACATCCGCGTCCGGCTCGACAAGCCAGCCACCCAGCGCGTCCCCGCGCTCATCTGCCCCGTCTGGTCGCGCTGCGGGGTGCGTTGAGCGTCGTCGGATGCGTCAGGCAGCCAGTGCCCACTCTCGGGCGCGGCGCCTCTCCGCCCCAGGGGAGAACCGCCGTGCCCGTCCGGTCGCAAAGAACCGTCCTGAGAGGCTTGGCCCGTGTCGTCGCTGCCCAGACAATCCCTGTTTCATTCCCCGCCTATGGCTGGCCACCGGTCGCTGAGCCGGCGCCTGCGGGCGTTCGGCCTGCTGCTGGGCGCCGGCACCGCGCTGGCCGCCGGCACCGTGCCGATGATGGCACTGGCCGCCGATGCCGGAACCAGCGCCGGTGAGGTTCAGCTTGCCGCCGGCCGCGCGCCGGTTCAGCTCGACCCGGTGACGGTGCTTGGCACCCGCACCGAAAAAACCGTGAGCGAGGTTCCGGCCTCGGTGACGGTGGTCGGTGCCGAGGAAATCCGCCAGCGCCAGCCCGATGATCTGGGCGATCTGCTCGACGACATTCCCGGTGTCGAAATGTCGGGTGGCCCGCGCCGCACCGCCATGCAGCCGGTGATCCGCGGCCTGACCGGCGAGCGGGTGGTGCTGCGGGTCGATGGCGCCCGTCAGAATTTCGAAAGCGGCCATCGCGGCCGGATCTTCATCGATCCCTCGCTGCTGGAACGGGTCGAGGTGCGGCGTGGGCCCGCCTCCTCGCTCTATGGCAGCGGCGCCATCGGCGGCGTGATGGAGGTCGAAACCATCAATCCGGGCACCTTCCTTGAGGACGGCGAGCCCTGGGGCGGCGAGGTCGGCGTCAGTTGGGAGAGCAATGGCGACGGCTTCGGCGGCCATGCGATCGGCGCCACCCGGCTGGGCGACAATGCCGAGGCCCTGGTCGGCTTTACCGGTTTCGACGCCGACGATCTGGAGAACGGCGCGGGCGACACCATTCCCTTCACCGCCGACGATGTCCGCAGCGGCCTTGTCAAACTGGTCCTGCGCCCGGCGGAAGGGCATCAACTGACCGCGTCTTACATGCAGTTCCGCGACGAGCACATCATCCCGTCGGCCGCGAATACCAACACCAACAGCATCATCGTCGATCGCAAGACCGACCAGAAGACCATGACGCTGGGCTGGCGGTTCGACGGCAACGGCAATCCGTGGTTCGACCTCGACGCCCGGATCTACCGGACCGAGACCAGCCTGGACGAGCGCCGGATCGATACCGGTCGGTTCGACGAAACCGATCTCGCCACCACCGGCATCGACATCGCCAATACCAGCCGTTTCCAGCTCGGCGGCTTCGGCAACCATGCGCTGACCTATGGCGTCGAAGCCTATCGTGATGATCAGGATGGCCAGCGGGACGGCGGTGATCGCGACCCCTATCCGGACGCGCGGCAGGACATTCTCGGCCTGTTCGTTCAGGACGAGATCGTGTTCTTCGACCGGCTGACCTTCACGCCTGGCGTCCGCTTCGACCGGTTCGACCGCGAGGCCAACAACCAGAACAGCGCGTCCGACGATGCCGTCAGCCCGTCGATCTCGGTCGCCTATGCGGTCACGCCCTGGCTGAATGCCTATGCGAGCTATGCCGAGGCGTTCCGCGCGCCATCGCTGACCGAGCTTTACGCCTCGGGCGAGCACTTCCCGGGCAACAACTTCAAGCCCAATCCGGATCTGCGGCCCGAGACGGCGAAGAACAAGGAAATCGGCCTGACCCTGTCGGAGAGCGACGTGCTCACCAGCGGCGACCGGATCACCGGCCGGGTCGCGGCCTTCCGCAACGACGTCGAAGACTTCATCGAGATGCAGGTGCAGTTCCTGGGGTATCCTGGAACGACCACCCGCAACAACGTTCAGGATGCGCGCCTGGATGGTGTGGAGTTCGAGCTGGCCTATGACGCGCCGCTGTGGTTCGCGAGCTTCGGGGCCGCGCGTATTCGCGGTGACGACCGCACCGAGGGCGACGCGCTGGGCGGCCTGCCCGGCGACAAGGTCTCGCTTGGTGGCGGCCTGAAGTTCATGGGCGGCGACGTGGTGACCGGCTGGCGCATGGTCGCCCATGACAAGCAGGATCGTGTGGCCACTGGCGAGGCCGTGACGCCGGGCTATGCCGTCCATGACGCCTGGGTCAGCTTCCAGCCGTCGGATGGCGGTCTGCGTGGCGCCCGCTTCGACCTTGGCGTCGACAACGTCTTCGACAAGACCTATCGCCAGGCCCTGTCGGAACTCGACGATCCGGGACGGACCGTGAAGCTGACCGCCGCCTATCGCTTCTGAGGCGGCACCGCCGTCGATTGACCGCTCACCATCTCCATCTAAGGATACGAGCATGAGTCAGACCGCGCCCGCGGGCAACAGCCGCGAAACCGACGGTGCCGGCGCAGGGTGTGCCGGTGCCGATCATGTCGGGCACAAGCGGGGTGGTGGCACGCCGCCGCCGAGCCTGGACAGCATGGCGCTGCTGGGCGCCGCGGGCGAGGTTCTGATCGCACATTGCGGCGAGACCTATCGTCTGCGCCGCACAAGACAGAACAAGCTGATCCTGACCAAGTAAGGTCAGCCCCGATATGAGGACCGAGACGAGATGACCCGGATGTCCACAGACCAGAATGCCACCCAGTCGGCCGGTGCGGCCGGCGACGATCTTGTCGGCCGCCGCGCGGCCCTGGCCGCTGCCGAACCGGGCCTGCGCGTCCGCGATCAGGCCGGGCGGCTGGGCGTGTCCGAAGGTGAGCTGGTGGCATCGGCCGTCGGCCGTGACGGGGCCGATGGCGCCCGCGTGGTATGGCTGGACGCCGATATCGGCGATCTGATCCGCGCGATCGAGACCCTGGGCCCGGTGATGGCGCTGACCCGCAACGACCATGCGGTGCACGAGATCGTCGGCACCTATGGCAATGTCAAGCTGGGCGCCCATGCCGGCCTGGTGATCAACAAGCCGATCGATCTGCGCCTGTTCCTGAAGCGCTGGCATGCGGCGCTGGCGGTCGAGGAAGCGCGCGGCGACACCGTGCTGCGCAGCCTGCAGTTCTTCGACATCCATGGCCTCGCCATGCACAAGATCTATCTGCGCCCCGACAGCGACCGTGCCGCTTATGACGCGCTGATCGCCGCCAATCGTGGTGCCGTTCAGCAGGCGCCGGCCTTCGAGCCCGCCCCGACGCCTGAGCCGGTTGCGGCGACGGCGCCTGAGGGGTTCGATGCCGACGCCTTCCTGACCGACTGGTCGCATCTGGCCGACACCCATGATTTCCTGCCGCTGCTGAACCGTCACAACCTGTCGCGTCCGGCGGCGCTGGCCCTGGCCGATGGCCGCTTCGCCCGCAAGCTGGGTGACGGCGCGTTCCGTGCGGCCCTGGAAGCGGCGGCGCGCGATCAGGTGAAGATCATGATCTTCGTGCCCAATCCGGGCTGCATCCAGATCTCGGGCGGCACCATCAACCGGGTGGAACCGCGCGGCCCCTGGATCAACATTCTGGATCCGGGCTTCAACCTGCATGTCCGCGAAGACCACATCGCGGCCGCCTGGCAGGTCGACAAGCCCACCGTCGACGGCACCGTGACGGCGGTCGAGCTGTATGACGACCGGGGTGAGCTGTTCCTGATCATGGTGGGCGTGCGCGAGACGGGTGTGCCTGAACTGCCGGAATGGCGGGCGCTGGTGCATGCCCTGCCGGGCAGCGCGGCGTGACGGCGGCGATCGACAGCGGCCGGCGGCGGTTCCTTGGGGTAACCGCCGCCCTGGGCGCGGTTGCGGCGGGGGGCCTGTTCGCTGGCTGGGCACGGCCTGCGCTGGCCGTGCCCGCCCGCATGGTCACCATCGGTGCCGCCGTCACCGAAACCGTCTGGGCGCTGGGGGCCGGCGACCGCATCGTCGCGGTCGACACCACCAGCATGAGTCCGGCCGAGGCGCAGCGTCTGCCCAAGGTCGGCTATATGCGCACCCTGGCGGCGGAAGGCGTGATCGCGACCGGTGCCACCCGGGTGATCGCCGATGACGGTGCGGGTCCGGCCTCGACGCTCGACCAGATCCGGGCTGCCGGCATAGATCTGCGGATGGTGACGTCGGCCACCCGCATCGATCAGGTCGAAGCGGCGATCGTGGCGGTGGGTGACGCCATCGATCTGCATGATCCGGCGGTGGCGCTGGGCCTTCAGGTCACGGCGGCGCTGACCGAGGTTGCGGAAGCGGCCTTAGCGCTGCCGGTGCATCCATCGGTGATGTGCCTGATCGGCGTCGGCAATGCCGGGCTGATGGCGGCCGGGCGCGACACGGCCGCCGCGGCCGTGATCCGTCTGGCCGGTGGTCGCAATGCCTTCGAGTTGAGCGCCGACTATGCCCCGATCTCGGCCGAGGCGGCGGCGGCGATGGCGCCCGAGGTTCTGGCGATGCCGACCCACGCGATCGCCCGCCTGGGCGGGCGCGAGGCGGTGCTGGCCTTGCCGCAGTTGCGCCTGACCCCGGCGGCGATGGCCGGCCGGCTGATCGCCATCGACAGCCGCGCCCTCTCGGGGCTGGGGCCGTCCACCGCCGATGTCGCGACCGCGTTCGCGGCCGATCTGGCGCAGGTGATGGGGTAGGACCGGATGGCGGCGACGCTGGATGATACGGCCGTGACCGCCGGTCGGGCCTTGCCGATGCATGACCAGCGCCACCGCGCCCGACGGCGTCTGGGTGTGGTTCTGATCGTGGCGCTGATCGCGGTTTCGGTGCTGGCCCTGGCCGTGGGGCCGCTCGCGATCATGCCGGCCGATTATCCGGCGGTGGCGCGGGCGTTGCTGGTGCGTGCCGGCCTGCTCGATCCGGCCGCGATCGCCGTTGCGGCCGATCAGGCGTGGGCGGATCAGGCGCGGGCCGACCAGATCAAGGCGGCGGTGCTGCTGGATATCCGTCTGCCGCGCCTGATTCTGGGCATCATGGTGGGTGGGGTTCTGGGATTGGCCGGGGCGGTGCTGCAGGGCCTGTTCCGCAATCCGCTGGCCGACCCGGCCCTGATCGGCATTTCGGCCGGCGCTGCACTGGCGGCGGTCGCGACCATCGTGCTGGGGCATGCGCTGCTGCCGGATCTGCCGGCCTGGGCGGCATCGGCACTGGTGCCGGCCGCGGCTTTCGTCGGCGCCATTTCGGCCACCATGCTGGTCTGGCGACTGGCCGGCGGTGCTGCCGCCGATGGCGGCGAGGGTGGGGGTGGCAAGGGTGGGGGGCACGACATGTCGCTGCTGCTGCTGGCCGGCGTCGCCATTACAGCAATCGCCAGCGCCGGCGTCGGTCTGTTCGCCTTTATCGGCGATGATCAGCAATTGCGCGAGCTGACCTTCTGGTCGATGGGCGGTCTTGGCGGCGCACGCTGGGGCCTGCTCTGGGCGCCACTGCTGGCGATCTCGGTCGCGGCCTGGCTGCTGCTGCCGCTGGCGCGCGGGCTGGACGCCCATGCGCTGGGCGACCAGGATGCCTACCATCTGGGTGTCGACGGCAAGCGGCTCCGGCGCCGGGCGGTGATCGGCGCGGCACTGGGCGTGGGTGCCGCCGTGGCGGTGTCGGGCACGATCGGCTTCGTCGGTCTGGTGGTGCCGCATCTGGTGCGGTTGATCGTCGGACCCGGCCATCGCGGCGTGCTGCCGCTGTCGATGCTGGCGGGCGCGGTGCTGCTGGTGGGCGCCGATCTGCCGGCGCGACTGATCGTGGCGCCGGCCGAACTGCCGATCGGCATCGTCACCGCCCTGATCGGCGGGCCGTATTTCATCCACCTGCTGCGGGCGCGTATCCGCGGCGGCGGTTGACCGCTTCCCGCCCGTCCTGTTTTCTGGAGCCTTCGCCCATGCTCAGCCTCACCCGTGTCACCTGCCGTCGTGGCGGCAGGGTTCTGGTCGACGAGGCCAGCCTGGACATCCGGCCCGGTCATCTGGTCGCGATCCTGGGCTGCAATGGTGCCGGCAAATCAACGTTGCTCGGCCTCGCCACCGGCGCCATCCGGCCCGATGGCGGGCGGGTCGCGCTCGACGACGTGTCGCTGGAGCGGATACCGGCCGAGCGGCTGGCCCGCCGTCGGGCGGTGATGAGCCAGGCCGATATGCTGGGCTTCGGCTTTACCGCCGCCGAGGTGGTGGCGCTGGGCCGGTCACCCTTTCGCGGTGTCGCCACACCCGACGAGGACCATGCCGCCATCCGAGCCGCGATGACCGAAACCGGCATCGAGCCCCTGGCCGGGCGCGTCGTCACCCGGCTGTCGGGCGGCGAGCGCCGGCGGGTGCAACTGGCCCGCACGCTGGCGCAGGCGGCGGGTTGTGCTGCGGAACCCGGCACCCGGGCATTGCTGCTCGATGAACCCAATGCCGCGCTCGACATCGCCCGTCAGCGCGATCTGGCACGGGTGATGCGGCGCGCGGCCGAGGGTGGCCTCGCGGTGGCGGCCGTGCTTCACGATCCCGATCTGGCGGCCGCGGTCGCCGATGAGGTGGTGTTGATGCGGGCGGGCCGGATTCTCGATCGCGGCGCACCGGCGCGGGTGCTGACCTCGGCCGCGATCGACGCGGTGTATGACGTCACCGCCGAGGTGATGATCGATGCTGCGACCGGGCGCCCGAAGATCGGTTTTGCCTGGCTCTGACGGTTGAGGCCTCTGACGGTGAGGGCCTCTGACAGTAGGGGCCGGCGCGGCGCCGGCACCTCAGGCGACGGCGGCGCCGGCCATATAGCCGGGCACGGTGGCCTGTCGGGGCTGAAGGACCAGTGTCAGGCGCCGCGGCCGGCGGAAACTGTCACCGGCGATGGTGGGATCGCAGTCATCTGCGGGCGCGATGTCGGCGAAGCGTTCAGCCAGACGCCGCAGGGCTTCGGCGATAATCGCCGAGGCCAAAGGTCGGCCGGGGCAGGCATGGCGACCGGCGCCGAACGACAGCACCGGCACTGGTGGCCGGCCGGGCATGAAGCGCTCGGGATCGAACTGATCCGCTGCGGGAAACACGGTCTCGTCGCGATTGGCGCTGGCCAGGAACACCCGGACCGACGCACCCCGTGGCACGGTCACGCCGCCGATCTCGGTCTGGCCGCGCACGAAGCGGGTGGTGTCGTGCTGGGGCGGCTGAAACCGCATGACCTCCAGGGCGAAGCTGTCGGCAAGGCTCGGCTCCACGGCCAGCCGGTCGATCAGATGGCGGTGCCGCAACAGCACCGCCAGCGCGTTGGCGATCGCCGACAGCGGCGTTTCCACCCCGGCGGCCATCATCAGAAGGATCAGGCGCATCAACTGGGTGCGTTCCAGGTCGGCCGCCATCCGCTGGACCCTCAGCGCCAGAGCCGCCGGTCGTGGCGATAGCCCCTGATCGATCAGCCGCCCGATCAGGGCTTCCAGCGCGCGGCGTTCATCGGCGATGCCGCCGACGCCGCCGTCACTCTGTTCTATATAGCGGCTGACGCGCGACAGGTGATGGGCAAGACGATCGCCGGTCGCGGCATCGATACCGAATAGCCCGCGGATCACCCCGCGTGCGATCGGCTCGGCCAGAGCCTGGATGGCATCGACCGGTTCATCTGCGGGCAGGTCGGCCAGCGTGGCGCCGATCAGCCCCGGGGCCAGACCGGCGACGGCCGCTGCCACCCCTTCGAACCCCAGAAGATGCTGTGCGGCCCGACGCTGCGCCAGATGGCGATCGCCATCGATATCGAGCAGGGTTTCGCCAAAGGCCTGACGGGTGCGTTTGAACGGATATTCCACCGTGAAGACCGGATCGGTCAGCACCCGCATCACGTCGGCATGCCGCACCACGCATAGCTGGCCCAGGCGTTCAGACCACCAGACCGGGCGGGTCCGGCGGGCGACGGCATAGGCCGGCCACGGATCGGCGCGAAAGCCGGCCGAGCCGAAATCGACCGGCTCGTCCTGCCCGTTCGCCGCCGCGGGGGCGGGCGCGTCGTCGCTGCCGTATCCGCTATAGGTCATCGGGGCTCTCCGCGACATCGTCATGGCACGCCTGCCGGTGGATCCGGTCAGGGGCCGGTGGGGCCGGTCAGGGGTTCTGTCTGTTGTGAACGATACCATGAAGCCTCGCACTGCAACATGGTTGGCACTGCGGCATTGCCACGCGCGGCCGCCGGTCAGGCTGATATAGGGGCGGCTGGCGGCTGTGCCAGCCCGTTCCCGGTATGGGCGACGGCGGGCTCGATGTCGCGGCACTTGCCGCGGCGGCCGATCAGCGGCCTAATCATCATGGGACAGGTATCAACAGACACCGGTGCCACTTGGCGCATGCAGGTGTCCCATACGGATCGTGATCATGAAGATCATCAATGAATTCAGAGAGTTCGCCGTAAAGGGCAACGCATTCGATCTCGCCGTCGGCGTGATCATCGGCGCCGCTTTCGGCAGCATCGTGACGTCGCTGGTCAATGATATCATCATGCCGCCGATCGGATTTATCACCGGCGGCATCGATTTTTCCGACATCTTCATCAACCTGACCGACGTCGAATACACCAGCCTTGCCGCCGCCAAAGAGGCCGGGGCGGCAACGATCAACATCGGCGTGTTCATCAACCGGCTGATCAGCTTCCTGATCGTGGCCTGGGTGCTGTTCCTGATGGTGCGGCAGATGAATCAGATGAAGCGGCGGGAAGAAGCCGCTCAGGTGCCGCCGCCGCCCGCAGCGCCGCCACCACCTGCGCCGGAACTGGTGGTTCTGGAACAGATCCGCGATCTGCTGGCCCGGGATCAGGCGGGCGGGCCGGGCACAGATCCCTCGCCGGCGACGGGACGCCCGCAGTCTTGACGGCTGATCTGCCGGATCGTCGGCGTGTCCGATGGGCCGCCACGGCAACCGCCCTGGACGTTATGGCGTTACCGATCGGAAACAAGCTCGTCCTGCGGCAGGCCAGGGATTTGAAGCTCAAGGCAACCCGCCGGAATATCCGTCAGACATGCATCGATGCCGGTGGTTTCCGCTTTGATGACCGTTTGACGTATCAACATGGTATGTGGTTAAAATGACGCGACTGTGGCAGTCTTGCTGCTGCCCCAACGCAAGGGGCTGACAAAAGCCGCGTCAACCCCCATAGTCTGGGAGAGACAGACGTTATGGCGGGCGGATCTGCCGGCACACTCGGCTCAGCGCACGCGAGATCTGGCGCCGAACGAAGCTGGCATGGCCAGGAACACCTGCACTGGCGCTGACAACGACCCTGTTACCAGGAGACCCTCGAGCGATGAATCGCAAGCTGACAGTGGCCGCAGTGGCCGCAGCATTCTGCGCCCTCCCTGCTTTTGCGCATGCGCAGGATGTGGCCAGCGAAATCGCGCTTCTGCGCGGCGGCGAGCCCGGCTGGTATGGCTCAATTCTTGGTGGCGTGAACATGCAGTCCGACTCGAGCTTCAGCTCGGGCCTCGCCGGCGGTAAGGTCGCCGCCGAGTTCGACACCGGCTACGGCGTCGTCGGCGCGATCGGCTATGATTTCGGCCGCGTCGCGCAGTGGGGCGGGTTCCGCACCGAACTCGAAATCGGCTATCGCCAGAATGATGTCGACAGCCTGTCGATCGGCGGCACCAACCTCGCCAACAGCGATGGCGATGCCACCGTCTGGTCGGGTATGGTCAACGTCTATCACGACCTGTACCTGCCGGCGTCGCGCCTGACCCCCTATATCGGTCTGGGCATCGGTGCGGCCTATGTCGAATATGACAGCTTCTCGGCAGCCGGTGCCCCCGGTGCGATGAGCGACGACGACACCGTGCTGGCCTATCAGGGCATCCTGGGCGCCTCCTATGCTCTCAGCCCTGCCATGTCGCTGGTTGGTGAATACCGCTATTTCGGCACGCAGGCTGTGGAAGTCACCAGCGGTGCGGCCGATGGCTCGGTCAGCAGCAGCGACACCTATGGGTCGCACAACGTGATGGTGGGTCTGCGGATCAACTTCTGATCCCTGACGCTTCAGCGTCGACCTGAACAATGGCCGCCGGTGTTCTGCACCGGCGGCCATTGTCGTTGTATACACGCGATTGGGTATAGGCGCGGCTGGCGGGCTGGCGCCGGTGGTCGTGACATATCTCTGCCACTGGCGCCTCGCGGCATCGGGGCCATATAGAGTGGCATTGGCGGAGATGGCGGCCGATGTGCGGGATCCCCGTGCATGGCCGCCCAGCGCGACACCGCCCGGCGCATGCCCGGACCGTATCCGGGCAGCCCTTCAGCGGAAGACGAAAAATGATGTTCCGGACGACTTTCCGGCAAGTGGCGCCGTCGCGGCGGCAGGGTCGGCGCGCGGCACTGTTTCTGGTCGCGAGCCTTGGCGCTCTGGTCGCGGCATGCAGCGGGCCGACACCGTATCAGCCTTTGCTGCATGGCGAGGGCTATGCCAATCAGCGGCTTGAAGACAATCGTTTCCGCGTCAGCTTCGCCGGCAACGCCGCCACCGACCGGGCGACGGTGGAAGATTATCTGCTGTATCGTGCGGCCGAGATCACGCTCCAGACCGGCCATGACTTTTTCATCGTCGTCAGCCGCGATGTCGAACCGGACCGCCGCTACAGTTATAACCCGCCGCCGGCCTGGGGCTGGGGGTGGGGTAGCGGGCGCGGCGCCGGATATGGGATCGGCATGTCGACCGGGTCGGCAGAGGCGGATACCCGCTATACCGCCTGGCTCGAAATCCTGGTCTATGCCGGCCGCAAGCCGGATCAGCCCGATGCCTATGACGCCCGCCAGATTACCCAGGCCATCGCGCCCGGCCTGCGTCGGCCCCGGGTGGACTGATCGGCTCGGCCCCACTCGCCGGAGCCGATGCCGCACCGCGTCATTTTGCCGCAACCTGCCGTGACATCATGCATGATGCCACGGTCTTGTTGCACATGCGTCGCAATCTTCATGATACTCTATATCTCAACCACTTCGGGCCGCGGTCACGGCGCCCGCAGATGGCGCGCGCGCTGTCGTCGCGAATGATTTGCAATCGCGTAAACTTGGGTGTAGCGTCCGACGCGACGTCCAGCCGATCAAGTCCCGGAGACATCTGACGAATGAGCACGGAAACCCAGACCTCCGCGACCACGCCGCCGCTGACCGCCGCGCCTGCCAGTGCCCCATCGCCAGCTTCCGCCCCGACGCCAGCCTCCGCCCCGTCGCCAGCTTCCGCCCCGATGCCGGCTGCCGCCGGTCCGGCACCCGCAAGCGCCGGCCCCACGACCGGCGCCGAGGGCTTGCCACAGGGGCAGGGAACCGGCTCGCCAGAGGCCGGCATGACGGCCGGCGCCACCGACCTGACCGGTTTCACGCAACCGGGCGACACGGTCGCCACCACCGAAGCCGATGGCGGTACAGGCTCCTCCACACTGGATCTGCTGATTGCGGGCGGGCCGGTGGTTGGTGTTCTGGGCGTGCTGTCGGTGATCGGGGCCGCGATCATCCTGCTCAAGATCTGGCATTTCGCCCGCGCCGGCGTCGGGTCCGGGCGTCGTTTGAACCGCGCGGTCGACCGCGCGGTTCGCGAGGGCCCCGACCAGGGCCGGGCCGCCCTCGATGGCGTGACCCATCCGGGCGTCGACGTGATCCGGACCATTCTCGACGGCCGCGTCTCGGGCGTGCCCGAAGCGGCACTGCGGGAAGAGGCGGAGCGCATCGGTCTTGCGCGGGTCGAGACCCTGCGCAGCCATCTCCGCGCATTGGAACTTGTAGGCGGCATCGCGCCGCTGCTGGGCCTGCTCGGCACCGTCCTTGGTATGATCACGGTGTTTCAAACCCTGGAAACCGCAGGCTCGGCGGTCGATCCGTCGCAATTGTCGGGCGGTATCTGGGAAGCGCTGCTGACCACGGCCGTCGGCCTGATCGTGGCCATTCCCTGCGTGCTCGCCCACGCCTGGCTTGAGCGGCGGGTGGATCGCACGGCGCATGTGGTCGAGGATGCGGCAACCCGGCTGTTCGTTGCCCGCGATCTGGCACGGCCGGTGGCACCCATGGCCATGAGCCATCGCCCGATGGCCGGAGGCCTTGCGCCCGAATTGCGGACCGCGCGCGCGGCCGGCCCCTCGGCCTGATGACCGGGGCCTGACATCATGCGCCTCAGCCGGAAGCATCGTCGTTCGGGGCTCGCCATCGGACTGACGCCGTTGATCGACGTCGTGTTCATTCTTCTGCTGTTCTTCATGCTGGCATCTTCACTTGCCGACTGGCGGGTGCTGGAGATCGTCATGCCCGAACCTGTGGCCTCGCCGCCGGCGCAGACCGCCAGCCGCAGTGACATCGCCGTCATCGCGGTGGCCGCGGATGGCCAGTTGCAGCTCGACGGCGCCCCAATTGCCGCCGATGCGCTGGGCACGCGGTTGTCGACCCGTGCGGCGGCCAACCCGGCTCTGAAGGTATATGTCCGCCCGGTCGAGGCGGCGCCGATGCAGGCGGTGGTCTCGGCCTTGGAAGCGGCCGGTGCGGCCGGTGCGGCCTCGGTCGAGGTGCGGGCCCGATGAGACTGCGGCAGACCTCCCGTGCGCGGAATTCAGACGATGCGCTGATTCCGCTGATCAATGTCGTCTTCCTGCTGCTTGTGTTCTTCATGGTCGCCGGCACCATCACCGCGGGCGATGCCTTCCGTATCCAGCCGGCCCGCATCGCCGCCGAGGCTCGCAAGGATGCGGCCGATGGCCGGCGGGTGCTGCTGGTCGGTGCCGATGGTCGCATGGCTTATGATGGTGAGACCGTCACCATCGACGCGTTGAGCGAGCGGCTGGCGCTGACGGTTCAGGGCGCTGCGGATCGCGGCCTGCCCCTGCAGCCGCTGGCGGTGAAAACCGATGCCGGTGCGCCAGCCGGCACAGTGATCGCGGCCACGGAGGCGGCACGGGCCGCCGGCTTTCCCGGCGTGGTGCTTCTGGTTCAGCGGGTGCCGGAATGAGTGATCCACGCAACAAGACCCGGCGCAATCCGACCGACGCGCCAGGGCGTGGTGCTATGACGGTGGCAATGGTGACGGCCGTGGCACTGCATGGTGCCGGCGCGCTGTGGCTGTTGAACCAGCCGGCAGAGCCCGCCGGCCTGCCGGGCGAAGTCGCAATCGTGATCGGCTTTGGCGGTGCCGGTGGCGATGGCGGCCAGGGCGGCGAGGGCGGTGGCAGCGTCGATGCCGCAGCCGATACCGCACCGGAAGTGACGCCGGCGGCCCCCGCGGCACCGGAAGCACCACCGATTCCCGAAGAACTGCCGCCGCCCGACGAGCCGGAGCCGGCACCTCAGCCGCTTCCAGAACCGGTTCCCGAACCTGAACCGGAGCCGGAACCCGAACCGGAGCCAGAACCCGAACCGGAGCCGGAACCCGAACCGGAGCCAGAACCCGAACCGGAGCCAGAACCCGAGCCTGAGCCCGAACCGGAGCCGGAACCCGAGCCTGAGCCCGAACCGGAACCGGAACCCGAGCCGGAACCGGAACCCGAGCCGGAGCCAGAACCCGAGCCGACGCCGAAAGAGGTGCGGCAGATGGCGGCGGTGTTGCCGCGCGCCAAGCCGACGCCACCGCCGGCGCCCGTGCGGCCCAAACCGGCACCGCGCGTCGAGGCCCCGAAGCCCGCACCGGCCCCCCGTGCCGGCGCCGCGGCGGAACCGGATGAGGCGGAGGGCGCCACCGGCCTGCAGGCTGCCGGTCAGCCCGGCAAGCTTGCCGGCGCCGCCGGGGCTGCCGGTGCACCCGGCCTTCCGGGTGGCGGGCAGGCAGGTGCCGCTGGTGCGGCTGATCCGAAGCTGGTCGATCTTTATAACGCGCGTGTCATGGGCTGGCTGGAGCGCCATCGCCGCTATCCGCGCTCCGCGCAACTGCGCAACCAGCAGGGCACGGTGCAGCTGGAATTCTCGCTGGATGGCGAAGGCCAGGTGGTGTCGTGGCGCATCGTCAGGCCGTCGGGGATCAGCGCGCTCGATCGGGAAACCGAACGGATGATCGAGGCCGCGTCGCCATTCCCGCCGCCGCCGCCCGAGATTCTGGAGCAGGGACGGAAGTCCTTCGTGATCCCGATCGTCTTCCGGCTGAACTGAGCCGGCTGCAGGAACTGCACGACGAAAAAAGACCCCCGGCATCACGGGATGCCGGAGGTCTTGTTCGAGCTGCCGCCGGGGAGAGCCGGCAGTGGCTGCCCGATTCAGGCGGCCGAATGCTGGGTGCTGTCGGCCGGATTGGGGATGATCGTCGCGGCAGCGGCGGCCTTGCGTGCCTTGCGGGCGGGCAGGGCGGCCACCAGGGCCATCACCAGGCTTGAGCCATAATTGGCAGCCTGCAGCAGCATCAGGGTGACCCAGAACCGGCTTTCGACGAAGGGTGCATAGACGATCGAGATACCGATCGCCACGCCGATCAGCGAGACGGCGAGGATGGTTTCGTTGCGGGCCATCTGGAAGGCCTGCATCAGCGCCGGCTGGTTTTCGGCCTTGGGCGTGCGGAAGAACGGCAGATGGCGCGTGATCAGACCATAGAGCACGGCGGTGCCGATGGTGAAGCTGAGGCTGAGACCCGCCAGGCAGGCGGCCAGACGGTTGCCGATGGAGCAGTTCACCCGACCCTGATAGAGCCCGATGATGTGGATGGTGCGGATCGCGAAGCCCGCCAGCGCCGGCACCACAAACAGCGAGGACGGCAGTTCCACGATCGCCGGGAAAGCGATGGCGAGTGCGCCCCAGATCACCGACATGACCGCGATGATCAGCCCGATCGCATCGGCGGCCCAGCCTGCCCAGCCGGACAGGAAGTGATATTTCTGCATCGGCTTCAGCGCCGATGGCGTCCGGCCGATAATCCGGCCCATATGGGCGCGCATGATCTGCATGCCGCCATAGGCCCAGCGGAAGCGCTGCTTCTTATAGGCCATGAAGCTGTCGGGCGTGACACCCCAGCCGAAGCGGTGGTTCGAATAGACCGAACTCCAGCCGTTCTCCATCAGGCGCAGGCCAAGCTCGGTGTCCTCGCAGATGCACCATTCCGACCAGCCACCGACGCTTTCCAGCGCCGCGCGGCGGATCATGGTCATGGTGCCATGCTGGACGATGGCGTTGTGGTCGTTGCGCTGAACCATGCCGATATCGAAGAAGCCGGCATATTCCCAGTTGGTCGCCGCCTTGAACGGGTGATCCTGCCAGTCGCGATGATCCTGCGGCGACTGAACGAAACCCACGGTCTCGTCGGCGAAATGCGGGGTCATCTTCCGCAGCCAGTCGGGCGAGACGACATAGTCGGCGTCGATGACGGCCACGACTTCTGCATCATCCGCCATGTTGCGCAGCGCATAATTCAGGGCGCCGGCCTTGAAGCCCGCCAGCGGCGAGACATGGAAGAAGCGGAACCGGGGGCCCAGCTCTTCGCAGATTCGCTCAAGCGGGCGCCAGACGGCCTCGTCCTTGGTGTTGTTGTCGATGACCAGCACCTCGAAATCCGGATAATCCAGACGGGCGAGGGCGGCCAGGGTTTCGCGCATCATGTCGGCCGGCTCGTTATAGGCCGGGACATGGATCGACACCTTGGGCAGCTTGAAGCCGTCCGGCGCCGTCTCGACAGGCTCGCTCGGCCGCTTGCGGCCACGCGCGAACAGCACCTCGACGAATTCCAGCGTCTGCGACAGCAGCAGGATGACCAGCATGGCCATCATCACCGCCAGCACGCCGCCGGCGACCGCGCCCGAGATGTCCATATACTGGACCGCGAAGCGATAGCCCACCCAGGCGACCAGTCCGGCCGAGGCCTGCACCAGCGCCACGAAGGCGATCCGGCCCGTCCACGACACGTCGCGGCGACGCCCCAGGAAATAGAGGTTGAGCGGCAGGGCGATCAGGGCGGCGGCCAGCGCGATCGCCGGCCAGGCCGGCAGCGGCGCCACCGGACCGGTCAGGTCGAATTTCGGCTGCCGGTCGGCGTTCCAGTAACCCCAATAGGCACCGACGCCGCCTTCGTCATACCGCTTCCACGGCTGATCGAAGGCTTCCATCAGATAGAAGCTGATCCCTTCGGCCTTGGCGCGGGCGTTCAGCTTGCGGATGAACTTCGCCTCCTGCGCCAGCGACGGCTGGGCGGCATTGAAGGCGCGGCCATCCGACGGCCAGCCGGCCTCGGCGATCAGGATCGGCTTGCCCGGGAACATCCGCTTCAGACGGTTGTGCATGGCCACCGTATGCTCGATCGACTGATCGACGGTCAGGCCTTCCCAATAGGGCAGGATGTGGATCGCCAGAAAATCGACGGCACGGCCAAGTTCCGGATGCTCCAGCCAGACATGCCACGGCTCGGCGGTCGACACCGGCTGGCGGACCTGGCTTTTCACCTGACGGATCCGGGCGATGACCTGATCGACCGTCTGGTCGGCGCGCAGGACCGACTCGTTGCCCACAAGCACGCGGGTGACGTTTGGATTGCGGCGGGCGCCCTGAACCAGGCTTTCGATCTCGCGGTCGTTCTTGGCCTCGTCCTTGTCGAGCCACGACCCCATCGTCACCTTCAGGCCGCGCTCACGCGCGATCGCGGGCACCTGGCCCTGAATGCCGAGGCTGGAATAGGTCCGGATCTCGCGGAACGTGGTGGCCACCAGCGACAGATCCTCGCGGACCTGATCAAGTGTCGGTTCCTCGCCGGCCTTGGGGTCGTTCTCTGGACGAAAAGGGGAATAGGCAGCACCGAGCAGCGGTTCGGTGACCGCCGGGAGTTCCCGCTCGTGCTGGTTCGGAAGAGCCCAGAAGGCGACGTTTCCAAGCGCAATGACGGCCGTTACGGCAACAGCGCCGATCCAGCCGCGCGTCTTGCCACGCGTCTTCATGGTCGGTTCAGCAGGCATGTCGTTCGGCACGATCCAGCGTCCCAAGTGATGCCACAGAAAAACGGCGTACCCCGGAATGGAGGACGCCATGAGCCAACCAGTCGATGTTCAAGTGGACTTAAAGGCTGTGCCCAACGATTTTCTGGTCATCGGGCCAACGGATCACACCCTTTTAAAGGTGTCGTAACCGTTTCTTTACTTCCAGCTTTGCCTCAGAGAACCGGGCGTCGCCACACCCGACACGTCCTCGTCTAACCGTTCTTTTTTTCTAGGCGACGCAGCCCTGCGTCGGTTACGAGTTATATATGCTCAGTGCCAAGGCACGCAACGGCGGATCACGCATAGCCATGTGTCAAGATATGTACCGGGAACATCCCTCGGCCCTGTTTATGCCCCTTGCCGGCCTTCTCATCGCCGCAGCCGTGCTGACGGCCCTGTGGTTGAGGGTGGAGGTGGTCCAACCGGAGACATTGACGTGGGCCTGCCTCGCCGATGGCCGCCCCTTGTGGTGCGGCCCACGCCAGTTGCTGCTTGAGGCGTTCAACCTGGGGATCTTCGGCGGGCTGGCTCTGATCGTGTCGGTGGCGGCGCTGCTGGTGACGCATCCGCTGGGCCGCAACCTGGCGCTGGCCGGGCTTGTGCTCTCGATCTTCGCCTTCGCGCTCTATAATGCCGGGGCCGCGGCCCCGGCGGCCGTCTTTGCGTCGCTCAGGCTGATGCGCGCGCGCGGCTGAACAATCCGGTCGCGATCATGAGGCCCGCACCTGCCAGGATCGCGCCGGCGATCTGGGCCGGCAGCGGCGCCGTGCCATACAGCACCCAGGTGAAGCCCATTGCCGCCACCGGCACCAGATTATAGGCCAGCGCCGCCCGCGCGGCCCCCAGCGCCATCACGCCGCGCGTCCACCAGACATAGGTGAGGACCGTGCCGCCGATGGCCAGGAATCCGATCAGCGGCCACAGCCCTGGCGCCGGCGGCAGGATTTCGGCGCCATGGCCCGCGACCAGCGCCGCAATGGCGAAGCACAACGCGCCCAGGCTCATGGTCACGGCGGTGGCGATGTCGGGCGGTGTCGCCTTCAGGCGCAGGCGCGCCAGCACGCCATAGAGTGCCCAACCGGCATTGCCGGCCAGGATCAGCCCGTCGCCGGGGTTGACGCGCAGCGCCGCCAGATGGGCCAGGTCGGGCACCGACACCAATGCCACGCCGGCCATGCCCAGCATCAGCCCGGCAACCAGTCGGCGGCCGGGCAGCCCGGCACCCATCAGCCCGCCGAACAAGGCCGCAAGCGCAGGGTTCAGGGTCATGATCAGCGCGGCGTTGACCGGCGAGGTCATCGGCAGGCCGGTGAACAGGCACCACGAGAACCCGAACACGCCGATCACCCCCATCAGCGCCAATGGCACGCCGTCGCGGAGCAGGGATCGGATGTGCAGGCGGCGGTGGATCAGCAGCGGCGGCAGCAGCACGGCGGCGGCGATCAGAAAGCGCCAGAAGCCCAGCCCATAGATGCCTGTATCCGGCACCAGGATGCGCGCGGCGATCAATGTGGCGCCCCAGAGCAGGGCGGTGAGCAGCAATCCGGCTTGAACAGGCATGTGGCGGATCTCCGGTTGGCGGCGGCCGCAGGCTCGTGGCCGCCGGTCGCCCGGATCTTGCCCTCGGCGGTATCGGGCTGGTACCACAGATATGAATGATCGGTTTTTCATTTTTGAAAATCGGTTGCGGCGTGGGGGCCGATGCAGCGTGGGGGCCGATGATGGCGCGGATCAGTTGGGACGATCTGCAGGTGGTGCAGGCGGTGTTCGAGGCCGGCACCCTGTCCGGCGCCGCCATCCGGCTGGCCAGCAGCCCGGCGACCATCGGCCGGCGGGTGGCGGCGATCGAGGCGGCGATGAATGTGGTGTTGTTCGCCCGCGGCGCCGGCGGCTATCTGCCGACCGCGGCCGGCACCGCGCTCGCCCGCCGTCTGACCCCGGTCGCCGAGGCCCTTTCGGGGCTGGAGCGCGAGGCGGCGGCATTGTCGGGGCATGTCCGTCTGGCCACCGCCGATACCCTGGCGGTCTATCTGGTGGCACCGGCATTGGCCGAGCTTGCGGCCCGTCGTCCCGAGATCACCGTGGAACTGCTGGCCAGCGCGCTGCGGCTCGATCTGCTGAAGCACGAGGCGGATCTGGCCCTCAGGCTGGTCCGGCCCGAAGCGCAGGGCCTGCTGATGCGACGCGTGGGGCGCATCCGCTATCACCTGTATCTGCGCCCCGACCGGCTGGAGACGATCCGGGCCGGTGGCCGTGTGCCGCTGATCGGCTGGGATCGTGGCTTTCAAGGCCTGGCTCTGGCACGTTGGATGGCCGAGGCTCTGGGCCATATGCCGGTCGGGATGAAATCCGACAGCATCGAGGTGCAGCGCGCCGCTGCGGCCGCCGGTCTGGGCATTGCGGTGCTGCCGGATTACATGTGCGGACCGGGCAGCGGGCTGGTGCCGCTGCCCGAGGCGCCGGTACCGCCCGACCGGCCGGTATGGCTGGTGGCGCGCCCCGATATGGCGCGCATGCCGGCGGTGCGGGCGGTGATGGAGGTGGTGGCGCGCGCGGCCCGGCGGGCGCTTTCCGAACGCCCGGACTTTGCAGCACCGTCCCCGGACGCTATCAATGAACCCGATCGAGATCTTCCGGCATCATCATCCTGAGGAACGCCCTTTCATGCCGCAGACCCCGCGCTTCCGGTCCGGCCCGCTGCCTGCGGCCGTCCGCCCCGCCGATGGAGCCGGGGACTTGCGTCGGCCAGAACCGGCCGACGTGCTGGTGGCGGATCTTGGCGGCACCAATCTGCGTATTGCCCGCCGCGATCGCCGCGGGCGCCTGACCATGATCGGCCGTGCTGCCACCGCCGATATCACCGATCTCGCGGCCACCCTGCGCGGCACCTGGTTGAAGGCCGTGGGCACCGTGCCGCAGGCGGCGGCGATCTGTGTCGCCGGCCCGGTCGATGGCGCGCGTGGCGCCGCCGTGCTGACCAACCGGCCCGGGCTTGCCATCGAGGCGCGCATATTGGGCGCCGGGCTGGGCCTGCCATCCGTGGCGGTGGTCAACGACCTGATGGCGCAGGCGACCGGGCTTGGCGTGATGACCGAACCCGGGGATGGCGCCGGCGACCACCGGCCGGATGACCGTTTCGAACATCTGCTCGCCGGCGCCGGCGATGCCGCGGCACCGCGCCTGCTGATCGGCATCGGCACCGGCTTCGGGACCGCGCTGCTGTTGCCCGGCCATCATGCCTTGCCGCAGGTGGTGCCGGCGGAAGGCGGCCATATCGCCCTGGCGGCAGAGACCGCCGACGAATGGGCGGTGATCGATGCCGCGCGCGCCCTGCCGGGCGTTGCCGGGGTGATGTCGCATGTCTCACTGGAGGATCTTGTGTCGGGGCACGGGCTGGGGCGGCTGGTGGCGGCCGTGGCTGCCGCACGCGATCTGTCGGGGCCGGGCATCGGCGGCGCTGCGTTGACGATGGATCCGCCGGCACTGGCGGCGGCGGCCCTGGCCGGCGACGACGCGGCGCAGGCGGGCTTCGCCTTGTTCTCGGGCTGGGTGGGGGCGGCGGCCGGTGACCTTGCCATTGCCACGGGCGCCCGTGGCGGCGTGGTGCTGGCCGGCGATCTGCTCCACGGTCTGGGCCGGCTGTTCGACCGCGATGTCGTTGCCGCACGGTTCAGAAGCAAGGGGCGGTTTTCCAGCTATCTTGCTGATGTTCCGCTTGATCTGGCCCCAGCGGGAGATGATCTGGCCCTGATCGGCCTGGCCCGTATCGCCGATATCCGGGCGGCACGTCCCGCCGGCCCGGTTTTCGACTGACCCTGAATCGTCCCACGCCCGCGGAGGCCGATGACCATGACAGCGCAGGATATGCCCTCGCCAGCCGCGGCCGGCTGCCGCATGCCGGGCGAGTTCGGCCCGCATGACGGCTGCTGGCTGATCTGGCCCGAGCGGCCCGACAACTGGCGGCTGGGCGCCAAGCCGGCGCAGGCGGCGTTCACGGCGGTGGCGACCGCGATCGCGGCCGTGGAGCCGGTGACGGTCGCGGCCTCGGCCGGGCAATGGGCCAATGCCCGCGCCCGGCTGCCCGGCCACGTTCGGGTGGTGGAGATGACCACGAATGACGCCTGGGTGCGCGACACCGGCCCCAGCTTTGTGATCGACGACCGGGGCGGCCGGATGGCGGTCGACTGGCGGTTCAATGCCTGGGGTGGCCTGATCGACGGACTGTATTTTCCGTGGGATCGCGATGATCAGGTGGCGGCCAAGATTGCCGGCATCGAGGCATCCGCTGTCTGGCGGGCACCGATCGTGATGGAAGGCGGCGCCGTTCATGTCGATGGCGAGGGAACAGCCTTTGTCACCGCCGAATGCCTGCTCTCGCCGGGCCGCAATGCCGCGCTGGGCCGGGATGCGACCGAGACGGCGCTGAAGGCGGCGCTGGGGGTGGATCTGGTGATCTGGCTGCCGCGCGGGGTGCATCTGGACGAAACCACCGGCCATGTCGACAATCTGCTGCATGTGCCGGCACCCGGCGTGATCTGCCTGACCTGGACCGATGACATGGCCGACCCGCAGCGGGCGGTTTCGGAAGAGGCCGAGGCGATGCTGGCCGAGGCGCGCGATGCCCGCGGCCGCCGCCTGGCCATCCACCGCATCCATCAGCCCGGCCCGCTCACCATCACCGCCGACGAGGCGGCGGGCGTCGACATCGTGGCCGGCAGCCAGCCGCGCCGCGCGGGCGACCGCATGGCCGGATCCTACTGTAATTTCTACATGGCCAATGGCGGGGCCAATGGCGCCGGGCGGCGGCGGATCGTGATGCCGCTGCTCGACCATGCCCGCGATCAGGCGGCGGCCGATGCGATCGCCGCCGCCTGTCCGGGATGGGAGGTGGTGGGTGTGCCGGGGCGCGAGATCCTGCTGGGTGGCGGCAATATCCATTGCATCACCCAGCAGGTGCCGGCGCGACGCCGGCCCGGTGCGGCCTGAGCGACCGTGATCGGGCCGTTGGCGCCGGTTAGAACCGGCCGCGCTGATAATCGTCGATCGCCCGCATGATCTCGGCCTGGGTGTTCATCACGAACGGACCATAGCGGGCCACCGGCTCGCCGATCGGCCGGCCCGCGACCAGGATGGCGCGGGCGGTGGCCGCGTCGTCATTGCGCAGCCGGACATCGCCATCGCCCGACAGCACGCCCAGCCGGCGCGTGGCGAGCGGGCTGGCCTCCGTCCCGGCGCCCACGCTGAGCGCGCCTTCATAGACATAGATGAAAGCGGCATGGCCGGCCGTCACCGGCAGGTCGACGCTGCCGCCGGCGGTGACGGCCACATCCAGATACAAGGGATCGCTTGCAACCCCGGCCACCGGGCCGCTGGTGCCGAAAACCGTGCCGGCAATGACCTTCACCCGGCCGGCACCATCCGGCAGCGGCACATCCGGAATGCTGTCGGGGCCGAATTCGCGATAGGCCGGCGCCTTCATCTTCTCCGACGCGGGCAGGTTCACCCACAACTGAAAGCCGCGCATCAGACCCTCGGTCTGCTCGGGCATTTCCTCATGAACGATGCCGCGGCCGGCCGACATCCACTGCACGCCGCCCGGCACCAGAACCCCAGCATGGCCGGCATTGTCGGCATGGCGCATGCGGCCGGCCAGCATGTACGTCACGGTCTCGAAGCCGCGATGGGGATGGGCCGGAAAGCCGCCGATATAGGCACCGGGGTCGTCGGAGCCGAATTCGTCGAGCATCAGGAACGGATCGAGCATGTCGAGCGCCGGCTGGCCGATCACCCGCGTCAGCTTGACGCCGTCGCCATCCGATGCCGGACGGCCGACGATGACCTTGGTCACCCGGCGACCGATGGCGGTGGTGGTCGTGTTGGGCATGGTGGCGGTCATGGCGGGTCGCCTTTCCTCTGGTCCGAAAATCGTGATGCCGGTGTATCGCGCTCGGCCCGGCATCATGCTCAGAACGGAAGATAGGCGCCCCGCCACTGTTTCCGTAGGGGGTACTGACGCAACGATCAGTGCACGCATTGGAAACGATCAGATCGCGACGACCAGCGCCTCCAACTGGTCAGGCGCACGGGTCAGCGAGAGGCAGCCGGTCTCGGTCACCAGCACCGTGTCGGAATGGCGAAAGCCGCCAATGCCGTCGATATAGATGCCGGGCTCGATGCTGAACACCTGTCCGGCCACGACGGTGCGATCATAACCGTCCGCCAGGAACGGTGCCTCGTGGCCGGTGACGCCGAAACTATGGCCGGTCCGATGCAGCCGCCGGTCGCCATAGCCGGCGTCGGTGATCACGGCATTCACCGCATGGTCGATGGCCGCCATTGAGGCGCCGGGCTTCAACAGGCTGAACGCCGTCTCGCGCGCGGCCATCATCGCCGCGAAGGGCGCCTGCGCGGCCGGGGGAACGTCGCCCAGAAAGAAGCAGCGCTCCAACTCGGCGGCATAGCCATCGGCCCGGCAGGCGATGACGCTAACATGCGGTCCACCCGTTTCCAGGGTCATGAACAGGTCGGTGAAGTTGTGGGGGTCGTGTGACAGCCGGGGGGGCTGGGCCACGGCCGCGAAGTCGCAGGCCAGCAGGTTGAGATGCGGATTGCCGGCGATGGCCGCGGCGGTCATCGCGCGCGACAGGGTCGCGTGGATCTCGATCATCGGCAGCCCTGGCCGCGCCATGGCGAGCAGGCGCGCATGAGCATCGGAAACCAGATCGGCTGCATGGCGCAACCGACCGATTTCATAGGCGGATTTCACCATGCGCAGATCCTCGACCAGTGGCGATGATGCCACCTGCATGCCGGCTGTCCGCAGGCGCTCGGCGACGAAGAGCGGGCAGTCTGGCTCCACCGCCAGCCGCGCCGCGCCGGGCAGCAACGATAGCAGGCGGTCATCCCAACCCCGGCCGGCCGGGGCCGGATACTCGTCATAGATCACCGGGTCGATGGCACCGATGCTTCTGATCAGCACATGCGGCGCCTCCAGCTTCGGGATCACGAAGTGCAGGGAGCCGGCTGCCGTCACCACCAGGATGAACGGACGCTCATGGACGAAACTGGCGAAATTGGTCAGGTAGTAGATGCTGTCGGGACTGGTCAGCACCATGGCATCGAACCGGCCGGTATCGAGCCCGCCCCGCAGGGCGGTGATCCGGTTCAGAAGCTCGGCCGTGGATGGCGGGGTGGTGATGGCGTCGGGCAGGGCCATGGCTGTCATCCTCTCAGGGGCGGGCTCTCAGGGCCGGGCTCTCAGGGCTGGGGTGGTGCGACGTTGACGGACGAGGGCGGCCTGAAAGAACAGGCCGCTCGCCAGCGGCGGGATCAGCCCCAGGATCAGGGCGATGCGCAGCGCCGTCGCCGCATCGCCGGCCAGGCCATAGGCCAGTGCCAGATCGCTGATCAGGCCGATAAGCGCCGGGCCGCCGCCATAGCTGACGATTGCCGTGGCAAAGACCATCAACGCGACGGCAGTTGCCCGGACATGCGGGCCGGCCGCCACCTGCATGCACGACATCGCCGGCCCCATACCCAGCCCGGAGACCAGAAAGCCCAGGAACAACAGGCCATAGGCGAAGTTGGTGTCGTCGATCAGGAAGGTCGCGGCGAAGAGCGGCACCGAAGCCAGGGCACTGAGGGCGGGCAGGCGGAACTCCCAGGCCCTGTGGCGCCGCATCAGCCGGTTGACCAGCCAGCCGCCGGCGAAGGTGCCGATCAGCACGCCCAGCCCCAGCGCCACGCCGCCGCTGCGGCCGAATTCGGCGATCGTCACCCCATGGGCGCGCTGGAAGAAGGCCGGAATCCAGGTCGACAACCCAACGGTGACATAGAAAAACGGGATGGCGATGAGCAGATGCGGCACGGCCGCGTTGGCGAACAGTTGACTGAGCGCGGTCTTGAGGCCGGGCGCGGCGACGTTTGCGGAAGTGCTGTCGAAGCGGCCCCGCGGCGGTTCGCGCATCACCAGCGGCACCACGATCGCCAGGATCAGGCCCGGGATGCCGAAATAGAAGAACACCTGGCGCCAGCCATGATCCGCGACCAGTGCCGCTGCCAGCACCAGACCGATCATGCTGCCCAGCGAGCCGATGCCGGTGAACACCGACACCGCCCAGGCGCGCCGTTCCGGTGGAAACAGATCGCCGATCAGAGCATGGGCCGAGGGCACACAGCCGGCCTCACCGATGCCGACACTCATTCTGGCGGCGAACAGGCTGGGAAAGCCGCGCGCCAGCCCGCAGGCGGCGGTGGCAAGGCTCCACAGAGCCAGCGATACGGCGATGATCCGAACCCGGTTCGACCGGTCGGCCAGCCGGCCCATGGCCAGACCGAACACCGCATAGAACAGCGCGAAGGCGAAGCCGCCGAGCAGCCCCATCCGCGCATCGCTGAACCCCATCTCGTGCTTGATCGGCTCTAGCAGAACCGAGAAAAGAACCCGATCCATATAGTTGAAAAGATTGATGATGCCCAGCATGAGCAGGGCCAGGCCCGCGCCTGTGGCGACGGGCGCCGAGGGGGTGCCCGCGGCGGGTGCCCCGATTGGTGTGGTCATGAAGCCGCCCCTGATCGTGTGTTCTGTCGATTGGTGTGGTGCGAGGGTCGGGCATCAGGTTAGCGGGCGGTCGTGTGGCCGGTCTGTCCGCCTTGTCCGCAATCGATTGCAAATCGTCCCTCGTCATGCCCAGATCTCTGACAGAATGCAACGAGGTGCAGGGGGGACATGGTCATGGCTGGTTCGACCGGCATAACGACGATGACGTTGGCGGCTGATGGTGGCTGGTGGCGGCAGAGCGCGATCACCCAGCTTGTGCAGAGCGGCGCGTTGGAAATGGCGCAGGCGCCGTTCACCGGCCATGGCCGTTTCGTGGTGCTGCCGGGCGACATCATCGCGTGGTTTCTGAACGGCCGGTTGACCAGTGACGTCATCCTGCGGGTGGTGATGGATAATACGCTGGGCCTGCAGTTCGTTCAGGCTGGTGGCGGACGGCGGCGGATCACCGCTCATGGCCCCGAGGCGCATGGCGGTGGCAATCTCTATGCCGGGATCTTTCCCGCCGGCAGCCGGCAGGTACGGCGCTGGCGCGCCGGGCGCCCCTTGCGTTATGCGGGGTTCTGGATCCCGCCCGCTCATGCCGTGTCGATGCTGTTTGCCGATCCGACAACCCGGCCGCCGGCCCTTCAGCGGCTGGTGGCGGGGGAACAGGCGGCGCCCTTCGGGCTCAGCGCCCCCATGACCCCTGCCGTGCATGGGGTCATGGACGCGCTGCTGGGCGCCAGTTTCCCATCGGGGGCGTTGCGTGACGCCTATGAGGTGTTGAAGCTTCAGGAACTGGTGCTGGAAGGAAGCCGGCTGCTTGCCGCCGCGGCTCAGCCGCGTGGCGCTGGTGTGGCCGTGCCGTCGTCGCTGCGCCACGAGATGCAGATCGAACGCGCGGCCGATATCCTGCGCCGGGAACTGGCGGAACCACCCGGCTTTCGCACCCTGGCGCAACGGGTGGGCATCAGCCACAACCGGTTGGCGAAGGGGTTCATCGATCGCTTCGGGTGCAGCCCCCATGCTTATGGAAAGATGCATCGGATGCAGGAGGCGCGACGGTTGATCCGCGGTGGCCGCCATGCCCTGGTCGATGTCGCATCCCTTGCGGGTTTTGATAGTCAGACGGCGTTCAGCCGGGCCTATCGCGCCGTTTTCGGGCATCCGCCAACCGCCGACCGTCCACCGGTGGACGGTCGGGACGATGCCCCATGATCATCAGGCGGGCGCCGCGACGGATGGAGCCGGCTGGCTGCCGCCATGGCGGCTGGCCAGCGGGACCAGCACGATCTGGGCATCGGGCAGGGCCGCGGCCAGCGCCGCGCGCATCCGGTTCATGACCTCGGCGACAGCCGCGAAGCTGCGATCGCCTTCGAAGGTCAGGGTGATCTCGATTTCGGCGCCGTTGCCCAGCCGGCGGCTGCGCACCCGCACCAGATCGTCGTAGTCGTTAAAGAACTGCGCCAGAACCTTGTTGATCTCCATCTGCATCGGTTCGGCCAGCGACCGGTCGAGCAGATCGGGCATGGCTTCCTTCAGCATGCCGAAGGTGGTGGCCAGCATGATGATCGCAACCGCCGTGGAGCCGACCATATCGGCCCAGTAGGACAGCATCATGTCGCCGCCCAGCTGATCGATGGCCACACAGCCCACCACCACCACCGATCCGATGGTCTTGGCCCAGCGTGCCCGGTATTGCGACCGCACGATGATCGAGGCGCCATCGCGGGCCGCCCGGCGCAACGACAGTAGCTGCCCGGTGTTCAGGAACAGATTGAAGGTCACGAAGAATGTCGCCAGATAGGCAGCGGTGCCGGTCTCCGACGGTGCCGGCACCTTGGTTGCCAGTTTGTAGAGGATGAAACAGGCGGCGATCACCAGTATCATCGCGATCAGGATCGAGACCGCCTGTTCCAGCTTGGCGGTGCCGTATTCGAAATTGCCCGTGCGGCGGCGGTTGATGTTGCGCAGCGTGGTATAGGACACCAGCCCGACACAGATCAGCAATGTGCCGCGAACGCCATCGGCCATCATGGTCAGCGAGCCCGACCATATGGCGACGGCCACGAAAGGGCCGCACAAGGCCAGATCGGCCAGAACCGCGATGGCAACGGCGCGTTCACGGGATCTCTCCGCGGGCGACAATGGGGTCATTTGGAACTCCGGGCCAACGGGCATGTAACGTCATGAGGACAGTGTTGCGCAACCGCGCGCAGCTTTCCAGTCCGCAGCCCCGGATGGACCAATGATCCTTCATCAGCAGGTGAAAGATCGCCTCCGGCGTGGGGTGCTCATATGGCCGCCGCTGCCGGGCCGGGATCAGTCTTCGCCGGCCGGACCGCGTCGGGGCGCGATCGCCAGGCCGGTCGCGAACAGCAGGCCGATGACCGCCCAGACATGCGCTTCGCCGTTCTCGGCACCCTCGGCCACGGCGACCGCGACCGCGCCGCCACCGACCATCAGGGCCAGCAGGGCTTCTTCGACCGGCAGCGTCAGGCGCGGGGTGCGGGCCCGGCCGGCGACGGGCATCAGGGCGTCCACGGCCCAGCCCAGCGCCGGTATCAGGAACGTGGCGATCGGGAAGTCGCGGTAGCGCGGATCCAGCGCCAGCCCGATCATCGCGATGGCGACGGATACCGCCGCCAGCCCGCGCAGCAGGCCATGGCGCAAGGCGCGTGCCTCGTCGTCTGTTCCCAGCCAACGGGCCTTATGGGGCATGCGCAGGGCGCTCAGCACCGTATGAACCGGGGCGGGCTGAATGCGCATCTCGGCACGCCCCGCCCAGCGCCGGGCCAGCACCACGGCCGTCACCGCCGACAGCAGCCACAGACCGATGCCGAAGGTCCATTCCACCGGGCCCCGATTGACCAGCGACAGGTGGTCGACCGACAGCAGCAATGTCGCCCCGGCAAGCTGTGCGGCGCTGACCGCCGCGGTCCAGCCCAGGATCTCGCGACCGACATGTTCCTCGATCGAGCGGTCAGGACGGCGGCGCCCTGCCATCAGCATCAGCATGGCGGCAACGAAGATGCCGCCGGCCGCCAGCCAGTACCAGTGCGGCATCTCGACCACCGGCCCGGTCAGGGGGAATTTCTGGTCGCGGAATTCATCCACCAGACCCCAATGGCCGCCGACGGTGCCTTCCTGCACCCGTTTCCAGGGCTGGTCGAAGGCTTCGATCAGGTTGTAATCGACCCCCATGCTGCGGGCGAGCGGAATGAATTCACGGATGAACCTGGCCTGATTGACCAGACCGGGGGATGCGGGGCCGCGGGTGCGGCCCTCGCTGGGCCAGCCGGTCTCGCCGATCATGATCGGCTTGCCGGGGAAGGCCTCCTTCACCTCGGCGATGATCCGGCGCAGGTGAGCCATGGAGTCGTCCACCGAGACCGGCTCGTCCTCCCAGTAGGGCAGGATATGGACGGTGACGAAATCGACCTCGTCGGCCAGCTCCCGGTTCTGCAGCCAGAATTCCCAGACATCGGCATAGGTGACGGGCTTGTCGGTGCGCGCCTTCACGCTGCGGATCAGTTCTCGCAGACGCTCCGGCGACTGTTCGCGCCGCAGCAGCACCTCATTGCCCACGATCACGGCCCGGATCGCATCCGGGTTGCGGTCCACCACGTCCAGCGCCGCATCGATCTCAAGCTGGTTGTTCGCAGGATCGGCACCGATCCAGATGCCCTGAAGCACCTTCATGCCCAACTGGGCCGCCTGGATCGACACCTCTTCCAGCCCCTGGCGTGCCGAATACAGCCGCACGCAGTCGGTGACCGATTTCAGAATCGCCATATCCTCGGCGATCTGGGCGGGCGGGGCGACGAAATCGACATTGTGGGGCGTCTGGCGGCCGCGGAACGGGGCATAGGATGTGCAGGCCACATGGGCATTCGGCACATCGGGCAGGGCCACCGGCGCATTCGTCCAGGACCACAGGCCCCAGGCGATCGCGGCGGTGACAAGAAAGGCGACCAGTCCGATCAGGCGCGACGACATCGCTCAAGGGCTCTCCCTGGCCAAGCTCGGCCCGTCCGGACGGGGCGCGAGCCGGGCCGGGGGCGGGCACCGGACGCAGACGACCCCCTCGTCCGCTGCACTCCGGCCGATCATCGTTAGCGGAAACCGCGTGTCTTGTCAGCCGTCCGTGTGCATTGCCGCATCCGCGAGGGCGGCGGCGAGGCGTTGCCATTCGTCCAGGCCGCCCGTGCCGATAGCGTCGGCGACATGATGGGCGGGGATGCCGAAGCGCAGCCAGCCGGCCTGTTCAGGGATGGTGACGGCCGCCGGCCAGTCGCGGATCAGGATACCATGCCGCGCCGCCAGATGCGCCAGAATGGTGGCCGCCCGGGCGCGGCTGCCGGCATCGACGGTGCGGAACAGATCGGTGCCGCCAACGGCCTTAAGCCCGGCCCCCGCCAGCAGCCGGTCGAGGCGGCGGGCATCCGACGCCAGCCGGTCTCGGGTTCGTGCGGCCCAGCCGGCATCGCCATAGGCCTGCGCCGCGACGGCCAGGGCCGGGCCCGACACCGCCCATGGCCCCAGATGATCGGCCATGGCCGCGGCGACGGCTGGATCGGCGATCGCAACACCCAGCCGCAACCCCGCCAGACCAAAGAATTTTCCGAACGATCTCAGCACGATCAGCGCCGGCCCGGCCGATGCGGCGACCGATGCCGCAGGGGCGGTCTCGCCAAAGGCCTCGTCGACCACCAGCCGGCCGCCGCGCCGCGCCATCACCTGGGCAAGATCCATCAACATGTCGGGCGCGTGCAGCCGGCCGTCGGGATTGTTCGGGTTCACGACCAGCGCGGTATCGATACCGGAGGCTGTGAGGTCTGCGGGGTCGGTGACCACGCAGACCGTGTGTCCGGAGCGCTGCCAGGCGGGGCCATGCTCGTTATAGGTGGGCCCCAGCACGGCGACCCGGCCGCGCGGCACGGCGAAGGGCAGGGCCTGGATCAGCGCCTGCGATCCGGGGCCCAGGCACAGGTGATCATCCGATGCGGCGCCATAGAAGCGGCGGGCGGCGGCAATGCAGGGCCGGATCAGGTCGTCATCGGGAAGCCGGGTCCAGGCATCCGCCAGATCATTGGCAATATCAATCGGGTAGGGGTTCCGGTTGATGCCGGTGCTGAGGTCGATCCAGGGCCGTGGTGCATGCGGATAGCGGGCCATCATCCGGGTCAGCCCGCCGCCATGATCCCGCCCCGCCGGTGCCGTCCCGGTCATGGCAGCACCGGCCGGGCGGCGGCGGCGAACAGCGCCTCGATGTCCAGGCTGGCCTCAAGGTGATCGGCCAGGGCATCCAGCGCCTGTTCGACCGAGTGCTGGTAATCGACCGGCGCCGGCCTTCGGCCGGTCATCGCCTCGATGAGCGCGGCCCGATAGCCATCGGCGCCGAACAGGCCGTGCAGATAGCAGCCGGTCACCCGTCCGTCATGGCCCACGGCGCCGTCGTCGCGCGCCGGTCCTTCCCGTTGACCGATCAGCGCCAGCATCGGGCGCGCGCAATCGGGGCCGGTGGTGACGCCGATATGCATCTCATAACCCTGGACCGCGGCCCCCGTGATCCTGTCGGTGCCGGCCGCCTCGATCAGCGATTTATCGCCACCCAGCCGGGTGTGGATGTCGAGCAGGCCCAGCCCGGCGACGCTGCCGGGCTCGCCCTCGATGCCCTCAGGGTCGGATATGCTGCGCCCCAGCATCTGATAGCCGCCGCAGATGCCGATCACCCGTCCGCCGCGCCGGACATGGGCGGCCAGATCGATATCCCAGCCCTGGGCGCGGAAGAAGGCCAGATCGCCGATCGTCGCTTTGCTGCCCGGCAGGATGATCAGATCGGCGACCGGCAGCGGCTGGCCGGGCGGCACCATGGTCAGGGCCACCTGCGGCTCCAGCTTCAGCGGGTCAAGATCATCGAAATTGGCGATGCGCGACAGCATCGGCACGGCGATCTTCAGGCCCCCGGGGCCGGGATCGCCCGGGGTGTCCAGGGCGACCGCATCCTCGGCCGGCAGCCGCGCCGCCGCCGGCAGCCAGGGGACGACACCGAAAGCCGTCCAGCCGGTGCGGTGCCGGATCTCGTCGAGCCCGCCATCGAACAGGCGAACATCGCCCCGGAACCGGTTGATGATAAAGCCTTTGATCAGCGCGCGCTCATCGGGCGGCAACAGCATGTGGCTGCCGACCATCTGGGCGATCACCCCGCCGCGGTCGATATCGCCGGCCAGAACCACGGGCGCCTGCACGGCGGTGGCGAAGCCCATATTGGCGATATCGCCGGCACGCAGATTGACCTCCGAAACCGATCCCGCACCCTCGATCAGCACCAGATCGGCCTGATCGGCCAGGATATGGAAGCTCTCCAGAACCCTGGGCATCAGACGGTCGCGCCAGCCGCGGTATTCGGCGGCGCGCGCCGTGCCGGCCATCCGGCCCTGAACCACGACCTGCGCGCCGATATCGGTCTGCGGTTTCAGCAGCACCGGGTTCATGTGCACGCTCAACACAGCACCGCAGGCGCGGGCCTGAAGTGCCTGCGCCCGGCCGATTTCCCCGCCATCGGCGGTGACGGCGGCATTGTTGGACATGTTCTGTGGCTTGAACGGCCGCACCGTCAGCCCGCGCCGGCGGGCGATGCGGGCAAGGCCCGCAACCAGCAGCGATTTGCCGACATCGGACCCGGTGCCCATCACCATCAGGCAGCGCGCGGTGGTCATGATTGCAGCTCTCCTGATCGGCGGTCTCAGAACGTGGCCCGCAGGCCCAGATAGACGCTGCGACCAGGGGTGGCATAGCCATCCACTTCCTGATAGTCGACGTCGAAGACATTGTCGAGCCGCGCGAAGGCCGTGAGGCTGTCGGTCAACCGCTGGTCGCCATTCAGCCCCAGCACCGTATAGCGACGGATCTTGGTGGGCCGGCTGGCGGAATTCTGCTGTGCGCCGACATGGGTCACCTCGGCCCCGATCCGGCTGCCATCCCATGGATAGAGATCGGCGGCGGCGAACAGGCTGTGGCGTGGCCGGCGCGGCAGCGGCCCGCCGGTATCGAGATCGGTCGTCTCCAGATAGGTATAGGCGGCCTGAAGCGACAGCAGGTCGGCCGGTGTGGCCCTGGCCGACAGCTCGACGCCTTCGGTGCGGGCGCGGGCGGTGTTGCGATAACGGCTGGCGGCGCTGTCGAAGCTCAGCATGTTGCGGATGTCGTTGCGGAACCAGGTGGCGCCCAGGGTCAGACGTTCCTCCAGGAAACTCTGTTCGATGCCAAGGTCATAGCCGCAGCTCTTCTCGACATCCAGCGAGGCGTCGCCATAGGTCGGGTGATAAAGCTGGTACAGCGACGGTGCCTTGGTGCCGGTGCCCAGGCTGCCTCGCAGGGTGATGCCGGTGCCTGGAATCACCCAGGCGCCGGTGAACCGCCAGGTGGTGCTGGCGCCGAAGGCGTCGTGATCGTCGCGCCTGAGGCCGGCGGTCAGATACACCTGATCCCATAAGCCGGCCTGATACTGGCCGAAGATCGCGGTGGTCGTGGCATCGGCCTTCAGCGTGGTGGTGACCGGATCGCCCAATGCGCGGGCGTCGCGGATGGTGGCGCGCTCGGTCTCGGTGCCAAGGCCGAGCGTCAGGATGTCGTCGTGATCGTCGACCATAATATCGGTCTGGGTCTCGATGCCCTGGCGCACGCCATCGAATTCGGTACGGGCCTGAAAACGCGACAGGGGGTTGTTCGACTCCCGATCGAGCCGCGCGCCCGACAGCGTCGTCCGGTTCTCCACCCGACCGTCGGCCAGAGTGGCGATCGCCGTCAGCCGTCCGCTATAGCTCAGGGCATCATTGGTGCCCGGCGCTTCGGGATTGCTCGACGGATCGAAATCGGCGCTGGTCCGCGCCGCCGTGCCCGTGGCTTCCAGCGCCAGCATGTCGCTGAGCGTCACGCCCCCGGACAGGCCGATCTGGGTGCCGGTGAAGCCGTCATCCTCGCGGCCGCCTTCCAGCCGCGAAAAACCCTCGGTCCGGAAATCGACCGCGGATATCGCCGCGTCCCAGCCGGCGCCAGCCGCGCGCAGGGCGGCGCTGACCCGCTGGCTGCGATAGGCGCCGGCCTCGACCGAGGCATCGCCCTCCACCCCGTGCCCGCCATCCCTCAGGCCGCGGCGGGTGATGATATTGACCACGCCACCAATGGCATCCGCGCCATAAAGCGCACTTTGCGGGCCGCGCAGCACCTCGATACGGTCGACATCGTCGGCGAGCAGCCGGCCCAGATCGAACCCGCCACTGGCGCTGGCGGGGTCGTTCACTTCCACACCGTCGATCAGGATCTTGGTCTGGCTGTCATCGGTGCCGCGCAGCCTGAGATTGGTGGCGGAGCCGGGGCCGCCGGTGCGGCTGAAGCTCACCCCCGGCGCCCGGCGCAGGGCATCGACCACGAACACCGTGCCGGCCTGCCGCAAGCTGTCGCCCTCGATGACGGTCACGGCGCTGCCGATGCGATCCGGATCCACGGCCGTCCGGGTGGCGCTGACCACCAGCGGCGACAACGCCTCGTCGGCCCGGGCCGGTGCGATGGCAAGCTGGCCCTGAAGAATGACAAGCGCGCCACCGGCGACGAGTCGGGCTGCGGTCGATGGGCGGGTAGGGATATTGATACGGCGATAGCGCCGGGAGGTGTGCATCGAGCGGTCCCGCAATGACGATGGCCAAAGCGCATCGACGCGGCTGGCGGCTCTTTGCAGAGAAAAGATGCCGCCGCTCCACCGGTCAGACCCGTCCGGTGGTTGCCTCGATACACGGGTGGCTGACGGCAGGTCTCCTGGCTTGCGGGTCCATGCACCGCCCGGCCTTCCCGGCAACCCATGGTTACCAGTGGCATGATCGGGTGGTGCTCTCCGCCTACAGTTGCGGGTACAGCCGCGGCATTGGCAGGGGCTGGCCCTGCCGCACCGCATTCCCTCTTCATCCGCGCACAGACAGAACCTGGGCGCGAAACCGTCGCCGCGCACCATAGACACCGCATCCACCGCCGACAAGGGGCCATCCATCGGCCGGTGGAACGCAGCATCGGCAGCGGCCAAAAAAATGGCGTCGCACCATCGGGATGCGACGCCAGGCCTTCAGGGCCCAAGTCTCAGGGAGAGAGCAGGTCTCAGGGATAGAGAGTGGGTATTCCAGGGAAACGCGGGTCGTTCAGGCTGGAGACGGGGTATCAGCCGGCGGGGGCCGGGGCGGTGGTGGTCATCGGCTGTGCGGCACCGGCATCGGCGTCGCTCTTGACCGCTTCGGCCGATTTGAAGGCCGGCATCTGCTCAAGCTGCTCCGGCGTCATCGAGGCGACAAGAACCTGGTCACCCGGCTCCGCGGTCAGTTGATCCCACGACACCATCACTTCCTTGGTGCCGAAGCCCAGAACACCGCCATATCCCAGGATCGCGTGGGTGATCTTGCCATCCGGACTGAAGACCAGTCCTTCCAGCGTCGCCACCTCGTCGCCATCCGGAGTGCGGACGACCGTATCGCTCGACAGCAGGGTATTGGCCGGCTGCGGCTCCGGCGGCGCCTCGGCGCTGTCCTCGGTATCCGCGGGCGGCGTGGTGGCCGAGGGTGCGGCGGTGCCGGCGGCCGGAGCCTCGTTCATCGTGCCGGTCGAACCGCCCGCCGGCGCTTCGGTGGTGGTGCCGGCACCGGGGGTGGTCGCCTGGGCCAGTGCGCTGCCTGCGGCAAGCGGAACGGCGCCAAGGCCAAGAATGATCGCGAGAGCCGAGGTGGTGCTGCGCATGGACTTCAGCATGGGGGGTCTCCTGTGTTCAGCGATCCGGCAAGCTCTCTTGCCTTCCCCTAAGACTTAAGTTCTTTCGTTATGATTGTGAATAGAAAAGGCTGTGGCATAATCATGAGGCATTTCGCCAGTGAATATTGCGACATGTCTCAAGTTGTGTCGCTATGATGTCCTGGCATGAAAGATAGAGGTGGTTACGGCCACAGCGGTTACCTCGGACGACACCCTGTGTCGTCCGCATGTCGCAGCGGCGCTTGACGGCGACCGGTGCCCGGCGCAGGCTCCGCGTCAGACGTAACGACGGCAGCCGCACAGGTTCAAACCCGGCCGTGGCCCGTCTGGTTCCCACGTGGTGAGGAGATCTGCCACATGCGTATGGACATTCTTGGCCTGGCCGGTGCCGCCGTGATCGCGGTCGGCATCGCTGCCGGTGGCTGGCTGGTGGGCCAGGGCGTGGTCGAAGCGCGGCTGGGTAACCGCACCGTCTCGGTCAAGGGCCTGTCCGAGCGCGAGGTGAAGGCCGATCTGGCGGTGTGGTCGCTGCGCTATGTGGCGTCGGGCAATGACCTGACCGAGGTTCTGCGTGAACTGCGCGGCGCAACCGAAACGGTCACCAGCTTTTTCACCGATGCCGGCCTGCCGGCCGGGAACATCGAGATGTTGAGCCTGGACGTCACCGATCAGAATGCGCAGCTTTATCGCTCCGGCCCGGTCGAGGTGCGCTATATCGTGGCGCAGACAGTGGCCGTGCGCACCACCGAGGTCGACAAGGTGGAAGCCGCGTCGCAGAAGGTGGGGACGCTGGTCGAGGCGGGGGTGGTGTTGTCGAACGAGATGGGCGCCTTCGGCAGCGGCCCGTCTTACGTCTTCACCAGGCTGAACGATCTGAAACCCGAGATGATCGCCGAGGCGACCGCCAACGCGCGTGATGGTGCCGCCCAGTTCGCCACCGACAGTGGCAGTCGGGTGGGCGCGATCCGCAATGCCTCGCAGGGACTGTTCCAGATCCTGCCGGCGACCGACATTCCGAACATGCCCGAAAGCCGCCAGATCACCAAGACGGTGCGGGTGGTGAGCACCATCGATTTCTTCCTGGAAGACTGACCATACAGTGACGGCGCCTGATACCGACCTGCCCCTGCCGGCGCGGATCGCCCATGCGATCGCGGCATTGCCGGTGGCCGGGCTTGCGCCCGCCATCCGGTCGGAACTCGCGGCGGGCCGCGACCTCGTCATCGAGGCCCCGCCCGGCGCCGGCAAGACCACGGCCGTGCCGCTGATGCTGCTGGATGCCCCTTGGGCCGCCAATGGCCGCATTCTGATGCTGGAACCCCGACGGCTGGCCGCGCGGGCCTCGGCTGCCCGCATGGCTGCGATGCTGGGTGAACCGCTGGGCCAGACCGTGGGCTATCGGGTGCGTCTGGATGCCCGGGTGAGCGCCGCCACCCGGATCGAGGTGGTGACCGAGGGCATCTTCACCCGCCGTATCCAGAGCGATCCCGAACTCGACGGTGTGGCCGCGGTGATCTTCGACGAGATCCATGAACGCAGCCTGGATGGCGATCTGGGGCTGGCGCTGGCGATCGAGGTCAAACAGGCGCTGCGGCCGGATCTGCGGATCATCGCCATGTCGGCGACGCTCGATGCCGGCCGGGTCGCGGCGCTGATCGGGGACGCAACCCGGCTGCGCGCCGATGGCCGGATGTTTCCGGTGGTGGTGCTGAACGACGACCGCCGACCCGAGCCGCGCGAGCTTGCCGCCGCCATGGCCGGCGCGGTCCGCCGCATGCTGGCGGCCGAGACCGGCGACATTCTGGCGTTTCTGCCCGGCACGGGGGAGATCGCGCGCACGGCCGAGCTGCTGGCCGGCGCGGGTGGCCCTTTGGTCGATATCATGCCGCTTGCCGGCGAGCTGACCGCCGAGGCCCAGGATCTGGCGATCCGCCCGTCGGTGCCCGGCCGGCGCAAGGTGGTGCTGGCGACCGCGATCGCCGAGACCAGCCTGACCATCGACGGCGTGCGGGTGGTGATCGATGGTGGCTACACCCGGCGGCCGCGCTTCGACCCGGCAAGCGGCATGAGCCGGCTTGAGACGCTGCGGGTGTCGCGCGCCGAGGCCGAACAGCGCCGCGGCCGTGCCGGGCGTGTCGGCGAGGGGATCTGTCTCAGGCTGTGGCCCGAGGCCGAGACCCGGGCGCTGGCCGCTTTCGCCGCGCCGCAGATCACCGTCGACGACCCGGCGCCGCTGGCACTGGAACTGGCGGTCTGGGGCGTGGAGCAGACCACCGCCCTGGCCTTTGCCGATCATCCGCCCGCGGCCGCCTGGGCGCAGGCCCGTGACCTGCTGCGACGGCTGGGTGCCCTCGACGCCGAAGGCCGGGTGACCGCCCATGGCCGCGCGATGGCCGGGCTTGGGATGCATCCACGCCTCGCCCATCTGGCGATCGAGGGCGCGCGGCGCGGCGCGGCACGGGATGCGGCCGCTCTGGCCCAGATCCTGTCGGAACGCGACCTGTTCAGGAACGCGCGAACCGATATCGACCTCGCCCGGCGGATGATCCTGGTGGCGGAAGGCCGCGACCCCTTGCGCGGCGGCGATGGCGCCGTCATCGACCGTGGCACGCTGGCCCGGGTGCGCGAGGGCGCGCGATCGCTGGAACGGCGCCTGCCGGCGGCGCGGCGCGACGGCCGTGACCCGCGCCCGTCTCTCGGCCAACTGGTGGCGCTGGCCTATCCTGAGCGGTTGGCCCAGGCGCGCGGCCGGGACGCGGTGTACCGGCTGATGGGCGGTGGCGGCGTGGCGCTCGATCCGCTCGACCCGCTGGCGGCGGAACCCTGGCTTGCGGTGGCCACCACCGGTGGCAGCGGCCAGGGTGGCGATGCCCGCGCCTTCCTGGCGGCCCGCATCACGCTCGACGAGATCGAGGCCAGTTTCAGGGCCGATATCCGCACGGTCGACCGGGTGGAATTCGATCTGAAATCGGGCGGGCTGGTGGCGCTGCGCGAACGCCGGCTGGGTCAGTTGCTGATCGGGACAAAGCCGCTGTCGAAGCTGGCGCCCGAAGATCATGGCCGTGCGATTGCCGAAGGCGTGCGGTCGCTCGGCCTCGATCGGCTGGACTGGCGCGACGCGGCCTTGTCGCTTCGCCATCGCATCGCCTTCCTGGCCCGTATCGACGGTCCCGATGCGGGCTGGCCGGATGTGTCGGATGCCGGGCTGACGGCGACATTGGAAGACTGGCTCGGCCCCGATCTGGGGCGGGTTCGCCGGCTTGACGATCTGGCCCGGATCGATGTCAGGGCAGCACTGCTGCGTCTGCTGGACTGGCGCCAGCGCAGCCGGCTGGATCAGGCGGCACCGGAACGGGTGGCCGTGCCGTCCGGGCGGTCGCATGCCGTCGATTATGCGACCGACCCGCCGGTGCTGGCGGTGAAGCTGCAGGAAATGTTCGGTGCCGCCGAAGGGCCGCGCGTCGCCGATGGCCGGGTGGCGCTGCTGGTCCATCTGCTGTCGCCGGCCGGCCGGCCGGTGCAGGTGACGGCCGACCTCGCCGGATTCTGGACCGGCAGCTATGCCCAGGTGCGGGGCGAGCTGCGCGGCCGCTATCCCAAACATCCCTGGCCGGACGATCCGACCGGCGCGGTGGCCACCCACCGCGCCAAGCCGCGCGGCAGTTGAGCCGACCGGACGGTCGCCGGGTTGAGACCTCAGTCCTTGGTCGGCCGTGGAACCACCGGCTTGCCGGCGGCCTTCCAGGCCACGAACCCGCCCTCCATATGGGCCACGGGCTCAAGCCCCATATCCTGCAGGGCCGCCGTCGCCAGTGCGGATCGCCACGCCCCGCCGCAATACAGCACGAAGCTTTTGCCCGAGGCGAAGACCGGCTTGTGATAGGGGCTTTCAGGATCGACCCAGAATTCCAGCATGCCGCGCGGCGCATGATAGGCACCCGGGATCATGCCTTCGCGGTCCAGTTCGCGCACGTCGCGGATGTCGACGAACAGGGTTTCGGGATCGTCGAGCAGGGTTTCCGCGTCATCCATCGGGATGGTGCGGATGCGGGCGCTGGCTTCCATCACCAGGTCTTTCACGGTTCTCTTCAGGGGCATGGGGTGGTCCTTGCATGGGCGTTGTGTACTGGTCGCCTGTGAGCTTAGGGCTTTCCGTCATGGTTGGCATTCGACAGACTGAGGTCCAGTGTCGAAGAAACGACAGCCCGGATGCCCCAGTGATGACGCAGCTTCCCCCGTTCCGGTCGATAGAAGCCTTCGTGGTCGCGGCACGGCGGCGCAGCCTGACGGCGGCGGCCGACGAGCTGGGCCTGTCGCTGCCGGCGCTCAGCCGGCGGATCGGCGTTCTGGAGGCGCATATCGGCAGCCCCCTGCTGGTGCGGTTGCCGCGTGGGGTCGAGCCGACGGCGCTGGGTGCGGCCTATGCGGCGGATCTGGCGCCGACGGTGATGGCGTTGCACCGTGCGACCGATGCGGCCCGCGCCGCCGCCCGTGGCCGCCCCGACCGGCAGACGGTGCGGATCAGCCTGATCCCGACGCTGGCGGTCACCTGGCTGCTGCCGCGGATGGCGGCGTTCCATGCCGCCAACCCTGAGATCGCGATCGATCTGGACGGTTCGGCCACCTGTGTCGACCTCGCGGCCGGCCATGCCGATCTGGCGATCCGGCTGGGGCAGGGCCGATGGCGGGGTACCGACGCGCTGCCCCTGATGGCGCTTGATCTGCAGCCGGTGTGCAGCCCGGCATGGCTTGCGGATCATCCGGCCGGGTTGAACGAGCCGCGCGATCTGTACCGCGCGGCGCTGCTCGGCCCGGGCCACCGGCCGGAATTCTGGCCGGAATGGGCGTGGGCCCAGGGGCTCGACGCCGACGCATTGCCGCCGGTCCGCACCTTCGACAGCCTGCAGATGCTGTATGAGGCGGCGGCCCAGGGGCTGGGGGTGGCGATCGGCCTCGACCGGCTGGTGCAGCCCTGGATCACCGCCGGCCGGCTGGTCCGGCCGATCGCGGGCAAGGTTGTGTCGTTGCGTGGGTTTCATCTGGTGACGCCGGCCGGCGCCGTGCCCCGCGCCCCGGTCCGCGTCGTCAGCGACTGGCTGCGGGCGGAAGCGCGGCGTGACGGCAATGCCGCCCGCCTTGCGGTTTCCTGAAGGCTGCGGTCGCAGAACCGAATTGTCGCGTGTGCTTTCCGCGCCGACAGTCGGTCGATCGACCACCAGCGAGGCCGCGCCGACCATGGATGCCACGACACTCTGCTATCTCGACGCCACCGCACAGGCAGCCCTGATCCAGACCCGGGCGCTGTCGCCGGTCGAGGTGATCGATGCCCATCTCGATCGCATCGCCCGGATCGATCCGATGCTGAATGCGGCCGTCACGGTGATGGCCGACGGCGCCCGTGCGGCCGCGCGGGCGGCCGAGGCGGCGGTCATGGCCGGTGCGGCCACGGGCCCGCTGTTCGGTGTGCCGTTCTCGGTCAAGGACTGCATCGATACCGCCGGCATTCCCACCCGGCGCGGCTCGCGCCTGTTCGCCGATCATCTGCCGGCGCATGATGCGACCGCCGTGGCACGGCTTCGCGCGGCGGGCGGTATCCCGCTGATCAAGACCAACCTGCCGGAGTTCTCATACGGAATTGAGTCCGACAATCCGCTTTCGGGCCGCAGTAACAATCCGTGGGATCTGGCGCGCACGCCTGGTGGATCGAGCGGCGGCGAGGCGGCGGCGATCGCCGCCGGCCTGTCGCCGCTGGGTCTTGGCAGCGATGTCGCGATCTCCGTGCGCGGCCCGGCTGCGATGTGCGGCATCGCGGCACTGAAGGCCACCCATGGCCGCATCCCGTTCACCGGCCATTGGCCCGACATGTTGCGCCGATGGTGGCATGTCGGGCCGATGGCACGCAGCGTGCGCGATCTGGCGCTGGCGCTGGATCTTCTGGCCGGCCCCGACGGCCGGGATGGTTATGCAGTTCTGCCGGCCGGTGTCGGGGCGGATGCGGCCGATGGCCGACCGCTGCGGATCGGATGGATGGCGGCCGAAGGGCTCGGGCCAGTCGATCCTGAGATGGTGGCGACCGTTGCCGCGGCGGCGGATGCGCTTGCGGCGGCGGGTTGCGTGGTCGAGCCGGTCGCGATACCGGCCCTGGAAACCGACTGGACCGCGATCAGCGCCATCCTGCATGCGCCGGAGGTCGAGCCCGGTTTTCGTGCGGTGGTCGGCGGGCGCCTGGATGCCGTGCACCCGCTGATCCGGCACGTGGTGACCCGCGAGCCGGTTGCGCTGGCCGATCACGCGGCGGCAATGCGGGCGGTGGAGGCGCTGAGAGACGCCTTCGCGGATGTCTTCACCCGCCATGACCTGTTGCTGTGCCCGGTGCTGCCGATCCCGGCGCCTTTGCATGGCCAGACGCATCATCTGGTGGATGGCGAGCGGGTATCGGCACGCCATGTGATGCGCGCGACGGTTCCCTTCAATCTGACCGGGCTGCCGGCGCTGTCACTGCCCTTCGGGATGACGGCAGGCGGGCTGCCGATCGGCGTGCAGATCGTCGGCCGCTGGTTCGCTGAGCGCGTTGTGCTCGATGCCGGGGCGCGGCTGGAAGCCTTGAGCCCGGTGCGCGACCGCCGCCCGCCGCTTTGACGGCACAGCGCCGTGAAATGGTGGGTTGCGCGCCGCCGCCGCTGGACGTCCTGCCGCTCAGGGTGTAGGAATGCAAGTCATTCGCACTTGCGAAGATGATCTCAGGGCGCAGATGACCTCAGGGCGGAGGAGACGACATGGCGATGAAGACGGGTAGGATCGGGTGCCTGGTTCTGGGTGGTGCGCTGCTGGCATCGGCATCGGCGCTGGCCGCCACCGACGACCAGAAGCGTGCGGTGGTCACCAATTACGCCAACATCGCCCAGGCCGCCTATGGCGACAGCCTGACGGCCGCGAAGACCCTGCAGGCCGCCGTTGAGGCGCTGATCGCCAAGCCGGGGCCCGAGACCATGGCAGCAGCCCGTGCCGCCTGGATCGCCGCCAATGTCCCCTATAAGCAGACCGAGGCCTTCCGGTTCGGCAATGCCATCGTCGACGACTGGGAGGGCCGGGTGAATGCCTGGCCGCTCGACGAAGGCCTGATCGACTATGTCGACAGCTCGTATGTCGGCGCCGAGGGCAATGCGGCGGCGGCATTGAACGTCATCGCCAACAAGAGCCTGACCGTGGCCGGCAAGACCATTGATGCCACCACCATCACGCCCGCGCTGATCGAGTCGCTGCAAGAGGCGGAAGGCGTCGAGGCCAATGTCGCGACCGGCTATCACGCGATCGAGTTCCTGCTCTGGGGCCAGGATCTGAACGGCACGGGCGCCGGCGCCGGCAACCGGCCCTGGACCGATTACGACACCGCCAACTGCACCGGCGGTAATTGCGACCGCCGGGCCGCCTATCTGAAGGCCGCGACCGATCTGCTGGTCGACGATCTGGCCTGGATGGCGGCGCAGTGGCAGGATGGTGGCGAGGCGCGCAAGGCGCTGTCCGACACCACGCCCGATGCCGGGCTGAGCACCATGCTCACCGGCCTTGGCAGCCTGTCCTATGGCGAACTGGCTGGCGAGCGCATCAAGCTGGGCCTGCTGCTCAACGACCCGGAAGAGGAGCATGACTGCTTCTCGGACAACACCCACAACTCGCATTATTACGATGCCGTGGGCATGTGGAACGTCTATAGCGGCCGCTATGTCCGCATCGACGGCTCGGCGGTCGACGGGCCGTCGCTGTCGGGCCTGGTCGCCGAGGCCGACCCCAAGGTTGATGCTGACGTCAAGGCGCGGATGGCGGTGACGCTGGCCTCGCTTGGCGCGATCAAGGCCACCGCCGAGGCCGGCACTCATTACGACCAGCTTCTGGCACCGGGCAACGAGGCCGGGGCGGCGCTGATCAATACCGCCATCGATGGTCTGGTGCAGCAGACCCGCGCCATCGAGCGCGCGGTGACCGCGCTGAAGCTGGAGCCGGTGGCGATCGAGGGCTCCGACAGCCTCGACGATCCGAACGCCGTGTTCAAGTAAGCCCACGCGCGCGCGGCGGAGCTTTGGAAAGCCTACACCCATAAAGTCGGCGGCATGCAAGCCGCCGGCGCATCTTCACGGTCGGTCTGGATATCACGGGCCCCGGCGTCAGCCGGGGACGTGGCGTCCGGCCGACCGTCATGCATTTGGAGCACCAGGCGTGACGATCGCGACGACCAGGGGCAGATGGATCAGGTCGGCCGGCTATGCGGCGGGAATGATTGCGGTGCTGGGAGTGCAGCAGGCCGCATCATCACCGCCGCCGATCGCAACGGTCGATATCCCTGCCGAGGTTGCAGAACAGCCTGATCCGCATCTTTGGGCGGTGCCGCGCACCAAGGCCGAGCGGGCGCGGATCGCCGCCGTCATCCGGCCCACCACCGATTTCACCCGGGCTGAGGAATACGAGGTCCGGCCCGGTGGTGCCGCGACCACGATGAAGCAGGTCAATCGCGACATCTTCTCGCAATCCTCGGCCAATATGCCGTTCGAGAGCGAGTTGGACTTCAAGGTCGGCAACGGCCTGTTCCGCAAGATCTGGGTGTCGTCGCCATCATCGACCAGGGCATCCGACGGGCTGGGGCCGCTGTTCAATGCCCGATCCTGCCAGAGCTGCCATATCAAGGACGGACGCGGCCATCCGCCGGCCGGAGAGGATGACGATCGCGTCTCGATCTTCCTGCGCCTGTCGGTGCCGCCACGAACCGATGAACTGAAGGCCGCGATCGCCGCCCATCTGCTGACCGTGGTGCCCGAGCCCAGCTATGGCGGTCAGCTTCAGGATCTGGCGGTCCAGGGCGTGCCGTCCGAGGGGCGGATGGAGATCAGCTATCGCGAGATGCCGGTCACCTTATCGGATGGCGAGACGGCCAGCCTGCGTGTGCCCACATACAGCATCGGCGATCCGGGCTATGGGCCGCTCGACCCTGAGGTGATGCTATCGCCACGGGTGGCGCCGCCGATGATCGGGCTTGGGCTGCTGGAAGCCGTGCCGGCGCGCGATATCCTGGCCAATGCCGATCCCGACGATGCCGATGCCGATGGCATTTCCGGCCGGCCCAACTTCGCCTTCAGTCCGGAATTCCAGCGGGTCATGCTGGGCCGCTTCGGCTGGAAGGCGGGCACACCCACCATCCGCCAGCAATCCGCCGACGCCTTTGCCGGTGATATGGGGATATCCAACGATCTGCACCCGGCCGGTTACGGCGAATGCACCGAGGCGCAGATGGCCTGCCGCGATGCCCCGGACGGCGCGGATGCCGATGACAGGGACGGGTTCGAGATCGACGGGCCGGGCCTGGATCTGGTGACGTTCTATTCCCGCAATCTGGCGGTGCCGGCACGGCGTGACGTCGATGATCCGCAGGTGCTGCGTGGCAAGCAGGTGTTCAATGATACCGGCTGCATCGCCTGCCATACGCCAAAATTCGTCACCGCGCGCCTGACCGACCGCCCGGAGCAGAGCTTTCAACTGATCTGGCCCTATTCCGACCTGTTGCTGCACGATATGGGGCCGGGGCTGGCCGATGACCGGCCGGAGGGGGCGGCCACCGGCTTCGAGTGGCGCACGGCGCCGCTGTGGGGCATCGGCCTCACCGCGACGGTGGACGAACCCGCGCATTTCCTGCATGACGGTCGGGCCCGCAGCCTGCTTGAAGCCGTGCTCTGGCATGGCGGCGAGGCTGAAGCCCAGAAGCAGGCCGTGATGACCATGCCCAAGCCCGATCGGGACGCCTTGATTCGTTTTCTGGAGTCGCTGTGATGCGTTGCCTGAACCATCGTCGTCTCGTGCCGCTGGCCGTTCTGGCCAGCCTGACCATCGCCATGACGGCGCCTGCCGGTGCCGCGACATCCACGGCAGCAGAGCAGACGGCGGAGACCGCCGCCGCCCAGGCGGTTGACCACAAGGCTTTGGCCGCGCGCGCGCTCGACGGCTATATCCGGCCCGAATTCGACGGTTTCGAGACGGCTGCCGCCCGTCTGGCCGCCGCCGCCGAGGATGATCAGTCGCCGGAGACCTTGCTGCCGCTCTATGATGCCGCCTATGACGCCTGGATGCGCGTCTGGTTCTTCCGCTTCGGCCCCCTGGAAGCCGAAGGCCGACGCTTCCGGCTGGAGTTCTGGCCGGAACGCAGCGGCATCGCCTATCGGGCGATCAGCGCGCTGGTCCGGGCCCGCAACCCGATCGTCGACGATCCCGATGCGTTCGCCGGCGCGTCGGCGGGTGCGCAGAACCTGGTTGCCATGGAACGGCTGCTGCGCCCGCGTGACGCGGTGCCGGCCGCCGGTACGGATGGTGCCGGGTATCGCCATCGGCTGATCCGGGCGATGGCACGCAACCTTGCCCGCGAAGCCGCGGCGGCGCGGGCCGGATGGGACGAGGAGGGCGGTGCCGCCTTCCTGCTGATGACCGCCGGGGCGGAAGAAAACATGACCTATTTCACCCCGGATGAGGCGACCTTCGCGCTGTTCAACGCCTTTCACGGCGCGCTTCAGGAACTGGAGGAGTTGCGGCTGGGGGCTGTGGCCGCCGATCAGGCATCGACATCGCCCCGCGCCGCCCATGAGCGGGCAGGGGCATCGCTTGAAAACATCCGCGCCGGCATTGGCGGTCTGATCGATTTCGAGCGGATCGTGTTCGCGCCGGCCGCCATCGACCAGATGGCGCAGGCGGCGATGGCGGCATCGCTTGCCGAGGCGGCGCGCGCGGCCGACGCCGCCATCGCGGCGGGGCCGGCCGATATCGCTGGTATTGCCGCGCTGAAATCGGCCCTCGCCGATGCCCGTGGCCTCGCGGTGTCGCGTCTCGCGCCGGCGCTGGGTGTGCGGGTGGGCTTCAACTCGTTCGACGGCGACTGATGGCGATGGATGGAGAGGGCCGGACAATGAGCGATGGCGAGACGAGTGTTACCCGGCGGCGGGTGTTGGGGGGGCTCGGCGCGGCTATGGCCGGCGTCGCGATGGCCCGTCCGCGAACCCTGTGGGCATCTTCGGCCGGCCCGGCGCCGGGCGCGCCGGATTTTCTGATCGCGGCACGCCACGACAGCGGCGACTATGCGTTGGTCGGCCTGATGCGGGATGGCGGCATCCGCTTCACGCTGCCTCTGCCGGCCCGTGGTCATGGCGGCGTGGTTCATCCGCTGCGGTCTGAAGCGGTGGCGGTGGCGCGCCGGCCGGGGCGTGAGGCGCTGGTCGTCGATTGCGCGACCGGCAGTGAGGGCTTGCGGCTGACACCGCCCAAGGGCCGGGTCTTCTATGGCCATGGCGCGTTCTCGAACGATGGCCGGCTGCTGTTCACGCCCGAGAACGAGTACGAGGCGACAGCCGGACGTATCGGCATCTGGGACGTGGCGGACGGCTACAAGCGGATCGACGAGATCGCCTCGGGCGGTGTCGGGCCGCACGAGATCCGCCTGGAGAGCGGTGGTGCCACCCTGCTGGTCGCCAATGGCGGCAATGCCACCCATCCCGACACCGGACGCGAGGTGCTGAACCCCGGCACCATGCAGCCCAATCTGGTTCGGATCGCGGTCGATGACGGCCGGATCGTCGATGCCGTGCAGAATGAGCCGGCACTGAGGCTCAACAGCATCCGACATCTGTCGACCCGCCCCGACGGGCTGGCGGCGGCGGTGATGCAGTGGCAGGGCGACGCTCATGAGCGCCCGCCACTGATGATGCTGCACAAGGCCGGCACGGCGCCACGATTGCTGACGGCCCCGGAGCCCGCGCATGCCGCGATGCGCAATTATGCCGGCAGCACCGCCTTCAACCGCGCCGGCGATCTGGTGGCGATGACCTCACCGGTCGGTGGCCGCATCCAGGTGTTCGAGGTTGAGACCGGCGGATTCCGCGCCAGTCTGGTGGCGGCCGATGTCTGCGGCCTGGCGGCCGATCCCGACAGCGACGGCTTCCTGGCCACCGATGGTCGCGGCCGGGTGCTGGCCCTGCTGCCCGATCCGGTGGCGGAAGGTGGGCTTAAGATGACGCTGCGCGCACGCCATGCCCTGGCCTTCGACAATCATATGATCCCGCTCTGACCGCGGGGACCGCGGGCACCGGGGGGATCAGGGGCACCGGGGGGATCTGGGGCATCGGGGGCAGGGCCGGTCCCGGGCAGGACCGTGGCCGGTCCGCCCGGCACCGATCCGGATCAGCCGATCTGCTTCAGGCGGATCACCTCGAACTGCGCGATCCCCTTCAGCGTCCGGCCGAGGGTGCGGAAGTGGTCGGACTTGCCGTGGGCGATGGTGGCCGCCTCGTCGGTCCATTCCTCCAGCATCACGAAACGATGATCGTTGGTGACATCGACATGCAGGTCATAGCGGTGGCAGCCATCTTCCGCCCGGCTGGGGCCGGTGCAGGCGGCGAGCGCCTCGCGCACGGTGTCGGCATGGCCGGGCTCGGCGGTGATGATCGCGGTGATGACCAGATTGGGGGTCATAGGGGAGCGTCCTCCGGTTGTCGTTATCGTCGGGCCGCCTTCATGGGGCGGCATCGCCGGTCAAGTTACAGCAATGCCGGTCCTGGCGCGATCGATTGCTCGACTTGCCGATCTTTCACTGTTTACATCGGCGTTTTATTGACGGCCTGCTGATGTCTTGCCCGGCAGCCATAATGCGGCAATGCGGCAATGCGGCAATGCGGCACCAGACAGTGACGTCACAACGCGTGGGCCATCCGGTCGATCGCATCGGGCAGGTCTGTCGGATCGGCGACAAGGCCATCGGCGCCGGCCATCTCCAGTTCGTCGCGGCCACCATAGCCCCACAACACACCGAGGGCGCGGATGTTGTGGGCGTGGGCGCCGGAAATGTCATAGCGGCGGTCGCCGACCATGATCGCGCGGGCGGGATCGATATGTTCGCCGCGAAGGGCGCGACCGATTACCTCGGGCTTCTCGCCACCGCTGTCGTCGGCATTGGCGCCATAGGTGCCGGTGAACAGCGGCATCAGGCCGTGGCGCTTCAGGATATGGCGGGCGGCGGGCAGGGCCTTCGACGTGGTCAGCACCAGACGGCGCCCCTCGCGGCCGAATTGTGCCAGCACTTCGGGGATGCCGGGGAAGAGCGGGCTGTCCTTCAGCACGACCTCGTCGTGATGGCGCTGGAAGACCGCCACCGCTTCGGCCACGCGGTCATCGCCATGGCGGGACATCAACAGGGCCATGGTGTCGGTCAGTGGCGGGCCGATCGTCCAGCCCAGGTCTTCCGACAGGTCTGGCTCGTAACCCATCTCGCGCAGGGTCATGTGCGTGCAGCGCACCACGGCGTCATGGGAATCGATCAGCGTGCCATCCATGTCGAGCAGGATGGTGATGTCGGCGGGCGCGGCCACGGCAGGAACTCCGGACAGGATCAGGACTGGGTGATGCGGATACCGCCATGGACGACGATGGCGCCGCAGGCTGAGTTGTATGATGATGCGCCCTGATCGAGCTGTGAAAAAAATGCGGCCCGCTCCGTCAGGAGAAGGCCGCAGGGTGGTCATCTGTCAGGCGTATGATGGCGGAAAGGCGGGATCAGGCCTTGCCGGCCATCTCGCGCAGCATGCGCACGATGCCTGAGAAGTCGGCGCCGCCCTGACCGGCATCGGCATATTGCTGATAAAGCGCTGCCGCGGCGGCGCCCAGCGGCGTGGCGGCGCCCGACGAGCCGGCGGCATCTTGCGCCAGCTTCAGATCCTTCAGCATCATGTCGACCGCGAAGCCCGGCTTGTAGTCGTTATTGGCCGGCGAGGTCGGCACCGGGCCCGGCACCGGGCAATAGGTGGTCAGCGACCAGCACTGGCCCGAGGCGGTCGACGAGATGTCGAACAGGGTCTGATGCTCGACGCCCAGCTTCTCGGCCAGGGCAAAGGCCTCGCAGACACCGATCATCGAAATGCCGAGCAGCATGTTGTTGCAGATCTTCGCCGCCTGACCATTGCCGGCACCGCCGGCATGGACGATCTTCTTGCCCATCTTCTCAAGGAAGGGCTGGGCCTTGGCGAAGGCATCGGCCGTGCCACCGACCATGAAGGTAAGCGTGCCGGCGGCGGCACCACCGACACCGCCCGAGACCGGCGCATCGACCATCGGCCGGCCGGCGGCCTCGGCGGCGGCGATCACCTCACGCGCGCTGTCGACGTCGATGGTCGAGCAGTCGATGAACAGCGTGCCCGGGCGCGAGGCGGCGAGGATGCCGTCATCGCCCAGATAGACACCCTTGACGTGCCGGCCGGCGGGCAGCATCGACACCACCACGTCGACATCGGTCGCGGCCTCGTTGGCGCTGGCGGCCTTGCTGCCGCCGGCATCGACGATGCGCTGCACCGCCTCGTCGGAAAGATCGAAGCCCTTGAGGGCATGGCCGGCCTTGAGCAGGTTGAGGGCCATGGGCCCGCCCATATTGCCGAGGCCGATGAAACCGATGGTCGCCATCTTCGAAACGTCTCCCTGAAGTCTTCTGTCTTTGTGACGGACGGTCAGTCTTTGTGATGGGGGCTCAGTTTTTGTGACGGGGGCTCAGTCGACCGCCATGCCTTGAAGCAGGCGGCGGGCGATGATCACCCGCATGATCTCGTTGGTGCCTTCCAGGATCTGGTGGACCCGGGCGTCGCGCAGATAGCGCTCGATCGGGTAATCCATCAGATAGCCATAGCCGCCATGGAGTTGCAGCGCCTCGTTGCAGATCCGGAAGCCGGCATCGGTGGCGAAGCGCTTGGCGCTGGCACAGATCGCGGTCTTCTCAGGATGCTGATTGTCCAGCGCCCATGCAGCGCGGCGAATCATCAGCCGGGCGGCATCCAGTTCGGTCATCATGTCGGCGAGCCGGAACTGGGTGGCCTGGAACTCGGCCAGCGCCTTGCCGAACTGCTGACGGCCGATGACGTAGTCACGCGAGATCTCAAGCGAGGCCCGCGCGGCGCCGATCGAGCAGGCGCCGATATTGATCCGCCCGCCATCCAGGCCCATCATCGCGATCTTGAAGCCGTCGCCTTCTTCGCCAAGACGGTTGGCGACCGGCACCCGGCAGTCTTCAAAGATCACCGCCGCGGTCGGCTGGCTGTTCCAGCCCAGCTTGCGTTCGTTGGCGCCGAACGACAGACCGGGGGTGTCCTTCTCGATCACCAGGGTCGAGATGCCCTTGGGACCGTCCTGGCCGGTGCGGACCATCACGACATAGATGTCGGAGCGGCCGCCGCCGGAAATGAAGGCTTTGGACCCGTTCAGCACATAGTGATCACCGTCGCGCGTGGCACGGGTGCGCAGCGCCGCCGCATCCGATCCGGCGCCCGGTTCGGTCAGGCAGTAGCTGGCGAAATGCTCCATCGAGCACAGCCTGGGCAGGAAGCGGTTGCGCTGTTCGTCCGACCCGAAGCGGTCGATCATCCACGACGCCATGTTGTGGATGGAGATATAGGCCGCGGTCGAGGTGCAGCCGGCGGCCAGTTCTTCGAAGATGATCGCCGCATCGAGCCTGGACAGGCCCGATCCGCCGACATCGTCGCTGACATAGATGCCGCCGAAACCCAGGGCCGCCGCTTCACGCAGTTCGGCCTCGGGGAAGATCTTCTTTGCATCCCATTCCGGCGCGCCCGGCGCCAGACGGTCGGTTGCGAAGCCGCGTGCCATGTCCTGGAACGCGCGCTGGTCTTCGGTCAGGGAAAAATCCATGGGGCCACCTCCAGCACCGTATGCGTCCGCACCCCGCCCGCCGGTCGGCTGAGATCGGCGGGCGGGGGACGTGACGGTTCAATCGACGCGAAGAGCCGGTGGATCAGCCCATGGTCGGGATGTGGAAGTCGGCGCCCGAACGGATACCCGTCGGCCAGCGGCTGGTCATGGTCTTGACCTTGGTGTAGAAGCGCACGCCTTCGGGGCCATGCTGGTTGGTGTCGCCGAAGGCCGAGTTCTTCCAGCCACCGAAGGTGTGGAAGGCCACCGGCACCGGGATCGGCACGTTCACGCCAACCATGCCGACCTGGACGTTGCGGGCAAATTCGCGCGCGGTGTCGCCATCGCGGGTATAGATCGACACGCCATTGCCGAATTCATGCTCGGTCGGCAGGGCCACGGCCTCGTCATAGGTCTTCGCACGCACGATGCTGAGCACCGGGCCGAAGATCTCTTCCTTGTAGATCCGCATGTCCGGGGTCACGCGGTCGAACAGGCAGCCACCCATGTAGTAGCCGTTCTCGTAACCCTGGATGTTGACCTCGCGGCCGTCCACGATCAGCTCGGCGCCTTCCTGGGTGCCCAGATCGACATAGCCGCGCACCTTACGCAGATGGTCGGCGGTCACCAGCGGCCCGAAATCGCCGTCGGCCATCGAGGGGCCGAACTTCAGGTTCTGAACCCGGGGGATCAGGCGCTCGCGCAGGGCCTCGGCGGTGTCCTCACCAACCGGCACCGCCACCGAGATCGCCATGCAACGCTCGCCGGCCGAGCCGAAGCCCGCACCCATCAGCGCGTCGGCGGCCTGATCGAGATCGGCATCCGGCATGATGATCATGTGGTTCTTGGCGCCGCCCATGGCCTGGACGCGCTTGCCATGCGCGGCACCGGTCGCATAGACGTATTTCGCGATCGGGGTCGAGCCCACGAAGCTGATCGCCGGCACGCGCGGATCGGTCAGAAGCGTGTCGACCGCGTCCTTGCCGCCGTTGACGACGTTCAGCACGCCGGCCGGCGCGCCGGCTTCCATCATCAGCTCGGCCAGACGCATCGGGACCGAGGGATCCTTCTCAGACGGCTTCAGAACGAAGGTGTTGCCGCAGGCGATGGAGACCGCGAACATCCACATCGGCACCATGGCCGGGAAGTTGAACGGCGTGATGCCGGCGCAGACGCCCAGGGCCTGACGCATCGAGTAGACGTCGATGCCGCGCGCGACATTCTCGGAATACTCACCCTTCAGCAGATGCGGAATGCCGCAGGAGAAATCGACCACGTCGAGACCGCGGGTCACGTCGCCCTTGGCATCGGTGAAGGTCTTGCCATGCTCGCTCGACAGCAGCTCGGCAAGGCTGTCCATGTTCTCTTCGACGAGCTGCTTGAACTTGAACATCACCTTGGCGCGTGCCATGGCCGAGGTGTTCGACCAGCCGGGGAAGGCGGCAGCGGCATCGGCGATGCCCGCTTCCACTTCCGCCTTGGTGGCCAGCGCCACCTTTGCCGACAGCTCGCCGGTCGACGGGTTGTACACGTCGCCGAAATTGCCGCTGGTGCCTTCGACGATCTTGCCGCCGATAAAGTGATGGATCTGCTTGACCATCCCGCGTTTCCCCAACTTTTTGCGAGGGTGTAGGACCGCGCCACCCTGCCGCCAGATCAGGCGGCGGCGCGTCCGCACCGCCCTTGTCTTGTGCCTTGGTATCATGTGCAGCAGGCGGGTCGTGCGTCACGACCCGCCGGACAGCTTGGTGACGCTACGATAACGATGTAAAACTGCACGACCAGCCCAAAACGCGCAGAGGCTGTCTGCGCGGATGCACACACTCCGCGAGGCCCCGATGTTCGACTGGAACGACCTGCGTTTCTTCCTGGAAGTCAGCCGACGCGGGCGTCTGGTCACCGCGGCACGACACCTCGCGGTTGATCATACCACCGTCAGCCGGCGCATCCAGGCCCTGGAAGAGCGGATGAACACCAAGCTGTTCGACCGCACGCCGGCCGGATACAGCCTCACCCCCGCCGGTGCCCAGCTTGTGGAATATGCCGAGGCGATGGAGACGACCGCCTTCGCCATTCAGGAGAGCATCGCCGGCCAGGATCTGCATCTGTCGGGCACGGTCAGGCTGGGGGCGCCCGAAGGCTTCGCGTCGGCGTTTCTGGGCGCGCGGCTGCATCGTTTCTTTGCGGCCCATCCGGGCATCCAGATCGATCTGGTCGCGGCGCCGCGCTATCTCAGCCTGTCGAAGCGGGAAGCCGATCTGGCGATCGGGCTGGCGCGTCCGACCTCGGGCCGGCTGGTGGCACGCAAGCTGACCGATTACCGGCTGTGCCTTTATGCGTCCCCCGCCTATCTGGAACGCATGGGCACGCCGCGCAGCCTGAAGGATCTGGAGACCCATGATTTCATCGGCTATGTCGACGATCTGATCTTCGCGCCGGAACTGCGCTATCTCGACAAGCTGGTGCGCACACCGCAGGTGGTGATGCGCTCCACCAGCCTGATCGTGCAGCGCGATGCCGCCGTCGACGGACTGGGCTTGTGCATCCTGCCCTGTTTCGTGGCGGCGACGGCACCGGGGCTGGTGCCGGTGATCCCGAAGGAGAGCAGCATCACCCGCAGCTTCTGGCTGGTGACCCATGCCGATCTGCGCGACATCGTGCGGGTGCGCATGGTCGCCGAGTACCTCCGCGATCTGGTCAAGCGCGACCACGATCTGCTGATCGGCCGGTCGCTGGACCGGATCGATGCCAATGCGTCGACGGCGACGGCCACCTCCGCATGACGCGACCCCTTGTCTGGTCACGACCGGTTCGGCGGCCTAATATCGGTGCCGGGGAGCATTTCCCGCCGGGGTTGAGGCGGCGGGCGGCATCGACGGACGGGGCCAAGGGGCGGGGCTGATGATGGACGGAATGACCGGTGGCGCCCTGGCGGGCGTCGCACAGAGCGGGCTTGGGCTGCTGCTGCTGGTGGCGCTGGCCTGGATCATCGGCCGGATGCCACGTGGCGTGCCCTGGCGGGCGGTGGGCATCGGGCTGGTGGTGCAGGTGGTCATCGCGCTGGTGCTGTTGAAACTGCCACCGGTGCAACTGGCCTTCGTCTGGGCCAATCGGGGGGTGTCGGCGCTGGAAGCCGCCACCCGCGCCGGCACATCGGTGGTGTTCGGCTATCTGGGCGGTGGTGCGCCGCCCTTCGATGCGGTCACGCCGGCCAACAGCTTCGTCCTGGCCTTCCAGGGCCTGCCGCTGATTCTGGTGATCGGGGCGATTGCCGGGTTGCTGTATCACTGGCGGGTGATCCCGCTGTTCGTGCGGCTGTTTGCCCGGCTGCTGCGGCGCAGCTTCGGCGTCGGCGGCGCGGTGGGCGTGTCGACGGCCGCCAATGTCTTCGTGGGCATGGTGGAAGCACCGCTGTTCGTGCGCCCCTATCTGGCCCGTCTGACCAACCCCGAACTGTTCATGGTGATGACGGCGGGGCTGTCGACATTGGCCGGCAATATGATGGTGCTCTATGCGGTGTTTCTGACCGGCGTGATCGACGACCCGATCGGTCAGTTGCTGACCGCATCGCTGATTTCTGCCCCGGCCGCGCTGGTGGTGGCGATGGTGATGATGCCGGCCATGCCTGTCGCGACACCGGACGGTGTTCTTGCGGAGGACGTGGATGCGCCGCCTTCCGAGGCGTCGAGCAGCCTGGAGGCCGCGGTGGTGGGGGTGCTGAACGGGGTTAATCTTCTGATCAACGTGGTGGCGATGCTGATCGCCGGCATCGCGCTGGCGGCGCTCGCCAATATGGTGCTGGGCCTGGGCGGCGATATCGGCGGCGCGCCGCTGACCCTGGAACGCATGCTGGGCTGGATCATGGCGCCCATCGCCTGGGCCATGGGCATGAGCTGGACCGAGGCGCTGGCCGCGGCCCCCCTGCTTGGCACCAAGGTGGTGGTCAACGAACTGGTCGCGTTCCTGAATTTTGCCGCCGACCCCTCGGCCTTCAGCCCCAGATCGCGGCTGATCCTGACCTATGCCCTGTCGAGCTTCGCCAATATCGGCAGCCTGGGCATCATGATCGGCGGCATGATCGCGATGGTGCCGGAACGGCGCGCAGACATCGTGCGTCTGGCGCCGCTCAGCCTCGTTTCTGGCACGATCGCCACATGCATGACCGGCGCTGTGGTCGGGCTCGTGATGTGATGATCGCCTGCAGGTGTCGCCTCAACTGTTATAGCAGGAAATCCGACGCGGAGAGGGCCCCCGGAGCTGTGAAGTCGATGTTGAGGCGAAGGTCTGAGCCTTTGTCTCCGTCGATATCGAGGAGGATGGTTGCACCGGTTGCGGTTGAAATGACACGCACAGCGCCCGCGGTTCCATCGAAAGCGCCACCACCCAGATAGGTGAGGTGCGGCCCGGATGATGGCTGAATAGCGCTGAAGTCGATCAGATCCTGACCCAGGGTAAAATCGGCGATGGTGTCTTCGAGGTTATCGCCCTGGGCGACCATGCCGCGAGGGCTGTCGACGATCGAGAGATAGACGAAGCGGTCGGCGCCGCGTCCGCCATAGAGGAGGTCGCTGCCAGCCCCGCCCGTCACGACATCGTTGCCATCTCCGCCACGCAGGTGGTCTGCGCCGTTGCCGCCGAAGAGCTGGTCGTTTTCGCCCAGGCCGAAGAGGGTATCGTCGCCGTCGTTGCCATAGAGGCGGTTCGCTGCCGTGCTACCCCGAATGGAGTCGCCGTTGGTCGTATCGTTTGAGCCAGAGATGTTCTCGATGGAGACGAAGACATCGCCGGCTGCCCAGCCGCCTGTGCCGGTACCCGCGCCAAGGTCGAGGACAACTCTGCCTGTCGTATAGGCATAGGAGACGAGATCGCTACCAGCGCGACCGTCGAACTGGTTGGCATCGGCGTTGGCGCCGAGCCAGTCGTTGAAATTGGTACCGATGACGTTCTCGATCGACACCAGGATGTCGTCCAGCGCTTCGCCACGTTCCCCTCTGCCGGTTGCAAGGTCGACGGCGACCGATGCCGATGCCGCGGCAAAAGACGCGGTGTCATTGCCATCTCCGCCGTTCAGGATGTCAACACCCTGACCACCGAGAAGAAGATCGTCGCCGTTGCCACCGAACAACTGGTCGTTACCAGCCTGGCCGTTAAGCTCGTCGTTGCCATCATTGCCGTAGAGACGGTTGGCCGCGCCGTTACCTCGAAGGACGTCGCCGGTTGAGGCATCGTTGCTGCCAGATACGCTTTCTATGGACGTGAACGTATCGCCGTCGGCCCAACCGGATGAGCCAATGCCGGTGGCAAGATCGACGATGACAGCAGTTGGGGCTTCGGCAAAGGAGACGAGATCCGTGCCGGTGCCTCCATTGATATGGTGTGCGCCGGCACCGGCACCAAACCAGTCGCCATCAGCGGAGCCGACAACAACCTCAATCGAGGTCAGCGTATCTCCCAGAGCTTCGCCGCGCAGGCCTTGCCCGGTTGCGAGGTTGACGGCGATGGAAGATGGCGCTGCCGCATAGTCAGCCGTGTCGACACCGTCACCACCATCGAGCACGTCGGCGCCCTTTCCCCCGCGCAGAACGTCATTCCTCTGGCCAGCGAGCAAGACGTCGTCGCCCTCTCCCCCCACCATGAAGTCAGCGTCGTCCGAGCCGGTGAGTGTGACACCGGTGGTAGCGAGTACTGCATCCGTCGCTTCAAAAATGACGGCATCGGTCGCGTTTGCGGGGAGGACGACAACCTCTTTCGCACCACTCCCGAGCTCCATCGACGTGCCGTCCTGAGCCAGAACGGCATCCTGGTCCGGGCTGAAGCGATAGATCGCCCCGTTTTCAACGTCGATGATTGCGAACCGTATTTCCGGGGACGATGCACCATCAGGTTCGTAGTGATGTCTCACCAGAAGGCGCTGCCCATCGGGAGATGTATCGATAATCTTTTCGAGACTCTGAGGGCCCGAATCGGCGATGATAAACCTATAATGTGCTCTGTTGTCGTCATCCAGATTTACGGCATATAGCTGGATCTTGTTTCCAAATTGACCTGAGGTAACAAAAATTGAAGAGTCGGTTGAAAATGCAGCATTGTCCACATTTTCCTGTATCTCAATATAAAGCAGGCCCTCGTATCTTTTCTTCCCGATAGTGTCTATGAATCCGACATAATGGGTGACAGAGTCTTGATGATCATAACTATGCAATGTGTGGCTGATGATGCTTAATCTGTCACTACCATCAATAAACTTGATGTCGGTGAAGCCTGTTCTTTCTGTTAGATATGGATTGGTCGGGACATGGCTCGTCGTGCCTGTCTCAATATCTAGAATCAGTATATCACGATAGCCGATGTAAACATCACCAGAATAGCCTTCCACTGACCGTAAATCTAGTGGAATTGAAATGAAATTGCCGTCAGATGACACGCTCAGATCCTGAGCGCTCAGAAGCGTCGGAGATGTCACTGATAAATCTACTATACTTGAAATAGTCTCATCTGAGATATCGTATTTATATAAAATCGAATCGTTAGCAAAAAACACGTCGCCGAACTTTGACACTGAAACAAATTCCATGCCATCAAAGGCGGCATTATCATGAATGGATATTGTATCAGAATCTAAATTGTGGGACGTCAATGTCGTGCCATCGTTATGGATGACGAAGCGGCCGTCTTCCGATATCAGCGTGCTAGCCATGATGAAGCCTCAGATATTGCGGGGAGTTGGCGGAGCGGCGGGATCGCGCAGATCAATATCCATTACAGACATCACATTTGAAACTCCATGGGGAGTTCGGACCATGCAACGCGCCAGCGAATAGATATACTGACACAATATGCGCTAGATCGTTCGGGCGAATTTTGTCGGGTGAATTTTCATCTTAAGGTAGTGTCGCCTCGGTTGTTGGCGTTATTTGTACAGAGAGGGTATTCCCACTGACAGTGCCGCATCCGTAGGCAGGAGCAGATGGTCGTCGGCTGGCTGCTGGTTTTGACCTGTTCTCCGCGACTGCACCCAGTTTGCGGTAGAAACCGTCTCAGGAAGGAGACGGACCGACATGAAACGCAGCCGGTTCAACGAAGAGCAGATCATCGGCATCCTGAAGGAGCAGGAGGCCGGCGGGTCGGCGGCAGATGTGTGCCGCCGTCATGGGATTTCGAGCGCGACCTCCTACAAGTGGAAAGCCAGATATGGCGGATTGGAGGTGTCGGAGGCCAGGCGTCTAAGGGCCTTGGAGCAGGAGAACGTCCGGCTGGAGACGTTGCTGGCGGATGCGACGCTCGACAACGCCGTGCTGAAGGAACTGCCCTCAAAAAAAATGATAACGCCCACCGCCAGGCAACGTGCCGTCGCCCATGCCCGGGCATTGTTCGGGCTGAGCGAGCGCCGGGCGTGCCTGATTGTCGGCGTGTCGTCGTTCGGTATGGCTCGCGCCGCCCTGACGATACACCGGTCCGGGTGCGGTTGCGTGAACTGGCGGCCGAGCGTCGCCGGTTCGGCTTCCGGCGGCTGGGCATCCAACTGGCCCGCGAGGGCATGGTGATGAATCGCAAGAAGCTGCCGCGGCTGTACCGCGAGGAGAAACTGGCGGTCCGGCGTCGGACCGGCCGTCAGCGGGCACTGGGGACATGGGCGCCGATGGCGATCCTGTCTGGTCCCGATCAGCGTTGGTCGCTGGATCTTGTCTCAGATACCCTTACCGATGGCCGACGATTCCGTATCCTCACCGTGGTCGATGACCTCAGCCGCGAATGTCTGGCACTGGTCGCCGACACCTCGCTGTCCGGCGCCCGGGTGGCACGCGAGCTGGACGCCCTGATCATCCAACGTGGCAGACCGGGCACGCTGGTGTCGGATAACGGTACCGCGTTCACCAGCGCCGCCATCCTGCGCTGGTGCCGGAACCATTGCATGCAGTGGCACTACATTGACCCGGGCAAGCCAACCCAGAACGCTTTCGTGGAGAACTTCAATGGCAAGCTCAGGGATGAGTGCCTCAACGAGACGTTGTTCACCTCGGTGAACCACGCCCGGGCTGTCCTGGCCATTTGGCGCGACGATTATAACCACGTGCGACCCTACACCGCCCTCGACGGCGCCACCCTGGCAGAGGCCGCCGCCAGGTCATTCAGGCGCTTCGGGCATCACCAAAAGATCGGACTCCACCTCTGAGCGAATACAATGAGGGGAACAGGTCAGTTTGCACGTCTGGCGCCGCTCAGCCTGGTCTCGGGCACAATTGCCACATGCATGACCGGCGCCGTGGTGGGGCTGGTGAGCCTGTGAGCGGATATGACATTTTTCTCGCCAGGCAATCAATTTTCAGTTGATCGATGCCGTCGAGTCAAAATACCATTCTTCTAGTGATACCGGGGCATTGGCCATGATGGTCTGAAGATCAGATGTCCCGGCTCTGTATCTGCCGGAGTGGTGAAACTGGTAGACACCGGATTTTCGGCTTGCCGATTGTCTGACAGGACGTTCGCGTTCTTGCAGGTTCAAGTCCTGCCTCCGGCACCAATTTTCCTGCGCGCCCCATAAGACCGATGACGATGCGCCAGAACTGCGGCCATGTGCTGTTCTGGCGCTGCCGGACATGCCCGAGCGCGGGGCGCGCGCCTCCCCCCTTTGCGGATGGGGAGCGTGCCCGATGACCGATGCCGTCCTGGTCTTTCCGCCATCCTATTACCCCTGGTTCGTCGCCCCCGGCCTGTCGCATCTGACGGCGTGGCTGAAGGCGAAGGGATGGGTGGTGGCGCAGCGTGATGCCAACATTCCGGCCATCGAGCATGTCTTGCGCCCCGAGGCACTGGCGGCGGCTGGCGCGCCCGACCATATTCTGGCCGGTATCGGCCCGGCCCTGGCGACCATGCGCGACGAGGCGGCGCATCATGCGCTTGAGCCCTATCTGGCGGCGAAGCGCCTGATCGAGGAGGCGTCCACGATCATCGACGCCGCGGTGCCGGACACTTTCCTGATCTTCCGCAACACCTTGAAATACATCTCGGCTTACGATGCCCGGCGCCGCGAGGCGGTGATGGCGGCGGTCGCCGATCGCGAGAACCACCTGTTTCACGACTATTACCGGGACATTGAGGTACCGGCGATCGCGGCCCTGAAGCCGCGCCTGGTGGGATTGTCGGTCAACGATCACCATCAGTTGATCCCGTCGATGGTTCTGGCATCGATGCTGCGCGAGGCGCTGCCCGATACCCACATCACCATCGGCGGCAATCTGATCGCGCGATTGAAGACGACGCTGGAAGCGGACGATCCCCTGACGGCTGCCTTCTATACCGTGGTCGACAGCTTCATCCATCATGAGGGTGAACAGCCGCTGGCGGCCCTGCTGGAGGAACTGGTGCATGGGCGGGTTGCGAACCGGCCGGTGCCGCAGGTGATCCGCTTCGATGGCGCGCGGCCGGTATCGGGGCCGCCTTCGGTGCCGGTTCAACTCGACCAACTGCCGCGTCCCGACCCTGAGGCCTATCGGCCCTGGACGCCCGAGCCGGTGACGGCGCTGAACATCTATCGCGGCTGCTATTATTCCGGCATCTGCAGTTTCTGCGATATCAATGAAGGCTATGACACCGTCGTTCATGAACGCCAGGCCGACGGGCAGGTGAAAGTGAAGTTCCGCAAGCGCCTGCGCCCGATGGCTCAGGTTGCCGAGGATCTGGCGGTCTGGCATGGCGAGACCGGGCGCCGCACGTTCAGCTTCACCGATGAATGGTTCCGGGTATCGGAAATGCTGGAACTGGGCGAGCATCTGGCGGCGCGGGGCCTGAGCGATATTCACTGGGAGGCCTATGCCCGGTTCGAGCGCGCCTATCTGGATGCCGACACCTGCGTTCAGGTGCGCGAGGCTGGCGGCCGGTTCCTGCAATTCGGGCTGGAGAGCATCGCCCCCGCGACCATCAAGGCGATGAAGAAGGGCAACACGCCCGACGACTATGCCCGCAGCCTGGCCAACACCACGGCGGCGGGTATCTGGAACCATGTCTTCTTCATCGTCGGCTATCCAGGCGAGCCGATCCACCATGTGCTGCCGCTGTTCCGCTTTCTCACCGACCGCGGGCGCGATGTGCTGACGGTGAAGCCGACCCGGTTTCAACTGGCGCGGCGCGCGCCGCTGATCCACAGCCCGCCTGAGGGCATCGAGGTGATGCCGGAAGCGGATTGGGATCTGTTCATCAACATCCCGTTCCAGTATACGCAAAGCTGGTGGTGCCGGCGGTGCCGCACCGAGCTTGACGCATCGGCGATGGTGATGAAGCAGGGCCGGCCGAAATGCGCCGCCTGCAATAGCTGGGCGGAGCGCTGGGCGCCGCTCAGCCGCAAGGCGGTGGATGGCATCTACACCCTGTCCGAGGTGCTGTGCGAACGTCATTGGTCGCATCCGGCGACCAGCCTGTTTCCCTATGTGGCGCGACTGTTCCTGTCGGAAGACGAAATGACCGGCTTCGCCGACCGGTTGCCCAGGCTCTCGACGGTCGACGCGCCGGCAATCGACCAGGCACTGGTGAAGGTGCGCGGCGCGCTTGCCCGCGAGGCGGAGATGATCGACGGCATCGGCCGGGTCTATGCCGATGGCGGGCTGACGCTGCCCAAGAAATTCGAGGACTATGACGATTTCCTCGACCATTGCATGGCGTGGACCGAGGCGGCGGCGGCCTGACCGGGCCTGCCGGCTCAACCGGCCGGGCGGTCGAGACATGCCGCGGCCAGTCGGACCAGCTCGTCCTCAAACGCCGGGTCCGACAGCAGCTCCGGCCGTTCCAGAAAGGCCGCGCGGACCGCGCCCAGCACCGCCCGGGTCAGGGTGAAACCGGCGATGGAGGTGAGGCCGCCGCCGAGGCGCGGGTCGGGTCGTGCGGCCAGTTGCCGGTCGATCTCCGCGGCCGGGCCTGTGTGTTCACCGGCCAGACCCGACGCGACATGCAGCCCCATCACCACCCGGCGCAGCGCGGGATCCTGCCGGTGCAGCGCGATCAACGCCCGCACCACCGGCCGGACCGGCGATGTCGTGCGGTCGGCGAGCGCTGCCTCGATCACGGCCGCGACATGGGCGGTGTCGGCTGCCAGACGCCGCCGTGCCAGCGCCACCACGATTGCCTCCTTGCCGGGGAAGTACTCATAAAGCGAGCCGATCCCGACCCCGGCCAATTCGGCGACGCGATTGGTGGTCAACCCCGCGAGCCCGTCTTCGCGAATGATCCGAGTTGCGGCTTCGAGAATCGCCTCCACCAGATCGACGGCGCGCGACTGACGGGGTGATTTCCGGACCTCCACGGCGGGTCGCGATCGTCTGGTCATCCCTGCCTGCCCCTCGTCTGAACCCGAGTATCCGGCCGTCAGTACCGGCCTCTATCATAGCGGAAGGTCTTGCGGCAGGGGGAGGGGACGATGTGGCGGATCGCCGTTGGCATGGTTGTCTGGCTGGTATCCCCGGCAGGTGCCGGACATGCGGCCATGCCGGCGCAGGACGGCGCGGCGTGTCATCCTCCGGCGCAGATGGCCGACGGGCTGCCGGTTGCTCTCGGGGAGGCAGGTGCTCTCGGGGAGGCAGGCGCCTTCGGGCAGACTGACGGATTGTGCCGGGTTCTCGATGCCATCCAAGATGGCCCGGCGGCGGTGCACGCGGTTCTGGTCGCCCGCGGAGGGCGCCTGATCGCCGAGCTGTACCGTCGGGGCGACGACCGCTCGCTCTATGATCTCTGGTCATCCTGCGCCGATTTCGGCCCCACCGATCGCCACGACATGCGGTCGATCAGCAAGAGCGTGGTGGCATTGGTTTATGGCAGCCTGCTTGCCCGCGGCGAGGTGCCAGACCCGTCGGCAAGGGGGGTTGCATCCTTTCCGGATGAGCCGGACTTCGCCGACCCCGGCCGCCGGGCGATCCGCCTCCGCGACCTGCTGACCATGTCGACCGGGCTCGACTGGGACGAGCCGTCGCCGGTGCGTCGGGCCGCGCATAATGACGAGACGGCACTGATCTGGAGTGCATCCGCGTTCAGGACCGTCTTTGCCCATGAGGTGGTGGCAGCGCCCGGCGCCCGTTTTGTCTATAGCGGCGGCGCCACCGCCGTGCTGGCCGAGATCATGACCCGGGCGACTGGGCGATCCCTCACCGATCTGGTGGACGAGACGTTGTTCCGGCCGCTCGGTATTGTGGATTGGGCCTGGGTCGAGAACCTGCATGGCATGCCACTGGCCGCCGCCGGGCTGCGCCTGCGGCCGCGTGATCTGATGAAGATCGGCCTGATGATGCTGGATCATGGGCGCTGGCAGGGGCGTTCCATCATCCCATCCGCCTGGATCGACGAGATGATCACGCCCCGCATCGAGGTGGGGGTGCGGCTGGATTATGGCTATCAATGGTGGCGGCAGCAGGTCACGTGGCAGGGCAGGGCGTTGCCGGTGGTGGCCGCGATCGGCAATGGCGGGCAGAGGCTGTTTCTGGTGCCCGACCTGGACCTCGCCGTCGTGACCACGGGGGGCGCCTATGGCGATCCCGCGATCGGCCCGGTGCTCGACCGGTTGCTCCGCGATGTCGTCGACACGATCGGTGGGGCGGTGCCGGCTTCTTGATTGGTCGACGTCGGCTTTCCGCTCGGGCACTATGCGCGGACGGGCGTTTTGAACGAACGTCTGAACGATAGAGCCGCCGCGCATCTTCCGGCTGGGCACCCGGGTTCCGGCAGGGCACCCAGGCGTTCGTCGGGCGGGCCGAGGCGGCCGCCCAGCGGAGGAATATCCGTCGATGACCGCCGAACCCTTCGATCTGGCCCGGACAGAGGTGCTGGATCGCCTGACCGTGTATCTGGAACGGGCGGTGCCCGGCTTCCGTGGCCCGATCCGCCTGCACCGGTTCACCAACGGCCAGTCGAACCCGACCTTCCGGATCGATACCGATGGCGGGTCTTATGTGCTGCGCAAGCAGCCGCCGGGCACCCTGCTGCCCAAGGCACACCAGATCGACCGTGAATTCCGGGTGCTGTCGGCGCTGGCCGATACCCCTGTGCCGGTGCCCGCGGCCGTGCATTACTGCGCGGATCCGGGCATCGTCGGCACGCCGTTCTATCTGATGGGGCATGTTCAGGGCGCGACCTTCGGCGATCTGATGCTGCCGGCGCTGTCGCCCGGGCAGCGCCGCATGGTGATGATCCGGCTGATCGAGACCCTGGCCGCCCTGCACAGCGTGAATGTGAAGGCCGTCGGGCTGGGAGATTACGGCCGGCCCGGCGGCTTTTATGAACGCCAGATCGCGGTCTGGACGCGGCAGTATCGTGCCGCCGAGACCGATCGGATCGAGGGCATGGAGGCGCTGATCGCGTGGCTGCCGGCCAATATGCCGAAAGACCCTGAACGCACCACCCTGGTGCATGGCGATTTCCGGCTGGAGAACTGCATCGCCGCCGAGGACGGATCGGCCATCCGCGCCGTGCTCGACTGGGAGTTGTCGACGCTGGGCGAGCCGCTGGCCGATCTGGGCTATCACCTGATGCATCATTACATGCCGGCCTCGGAATTCGGCGGCTATGTCGGCGTCGATACGGCGGCGCTTGGTCTGCCGGACGAGGCGGAGCTGCTGGATCTCTATGCCCGGCTGACCGGCCGGCCGGCGATCAACGACTGGACCTTTCATGTCGCCTTCGCGCTGTTCCGGTCGGTCGGCATTCTTCAGGGCGTCTATGCCCGCGCGCTGCAGGGCAATGCGTCGTCGCCCTATGCGCTGGAACGCGGCCGCAAGGCCCGGCTGGTCGCCGATGTCGGGCATGCGCTGATCCGCACCCGCGGCTGACGCGCCAGGACGGGCTCGTCTGCCACTTCTCATCTGTCACTCCAGGGACAAGACCACACCCATGACCACCACCACGACCACCAATCCGTTCGATATCACCGGCCGTGCCATCCTGATCACCGGTGCCAGCCAGGGCCTTGGCGCCAGCTTCGCCCGCACGCTGGCGGCCCATGGCGCGCGCTTGGTGCTTGCCGCCCGTCAGGTCGAGAAGCTGGCGGCGCTGGAAGCCGAAATCACCGCGGCCGGCGGCGAGGCCGCGTCGGTGGCGCTGGATGTCACCGCCGGATCGGCCGCGATCGATGCGGCCGTCGAAGAGGCGACGCAGAAGCTGGGCGGCCGGCTGGACGTGCTGGTCAACAATGCCGGCGTCGCGGTGTCGAAACCGGTGCTGCAACTGACCGAGGATGATTGGGACCGCACCGTCGACACCAATCTGAAGGGCGCCTTCCTGGTGGCGCAGGCGGCTGCGAAGCGGATGGCGGCCGGCACTGGCGGCAGCATCGTCAACATCGCATCCGTGCTCGGCCTGTCGGTGATCGGCAATCTGGTGCCGTATTGCGCGTCGAAGGCCGGCATGATCCACATGACCAAGGCCATGGGGCTGGAACTCGCCAAATCGGGCGTGCGGGTCAACGCCATCGCGCCGGGCTATATCGAGACCGACATCAATGCCGATTTCTTCGAGACCGAGGGCGGCAAGCGGCTGCTGCGCAAGGTGGCCCAGCGGCGCCTTGGTGCCGCATCGGAGCTGGACGGCGCACTGCTGCTGCTGGCATCGGATGCCTCCAGCTTCATGACCGGCGCGGTGCTGGCCGTGGACGGCGGCTTTACCCTGGGTTAATCTCGCCGCCCGGCACACGAGCCCGAGGTTCCGATACATGGCCCGCGCGCATTACAGCTATTTTCACCCCTTCGAGATCCGGTTTTCCGAGGTCGACATGCATGGCCATGTCTTCAACGGCCGCTATCTGGATTTCTTCGACACCGCCGTGACCGGCTTTCTGATCGCGCGCGGCTGCGACGAGATCCTGTCGGTCGACGGTGCCGGGAATGGGACGGGGACGGCGGATGCCGCGGCGCCGGTCTATTTCGTGCGGCGCGCAGGTGTCGAGTTTCTGGCCCCTGTGCGCTTCCGCCAGCGGGTTGAGGTGGGGGTGGGTATTGCCCGCATGGGCCGGTCATCGCTGTCCTTCGCGCTTGAGGTTCATGGCGAGGGCGAGGATGCGCCCCGCGCGCGCGGCGAGATCGTCTGGGTGGCCGTCGACCGTGCCACCGGCCGCAGCGCCGAACTGCCGGCCAGCCTGCGCGACAAGCTGGCCCCGGCCCTGCTGCCGCAGGACGCGGGCCCCGCATCCGGCGGCGCATGACCGGCCGGTCAACCGGCCGGGCGCTGGTCTTCCGCCAGTTCGGCGACCCGGCATCGGTTCTGGCGCTGGAGCCGCAGGCGATGCCGGTTGCGGGCGCTGTCGACGCGGATGCCGCGGTGATCCGCATGTCGTGCCGGCCGGTCAACCCGTCGGACCTGATCCCGATCACCGGCGCCTATGCCCATCGGGTGATGCCGCCGCGCATTGCGGGATATGAGGGCATCGGGCTGGTCGATCAGGCGCCTGCCGGCTGTGGTCTCGCCGTGGGAGACCGCGTTCTGCCACTGCGCGGTGGCGGCACCTGGGCCAGTTTCGTGGTGGCGCCGGCGCGATACTGCGTTCCGGTTCCGGCGTCGATCGACGATGAGGCCGCCGCACAGGCCTATATCAATCCGCTGACGGCCTGGGCGCTGCTGGTCGATGATCTGGCTTTGCCACGAGGTGCGGTGATCGCGATCGATGCGGCCGGATCGGCGTTCACGGCGGTGGTCCTGGCCCTGGCGGCCGATCATGGCTGGTCGGTGGTGGCCGTGACGACGGCGCCGCAGCGCACGGCCGGCCTTCTGACGTCTGGCGCCGCCGCTGTCGTTGTGGTTGCGCCAGACGATACTGCGGCGGATCTGGCTGCGCGCATCCGCCGGGCCGCGGGGGGCGCGATCGATGCCGGGCTCGACGCGGTCGGCGGCATGATCGGCACGGCGGTGGCGTTGTCTGTCTCGCCGGGCGGGGCATTTCGTGTCTATGGTCTGCTTTCGGGCCTGCCACTTCCGGCAGCCCTTGCCGGACAGGTGGCGGGCGGGGTAACAGTAAGACCGTTCTGGTTGCGTCACTGGCAGGATCAGGTAACGGTGGACCGCTGGTCCGAGGGCTTCGCCTGGACCTTCGATGCCCTGGCGCGCCGCCGGCTGACCCTGTCGGTCGCCGAGGCGTTTGGCCTGGATGACTGGCAGGCGGCGCTTGTCGCGGCCGCGCGTCGTGACCGCCAGGGCAAGGTGCTGCTGTCAGGTGGCTGAGCTGACCCAAGCGGAGTGCCCGTCGATGCCCGGTGACGGACCGATGCCGGATGTGCCGGCGCATGATGACCCGGCGATGAACACCATGTTCGCCGGCTTTCTGGCGCAGGCGCGCCTGAGACCCTCGGCCGAGGCCGTGGTGCTGGGGGCGGCCCGCATCGACTATGCGCGGCTGCGCACCCGGGGGCTTGCGATCGCGCAGGCGGTTGCGGCGCTGCCGCCACCCGGTGCGGCGGCCCGGGCCATCCGGCCGGCGCGTCTGCGACCGCTGAAGGTCGTGGCGCTGATTCTGGACAACCGGCTGGAATTCGTCGAAGCCTTCATCGGCACGGTGATGGCCGGCGCGGTGGTGCTGGTCATCGATCCCAAGCTGACGCCGGAACAGGGGCAGGGCCTGCTCGACACTCTGCGTCCGGATCTGTTGATCCACGATCCTGCGGTGGCCCCCTGGTCGGGGAGCCATGATGCCGGTGCCGCAGCCGGCGGTGTTCTGGTCGTCACCGGTGGCGCCGACTGCGCCTATCGGCGCTGGCGCGACCGGGCGACGGCACGGCTGGGCCCCGGGGACGGGCCGGCGCGTATCGATCCATCGACCCCGTTCCTGATCGCCACCACCTCCGGCACCTCGTCGGCACCCAAGGCCTTTATCCGCGATCATGCGTCCTGGGCCGAAAGCTTCCGCAACAGCATCGCCGAATTCGGCGTGATGCCGGGTGAACGGGTGCTGGCGCTGGGGCCGCTGGTCCATGGCCTGTCGCTCTATGCCACCATGGAGGCGCTGGCCGCGGGGGCGACGGCGGTGCTGATGCAGCGTTTCGATGCGGTGCGCGCCGCCGAGGTCGCGTCGGCGGAGCGAGCCGATGTGATGGTGGGGGTGCCCACCATGTTCGACACGCTGGCCCAGGGGCTTGAGGCGGCCGGCAGCCGGATTTCCAGTGTCCGGGCCATCGTGTCGGCCGGCGCCAAGCTGCCGCCGGCCATGGCCGCGATCCTGCGCGCGGCGCTGCCACGGGCCGAGATCCAGGAATATTACGGCGCGTCGGAACTCAGCTTCGTCACCCTGGCGCGCAGCAGCCGGGGCGATCCGCCGGAATCGGTCGGTCGGGCCTTTCATGGTGTGTCCTTGCGCATCGTCGACCCCGATGGCCGGCCGCTGTCGGCGGGCGAGGTCGGCCGGATCGATGTGCGCAGCCGCATGGTGTCGTCCGGCTATATACTGGGTGGCGAGGATGGCAGCGGTTTCCTGGCGCTCGACGGCGGATGGTATACGGTCGGCGATCTGGGCCGGCTGGACGATCAGGGCCGGTTGTACATTCTGGGCCGCGCCGGCGGCATGATCATCAGCGGTGGCCTGAACGTCTATCCGGGTGAAGTGGAGGCGGCGGTGCTGTCGGTGCCCGGCATCGCCGAGGCGTTGGTGTTCGGCGATCCGGACCCGCATTGGGGCCAGCAGGTGGCGGTGGTGTTGCGGGGCGAGGGTGAGGCCGCGGCCGATCTCCATGTCCTGCGCGCAGCACTCGACGGCCGGCTGGCCCGGCACAAGCAGCCGCGCCTGTTGTGGCGGATCGGCGACTGGCCGCTGGCGACCAGCGGCAAGATCGCCCGGGGCCGGGTGCTCGACATGCTGGGTGCCGGCAAGCTGGGCGCGCCGCAGCGGCTTCACGAGCCCATGGCACCAGGTGCGGCGCGCGAACGCGCCTGAAGCATCGCGCGAACGTGCCTGAAGTATCGGCCGGCGCGAGCCCTGCCTGTCCTTATCTCTACCGATCCACCTTGTCCTCTACCGACCCCCGCATATGTGGAGCTTTTTGCGCCACAAAGGGTTAGGTCCGTCATCGCCCGACGGGCCGGCGCGGCATTTTTGTGCCCCGCCATTGACGCCTGATGACTGACGATTTATCTCTTTCGTCAGGGATCAGTCTTTATCCCGCCTCACAAGGCTGGGGCATGACGATCACGAGGCAGTACCCCCAATGTCCCTTCGCACGGATCACGACGAAACCCGGGCCCGCATCGCCGATGTCGCGGAAGAGCTGTTCCGCCGGCTCGGTTATGCCAAGACCACAGTCGCCGATATCGCATCGGAACTCGGCATGTCGCCGGCCAATGTCTATCGCTTCTTCCCGTCGAAGAGCGCGATCGTTCAGAACATCTGCTGCCGCTTTCTCGACGAGGTGCGCGAGCGATGCGATGCGATCGCCGGCCGGCCCGAGCCGGCATCGGTGCGGATCGAGGCCATGGTGCTCGACATTCTGGGCTATCACCGCCGGATCGTGCTGAGGGAACAGCGCATACACGACGTGGTTCTGGTCGGCATCCGCGAGAACTGGGATGCGATCATGGCGCATAAGGAAGACATCCGGGCCATCATGGCGCGCATTCTGGCCGACGGCGCCGCGAACGGCGAGTTTCCCGGTCTGGACGCCGATGATGCCGCAACCGCGCTGATGAATGCCGGCAACCGCTTCTGCCATCCGGTGATGATCGCCGATGGTCTGGATGACGACCTCGATACCGAGGCGCGGCGCATGCTGCGCTACATGTTTGCCGGTTTTCGGGCCGGCGTCGGGGCGTTCTCGCCCCCCTCGACGTCCCCGCATCCGCAAAACGCCTGATGGCCCGCCGGACCGGTTCCGGCAGCCAAGGAGCCCGAGACGATCATGACGCGCTTCCGCCCCTCCAGTCACCCGACCATCCGCCTGGCATTGCATATCCGGCGTCCGGCAATGGCCGCGACGCTGCTGGCCGCGGCTCTGGCCCTTGGCGGCTGCAAGGAGCCGACCCGTGCCGATGCCCCGCCGCCCGAACGGCCGGTGCGGGTGGCGACGGTCGCCTATACCAACGCCGCCGAGACCCGCGATTTCGTGGGGGTGGTGCGGGCGCGGACCGAAAGCGCGCTGGGCTTCCGGGTGGGCGGCAAGCTGGTTGAGCGGCCGGTCGACGTCGGCGACCGGGTCACGGCCGGTCAGGTGGTGGCAAAGCTCGACCATACCGATCTGGGCCTTCAGGTCGCCAGTGCCGAGGCCGAGCTGTCGGCGGCGCGGTCGAGCTATGCCCAGGCGAAATCCGACGAAGCCCGCTATGCCAGCCTGCGCAGTCGCGGCTTCGCGCCGGTTGCGGAATATGAGCGCAAGAAATCGGCGCTCGACGCTGCCGCCAGCCGGGTGGAACAGGCGCGCCGGTCGCTCGATCTGGCCCGCAACCAACTGGATTATGGCGATCTTCAGGCCGATGCCGATGGCGTGGTGGTCTCGGTGGGCGCCGAGCCGGGGCAGGTGGTCGCCACCGGCCAGACCGTGGTGACCATCGCCCGCGATGGCCCGCGTGAGGCCCTGGTCGCTCTGCCGGAAGCCTGGCTTGCCGAAGCGCGCCGTGCCGAGGCGACCGTCAGCCTGTGGGCCGAAGGCGATCATCGCTATGCGGCGACACTGCGCGAGTTGGCGCCGCAGGCCGATCCGGCGACCCGCACCTATGCCGCGCGGTTCGAAATTCTGTCCGATGACGATGCCGCACCGGCGCTGGGCATGACCGCGACCGTCACCCTGGCGCTGCCGGGCGAGGGCCCGGTGGCGCGCCTGCCGCTGGCGGCGGTGATGAACAACGGCCAGGGCCCGGCGGTGTTCGTGGTCGATCCGGCCACCTCGACCCTCGACCGGCGGCCGGTCGCATTGAAGGGGTTCACCGAGGATGTCGCCATGGTGCAGAGCGGCCTCGATGCGGGCGAGCGGGTGGTGACGCTGGGCGTGCATCAGCTGCGCGAAGGCGTGGCCGTCCGCGTCCTCGACGGCGGCTGACCGCCCCTGCATCAGCCCGATGCCGGCCGGCGCCAAGCGGCGGGCCGCTCCCAGACAGATTCCGCGGCGTTCCGGCCCGCGACACCATCCGAGGCCATGATGACCGAAGAGACACCGGGCGGCTCGCGCCCGGAGACCGGCGAGACGCCAGAGCGCTCCGGCGAGGGATCACCGCGCGACGGTGGCGGGTTCAACCTGTCGGCCTGGGCGATCAATCATCGCGCTCTTGTGCTGTTCCTGATCCTGATCCTGGGCATCGGGGGTTTGTGGTCCTATACCCAGTTGGGGCGCGCGGAAGACCCGTCCTTCACCATCAAGACCATGGTGGTCTCGGCGCGCTGGCCCGGTGCCACCACGCTGGAGATGCAGTCTCAGGTCGCCGACGAGATCGAGAAGAAGCTTCAGGAACTGCCGCATCTGGAACGGCTGGATACCTATTCCCAGCCCGGCGCCAGCTTCATCCAGGTGACCCTGTCCGACAGCACCCCACCGGGTGACGTCAAGGATCTGTGGTATCAGGTCCGCAAGAAGGTCGGCGATATCGGCAACCGCCTGCCCTCCGGCGTGCTGGGGCCGTTCTACAACGACGAATATGGCGACGTGTATTCGGCGCTGTACATGATCACCGCCGACGGGCTGGATCCGGCAGCGCTTGAGAAAGTGGCCGAGCATATGCGCTCGCGGCTGCTGAAGGTGCCCGACGTTACCAAGGTCGATGTCATCGGCGTGCAGGATCAGCGGATCTGGGTGGAATTCAGCCACACCCGGCTTGCGACGCTGGGCATCACGCCCGAGGCGATCTTCGACAGCGTCGGTCGGCAGAATGCGGTGTCGCCTGCGGGATCGGTCGATACCACCGCCGACCGCATCCATCTCAGGGTCACCGGCGCCTTCGATGCCGTGGAGCGGATCGCCGCCACACCGGTCGAAGCCAATGGGCGGGTTTTCAGGCTGGGCGATGTGGCCGATGTCCGGCGCGGTTTCGAGGATCCGAGCGACTTTCTGGTTCGCCAGGGCGGCAAGCCGGCGCTGGGCGTCGGCGTCGCCATGGAGGATGGCGCCAACATCCTGACCCTGGGCGAGAACCTGACCGCCGCGATGGCCGCCATCCGCGCCGAGCTGCCGGTGGGCATCGATGTCGAGCAGATCGCCGACCAGCCGCATGTGGTGGAAGACTCGGTCGCCGAATTCGTGAAGGTGTTCCTGGAGGCGCTGGCGATCGTGCTGGCGGTGAGCTTCCTGTCGCTGGGGCTGCGCACCGGCATCGTGGTGGCGCTGTCGGTGCCGCTGGTGCTCGCGATCGTGTTCCTGGTGATGTTCGCGATCGGCATGGACCTGCACCGCATTTCGTTGGGCGCGCTGATCATCGCCCTGGGCCTGCTGGTCGACGACGCCATCATCGCCATCGAAATGATGGTGGTGAAGATGGAGCAGGGCTGGAGCCGGGCGCGCGCCGCCACCTTCGCCTGGACATCCACCGCCTTTCCGATGCTGACCGGCACCCTGGTGACCGCGGCAGGCTTTCTGCCCGTCGGTTTCGCCAAGTCCAGCTCGGGCGAATATGCCGGCGCGATCTTCTGGGTGGTCGGTATCGCGCTGATCGCATCGTGGTTCGTGGCGGTGATCTTCACACCCTATCTGGGCTTCAAACTGCTGCCGGATTACTCAAAGAAGAAGCATCACAACCCTGATGCCGTGTACGAAACCCGGGTCTATCGCATCCTGCGCCGGATGATCGCATGGTGCGTGGGACATCGCATCCTGGTGATCCTGATCACGGCGGCGCTGTTCGCCGGCGCCGTCTTCGGCACCAGCAAGGTGCCGCAGCAGTTCTTCCCCACCTCGACCCGTCCGGAGCTGTTCCTGGAACTGCGGATGCCGGAAGGCACGGCCATCGGCGTCACCGATGCCGCCGCCCGGACCGCCGAACAGCTTCTGGTCGGTGACGACGATATCCAGTATTACACCACCTATGTCGGTCAGGGCTCGCCGCGCTTCTGGCTGGGGCTGAACCCGGTGCTGCCCAACACCGCCTTCGCCCAGATCGTGATCCTGACCCGCGACACCGAGGCGCGTGAACGGGTGAAAGCGCGGCTGGACACGGCATTGGAAGCGGGGGCCGTTCCAGAGGCGCGGGCACGTGTCGACCGGTTCGTGTTCGGCCCGCCGGTGGGCTTTCCGGTCCAGTTCCGCGTGGTCGGCGACGACCCGCTGAAGGTACGCGATTATGCCTATCAGGTCCGTGACATCATGTTGCAGAACGACAAGGTGGTCGATCCGCATCTGAACTGGAACGAACAGCAGAAGAGCCTGCGTCTGCAGGTGGATCAGGACCGGGCACGGGCGCTGGGGATGACGCCGTCCGATATCTCGGAAACCCTGCGTACCCTGCTCGACGGCCGCACCATCACCCAGTACCGCGAGGGTAACGACCTGATCGACGTGGTGGCCCGCGCGGTGCCCGATGAACGGCTCGACCTCGACCGGCTGCCGGCCTTGACCATCGCCAGCCGCAATGGCGTGGCCGTGCCGCTGGATCAGGTGGTGCGCATCGACTATGTGTTCGAGGAACCGATCCTGTGGCGCCGCAACCGCGAGATCGTGCTGACCGTGCGCGGCGACGTGATCGACGGCGTGCAGCCGCCGGATGTCACCAATGAACTGCTGCCGGCCCTGGCCGATCTGAAGGCATCGCTGCCGGAAGGCTATCGGATCGACACCGGCGGCGCGATCGAGGAAAGCGCCAAGGCCAACAAGGCGATCGCCGCGGTCATGCCGGTGATGCTGATCGTGATGCTCACCATCCTGATGGTGCAGGTGCAGTCGTTCTCGCGGCTGTTCCTGGTGATCCTGACGGCACCGCTGGGCCTGATCGGGGCGGTCGGCGCGCTGCTGGTGATGAATGCGCCGTTCGGCTTCGTGGCCTTGCTGGGCCTGATCGCGCTGGCCGGCATGATCATGCGCAACACGGTCATCCTGATCGACCAGATCGAAACCGATGTCCGCGCCGGCCATGCCCGGTCGCGTGCCATCGTCGACGCCACGGTGCGGCGCGCGCGGCCCGTGGTGCTGACGGCCGCCGCCGCCATTCTGGGCATGATTCCACTGTCGAGCAGCGTGTTCTGGGGGCCGCTGGCGCTGACTATCATGGGCGGCCTGCTGGTCGCGACCGCGCTGACGCTGCTGGCGCTGCCGGCGATCTATGCGCTGTGGTTCCGGGTGCCGCGCGCCGAGGTGACGCAGACGGTCGCCGAGGAGAACAGCCATCACAGCTGAGACAGGCGGGATGCGGCGTCTGATATGATGCCGGGACATCGACGACAGTGGTGCGCCGTCATCGATGTCCCGGAACATTCTTTGGTGTCAGGGGTTGAGCGGTTGATCGGGTAGACTGAAAGGCCCGTTCAAGGAGGCTCATCCATGACCGTCAGCATGTCCGGGACCGGACACGCCACCTCATTCGTCGAGTTGCGCCGAATTGTGGCCGGCTTTCAGGGGCCGCTTCCGGGGCGAAGCCTGTTTCAGATCGCGACGTCCTTCGGCGGATTTTTTGCCAGTTGTGCCGCCATGTATCTGTTGCTTGACCTGTCATACTGGCTGAGCCTGCTGCTGGCACCCCTGGCCGCCGGGTTCCTGGTGCGCATCTTCATCATTCAGCATGATTGCGGCCATCAATCCTTTTTCCGCAACCGTATCGCGAACGACATCTGCGGCATCGCCTGCAGCCTGCTGACCCTGACACCCTATCTGTCGTGGCGGCGCCAGCATGCCGGACATCATGGCATCTGGAACGATCTCGACCGGCGCCAGAGCGGCGCCGACATCTATTCGTCCTGCCTGACGGTGGGTGAATATCAGGCGCTGTCACCCCGCGCCCGGCGCTGGTATCGGGTGACCCGGCATCCGCTGGTGGCCAATCTGCTGCTGCCGCCGCTGATCTTCATCCTGCTCTATCGTCTGCCCTTCGACATGCCGCCTGCCTGGCGCGCCGAGCGGCGGATGGTGCACGCCACGACGCTCGGGGTCGCGGCGATCCTGATCACGCTTGGCCTGACGGTCGGGTGGGGGGCGACGGTTGCGGTGCAATTGCCGGTGATGGCGCTGGCGGCGATCATCGGCGTCTGGCTGTTCGCGGTTCAGCATCGCGGCGAGACGGTCATCTGGGCGCGCAATGCCGCGTGGAGCCATGGCACCGCCGCCCTGCGCAGTTCGACCTGGCTGGATCTGCCACGGGTTCTGCAGTGGTTCACCGGCAATATCGGCTTTCACCACGTCCATCACCTGAACCCGCGGGTGCCGAATTACCGGCTGGAGGCCTGTCATGCCCGGATCGCGGCGCTTTCGGCGGTTCCGCCGATGTCGTTCCGGGCCGCGATGCGCAGCCTGCGCTATAATCTGTGGGATGAAGATCGGGGCCGGATGGTGACGTGCCGAGAGGCTGAACCCGATCGCGATGCCAAAGCGGCCGGGTGACGGGATCCGGCTGGTCCAGGGGATGCCGCGTCAGCTTTCTGCGGCGGGTGATCGCGCCTGATCGCGCGCGATGGCGGCATCCAGTTCCTGCGGGTCGATGGTGATCATCTGGCTGAGGCCGGGGCGCGACGGCAGATCGAGCAGGGCCGATATCCGGCGATAGACCGGAAATGACAGCGACGGGACCAGTTCTTCTTCAATCTCAATCCGGTAGGCACCGGCTGGCAGTGGATGATCGAGGCCGGGAATGGTCGCCGGATGAAGAAAGGTCACCGTGCTCTGGGTGATGCGGGTGGTCATGGCCGGCGATGTCCCCTTGTTCGGCGCCGCCGGAACGACCGCGCCGCGCTACAGGTGGCCACATCCGCGCCGGCATCAATGGCTGCGGCCCGTCTCGGGCACCCGTCCCACAAAGAAAGCCCCGGTGCCATCGCCGGCGCCGGGGCTTTGAGGTACTGCTCAGGCGGAGCAGGGATGAGAAAGCCGGTCAGCCGGCGCCGGACAGGCACCCGCTGAGCGACGTGGCCAGCCGCTCCATCAACGCAGGGTAGGCGTCGGCGCCGGCCGTGATGTCGGTGCCGATCGGATCGAGCACGGCACTGCGGGCCGCGGTGCCTTCGGTCAGGGTTTTCACCAGCCGTGGATCGAATTGCGGCTCGGCGAACACGCAGACCACGCCGCCCTCTGTGATGCGCGCGCGCAGTTCGGAAATCCGTCGGGCGCCGGGCGGCTGCTCGGGGTTCAGCGTCACCGACCCGGCGCCCGCCAGACCATAGGCGGATTCGAAATACTGATAGGCATCGTGGAAGACAATATAGGGCTTGTCCTTCACCGCGGCCAGTTGCTGCGCCAGCCGCGCATCAAGAGCCTCCAGCCGGGCATCATAGGCGGTGGCGTTGCGGCGATAGGTGTCGGCATGTGCCGGGTCCGCCTCGGCCAGCACGGCGGCGATGCGGGTGACCATGGCGCGGGCATTGGCCGGCGACAGCCATGCATGACCGTCGATCATGCCGTCTTCGTGCTCGTCATGCCCGTCATGGTCATGCCCGTCATGGTCATGATCGTCATGGTCATCATGTGCGTCGGCATGAGCGTCATGGTCATGGTCGTCATGCTCGTGATCCTCGCCCTCATGGCCTTCATGGTCATGCTCATGCGGCTCCCACACGCCGCCTTCCCGCACTGGCAGCGTCTTCACGCCCGGGGCATCGACCATGGCGATCGTCCGGGCATCTTTGGCCAGGGTGTCGATCACCCTGGGCATGAAACTCTCGACACCGGGGCCGGCCCAGAACACCAGCGAGGCGCGGTCCAGAACCCGTGCATCCGAGGGCTTCAACGCGAAATCATGCGGGCTGGCGGCGCCCTGCACCAGCAGCCGGGGCTCCCCCACACCCGCCATCACGCCTGTGACCAGGGCGTGAAGCGGCTTGATGGTGGCAACGACGACGGGTGCGTCGGCAGCAGCCGCGCCAGCTCCCGTCAGTGCCATGCCCGTCAATGCTGTGCCGCAGAACAACAGGGCCGCTGCGGTGCTGCGCACCGGGTTGCGCTTCGCCATGGTCAACATGCACTCCAGATCGGCCACAGGGCTGGCAATGCCCCCGGCATCGATATAACATAACAGTTCACGGCCACAGATTACGGAATGTTATAGCGTAGCGCAAGATGGCAGATACCCCCACGACCCACGATCATGACCCGGCCCCCCATCACCCCGGCCGGCACGGCGACGCCTTTCCCGGAAATGACCACGATCACCGGGCCTGTGTCGCCACGGCACTGGATCTGGCGGAACGGGTCTGCGCCGCCAATGGCGCGCGGCTGACCGATCTGCGCCGCCGGGTTCTGGAACTGGTGTTGCAGGGGCATGAACCGGTGCGCGCCTATGACGTGCTCGACCGGCTGAAGGACGAACGCAGCGGTGCGGCACCGCCGACGGTTTATCGGGCGCTGGATTTCCTGCTGGAGCAGGGGTTGGTGCACCGCATCGAGTCGATGAATGCCTTTGTCGGCTGCGGGCTGGCCGGGCGGGTGCATAGCGGCCAGTTCCTGATCTGCGACCGGTGTGGCCGCGTGGCGGAACTGAACGATCGCGACAGCGCCGACCGGCTGGCAGCCGTGGCAGCGGAAGCCGGCTTCATTGTCCAGCGACAGATGGTGGAACTGCACGGGCTCTGCGCCGGCTGCGCCACGCCGGCGGATATGAAGGCAGGTGTGGCATGACCGCGGCCGCCCATCGTCCTGTGGCAGCGGTTGCAGACGGTGTCGATCCGGCGCTGCTGGTCGATATTCGCCGGTTGGTGATCGCGCGCGACGGCCGCCGCCTGCTGGATGGCGTCGATCTCGCCATCGCGCCGGGGCGGATCATCAGTCTGATCGGCCCCAATGGCGCGGGCAAATCGACCCTGGTCAAAGTGGCCCTGGGGCTGATCGCGCCCGACGAGGGCACGGTGCGGCGGCGGCCGGGCCTGCGGATCGGTTATGTGCCGCAATCACTGGCGGTGGACCGCACCCTGCCGCTCACCGCGCGCCGCTTCATGACCCTGGCCGATATCCGTGGCCGCCGGGCCACGGCCGCCGAGATTGCCCAGGCGCTGGCCGAGGCGGGGGCCGAAGGGCTTGAGAACCGGTCCTTCCACAGCCTGTCGGGCGGCGAGGCCAAGCGGGTGATGCTGGCCAGGGCCTTGTTGCAGGCGCCCGATCTTCTGGTGCTGGACGAAGCCGCCGCCCATCTGGACATGCCCGGCCAGATCGCCTTCTATCGCACCTTGCGCACGATCCGCGACCGGCGCGGCTGCGGCATCCTGCTGGTCAGCCATGATCTGCATCTGGTGATGTCGGCGACCGATCACGTGCTGTGCCTGAACGGCCATGTCTGCTGTTCGGGCCATCCCGACGATGTCAGCCGCGACCCGGCATTCCTGGCGCTGTTCGGGCCGATGGGCGCCGAAGCGCTGGCGCCGTATCACCACGCCCATGACCATGTTCACGACCACGTCCATATCCATGGGGCCGGCGCCGCCGACGACTGCACCGCCGGTTGCCGGCAGACCGGCTCGACCCATCCTCATTCATGACCGGCATCCGATGATTTTCGACGCTTTCCTGCTCCGGGCGCTTGCCGGCGGCATCGGTCTGGCCCTGGTGATGGGGCCGCTTGGCTGTTTCGTCGTCTGGCGGCGCATGGCCTATTTCGGCGACACGCTGGCGCATTCGGCGCTGCTCGGCATCACGCTCGGCACCGTCACCGGTTTGGGCTATGGCCCCGGCATCGTCGTGGCCTGCCTGTCCGTGGCCATCCTGCTGGTGGTGCTGAAGCGCCGCCAGCCGCTGGCGGAAGACACGCTGCTCGGCATTCTGGCGCATTCGGCGCTGTCGCTGGGGCTGGTGGCGATGGCGCTGGCGGGCAATCCGCGGGTCGACATGATGGCCTATCTGTTCGGCGACATCCTGGCGATCGACACCGGCGATCTGTGGTCGATCTGGCTGGGCGGTGCCGGTGTGCTGGCGGCACTGGCCCTGCTGTGGCGCCGCCTGCTGGCGATCACGGTCGACGAGGATCTGGCGCGGGTGGAAGGCGTGCCGGTGCTGGTCGTGCAACTGGCCTTCATGGGGTTGATCGCGCTGGTGATCGCGCTGGCGATGAAGATCGTGGGCGTGCTGCTGGTGACCTCGCTGCTGGTCATTCCCGCCGCCGCCGCCCGCCGGCTTGCCGCCACGCCCGAGGCGATGGCCGCCGCCGCCGCGGGTCTGGGCGCGGTCGCCGTCACCCTGGGCCTTGGCGCCTCGATGGTCTGGGATCTGCCATCGGGGCCGGCGGTGGTGGTGACGGCGGCGGTGATCTTCGGGGTGATCTCGGCCGTGCCGCGTCAGCTCACCGGCGGAATCCTGCGCGCCGCCCGCCGGCGCAGCAATTCATAGACCGCCGCGCCGATGATGGTCAGCGCGATCAGGATCAGCCCCAGGGCGTTGACCGCCGGGGTCACGCCGGTGCGGACCTTGCTTGCGATATACACGGTCAGCGGCGTGTCGAAGCCGCGCACGAACAATGTGGTGTTGTAATTCTCGAAGCTCTGCAGGAAGGCGATGAAGGCGCCGGCCACCATGGTCGGCGCCAGGAAGGGCAGGGTGATGCGCCGGAATGACATCCACGGGCTGGCGCCAAGGTCGCGGGCGGCATCTTCCAGCCCACGATCGAAGCGTTGCAGCCGGGCCTGCACCATCAGCATCACATAGGCCGCGATATAGGTGGATTGGGCAATGATGATCAGGAACAGCCCGCCGCCCACCGCCAACTGGCGCCAGAACACCAGGGTCGAGATGCCGATGATCACGCCGGGTGTCAGCAGCGGTGAGACCATCAGCGCGAAGGCGAAGCTGCGTGATCGGCCGCGCAGGCCGTCGAGCAGCAGGGCGGCGGCCGTGCCCACCGGCACCGCCACCACCACCACGCCGGCCCCTGCCAGCAGGCTGGTCACCAGCCCGTCCCACATCTGGCTGTCGTGGTACAGCGCCTCGAACCATTTCAGGGTGGTGCCGGTCCAGGGCGTCACGGTCGGCAGCCGGCTGTCGTTGAAGGTGGCGGCACCCATCACTACCAGCGGCAGAAACAGATAGAACAGGAACAGGCCCAGATAGAGCCGCATCATCGCCCGGCCCAGGCGGTCGCCGCCGGACGCGCTCGTCGTCGTGCTCATCGCGCGATATCCCCGACGCCCACCTTGAACAGCCGCATCATCACCATGATGAAGCCCATGCAGATCAGCAGCAGCACGAAGGCATAGGCCGCCCCCATGTGCCAGTTGCCGCCTTCGAAGAACCAGTCATAGATGATCTGGGTGAACCAGCGGCTGCCGGGCGAACCCAGCAGGGCGGGCACGGCATACGACCCGGCCGCCAGCATGAAGGTCATGATGCAACCGGTTGCGATACCGGGCTTGGCATGGGGAATGACCACGCGGCGATGGATCCGCGGCCAGCCGGCGCCCAGGTCGCGCGCGGCATCGATCTGCGCCCGATCGAGGCTTTCGATCGCGTTATAGATCGGAAACACCATGAACAGCACATAGGCATAGACCATGCCGACCAGAACCGCGCCGTTGCCGTCGATCCAGCGCACCGGCTGATCGATGATGCCCAGGCTCAGCAGCAGGCCGTTCAATGGCCCGTTCAGCGCCAGGATGATGTACCAGGCGAAGGTGCGCAGCACCTCGTTGATCCAGAACGGGATGATCAGCACCAGCATCACGGTTGCCGCCCGCCGCCGGCTGGCCACCTGCGCCAGATAATAGGCGATCGGATAGCAGGCGATCAGGGTGAGCAGCGTCACCAGGGCGCTGGCCCAGATGGTCTTGATGAAGATCGCGAAATGCAGGCTGTTGCCGAACAGCGATGCATAGTTCGTCAGATTGCGGACATCCTCCGGGCCGCCGACCTTCGATGGCGGCAGGTTGGGGCGCAGCGAATAATCCAGCATCCAGATCTGCGGCAGCACCACCAGGATCAGCACCCAGACGGCGCTGATGCCCAGAATGGCGATGGCGAGGGCCGGGCCGCGCCGGCGGATCATCTCATTCATCGGCCAGCACCACCGCGTCTGCCGGGCCGAAGGCCAGGCCGATGCGCACGCCACGGGCCAAAGGTGGCAGATTGCCGTCATTCACCAACTGGGCGACGATCTCGGATGTGATGCCTGCCGCGGTACCGGCTTCGATCGGGCGGGTGACCAGATGCAGGAACGGCCCTTCGAAACGCAGATCCTCGACCATCACCGGGATGGCGCCGATAGCACCCAGGCCCTCGGCGGCGGTCAGGCGCATGCGTTCCGGGCGCACGAACAGGCTGGCACGGGTGCCGGCCGGCAGCGGCAGCGGTGCCACTCCGGCCAGCGGCCCGAAACCGGTTTCGACCGTCGCCTCGCCGGCGTCGCAGGTCATGATCCGGCCGGAAATGCGGTTTGCCTCGCCGACGAATCCGGCGACGAAGGCGGTTCGGGGGCGGTCGTAAAGCTCGGCCGGCGCTGCCACCTGCTGGACGCGGCCGGCACTCATCACCGCCACCTTGTCCGACATCGCAAGGGCTTCGCCCTGATCATGGGTGATGTAGATGAAGGTGACGCCGGTGCGCTTCTGAAGGCTGCGCAATTCGGCGCGCATATGCTGGCGCAGTTTCAGGTCCAGCGCCGACAGCGGTTCGTCGAGCAGCAGAACCTGCGGCTCCACCGCCAGAGCGCGGGCGATGGCCACACGCTGGCGCTGTCCGCCCGACAGATCAGTGACCTTCTTGTCAGCGATGCCGGGCAGGGCGATCACGTCCAGCAGCCGGGCGACGCGCTTGCGTCGGTCTGCGGCCTTGATGCCGCGCACCTCCAGCCCGAACCCGATATTTTCGGCCACCGTCATCAGCGGGAACAATGCCAGATTCTGGAAGATCATCGCCGTCGGGCGCTGTTCCGGGCGCTTGCCGGCCATGTCCTGTCCGCCGATCACGATCCGGCCCCGGCTCGGCTCCAGGAAGCCGCCGATCATGCGCAGCAGGGTGGTCTTGCCACAACCCGACGGCCCCAGGATGGAAAAGAAACTGCCGGCCTCGATGCCAAGATCGACATCGTCGACGGCGGCGGGGCCGGCACCGAAGCGCATGGTCACGTGATCGAGCGCGACGCCGTGGCTCATGAGTTGGGGTCACCTTGCAGGATGAATGTCGTCCGTCGGGCATGCCGGTGATGGCGGCGCATATCCTCCGCCATCACCGGATCATCGTTCGTCGCGTGGTCAGGCTGACAGCAACTGATCCTGATAGGCGGTGCGCTTGGCCACGAACCAGCTTTCCTGCACCGGCCACCACCACAGCTTGTCGAGGGCGTCTTCCGGATAGGCGGCGGCGAAGAACGCCTTGTTCTGGGCGTTCAGCAGCCCATCGGCACCCTTGACGGTCGAGTTGTAGCCCATGTGGTTGGCAAGCATCGCGCCGGCTTCAGGCGTCAGCGACCAGTTGATGAAGGCATAGGCGTTGTCGAGATTGGGCGCCTTCGAGGTGATGCACACGCCTTCCATCCAGGCCAGCGCGCCTTCCTTCGGCGCGATATAGCCGAAGGGCAGGCCTTCCTTCGACAGGGCCAGCGAGGTGGAATCCCAGGTCTGGCCGATCACGCAGCCATTGGCGCGGAAAGCGCCCTGAGCTTCATTTTCGTTGGTCCAGAACTGGCCGATATTCTTCTTGTGGCGGATCGCCTCGGCGATGATGACGTCGTAATTCTTCGTCATCGTCGCTTCGTCCTTGAAGCTGTCGGCGTAAGGGGCCGGCAGCTTGCCTTCGCCTTCCAGATACAGACCAAGGCCGGCCAGGGCCGAGTGGCCGCGGACGGTGACCTTGCCGGCATGTTCCGGCCGCCACAGATCGCCGAAGCTCGCCTTGCCGTAAACCAGCGGTGCCTGTTCCTTGTGGAAGGTCAGGGCCTCGGTGCCCCAGTCGATCGGCACGATATAGCGCTTGCCGTCGATCACGCCGCCCATGCCGGCGGACCCCGAAATCGTCGCGGGCAGCAGGCGGTCGAAGGCGACCTTGCTCTCGTCGATCGGCTGGACCAGTTCGAACTCGACATAATTCGGCACCCGGTCGACCGTCGGCCAGATGATGTCGAAGCCGCCGCCCTGGCTGGCGCGGAGCTGGTTCAGCAATTCGTCGTTGGTGCCATATTCGGTGCGCACCGCCTTGATGCCGGTGGCGTTCTGGAACGCCGCCAACATGTCGTCGGTGAGATAGCCGGCCCAGGCGAAGACCCGGACCTCGCCACCGGCCGCGCGGGCGGGGTTCAGGATGGCGGGGCCGGCAACGGCGAGTGCGGCACCGCCCATCGCCGAGGCCTTCAGCAGACTGCGGCGGGTGAAGGCACGGGCCGCGGCGGCGGTGCCGGCGGCGACGGTCTTGGCGTCGACCTTACGGGTCATCGGTATCGGCTCCTCTTGAACACACTCGAACCCCGCCGCAACCGGCCGGGCGTCCGCCGCCGGGGACGTGCCGGTCGATCGCCGGCCACGTCGCCGCCTGGGGGCGGGTGATTATCAGTCCACAGCGGGCCGGAGCCCGCGCTGGGGCACGATCGGGATCGTGGCGTGTTCGTGCTCGTCACCTGCGCCACAAGCCGCGTCGCGCAGCATTGCATGTCATCGACCCGATGGTAAAGCACGGCGCACATGACCATGGGTTGCGGTCTTGTGGCCAGAGGGAATGCCATCGCGGTTGGCGGAACAATAGTCTGGTTCCGTGGCATATTTTTGACGGCCCGGCCATCAACTGCGATCGGCGCTCACATAAAGCGCCTGGGCCGTGGCGTGGCCGCCCGGGCGGCGGTACACTTCGGCACTGGAACATGCCCGAAGGTACGAAGGCATGAACGGCCCCCGATGCCCGCAACAGGGCGACATGCTGCCACGACCGCACAGGCGCGGCACCCAAGACTTGGCGACAAGGAGCCCGGCCCCATGAAGACGATTCTGGTGCCCATGCACGGCGATGACGGCGATGCCGTGGCACTGGAGACGGCTTACGCCGTCGCACAGCACTTCAAGAGCCATATCGAGGCGCTGCTGATCCGCCACGATCCGCAGATCCTGGCCGGTGACGGGCTGGTCATACCCTCGGACTATCTGGTCGAGATGGGCAATCGCTGGCAGTCGATGGCCGAGCGGGTGCGCAAGGTTTACGACGCAACCGTCGCCCGCCTGGGGATAGAGCGGGCCGATATCGATGCGGCCGGCGCCGCACTGGGGCGCCCCACCGCATCATGGCGCGAGGTCTCGGGCCAGGAGGCTGAAGTGGTTGGCCATCAGGCCCGGCTGTTCGACCTGACCGTGGTTGCCCGGCCGGATGATCCGGCACGTGATCTGTGGCGGGTGACCGCCGAGGCGGTGCTGTTCGATGGCGGCCGGCCGGTGCTGGTGACGCCACAGGCGCCGCAGAGCGAGCTGGGCCGCAAAGTTCTGGTTGCCTGGAACGGCAGCACCGAAACCGCGCAATGCGTGGCGATGGCCATGCCCTGGCTGACCACCGCCGACGAGGTGCTGGTGCTGGCGGTACGCGGTGGCATGGTGCCGGGCCCTGGTGCTGAGGATCTTGCCCGCCATCTGGCCCGCAACGGCGTGCCGGCCGGGGCGAAGACGCTGGACGAAGGCGAGCGCAGCGTCGCCGAGGTGATCATCGGCGAAGCCCGCGTCATGGGGGCCGATCTGATCGTCAAGGGCGCCTATACCCAGAGCCGCTTCCGCCAGATGATCTTCGGCGGAGTCACCAACGATCTGCTGCACCGCTCGCCGCTGCCGGTGCTGTTCGCGCACTGACCATCGGGTGCACCGGGGCCGGGGTCATCGCTCCGGCCCGCGCGCCAGCCCGGCTTCGATCCGCGGCAGCCGCGTCCAGGCAAAGGCCGCGCCCGCGGCCGCGATCGCCGCGCCGATGAGCAGCGGCCAGGTGATCCCGACCAGATCTGCCGCCGCCCCCATGGCCAGGGCGCCCAATGCGGGCACGCCCCGGATGATCACCAGATACAGGCCGATCACCCGGCCCCGGCGGTCGGGGCGGGCATGCAACTGGATCAGGGTCTGGATCGACACGCCATTGGCGGTGATCGCGAAGCCGAGCAGGCCGAGGCCTGCGATCGCCACCGGTTCCGACGGCGCGGTGGCGGCGATCGCGGTGCCGGCGGCGCCAAGCAGGGTGGCCACGGCCGCGATCCGCACCAGCCGCCGTTCGCCGGCACCGGTCGCCATCCATAAGCCCGCGGTCAGCGCGCCGATACCGACGGCGGCGGTAAAGGCCGCATAGCCGGCGGCGCCGGCACCGAAATGGCCATCGGCCAGGGCCGGCAGCAATTCAGGCAGGGCGCGGGCACCCAGGCAGGCGAAACACAACAGGGCCAGCAGCGGCCCCAGCCCCGGATGGCGGGCGGCATAGCGGATGCCGTCACGGAAGGCGGCGATAAAGCCTGGCCTGACGGTGGCCGTGCCGCCGGCGGTGCCGTCCCGGCCGGTCGCGGCGGATATCGCATCGGGTTCAGGCTCGACGGGCGGGATCTTCAACCGCACCAGTTGAACCAGAAACAGGATCAGGGTCAGCGGATAGGCGGCGAATGCGGCGGAACCGTCGCCCGTCGCCAGCAGCGGTGCCGCGATCGCCGGCCCGGCGAAGCGGGCCAGATTGAACAGGCTGGCATTCAGCGCCACAGCGGCCGGCACATCCGGCCGGGGCACCAGTTCCGGCACCAGGGCCAGCCGGGCGGGCTGACCGAAGGCGGTGACGGTTCCCAGCACCAGGGCCAGGGCCAGCAGCCAGCCGATCGTGATCAATCCGGTCACCACCAGGGCGAAGGCCGTCAGGGATTGAACCAGCAGCAGGCTCTGGGTTGCGATGATCAGCCGCCGACGATCCACGCGATCGGCCAGCACGCCCACGGCCGGGCTGAGCAGCACGGTCGGGATCAACTCGCACAGAGCGAGCAGCCCCAGCCAGGTGCCCGATCCGGTGATCTGCCACGCCAGCCAGCCGATGGCCAGCCGCTGCACCCACATGCCGATCAGCGAGGTGGCGTTGCCGATGGTGTAATGGCGATAGGCAGGTGCTGCGAGTGCCCGGCGAAGCGGCTGAAGGCGGTGGATGGCCATGGGAGGGGTCCGGATCGGTGGGGCGGGATGCACGCTCTGGCAGGGTGGAGAGTGTGATCGCCCGCACCACCGGCAGCAAGATCATCAGTCGCAGGGCAGATCCGCGCCGCGCTCCGTCAGACGGCGTCGGCGGCGAGACGGGCTTGATCCCGCGCCCGGTGTCGGGCACCCTCCGGCAAGGGGTCACGGGACGAGGACGACAGGGCATGAGCGATGGCGCGGTACGAGCCGGGATCGAGGCGATCCTGTTCGACAAGGACGGGACGCTGATCGATTACGATGCGAGCTGGGTGCCGCTGAACCGCGCCGTCGCCGACCGGCTTGCCCGCGGTGACCGGCGGTTGGCCGGGCGGTTGCTGGCCGCCGGCGGCCACGATCCGGCAACCGATATCGTCGCTCCCGGTTCCGTGCTGGCCATGGGCGACAGCCGCAGTCTGGCGCGGCAATGGTCGCCATTGCTGCCCGGCCAGCCGGACGTTCAGCGTCTGGCGCGTGACATCGACCGGATGTTCGTGAGCCTGGGCAGTGCTACCGCACAGCCGGTCTGCGACCTGGCGGCGCTGTTTTCGCGGCTGCGGGCGCAGGGTCTCCGCCTTGGCATCGCCACCAATGACAGTGCCGCCGGCGCCCATGCCCTGGTCGATCAGTTCGATCTGGCGGCGCATCTGGACTTTATCGCCGGCTATGACAGTGGCCATGGCGCCAAGCCCGGCCCGGGGATGCTGACCGCCTTCGTAGCCCGTCTGGCGATCACGCCCGACCGGGTGGCGGTGGTGGGGGACAGCCTGCATGATGTGGCGCTGGCCCGCGCCGGTGGTGCGGGGCTGGCCGTGGTGGTGCAGGGCGGCGCCCGCATCGACCCGATGGTCGCGGCGGCGGCCGACCTTGTCATCGACCGGCTGGAGGATGTCTGTGGTCTGGTTGCTTCCCAGACGGTTGCCTGATCCCTGCAGACCGGTCAACCCAGTGCCGGGGCCGCCAGAAACAGAATGACCATGCCGGCGGCGAGGCCGGGGCCGAAGGGCAGGCGCTGATCGCTGCTGATCCGCCGGGCCAGAAGCCCCGCCAGGGCCACGGTCAGCATCGCCCCCAATGCCAATCCCCAGGGCAGAGCCGCCCCAAGCCAAGCGCCACCGGCCGCCGCCAGCTTTACATCGCCCATGCCGATGCCGTCGCGGCCCCGGCCGACACGATAGACCATCGCCACCAGCCACATGCCGCCACCACCGGCCGCAGCCGCCAGCGCCCGTTCACCCAGTGCGGCATCGTCGGGAGAGGCGAGCAGGCCCAGGATCAGCAGGCCGAAGGTGATTACGTCGGGCAGGCGGCCATAGGCCAGATCGGCCACGGCAAGCGCGGCGGCACCTGCCGCCAGCACAGCCACCTGTGCCGGTGGTGCCGGCAGATCCAGTGCCGCACCCACGATCACCGCCAGGCTGGCGAGCGCGCCGGCGGCCCAGGCGCTCCGGTCGGGCGGGAAGGGCGGCGTGGCCGGGGGTGCGGCCTCATCTGCCCAGGCGGCGGCATCGGCCGCGGCGATCGCGGCCTGCCGGCTGCGGGTGACGCGGAGATGCAGCCGGTCGACGGCGCTGCGGACAGGGCCGGGTCGGCCGCGCTCGCGGGCATGAGCGGCGGCGATGGCATAGCGGGCAAGCCCCCAACCACCAAACAGGGCGGCCAGGGCGGGACCGATCGCCGGTATCACGCCGCTCATCCTGTCTCCGCCCTTCGTTCCATCGGACCCGCCCTGGTCAGCCGGCTGGCAGGGCCGAGGTCCCCGTATCGATCGCCCACAGCACCAGATCCTGCAGGAACCGGTCCGACGCCGCATCGAAGGCGGCGATGACCTCGTCGGTGCCATCGGCCGCGGCCGGCTGGGTGACGTCGAAGCGTCGCTGGGCCACGATCCGCCGTTCGGGCATGGTCACCAGCCGGGCGTTGACCTCCATCCGGATGGTCGGCGCGCCGCCGCCGCCGTCGGGATATTGTGCCTGGAAGTTCAGCAGTTCCGATTGAAGCGTCAGATCGGGCCTGAGCCCGATCGAGGCCGGGGCCACCGAGACGTGCGAGCGCGCGTTCAGGAAGGCATCGACCATCAGCGACTGCATCATGCCGGTGGTGCGGTCGGTCCAGTTCGCGCGGGCGAAATAGGCGATTTCCGAGCGCCCGCGCTGCAGAACCACGCGTGAGGTATCGAGCGCGGCCGAGGCGGTCGGCCGTTCGACCGACAATTGCCAGGGCCGCCCGGTCGTGGGGATGCCGGCGATGTTTTCAGGCGCGCTCAGCCGATAGAGCTGTGGCGGATCACCCAGAAACAGCTTCTCGGGCGAGCAGGCGGCAAGCAGCAGCCCGCCGGTTGCAAGCAGGCCCAGGCGCAGGGCGCCACGGCGGCTGATCATGCGGGCCATGTCGTCGGACGGCGCGGGCGTGGTGGCGTGGCCGGGCATCGGCGAGGCATCATTCACCGGGCTGATATCCCTGTTGCTGGCCGCCGAGCAGGAAGCGCTGCGGATCGCGCTCGATCTGGACGGCAAGGCTGTTCAAGGTGGTGACCAGGCTGCGGGCCTCGGCCAGCAGCGAGGTCAGTTCATACAGGCCGTTCGACGTGAAGTCGTTGATCGGCGTGCGGTTCTCGTCGATCAGGCTGTTCAGGTTGCGGTTGGTGCCGCGCAATTCGTCCATCAGCGCGGCCGAGCCCTTGTCGATGGCACCGACGGCGCTGCGCAGTTCGGTCAGCGTCGCCTTCAATTCGGTATCCAGATTGCCGGCCGTGCCTTGCAGGCTGGTCATCATGCCATCGAAGCGCTCCGCCGCGGCGCGCGCCTCCGCCATGGTCGCCTGGGCATCGGCCATGATCTGGTCGAGCCGTTCGGGATTCTTCGCGATCGCGCCGCTGACCGTCTTCAGATCCGACAGCGTCGCCGAAATCATCGCCCGGTTTTCCGGCCCGAACACCTCATTCGCCTGATCCAGCAGGGTGATCGCGCGGGTGATCAGATCGGGCGCACCGGCAATGATCTGGTCGATCCGCGAGGCCTTTGACGGGATCACAGGGTGCCCCTCCGGGCTCTCGCCCGTGACGGAGGTCGATGCGAGCGCGCCGGACTCGTCGGTATCCAGCAGCACATAGGCGCCGCCGGTGATGCCGCGCAAGGCCAGCGTCGCCACCGTGTTCGGGCTGATCGGCGTGCCCCGGTCGATATCCGCGGTCACCAGAATCCGGTCGGCATCTCCCGGTGCGATCCGGATCTCGCTGATCTGGCCCACCGGGATGCCGCGATAGCTGACCGGGTCGCCGGTTCTGAGGCCGGTGATGGCCTGGGCGAAGAAGATGTCATAGCGGGTGACGGCGCGATCATTGCCGCTGCCGGCCAGCCACAGCACGAAGCCCACCAGCCCGATGAGCAGGGCCAGCACGAAGCTGCCGACGATCAGATGATTGGCTCGGGTTTCCATCGATTCTTCCTGGTCGTCAACGGGCCGGCATCGGGGCGTCCCGCATCGCGGCGTCGTCTGACGCGCGCAACGCGGCACGGCCGCGCGGCCCGCCGAAATAGGATTGCAGCCATGGATGCGGGTCGCGTGCAAGCTCGGCGATCGGCGCGATACGGATCTGCTTGTCGACCAGGGCCGCCACCCGGTCGCAGATCGCATGCAGCGTGTCCAGATCATGGGTGACCAGCATCACGGTCACACCCAGGGCATGGTTCAGGTCCAGGATCAACTGGTCGAAGCCTTCGGCCGATATCGGATCCAGCCCGGCGGTGGGCTCGTCCAGCAGCAGCAGTTCCGGATCGAGTGCGAGCGCGCGGGCGAGGCCCGCACGCTTACGCATGCCGCCGGACAGTTCCGACGGCAGCTTGTCGCCATCGGCCGGCTTCAGCCCCACCAGCACCAGCTTGTCGATCGCCAACTGGCGCGCTGTCTGCGTGCTGACCCGGGCATGTTCGATCAGCGGCATGGCCACGTTTTCGGCCACGGTCAACTGGCTGAACAGGGCGCCGTCCTGGAACAGCATGCCGATCCGCCGCTGGCGGCGGCTGCGCGCGGCCTCGTCCGATCCGGTGATCTCTTCGCCCAGCAGCCGGATGCGGCCGGCCGCCGGGTGGATCAGCCCCAGGATAATCCGCAGCAGCACCGATTTGCCCGACCCGGACCCGCCGACCACGCCCATGATCTCACCGCGATCGACGGTGAAGTTCAATCCGTCATGGATGGTGGTGGTGCCGAAGCGGGTGACCAGGCCCTCGACCTCGACGATCGGCTCGCCCGCCGGCTTGGTTGTGGCGTCGACCATGGCGTCACACCCCCAGAATCGAGAACAGGACCGAGAACAGCGCGTCCAGCAGGATCACCACGAACACGCCCTCGACCACCGATGTGGTGGTGGAGCGGCCGACGGCGGCGGCCGACCGGCCGACCCTGAGGCCCTGGAAGCAGCCGATCATCGCGATCATGGCGGCGAAGACCGGCGCCTTGACCATGCCGACCAGGAAGGTCGTGATGGTCACGGCGCTTTCAAGCTGACGGATATACTGGTCGATCGAGATGTCGAGGGTCAGCAGCGCCATGACAGCACCACCGGTCAGGCCCATCATGTTGGCGAAGAAGGTCAGCAGCGGCAGGGTGATCATCAGCGCCAGCATGCGCGGCACCACCAGCATGTCCACCGGATCGAGGCCGAGCGTGCGGATCGCGTCGACTTCCTCGTTGATGGTCATGGCGCCGATCTCGGCGGTGAAGGCGCTGCCCGACCGGCCGGCGACGATGATCGCGGTCAGCAGGATACCCATTTCGCGCAGCACGCCGACGCCGACCAGATTGACCGTGAAGATCTCGGCGCCGAACTGACGGAGCTGATCGGCGCCCTGATAGGCCAGCACCACGCCGATCAGGAAGCCCAGCAGGCCCACGATCGGCATGGCATCAAGTCCGGTGCGTTCAATATGGCTGACCAGTGCGGTCATGCGCAGCCGTCGTGGCTGAAGGATCGTGCGACCGATCGCGATGGTGACCAGGCCGATGAAGCCGACCAGATCGCGCGCTTCCTTCAGCGCGTTGATCGTGGCCCGGCCGGTGGTTTCCACCATGCCCAGAAACCCGCCGGACCGCGGTTTGCGGCCGCATTCGGCCGCGGCCGCCGTCATCAGGGTCTGCAGCAGGTCGCGCCTGCGATCGTCGCCGCCATGAACGGCGATGTCGCCGCCCTGGCCGTCGGCCGGTGTCTGGTCCACGCCGGCCAGCGCCAGCAGCATCAGCCCGCCATTGGCGTCGAGCGCGGTCACGCCGCCGATGTCGATCGCGGTCGCCGCCGGTTCCCTGCCACGGCGCAGCCGTTCGATCGTGCTCAATCGTGCGGTGGTCCACGCGCCGCTCACCACGAGCAGCCGTCCGCCATCGCCGTCCCGCCAGGAGGCCTGGGGCGCATCGGTATCGGCGGCACCGGCGCCCCTGACACGGCGGTTATCGGTGGCGCGCGGTGGCGCGGCGCCTGTCGGCGGCATGCGGATCTCCCGGCTGGTGGGCGGCTGTGGCCTCAGGCCGCCAACTTAGTCGGTTTGCGGCCCGAACGCCAAGCCACCACGGCATGTCCCAATGATGTTACACGGGAAATGCCCGGCCGGATGCGGTGCATGTCACTTTTTTTGCGGATGCGAAAAGATCGCCATCGCCCAGACAGGCGGCAATCGGGCGGGCGTCACCCGTAGAGGGCCGCATAGGCGACACGCAGCCGGGCCTTCTCGACCTTGCCCATGGTGTTGCGCGGCAGCCGGTCGACCACGATCACCCGCTTCGGGCACTTATAGGCGGCAAGTTCCGACCGCAGGTGGCCGATCACCTCGGCCTCGGCCGGGGCGGCGCCGCCGGCCGAGGCCTCGATCACGGCGGTGACCGCCTCGCCGAAATCCGGATGCGGCAGGCCGATCACCGCGCTTTCACCGACGCCGTCCAGGTCGTCGAGCACGATCTCCACCTCACGTGGATAGACGTTATAGCCGCCGGTAATGATCAGATCCTTCGACCGGCCGACAATGGCGAGCCGGCCATCGACCTCGGCGACGGCGAGATCACCGGTGCGGAAGAAGCCGTCGGGCGTGAAGGCGGCGGTGGTGGCGTCCGGCCGGCGCCAATAGCCGGTGAACACGTTCGGCCCCCGGATCTGAAGCTCGCCGGCTGTGCCGGCCGGGAGCGGCGTGTCGTCGGGGGCGACCACGCGCGCCTCGCAGCCGGGCAGGGGATAGCCGATGCTGCCGGGACGGCGCTCGCCATCGAGCGGATTGGCAACCGCGATGCTCATTTCGGTGGCGCCATAGCGTTCCAGCACGGCATGACCGGTGGCGGCGTGGAAACGGCGGAACAGGTCCGGGCCCAGCGGCGCCGACCCCGCGACGGCCAGCCGCAGGTGCCGGCAGTCATCGGCCCCGAAGCCCGGCAGGTCCAGAAGCCGGGCATAGAAGGTGGGCACACCCATGAACAGGGTGGCCTCGGGCAGGTGGGCGCGGGCCATGGCCGCGTCGAATTTCGGCAACAGGATCATCCGGCCGCCAGCCACCAGCAGGGTGCCGGCGGCCACGAACAGGCCATGGGCATGAAACAGCGGCAGGGCGTGCAGCAGCACATCCCGGTCGGTGATCGCCCAGGCCCGGCACAGTGCCTGAATATTGGCCGTGAGGTTGCGGTGGCTGAGCACTGCACCCTTGGGACGGCCGGTGGTGCCCGAGGTATAGAGGATCGCTGCCGGCGCATCCGGCCCGCAGGCCACCGGGGCCGGGGCGGATGCCTGCGACGCTCGTGCCGCCAGATCGCCCGATCCGTCGCTGCCGAGCGAGGCCATCGCCACCCCTGCCGGCACGGCCGGACGACAGCTTTCGATGGCGGCAGGATCGGTGATGAACACCGCCGGTTCGGCATCGCCCAGCAGCCAGGCCAGTTCGGTCACGGTATAGGCTGTGTTCAGCGGCAGAAACACGGCGCCCGCCATCAGCGTGCCCAGGAACAGCGCGATCGCGTCGGGGCTCTTTTCCACCCGCGCCGCCACCCGGTCACCCGGCGCTACCCCCAGCGACACCAACGCCGCTGCGAACCCGGCCGCGCGGGCCCGCAGCGCCGCCGCCGTCACCGGGCCACCATGCCAGTCGATCACGATGGTGTCGGGATTGCGGGCGAGCGCTGCCTGGATGATCGCGTGCAGGCTGTTGGCGGCGGTATCTGCGGGTGCGGCGGGGATCATTGTCTGGGGTCACTTCCTTCTGTGGACCGGCGGCGCCGGAGCGCCGCCGGTTAAACGCCGGTGCGTGCTTAATTGCCGGTGAAGACCGGGGGGCGGCGCTCGCCGAGCGCGAGAACGCCCTCGGCATAGTCCCGGCTGTCATTGCATGCGGCGATCGCGATCTGGGCGGCGGTGGCGACCGCTGTGTCCTCGGGGCGGATCGCGGCCCGCACCGTCTGCTTCGAGGCACGGATGCTGAGCGGCGCATTGCCGCGCAGCGTGTCGAGAAGGCCATCGATATGCGCCTGCAACCCGTCGGAGGGCAGGACGGCGTTCACCATGCCCAGCGCCTTGGCCTCGGTGGCGTCATAGCGTTTGGCGGTCATCAGCAGTTCGCGGGCGGCGGCGGCCCCGATCGCATCGACGATCCGGCGCACGCCGGTTGCGTGATAGCCGATGCCGAGGCGCGCGGCCGGCACCGCGAACACCGCGCGGTCGTCGGCATAGCGCAGGTCACAGGCCATGGCGACCCCGAAACCGGCGCCGATGCAGGCACCATGGATCATGGCGATGGTCGGCACCGGCAACGCCTCCAGCGCCACCGAGGCGGCCTCGACGGCGGTGTCATAGCGCTTGGGGCCATCCGATCCGGTGCGGGCGGCATTGAATTCGCTGAGATCGGCGCCGGACACGAAGGCGCGTTCGCCGTGGCCGCGCACCACCACGGCATGCAGTTCGCCCGGTGCCATCGTCGCAAGCCCGCTCAGATGATCGGCCATCGCCACCCACATGCCATAGCTGACGGCATTGCGCTTGGCCGGGTTGCGGATTTCCAGCACGGCGACGCCGCGGTCAAGGGAGAGGGTGACCCCCGGGGTTTCGGCGGCGGGCGTCTGATCGGTCATCGGTCGGGTGCTTTCTAGAGGGGAGGTGGACTTGGAAGGGTGGTGGCGACGGCGCGCGCCGCCGGGTCAGCCGGCATCGGCCAGCCCCGGCGGCGGCCGCAGGATGAAGTCGCGGAGCACGTCGCCCTGGATCACCACATGGGCACGCATCAGGCCGGCGGCGTCATCGGCATCGCCACGCAGGATCGCGGCCATCACCCCGGCATGCTCGCCGTCGGACCCGGCCATGCGACCCGGGCTGCGGCCCTGATGCAGCCGATAGGGTCGCAGCCGGTCGCGCAGCCGTCGGGTTTCCTGTTCCAGATACTGGTTGTGGGCAGCCTGATAGATCAGTTCGTGAAATTGCTCGTTCACCACGTAATAGGCGTCGATATCGCGGTTCATGGCGTGGGTATGGGCAGCGGCACAGGCGGCCTGCAGGGCCATGCGGCCCTCCGGCGTGATCCGGCGCGCGGCCAGCCGGGCGCACAGTCCCTCCAGTTCCGCCATCACCTCGAACATTTCGAGCACCGACGACATGGTCAGCCGCGCGACCACGGCCCGTTGACGGGGGCGGGTGTCGATCAGCCCGCTTTCGGCCAGCCGGCGCACGGCTTCCCGCACCGGCGTGCGTGAAACGCCATAGCGCTCGGCCAGCGTCGTCTCCTCGATCACCGATCCGGGCGGCAGGCCGCCCGACAGGATGTCATCGGCCAGACGCTTCTGAACCTGTTCGGCGATGGTCGGGCGTCGATGGGTCTGCTGATCGGTCATGGGCTGCCGTTGACGGGGTGGTTGCCTGATGAAACAGCGTGAAGGATAGCGCGCCGATCGTCGGCGTGAACGATCCCGCGCCCACCCCTGGCCCGATCCGTGGGCCTTCGGGCGGGATTGCGGCGCAATAGTATCCTGTTTGCGCTGCAATGCATCCTGATTTCAGAAAAGTATATACACTTTGAGAGCTGCCGCCTACACTCCAATGCATGCCAAAGCCAGCCGGAGAAATCGGCGGCGATCCTCGGGAGGAATCCATGCAAGCGATCCTGGGCGGCGCCGACCGCCTGGCCCGTGCTGCCTTCGCCTTGTCGGCAGTGCTGGTCATGTGTCTGGCCGTGTTCGTGTTCTACGAGGTGGTGGCGCGCTATGCCGTCGGCCGCCCGACCACCTGGGTGAACGAGGTCAGTGGTTACCTGCTGGTGGCGGCGACCTTCCTGGCCGGCGGCTGGGTGCTGCGCCAGGGCGCCCATGTCCGTATGGAGATGCTTGAGGAAATGGCCGGCCCGCTTGGGCGCGCCGCGTTGGCGCTGTTCGGCAATCTGGTTGCCTTCCTGGTCGGTATCGCCCTGGTGTGGACCGGCGCCCTGATGGCCTATGATAGCTGGGATTTCGGCTGGGAGTCGCCGACCATCCTGGCCACCCCGCTCTGGATGCCGCAGGCGGCGATCCCGCTGGGCGCGCTGGTGCTGAGCCTGTCGGCGCTGGCTGGCATGCTTGAGGCCCTGGTCAAACTGACCGGTGGCGAGCCGCATGGCCGTCCTGGGGAGGGCGGCCGATGACCGGTGGTATCGTTGCCCTTATCCTGCTGTTCGGGTTCGTGCTGTTCGCGGTGCCGATCGGCTTCGCGTTGTCGGGCGCGACCCTGGCCGGGCTGCTGGCCTTTGGTGATGTCGGATCGCTGTCGGCGCTGGCCAATATCAGTTGGGGCGCCACGGCCGAGTTCGTGCTGACGGCGGTGCCGCTGTTCATTCTGATGAGCGAGATCATCAGCTTCACCGGTATCGGCCGCGACCTGTTCCTGGCGATTGAACGCTGGCTCAGCCGCCTGCCCGGCGGGCTGGCGATGACCGCGGTTTTCGCCTGCGCCGCCTTTGGCGCGGTCAGTGGCACCGGTGTCGGCGTGGCGGCGGTTATCGGCGGCGTGGCGATCCCGGAAATGGTCCGGCGCGGCTATACCCGCGAGATGTCGACCGGCACGGTTGCCGCGTCCAGCGCGCTCGGCATGATCATTCCGCCCAGTCTGCCGCTGATCCTGTATGGCGTGGTCACCGAAACCCCGATCGCCGACCTGTTTCTGGCCGGGCTGGTGCCGGGGCTGCTGATCATCGCCCTGTTCTGTCTGTATATCGGTGTGGCCGTCAGCCTTGGTCATGGCATCCAGCCCGGCGCCACGCGGCCCAGCTTCACCTGGGGTGAGCGGCTGGCCTCAGTGAAGCTGGCGGGGCCGACCCTGCTGCTGATCGTGGCCGTGATCGGCAGCATCTATGCCGGCATCGCCACGCCGACCGAGGCGGCGGCGGTGGGCGTGATCGGCGCGCTGCTGCTTGCGCTGCTCTCGGGCAAGCTCACCTGGCCCAGCTTCCGCACCGCGCTTGTCAATGCCACGCGCACCTCATGCATGGTCATGTTCGTGCTGATCGGCGCCATGCTGTTCGGCTATCTGCTGGGCCTTCTCCGGGTGCCGCAATCGGTCAGCGAATGGGTGCTGCATATGGGCCTGTCGCGCTGGGCGGTCTTCGCCCTGCTGATGCTGGCCTATTTCATTCTGGGCATGTTCCTTGAGGTGACCTCGATCATCCTGATCACCATGCCGATCGTGTATCCGACCATCGTTCAACTGGGCTTCGATCCGATCTGGTTCGCGATGGTGCTGATCGTCAACATGTCCTTCGCCGTGATCACGCCGCCGGTGGGCCTGTGCCTCTATGTCGCGAAGTCCTGCCTGCCTGGAACCAGCATCGGGCAGGTAGTGCGCGGCACCGTGCCGTTCATGGCCCTGCTGGTTCTGGTCATCGTCATCCTGTGCGTCGCGCCCGAACTGGTGACCGACTTCATCCGCTAGAAGAAACGCTCAATGGGAGGTAACCCCACCATGTCCCCGTCCATGCACAAGCGTCTGCCGGGCCTGCGCGCCCGCATCCTCGGCGGTGCCGCCGCCGCGGCGCTCACGCTCGCCGCCGCCGGTGCCGCCAATGCGGCCGATGTGACCATCCGGCTCGGCCATTATTTCGCGACCGAAGACTTCCGCGGCCGCACCGCGCAGCACTTCGCCGACCGGGTCGAGGCGCTGTCGGACAGCATCGATGTCGAGGTGTTTCCTGCCGAAAGCCTGGTGAAAGGCCGAGAGGGTCTTCAGGCGACGGCGCAGGGCACGGTCGACATGTATTCGATCTATGCGGGCTATGTCACCGGCCAGGCCAAGCTTCTGAACATCTTCACCCTGCCGTTCCCGCCGGCTGGCTATACCGATGAGGCGCAGGCGAAGTTCGCGGCCGATCCCGCCGTGCGTGACGTCATCGACCGATCGCTCGGCCGCTTCAATGTCCGCATGCTGGGCGTGATCAACAGCTCGGGCGATGTCGGCATCTTCCTGCGTGAGCCGGTCAACGATATCGGCGATCTGAACGGCCGCAAGCTGCGTGGCGCGGGCGGCCTGTCCGACGAGGCCCTGCGCGCGCTTGGCGGTTCGGTCGTGTTCATGAGCGCGGCCGAGCAGTTCCTGGCATTGCAGACCGGCACGGTCGACGGCATCGCCACCACCTGGTCATCCTACGTGAACAACAATCTCGCCAGCGTCGCGCCGACCCATCTTGACGCCAATCTCGTGCGGTCGCCCTATCTGCTGATCATGAACGGCCGCAAATGGCAATCGCTCGACGCCGATCAGCAGAAGGCGATCGAGCAGGCCGTGACCGAGACCATTGCCTGGTCGACCGAGAACTTCAAGGCGGAGCAGGACAAGCTCTATGCCGAGATCAAGAAGCAGGCGAAGGTGAGCGTGCCCCTGTCGGCAGAGGACCGCGCGAAGGTCGACGAGATGGTGAAGCCGATCTATCAGGGCTTTGTCGACGACAATGGCGAGGACGGCGCCAAGTTGATGGAGCTGTGGAAGCGCTATGCCGGAGCCTCGTGACCCGCAATCCGCCGGGACCGCGTCAGGGTCGTCAATTCCCCGGGGGCCGCTTGCCGGCCTCCGGGTGCTCGACCTGACCCGTGTCCGTTCCGGCCCCGCCGCCACCCGTCTGCTCGCCGACTGGGGCGCCGAGGTCATCCGTGTCGAGCCACCCGCGACCGCGTCGGGCGGCGATGGCATGCTTGGTCGCACCGGCAGCGACTTCGCCAATCTCAATCGGGGCAAGCGTTCAATCACGCTCGATCTCAAGGCCCCCGAAGGTCTGGCATTGTTCCAGCGGATGGTCGCCGGGGCCGATGTCGTGGTCGAAAACTTCCGCCCCGATGTGAAGCAGCGTCTCGGCATCGCCTGGGATGATCTGAGGCCGGCCAATCCGGCCCTGGTGATGGCGTCGATCTCCGGCTTCGGCCAGGACGGCCCCTATGCCGGACGGCCGGGCTTCGACCAGATCGCCCAGGGCATGGGCGGCATCATGTCGGTGACCGGCCTGCCCGGTCAGGGGCCGGTGCGCGCCGGTATTCCCATAGCCGATCTGACGGCGGGCATGTTCTGCGCGCTGGGCATCCTGGCCGCCGTGATCCACGCGCGCGCCACAGGCGAGGGCCAGTGGCTGCACACCTCGCTGCTGGAAGCGCAGGTGTTCATGATGGATTTCCAGGCCGCCCGCTATCTGGTCGAGGGCGAGGTGCCGGGGCAGGCGGGCAACAACCACCCCACCGCGATTCCGACCGGCGTGTTTCCCACCGCCGACCGTCCGATCAATCTGGCGGTCGCGGGCGAGGTGATCTGGCGCCGGTTCTGTCAGACCGTCGGGCTCGACGGTTTGCTGGGTGATCCCGATTTCACCGGTGCCGCCGCGCGGTCGGCCAATCGCGACCGGCTGAACGCGATCATCGCCGAGTGCTTCCAAACCCGGCCCGCCGCCGAATGGATCGCCATGCTGAACGACGCGGGTGTGCCGGCAGGGCCGATCAACGACATGGAACAGGTTTTCGCCGATGAACAGGTCCGTCATCTGAAGCTGGCGGTGCCGGTGGATCTGCCCGAGGCGGATGGTGGCAATGCGGGCGCCGATGCGGGGGACGGCGAGGCGGCGTTGCTGCGACTGCCGGTGACACTCGCGGCCACGCCCGGCGGCATCGCCGGCCCGCCGCCGGCGCTGGGGGCCGATACCCAGCGGGTGCTTGCGACACTTGGCCTCTCCGCCGCGGACATCGCCGGCTTGCGCGATCGCGGTGTGATCTGATCAGATCGACCATCTGGCAGATGCCGTTCCTCTTGTACGAAAGCCCGGATCATGTCTCCCATGCCCGATGCTGGCCGTATCCGCGTTGACACCGCCGGCGCCATCGCCACGCTCACCATCGACAACCCGGAACGGCGCAACGCCATCGGTCTGCATATGTGGCATGCCATGGCGGCGGCGCTCGACGAACTTGCGGCGGAACCGTCGGTCCGGGTGCTGGTCGTTCGTGGTGAGGGCCATCGCGCCTTTGCCTCGGGCGCCGATATCTCGCGCTTCGATCAGGAACGGGCCGATCCGCAGGCGGTGGCGGCCTATGCTCAGGCCACCGGTGCCGTGCTCGGGCGGTTGGCCCGTCACCGCCTGCCGGTGATCGCGATGATCCATGGTGCCTGTGTCGGTGGCGGGCTCAATCTGGCGTTGGCCTGCGATATCCGGATCGCGGATGAGGCGGCGGTGTTCGCCATTCCGGCGGCGCGGCTGGGGGTCGGCTATGGCCGGGACGCGCTGGCAAGGCTTGGCACGGCGGTGGGGCTTGCCCGCGCGCGTGAGATGGTGCTCACCGCCCGGCGGCTGACCGCTCCGGAGGCATTGTCATGGGGGTTGGTGTCCGATGTGGTGCCGCATGTGGCACTGGCCGATGTGGTTGCCGAGAGGGCGGCGGCGATCGCCGGCCTGGCGCCGCTGACCATCAAGGCGGCCAAGCTGTCGCTTGAACACCTGATCGGCGGTAATGGCGCGCCAACGGTCGAGCTTGCCGATCAGGCCGTATCCGATTGCTTCGCCAGCGCCGATTATGCCGAAGGCCGCCGCGCCTTTTCCGACAAGCGGCCGCCCTTGTTCGAAGGCGTGTGAACCCCCGGCGGATCGGTGGCGCGCCAGCATTGCACAACCATTGACATTCATAACCATGAGTTGTGGAACGGCGGCGGGCATGATGGCGGATGTGACGTTGACACAGACGGCTTGACGCCGGGGGCGACATCGCCGGATCATTCCCGGGTCATGTATCCATGCGGCCTGTGCGGATGCCGGACCGGATGCCTCGCGACTTTGCCGGGGCCCACCCCACACCATGGAGCGCGCCAGGCAGTGTTCACCTTCGACGGACTGCATCCCCAGGCGCAATTGTTCATCGACATGCTGCGGGCCAGCCCGCCGCCGCCTTACGACGAGATGGCGCTGGGTGAAGCCAGGGCGTTGTTTCGCGATACGATGCTGCGCTTCCGGGGGCCGGTGCAAACCGGCGTTGCCGTGAAGTCGATGGTGCTGGCGGGGGGGGCCGACGACCGGCCGGGCCGGATCTACCGGTCCGATGCGGCCGGCGAGGGCGCCTTGCCGGCCCTGCTGTTCATGCATGGCGGCGGCTGGGTGCTGGGCGACCTTGAAACCCACGACGATATCTGCCGGCGTCTGGCCATCACATCGGGTGTGGTGGTGGTGTCGCTCGACTATCGTCTGGCGCCGGAGCATCCGTTTCCGGCCGGGCTGGACGATACCGTCGCGGCCTTCCGCGATCTGGTCGCGCGTGCCGGCACGCTGGGGCTCGATCCGGCGCGGATCGCGATCGGGGGCGACAGCGCCGGCGGCAATCTCGCGGCGGCGGCGACCTTGCAACTGCGCCGCGACGACATCCGGCCGGCGTTTCAGTTGCTGATCTATCCGGCCACCGATCTCGGCACCGGCCAGACGCGCGACAAGCGGTCGGCAGAGGGGCTGTTCCTGACCGAGCGGCTGTTGCGCTGGTTCCGCAGCTGCTATGTGCCCGAGAGCGTGTCGCTTGAAGACCCGCGCCTGTCACCGGCCCATGGTGATCTGACCGGCCTGCCGCCCGCCCATATCCTGACCGCCCGATTCGACCCGCTGCAGCGTGAAGGCGAGGCTTATGCCGCGGCGCTCAACGCGGCCGGCGTGGCGGCCAGCCATGTCTGTGCCGAGAGCATGTTCCACGGCTTCCTGCACATGACCGCGTGGTTTGCCGACGCGCGGACCGCCATCGACGCTCTGGCGCACAAGCTTGCCCGGGGTCTGGGTGCCGTGTCCAGCTCATGACCTCTGCGTTGCGCCCCACCAAGCCCGCGGTGCTGCTGGTCCGCACCGGTGACGACGCGCTGGGTCTGGCGACCTGGCGCAGCGGCCTTGCCTCGGCCGGTATCGAGCCGGTCGACGACGTGTCGGATGACGCGGCGGATATCGGCCGCCGGATGGACGCGGTGCCCGATGCGGTCGTCGCGCTGGTGCTTCAACAGCCGCTGGTCGATGCTCTGGAGCGGCTCTGCGGGCTTGCAGCCGGCCTGCCGCCGCGCCGGCTGCTGATCGTGCTGGCCTATGGCGATGCCGCGACCCCGGCGGCGGTGGCTCAGTTGCTGTCGGCCGGCGCCGCCGGCGTGCTGGATGATGGCGGCGATCTGGTCGGACTGTTCGCCATGGTTGCGGAAGCCGTGCGCCGCATTGCCGGTGGCGGTCGCGTGCTGCCGGCGGCCGCCAGGCGCGATGGCGCCAGCGGGGCGCTGGCCGGGCGGATCGCCGCCGATATCGCCGCTGTCGACTGGGGGCGCGGCGCAGCCGGTCTTGCCCCCGATGCGGCATCGGTTGCGACACCCGCCACGGCGGATGCCGATGGCGATGTCATACCATCGGGCCCGGAGCCGGGCCCGCCCGATCCGCGCGCCCCCTGACGGCCATGGCCGTCGATCATCGACCAGGAGAGGTCTCCGCCATGACGCATCCCGCTGGCAGCAGCACCCCGCCGATCGATCTGTGTACCGCCGATGTGGCAACCCTTGCCGCCGCTTATGCCGCCCGCGCCCTGTCGCCGGTGGAGGTGGCACAGGCCTGTCTGGACCGGGCGCGGGCGGTTCAGCCGACATTGAACCCCTGCGCGTTCATCGACGACGAAACCACCCTTGCCGCCGCCCGCCAGTCCGAGGCGCGCTGGATGCGGCAGGCGGCGCTGGGGCCGCTGGACGGCGTGCCGGCGACGATCAAGGATCTTCTGCTGTCGGCCGGCTGGCCCACCCTGCGTGGCAGCCGGGCGATCGATCCGGATCAGCCCTGGGACGAAGACTCGCCGCCGGTGGCGCGGCTGCGCGAGGCGGGCGCCGTCTTCATCGCCAAGACCACCACACCGGAATTCGGCCATAAGGGCGTGACGGAAAGCCCGCTTGCCGGCATCACCCGCAATCCATGGTATCCGGAGGTAACGCCCGGCGGATCGTCGGGCGGGGCGGCGGTGGCGGCCGCAGCCGGCATCGCCGCGCTGAACCTTGGCACCGATGGCGGCGGGTCGATCCGGATTCCGGCAAGCTTTACCGGCATCTTCGGCTTGAAGCCCAGTTTCGGGCGGGTGCCATCCTGGCCGCCCAGTCCTTTTGCCCGCCTGGCGCATGTCGGGCCGATGACCCGCACGGTCACCGACGCGGCACTGATGCTGAACGCGATCGCGCGGCCGGACTGGCGCGACTGGTACGCGCAGCCTTATCCGGCGCAGGACTTCGCCACCCATCTGAATGCCGGGCTCAAAGGTCTGCGGATCGGCTATGCGCCGACGATCAATGACGAACCGGTGGATGAGGACGTGGCCGCGGCCGTGGCGGCCGCAGTGGCGGTGTTCAGGGCCGAGGGTGCGGTGATCGAGCAGATCGATCTGGCACTGCCGGACGCACGCCGGATGTTCCAGATCCTGTGGACGACGGGCGCTGCGGTGATGGCCGCTGGTATGAGCGAGGATCAGCGCCGGCATTTCGACCGCTCGCTGGGGGCGGCGATCGCGATCGGCCAGGGGTTCAGCGCCATCGACCTCGGCACCGCCGAATTCAAGCGGGCGGCGCTGGCGCGGGTGATGGCCGAGCTTCACCAGCGCTATGACCTGATCCTGACGCCGTCCCTGCCGGTCACCGCCTTCACCACAGGCCAGAACCAGCCCGGTCAGGCCGGTTCCACGGAATGGAACGACTGGACCCCGTTCAGCTATCCGTTCAACCTGACCGGCCAGCCGGCCGCGTCCATTCCCTGCGGCTTCGATCGCGACGGATTGCCGGTGGGTCTGCAGATCGTGGGGCCGGTGGGCGCCGATGCCCTGGTGTTGCGCGCCGCCCGCGGCTATGAGCGGGTCTGCCCGATCGCGTTGCCGCCGCTGGATATCTGACCTGTCACCGAGGGTGGCGTGCTGACGTGCGATAATAACCCATGGTATAAAAATTCCGCAGGATATCGCCTTCAGAGCGACACCAGTGGTCCGAACCACGGCGGCGGACGGCATCGCCGCGCAGACAGGAGAGAGCGATGACGCAGATCATCCTCCACCACTATGATAATTCGCCCTTCGCCGAAAAGGCCCGTCTGATGATGGGCTTCAAGGGCTTGACCTGGCAGTCGGTGATCCAGCCGGTCTGGGCGCCGAAGCCACAGTTGACGCCGCTGACCGGCGGCTATCGGCGCACGCCGGTGATGCAGATCGGCGCCGACATCTATATCGACACCAATCTGATCGCCGAAGAACTGGAGCGGCGGCACCCGTCGCCGACCCTGTTCCCTGAAAACGGTACCGCGTCCGGTGGCTGGGGCGGGCTGGTCGCCTATGCGCTGTGGGCGGAACGGATGCTGTTCTGGCCGGCCGTGCGCTATGCCATGGCCTGGAACGCCGAGAAGATGCCGCAGGAGTTGATCGACGACCGCGCGCGGATGAACGGCGCGCCACGCGGCGATGTGGCCAAGATGAAGGCGGCGATTCCGCTGTTCAAGGAACAATTGCACAACGCGCTGGCGGTGCTGGACGATGCGCTTGGCCAGGGATCGCTGTATCTGTTCGGCGACGAGCCGAGCCTGGCTGATTTCGCCGCCTATCACCCGATCTGGTTCCTTGAGAACAACGGCCGCAAGGTCGGTGGTGTGATGGCCGAATATCTGAATGCCCAGGCATGGACCGGCCGGGTGCGCGAGTTCCGCCATGGCACGCGTGAGGATATGATGGCCGAACAGGCGCTGGCCATCGCGCGTGAGGCATCGCCGATCGCCGCCGATCCGATGGGCGAGCCGGACGAGAACGCGCCGGCGCCGGGCACGCGGGTCACCGTCACCCCTGACGATTTCGGCAGGGATCCGGTCGAGGGCGAGGTGATGGCCGCAAGCCGGCGGCGGATCAGCATCCGCCGCGAGGATCCGGAGGTGGGCGAGGTCGCCGTGCACTTCCCCCGCATCGGTTACGTTGTCCGTCCGGTCTGATCGGTATACCGTAGGCGCGCACCCGATGCCGCCCGCGCGGGGACATCCCTGGCGGGCGGCATTGCCATGTATCCGGCCGGTGCGCGCCTCCATCCCCGGGGATGCGCCGCGGCCGTTCGTCGGGAACCGTTCGAGCCATGTCGCTGCGCGTCGATTACTATCTGTCGCTGATCTCGCCCTGGACCTATCTCGGCCATGACCGGCTGGTCGCGATCGCCGACCGGGCCGGGGCGCAGATCGCCTGGAAGCCGGTCGATCTGGGCCGTATCTTTCCTGAAACCGGCGGTCTGCCGCTGAAGCAGCGCTCGGTCCAGCGTCAGGCCTATCGCATGATGGAATTGCGGCGCTGGCCCGACCGTCTGGGCGTGCCGCTGAACCTCGAACCCCGCTTCTTTCCCGCCGATGAGAGCCGGGCCGCGCGGATGGTGTTGCAGGCCATCGCCGAGGGCGGCAATCCTGCCGGCCTGATCGGTGGTGTGCTGACCGCGGTCTGGGCCGAGGATCGCGACATCACCGATCCTGAGACGCTGGTGGATATCACCCGCCGCAACGGCTTCGACAGCGGGCTTCCCGCCCGGGCCGAAGCGGCGGCGGAAGAGCATATCCGCACCCGCGACGCCTTCGGCCGCGAGGCGCTGGCCGCTGGCGTCTTCGGCGCACCGACCTATGTCGTGGGCGACGAGCTGTTCTGGGGCCAGGACCGGCTGGACTTCGTTGCTGCCCGGCTGGGTGTCGCCCTCGACTGACCGGCCGCAGCCATGGCGGCCCGCCGCCACGCATCATGATATCCAGCCGCGGCCCTGCCGATCGCCGCGGCGACCGACCTGACATACCTGGAGAGATCCATGCCTCAGCAGACCATCATCGACGTCAAGGGTGCCCGCGTGCCGGCGCTGGGCTTCGGCACCTGGCAGATCACCGGCCGCGCCTGTGTCCGTGCCGTGCGCACGGCACTGGAACTGGGCTATCGCCACATCGATACCGCGCAGATCTATGATAACGAGGCCGAGGTTGGCGAGGCGCTGGCCGAGTCGCCCGTCGACCGCAGCGAGGTCTTCCTGACCACCAAGGTCTGGTATGAGCGTCTTGCCGCCGGCACCCTTGAGGCGTCGGTGGACGAGTCGCTCAAGAAGCTCGCGGTCGATCAGGTCGACCTGCTGCTGATCCACTGGCCCAATCCCAAGGTCGATCTGGCTCAGACCATGCGGGCGCTGGAGGCGGTGAAGGCCGCCGGTCGCGCCCGTCTGATCGGGCTCAGCAACTTCCCGGTCGCGTTGATGCGTCGCGTGGTCGAGGAACTGGGCGTCGACGTCGCGGCCGATCAGGTGGAGTACCATCCCTATCTGAACCAGACGCCTGTGATCGACTATGCCCGGGCCCATGGCATGATGGTCACCGCCTACAGCCCGCTCGCCCGTGGCAAGGTTGCCGACGATCCGGTGATCCGCGAGATCGCTGACGCGCATGGCGCGAGCCCGGCCCAGATCGTGCTGCGCTGGCTGATCGATCAGCCTATGGTCAGCGCCATCCCCAAGGCCGGTAGCGAGGCCCATATCCGTGCCAATCTGGCGGCGCTCGACATCACGCTCAGCGATGCGGATCGCGCCCGCATCGATGCCCTGCGCGGCAATGGCCGGATGATCAATCCGTCCTTCGCGCCGGAATGGGACCGGGCCTGACCGCAACCCGGCTTTTGCCGGACGGGACCAGCAAGCGGCGGGGCACCGGCCCGACCGCTTGCTGGTTCCGACCGCTTGCTGGTTCCGGCAGGTCGGCTGTCGCATGGTCAGTCGGGAAAGCCCAGAAACCGCGCGAAGCCTTCCACCGGTTCGCGCGGGGTTTCAAGCCGGGCGGTGACGTCGCAGGGGTCGGCATGGCCGATGGCGATGCCGCAGACGATCTGCTCGCCCGGGTCCAGCCCCGCCACCTCGCGCAGCACGTCGTCATAGGTGGCGAGTGCGGCCTGCGGGCAGGTCTGAAGCCCCATCGCCTCGGCGGCGATCAGCACCTGGCCCACGAAGATGCCGACATCCACCCAGGATCCCTGTTCCATGTCGCGATCAATGGTGATCAGCAGCCCCACCGGCGCGTCGAAAAAGGCGTAGTTGCGCCGTTCCTGCGCCTGCATGCGGTCGACATCGCCGCGTCCGATACCGAGCAGGCCATAGAGCGACCAGCCCAGCGCCCGCCGTCGCTCCTGATAGGGCGCGCGCCACTTCACCGGGTAATAGGTATAGCCCCAACCGGCGCGCGGGCTACCGGCCGCATGATCGGCGGTCATGGCCGCGACCGCGCGGGCGCGGGCCTCGCCGGCCAGAACGTGCACTTTCCACGGCTGAATGTTCGACCCGCTGGGCGCGCGCGCGGCCAGGGCCAGGATCTGCTCGATCGTCTCGCGCGCCACCGGATCGGGCCGGAACGCGCGGGTGCTGCGCCGGCCGGCCATCGCTTGGCCGACGGGTGCGGCTGCGGCGGCGATAGCGGCGGTCATGCGGTCGGGATTTTCGGTTTTGGTCATGTCGCTTGTCCATGATTCCTTTATTCTCAGCAGGCAGAATGCCATGAAACGTCATCGGCCGCGCTGTTTCAGCGCAGGCCGGCGGCAATAGCTGGCCAACACGCGGCTGCACCGATCGTCGGCTGGGGACGTCCGGACGATGGTGTGTGGGGAGACGGCGGTCGGGAACCCATGAATCGGGAGCCTTGCCGGCCGATGGTATCAGTGCACGGCGGCCGCAGAGGGTCTGGACGCAGATGTTCGAATTCACCGAAGCGGCCCATGACCATTTCGTATCAGGCAGCCTGCAGCCATGGCTGGTCGCCTTGTCGCTGATGATCGCGTTCCTGGCTTCCTGTGCGGCGCTTCAGACGGCGGCGCGGATCGGCGAGGCACGCGGGCGGATGCGGATGCTGTGGATCGTCGCCGGCGGCGTCGTCCTGGGCGGTGGCATCTGGTCGATGCATTTCATCGGCATGCTGGCCCATGAACTGCCGTTTCCGGTCAGCTATGATCTGACCCTGACCGTGCTGTCACTGCTGCTGGCGGTGGCCCTGACCACGGTCGGGCTGGTGCTGGTCAGTCGCGAGAAGATCGGGCCATTGACGCTTCCCGGCGCCGGGCTGCTGACGGCATCAGGCGTGGCCGGCATGCATTACCTGGGCATGGCGGCGATGCGGATGCCGGCACGCCTGCTCTATGAACCCTATATGTTCGGGCTCAGCCTGCTTGTCGCATTCGTGGCCGCCACTGCGGCCCTTGGTATCGCGCGCCGCAGGACCGGCCTGTTCGTCAAGCTTGCGGCCTCGCTGGTGATGACGGTCGCGATTGCCGGCATGCATTACGTCGGCATGGCCGCGGCGCGCTTCGAGCCGCAGCCGACCATAGCACTTGGCAAGCTGCTGTTTCTTGAGGCGAATTATCATGCGGTCCGGCCCGAGGTCATGGCGGTGTTCGTGGCCCTGGGTGCGATCCTGGTCGTGGTGATCGTCGTCGCCTCGGCGGCGGTGGACAAGCGCTTCGCCATCTCCGCCGCCCGCGAGGCAGAGGCGTTGCGGCTGGGCCAGCAGCGGATGGCCGCGCTGCTGGAGAACGCCACCGACCTGATCGTGGTCACGAATGACGGAGCCACGGTGCTTGAGGCGGCGGGCCCTCATGAATTGGCAAAAGCCGCGCTCGGCCGCAACATCGCCGATCTGGCGGCGTCTGATGACGGCGTCCGGCTGGCCGGGCTGGTGGCATTGGTGGCCGGCGGCGCCTGCGCCTCGGCCACGGACGAGATCCGCATCGACCTGGCCGGGCGGGGCGCGCGCGCCTGCGACGTGCTGGTGCGCGATCTTCGCCATGATCGTGCGGTCGGCGGATTGGTGATCAGCTTTCATGACGTCGAGGAGCGCAGCGCCGTCCAGGCCGCCATGGCCGAGGCCCGGGACATCGCCGACAGCGCCAGCCGGGCGAAATCCCGTTTCATTTCGATGATGAGCCACGAGCTGCGCACGCCGCTTGCGGCGATCCTGGGCTATGCCGACCTGATCGGCGCCCGGATGCACGGCCCGCTGGGTGCCGCCGCCTATGACGGCTATGTCGACGAGATCGGCCGCGCCGGTCGACGGCTGATCACCATGGTCGACGCGATCATCGGCCTTGGCCGGATCGATGGCGGCGAGGAGGTGGTGGAACTGCGCCGGGTGGAGGCGCAGGGCATGCTGCGTCTGGCGGTGCGCACCGCGGCCGAGAAGGCGCGCAGGGCTGGTGTCCGACTGGAGCATGTCGACAACGGTCCGGTTCATGTGCTGGCCGATCCGCGCTGCTGCACCCGGGTGCTCGACCATGTATTCGACAACGCCATCAAGTTCACCGAAGCGGATGGAGAGGTGGTGGCTCTGGTCGAGGTCCGGCCCGACGGCATCGCCGCCCTGACCATCAGCGATACCGGCATCGGCATTCCGCCGGAAAGTCTGGCCCACGTCGCGGAGCCGTTTTTTCAGGCCGATGACGGGCTGTCGCGACGGTTCGAGGGCGCCGGGCTGGGCTTGACCGTTGCCAAAGCCCTGACAGAACTTCAGGGCGGCACCATCGACATCGACAGCACCTATGGATTCGGTACCACGGTGCGGCTGTGCCTGCCGATCGTGGTGGCCCGGAATCTGGCCGGCGCCGACGATGACGGGCCGGGCACGGCCGAGGAGACGGCGGTCGGTTGACCGGTCTGTCGTGCGCGGGCTTGGCGCAGACGGCATCGATGCTTCATGATGCAGGCGACGGATTTTGATTGTGTCGGGAGTTCAGAAGCAGTGACCGATCTCATGACTGCCGACCGCACGCGCCTCGCCAGCCGCGTGTCGGGGCGAGACGGCGTCTGGTCGCGCCTGCGCCAGTTCGCTGCGGCGCTGGCCCTGCCGGTCGTGATGGGCCTGGCGGTGCCGGTCGTGACGGTCCTGGCGGTGCCGGGCATGGCGCCGGCGCGGGCGGCGACGCCGCCCGACACGCTGGTGATGGCCCATTACATCGACGATATCGCGACCTTCGATCCGGCCGAGAGCTTCGAACTGGCGACCGGCGAAATCCTCAACAACGTCTATCTGCGCCTGACCGTGCCGGACCCGCAGGACTTCACGAAGATCCAGGGCGGGGCTGCCGAGCGCTGGGAAATATCCGACGACGGGCGGACCTTCACCTTCACCATGCGCCCCGGCATCACCTTCCAGAGCGGCCGGCCACTGACCGCCCATGATGCCGCGTTCTCATTGCAGCGGGTGGTGAAGCTGAACAAGGCGCCATCCTTCATCCTGACCCGGCTGGGCTGGACGCCCGAGACGGTCGACCAGATGGTGGTGGCGCGCGACGATGCGACGCTGGAGTTGACCATGGGCGAGGTCTTCGCGCCAAGTTTCGTGCTCAACAGCCTGTCATCGAGCATCGGCGCTGTGGTGGATCACGTCGAGGCGCAGGCACACGAGACCGACGGCGATTTCGGCAATGGCTGGCTGAAGACCAACAGTGCCGGCAGCGGCGCTTATCGGCTGGTGACGTGGCGGCCCAAGGAAGCGGTGGTGCTGGAGGCCAACCCGGATTTCTATGCCGGCGCACCCAAACTCAAGCGGGTGATCATCCGCCATGTGCCCGAGCCGACCGCGCAGCGGCTGCTGCTGGAGAAAGGCGATGTCGATATCGCCCGCCGGCTTGGCACCGAGCAGTTGAAGGGTATTGCCGGCAATCTTGACCTGAAGGTCGAAACCGAGCCCAAGGCCACGATCTATTATCTGGCCCTGAACCAGAAGGTCGAGGCGCTGACCGACCCGAAGGTGCGTGCGGCGATGCGCTGGGCGATCGATTATGACGGCATCGCCTCCACCCTGCTCGACGGGCTGTACCGGCCGCATCAGGCGATCCTGGGGGCCGGCAGCTTTGGCGCCCTGACCGACCGGCCCTATGCGCGCGATGTCGACAAGGCCCGGGCGCTGATGGCGGAGGCCGGCTATGCCGATGGCTTCGATCTGAAGCTCGACGTGTCAGGCGTGGCCCCCTATCGCGACATTGCCCAGGCGCTGCAGGCCAATTTCGCCGAGATCGGCATCCGGGTCACGCTGGTGACCGCCGATACCCGTCAGGTGCTGACCAAATACCGGGCACGGGCGCATGAAGCCCTGCTGATGTACTGGTCGCCCGATTATGGCGACCCGAATTCCACGGTCGATTATTTCGCCCGCAATCCCGACAACAGCGAGGGCGGCACGGCCAAGACCATCGCATGGCGCAACGCCTGGAAGAATGACGAGATCGGCGGGCTTGCGGAAGCCGCGGTCGGCGAGCGCGACACCGAGGCCCGGGTGGCGCTGTATCAGGATATCCAGCAGCGGCTGCGCGAGGAGGGGCCGGTGATCGTGATGTTCCAGCAGACCGAGCCCACCGCCATGCGCAAGCCGGTGACCGGCTGGATTTCGGGCCCGGCCTTCGACACCTATATCTACTGGCAGGTCACCAAGTGAGGGCAGGACCGCCTGTTGCCGGCCGGTCGTCGTTCAAGGCCGCGACCGGTCTGGTGGTCGGTCTGGCGGTCACCCTGCTGGGGCTGGTGGTGGTGACCTTCCTGATCGGCCGGGTGGTGCCGATCGATCCGGCGCTGGTGGTGGCGGGTGACCGCGCCGGCCCCGCGGCTTATCAGGCGGCGCGCGTGGCGCTTGGCCTCGATCTGCCGCTTTATGAACAATTGCTGCTCTATCTGTGGAACGTGCTGAACGGCGATCTGGGCCGGTCGACGATGACCGGATTGACGGTTGCCGAGGATGTGGCGCGGGTGTTTCCGGCAACGGTGGAACTGGCCATGGCCGGCACGATCATCGGCGTCGGGCTTGGCGTGCCCCTGGGGGTGATCGCTGCCGCCCGCGCCGGACGGCTGGCCGATCATCTGGTGCGGGCGGTGGCGCTGGTCGGCTATTCGGTGCCGGTGTTCTGGCTGGGGCTGGTAGGGTTGCTGGTGTTCTATGCCCGGCTTGGCTGGGTGGCCGGCCCCGGCCGGCTGGACGTGGTCTGGGCCTATACGATCCCCGAGGTCACCGGCTTCGTGCTGATCGATACCCTGCTTGCGGGCGAGCCGGCGGCAATGCTCGACGGCTTTCGTCACCTGATCCTGCCGGCGGCGATCCTGGGTTATTTTTCAATGGCCTATGTGGCGCGGATGACCCGGTCTCTGATGATCGAACAGCTTGGGCAGGATTACATTCTGGCGGCCCGCGCCAAGGGTGTGCCCGAGGCGCTGATCCTGTGGGGGCATGCCTTCCGCAATATCCTGGTGCCGCTGGTCACCGTGGTGGCGCTGACCTTTGCCCATCTTCTGGAAGGTGCTGTGCTGACCGAAACCGTCTTCGCATGGCCCGGTATCGGGCTGTACATCACCCAGGCGCTGTTCGCCGCCGATATGAACGCGGTGCTGGGCGGCACTCTGGTGGTGGGTGTGGCCTTCGTGCTGATGAACCGGGCGGCCGACCTGATCCACCGCCGGCTGGATGCGCGGTTGCGCAACGAGGCCGCGCAATGATGCCTGATCACGTCGCAGCCCGCCGGCGTCTGTCGCCTGTCGGCCGTATGGCCCGCCATGCCGCCCGCACCCCGCGCAGCCGGGCCGAAGCGCGCCGTCTGGCCATGCTCGGCCTGCTGGCGCGCGCGCTCGGCAATCCGGCCACGGTTGTCGGCGCATTGATCGTGGCACTGCTGCTGGTGATGGCGGCGGCCGCGCCGGTGATCGCAACCACCGATCCTCTGGCGCAGGATCTGACCGCCCGGCTGCTGCCGCCCGATGCCATGCACTGGCTGGGCACCGACCATCTTGGCCGCGACATCTTCGCGCGGGTCGTGCACGGCGCCAGGCTCACCTTGGCCGTGGTGCTGTCGGTGGCGGTTCTGGTCGGGCCGGTGGGGCTGGCGATCGGCATTGCCGCCGGCTATTTCGGTGGCTGGATCGATACCGTGCTGATGGGGCTGACCGATATCGTCATGGCCTTTCCGCGGCTGGTGCTGGCCCTGGCCCTGGCGGCGGTTCTGGGACCGGGGATCGAGAACGCGATCGCGGCGATCGCGGTCACCGGCTGGCCACCTTATGCGCGGCTGGCGCGAGCCGAGGCCCGGCTGGTGCGGGGGCGCGATTTCGTGCAGGCGGCGCGGCTGGCGGGGGCCTCCGATCTGCGGATTCTGGCATCGCATGTGGCGCCGCTCTGCCTGTCGTCGGTGATCGTGCGGCTGACCCTGGATATGGCGGGCGTGATCCTGATCTTCGCGGGGCTTGGTTTTCTGGGGCTGGGCGTGCAGGCGCCGGCGCCGGAATGGGGAGCGATGGTGGCGACGGGGCGCGATTACATCATCGATCAATGGTGGGTGGCGACCCTGCCGGGCGTTGCCATCTTCATCGTCAGCATGGGGTTCAACCTGCTGGGCGACGGCTTGCGCGACGTGCTGGACCCGCGCGGCCGCACGGGGAGCGGCTCATGATCGGCGGTGATGGCGTGGATCGGGCCGGCCGGCCGGACTGGCTCGACATTCAGGATCTGTCGGTGGCCTTTCCCGGTCCCGACGGCATGGTTGAGGCGGTGCGCGGCATCAGCCTGTCGATGGCGGCGGGGGAAAGGCTGGCGATCGTGGGAGAGAGCGGGTCGGGCAAATCGATCTCGATGCGCGCGGTGATGGGCTTGCTGCCGCATCAGGCACGGGTCCGGGCCACCCGTCTCGCTTTCGACGGCATCGATCTTCTGGCCGGCCACGCGATGCGGCGCCTGCGCGGCCGGCGCATCGCCATGGTGTTGCAGGATCCGAAGGCGGCGCTGGACCCGGTCATGACCGCCGGTGCCCAGATCGCCGAGGGCCTGCGCCTGCATCGCGGCCTGCGCGGCCGGGCCGCCAGGGCCGCGGCACTGGATCTGCTCGACCGGGTGCGGATCGACGGCCCGGCACGGGTGCATGATCTGTATCCGCATCAGATGTCGGGCGGTATGGCGCAGCGGGTGATGATCGCGATGATGCTGGCTGGTGAACCGGAACTGCTGATCGCCGACGAGCCGACCTCGGCGCTGGATGTGTCGGTGCGCGGCGAGATTCTGGCGCTGATCGACGGGCTGGTTCGCGACCGGGCCATGGGGCTGGTGCTGATCTCTCATGATCTGGATCTGGTCGCGGCTTTCACCGACCGGGTGGCGGTGATGTATGGCGGCCGGATCATGGAGACACTGCCGGCGGACGGGCTTGGCCATGCCCGCCATCCCTATACCCGTGGGTTGATCGGCTGCCGGCCGCGGCTGGATGCGCGCGTGGCGCCATTGCCGGTGCTGGTGCGCGATCCGCGCTGGCGGGACGGGCCGCAGGCGACCTCGTCCGAAGGGCGCGGGTCATGATCGCCATTCAGTCGCTGACTGTCCGTTTCAGCGGCCTCGCCGCGGTGGACGATGTGTCGCTGACGGTGGGCGAGGGCGACGCGGTGGGCGTGGTCGGGGAAAGCGGTTCCGGCAAGTCGACCCTGCTCCGGGCGGTGGCCGGGCTGGTGGCACCCGCTGCGGGGCGGGTGCTGCTGAACGATCGGCCGGTGGTGGTGGCGGATGGCGGTGGTGCCGCGCGCGGGCTCGTCGCCCGGCGGGCGCGGGCGCGACTGATGCAGATGGTGTTTCAGGATCCATCGACCGCGCTGCATCCCCGCCACACCGTCGATCGCATCCTGGCCGAGCCGCTGGCGATCCACGGCATCGGCGATACCGAGCCGCGGATTCTGGGAGCCCTGGCCGATGTCGGGCTGGATGCGGCGCTGCGTTTCCGCTTTCCGCACCAATTGTCGGGCGGGCAGCGCCAGCGGGTGGCGATCGCCCGCGCGCTGATCCTGGAACCACGGGTGCTGCTGCTCGACGAACCGACCTCGGCGCTGGATGTATCGGTGCAGGCCGAGGTGCTGAACCTGCTCGACGGCCTGCGGACGGCCCGTGGCCTGACCGTGCTGATGGTGGGCCATGATCTGGCGGTGGTGGCGCATCTGTGTTCGCGGGCGCTGGTGATGCATCGCGGGCAGGCGGTGGAAACGCTCACCCGCGACGACATCCATGCCGGCCATGCCACCGCCCCCTATACCCGGGCGCTGCTGGCGGCCGCCCGCGATCCACGCGTGTCGGGTTCAGCCGCCAAGGGCTAGCATCGCGGCATCCAGATCAGCGATCAGGTCATCCGGGTCTTCCAGGCCGATATGCAGCCGCAAATGGATGCCGGGGCGGATATCGGCATCGGCCCTGCGGTTCGACAGGTCGCAGATCAGCGCCAGACTTTCGAATCCGCCCCAGGATGCGCCGATGCCGAACAGCTCCAGCGCGTCGACCATTGCCTCCACCCGCGCCCGAGGGATATCGGCCTGGAAGGCGACCGTCATCAACCCGGCGGCGGCGGTGAAATCGCGGGTGAACAGCGCATGTCCGGCATCGCCTTCGCGCGGCGGATACAGCACGGCCGCAATCTCAGGCCGTGCCGCCAGATGGTTCGCCACCGCCATTGCGTGGCGGCCATGGGCATCGAAGCGGATCGGAAGGGTCCGCACGCCGCGCAGCGCCAGCGCGCAGTCATCGGCTGAGACCACGGTGCCCAGGGTCAGCCAGCTATCGTGCAGCGTCTGGTAATGGGCCTCGGTGGTGGTGACCGTGCCCATCATCACATCGGAATGGCCGCAGACATATTTGGTCGCGGCCAGGATCGAGAGATCGGCGCCATGAGCCAGCGGTTGGAACGCCCAGCCACTGGCCCAGGTGTTGTCGACCGACAGCAGCGCGCCGGCGTCATGGGCGATATCGGCCAGCGCCCGGATATCCTGCATCTCCATGGTGAAGGAACCGGGGCTTTCGGCGTGGATCAGCCGGGTTTCCGGCCGGATCAGATCGAGGATGTCCGACCCGTCGGGGCGGTAGTAATCCACCTGGATGCCGCGCGCTTCCAGATGGCGGGCAAACAGCCGCCGCACCGGCTGGTAGACGCTGTCGGTCACCAGCACATGGTCGCCGGGCTTCAGAAAGGCGAGCATCGCGCCGGCGACCGCTGCTTGTCCGGACGGATACAGCTTGGCGCCGAAGCCGCCTTCCAGATCGGCGATCACGTCTTCCAGCGCGAAGGCCGTGGGGGTGCCGCGCACGCCATAGGTGAACAGCCGCTCGGTGTCGCGGCGGCGGCGGGCATCGGCCATCTGGGCGGTGCTGTCGAACAGCACGGTCGAGGCGCGCACCACCGGGTGGTTGACGGTGCGCGGCCCGTGGCCGGTTCTTGGGGGCCGCCCCAGATGGATCAGGCGTGTGCTGCGCTTCACGATGCGGCCTCCTGGCGGCGAGGGGTCATGACCGGCGGTTCGAATGCGGTCACCGCCGGCGGCGTGCCGTCGAAGACCTCGATCTCGACCAGGGTCGAATGGGCACTCGGCGCCTGCGAGACCGCGGATGTCGGCCGGTCGGCGGTCAGCACGTTCGGATTGCCATGCTTGTCCAGGCTGCCGGGGGTGGACGGGTCGACCGGGTCATACCAGGCACCGGTCGCCAGCCGGACCACGCCCGGCATGACATCCGCCGAAACCACGGCACCGGCGAGCGTGGCGCCGCGATCGTTGAACACCCGCACGATCATGCCGTCGCCGATGCCCCGGCGTGCGGCATCGTCGGGATGGATGACCACCGGCTCGCGACCCTGGATCTTGGCACCGGTGCTCAACCCCGCCGGATCGAGCTGGCCATGCAGGCGGGTGGCCGGCTGATGGCTGATCAGGTGCAGCGGATAGCGCCCGGCCAGATCGGCGCCCAGCCATTCATCGGGCGCGATCCAGACCGGATGGCCGGGGCAATGGGCATCGCCGAACGACGCCACACGCTCGGAATGCAGTTCGATCAGGCCCGACGGGGTGTGCAGCGGATGGGCGGCCGGGTCGGCGCGCAGATCGGCGAACATGGTATAGGGCGTCTCAGGCTCGGGCACTTCGACCATGCCCGATTGCCAGAAGCTGTCGAAATCAGGGAAATCGATGCCGCGCGCCGCGTTGGCCGTCGCGGCCTCGGCATACAGCGCCCGCAGCCAGGTCATCTCGTCGCGGCCTTCGGTGAAGGCGTCCTCGATGCCCAGACGTCGGGCGAGGCCTGAGAAGATGTCATAGTCGTTGCGGGCCTCGCCCAGCGGCTCGATCGCCTTGTGCATGGCCAGGATAAATCGGTCGCGGCCGCTGGCGCCGATGTCGTTGCGCTCCAGCGTCGTGGTCGCCGGCAGCACGATGTCGGCATGACGGGCGGTCGCGGTCCAGAACTGTTCATGCACGACCACGGTTTCCGGGCGCCGGAAGGCGGTGACCAGCCGGTTCAGATCCTGATGGTGATGGAAGGGATTGCCGCCGCACCAATAGACCATCCGGATATCGGGATAGGTCATGTCCTGGCCGTTATAGCGATAGGCGCCGCCGGGGTTGAGCATCATGTCGCTGATCCGCGCCACCGGGATATACCGCCCGGTCTGGTTGCGGCCCAGGCCGATGCGTGGCGAGGCCATCGGCTGGCGCGGCGCGCCCATATTGCCCAGCGACGCCAGTCCCAGCGCAAAGCCGCCGCCGGGCAGGCCGACATGGCCGGCCATGCAGGCCAGCGCGATCGCCGCCCACAGCGCCTGCTCGCCGCGATCGGCCCGCTGCAACGACCACGAGACGTTGACGAACGACCGCTCGGCCTTCAGCGCCAGCGCCAGCGCGCGGATGGTCGCCGCCGGCACGCCCGAAATGGCCTCGGCCCATTCAGGGGTCTTGGGCGTGCCGTCCTCGTCGCCGCGCAGATAGGCGAAGACACGCTCGGCGCCGACGGTGCAGCGGTTCAGGAAATCCTGATCCGCCAGCCCCTGATCCAGCAGAACCCCGGCCATGGCCAGCATGACCGCGGTATCGGTGTTGGGCCGGATGGTCTGCCATTCGGCGCCGGGCGGCACATCGGCCTTTGACGGCGTGATGCAGACGATGCGGATGCCGGCCTCGCGCATCCGCTCCAGCCAGAGTGCGCCGGTGTGCACGCCATTGCCGCCGGCCTCGATCTGAAGATTGATCCTGGGCAGGCCGCCGAAGCACACCATCAGCCGGCAATGTGCGGCCAGCCCGTCCAGCGACGACACCGGCCCCTGGACCGCCTCGATCGTTCCCAGGATATGGGGAAGAATCGTGATCGCAGCGGCATAGCTGTAATTCTGAACCTGATCAGTGAAGCCGCCGCCGGCGTTCAGGAACCGGTGCAACTGCGATTTGGCGTGATGGAAGCGGCCGGCGCTCGACCAGCCATAAGAGCCGCCGAAGATCGCCTCGCCGCCATGGTCGCGACGCACGCGCGCCACTTCGCCCGCCACCATGTCCAGCGCCTCGTCCCATGGCACGGCCACGAAATCATCGGCGCCGCGCCGGTCGCGGCCGCGATCGGTGCCGCCCTCCAGCCAGCCGCGCCGCACGGCCGGCCGGGCCACCCGGATGCGATGGTTCACGGCATCCGGGGTGGTGGCGACCATCGGCGAGGGATAGGGGTCACCCTCACGCGGGATCGCCTCGACCAGCCGGCCATCGCGGACGATGGCGGTGAACGAGCCCCAATGGGCGGCATGCGGAACGCGGCGGATATCGGACATGGAAGCGGGCATCTCACTCAAGGCCAGGGCAGACGAGGGGCGGCGGGGGCCGGACATGGCAGACCGGTTCACGCGCCCGGTAGCTGCCGTTCCTCCCAGGCGGTGGCGACGAAGCCGATCCGATCGCCGGTCGCGACCACCGGGTCACGGCGGGCGGCGATCACCAGCACCGGCTCGGCGAAGGTCACGGTGTCGACGATATCGCCGAAAATGTCGGTGATCACCCCCAATGCCTGTCCGGCGGGCAGAATATCGCCGGGCGTGCAGGCGGCGCGGAACAGACCGCCCCGGTCGGCGGTGATGTGACGGCGCTTCAGCACCTTGCGGATCCGCCCGCCGGGCGCCGGTCGCGACCAGCCGTCGGCGTCGTCGCCGGTGCCGTCGAACATGCCAAGCTCGATGGCGCTCCGTCGCAGGCCGATGACGCCCTGATGGACATAGGGCCATTCGATCCGGCTGCCGGCGCCAAGCTCCACCATGAAGGCCGGCTTGCCCAGGGCCTGGAACTGATAGTCGATGGCGCCGCTGATATTGCCGGGCAGTTCGCCCGCCGCCTTCACCGTCGGCATCAGGCAGACGACGCTGGGGTCATAGAACGACAGATGCCGCAGCAGCAGGTCTTCGGCCACGGGCGCGTCCGGATGCAGCTTGTAGACGCCATAAGGCAGGGCTTCGAAATGCGCGGTCAGGGTGTGCAGGCTGATCAGGCAGTCGCCAATGCGGGCGACATCGTCGAACAGCCGGGCCGCGACCCGCTGCGTGGTCAATCCTTGAGCCGCGCCGGGGAATTGCTGGTCGATGTCCAGCCCGTCCTGTGGTGCCGTCTTGGTGCGGGCATCGAAGGCCAGCGGATTGGCGGTGGGGATGACGATACAGGCACCGCGCATCCGGTCGAGGTCCAGCGTGCGGATGAATTCCAGCGCCGCCAGCGTGCCGTTGACCTCGTCGCCATGAACGGTGGCCGTCACCCACAGCACGGGGCCGTCATGGCGGCCACGGGCCAGCAGATAGGGCAGCGAAATCTCGGCGCCGGAGGCCGTGTTGCCGACGGGCAGGCGGCCCTTGTCGCGGCTGGCGGGGGCCAGCCGGGCAAGATGGTCGGTGATCGCGGTCACGATGGGGTCTTTCTCCTGTCGGGGGTCGCGGCCGGGGCGGCGAGGGGGCCGTTCCGGCGGATGTCGATGGTCAGCAGCAGCCAGAACAGCCCGAAGGTCGCGGCGACGATCGCAAGCTGAATGACGCGGTCGAAGTGCTCCGATGGCAGCAGGATCGCGGCGAACAGCAACGCGGCGGCGCGGGTCCGCCCCGATAATGGCACGCGGAACCAGCCGATCGAGGCAATCGCGATCGCCACCACCGACAGCGCCATCAGCACGCAGACATAGGCGATGTCGGGAAGGCTGCCCTGCGCCAGAAATTCGGGGTGATAGATGAAGACATAGGGGATGGCGAAGACCGGCAGGCCCAGGCGCACCGCGTTCATGCTGGTGCGCCACGGATCGGCATTGCCGACGGCGGCGGCGGCGAACGAGGCGACGGCGAGCGGCGGTGTGATGTTCGAAATCACGGCATAATAGAAGATGAACATGTGCACCGCGATCGGCACCACGCCGAAATCGACGAAGGCCGGGGCCAGGATCACCGCCAGCACGATATAGACGGCGCTGGTCGGCATGCCCATGCCCATGATCACCGCCACCACCATGGTCAGCGCCAGTGCCAGCGGCAGAATGCCATGCGATGTCTCGATGATGATCGTGGCCATGCGATAGCCCAGCCCGGTCATCGACACCACGCCGACGATGATGCCGCCGACCGCACAGGCGGCGGTGATCGGCGCGATCAGCTTGGGCGCCGTGATCAGCGCATCGGCGAAGATGGCGAGCAGGCCGCGCACGCCCTTGCGGCGGTCGAAGACAATGATCATCGCGGCCAGCATGCCGATCGCCCAGACACCCGCGCGGGCCGGGGTATAGCCCGCGACCAGTGCCCAGACCATGAAGATCACCGGGACCAGCAGATAGCCCTGTGCCTTCAGTACCGGCCAGGCGCGGGGAATTTCCTCGTCGGCCGCCGGGCGCAGGTTCAGACGCCGGGCTTCCAGGTCGACCATGATGAAGACCGAGGCGAAATAGAACAGCGCCGGCAGGATCGCCGCCATCATGATGTCGCCATAGGGAACACCCAGGGTTTCCATCATGATGAAGGCGGCGGCCCCCATGATCGGCGGCATGATCTGGCCGCCGGTCGAGGCGACGGCCTCCACGCCGCCGGCGAAGGGGCCGCTGAACCCGCCACGTTTCATGGCCGGGATGGTGAAGCTGCCGGTGGTGACGACATTGGCGGTGGAACTGCCCGACAGCATCGAGAAGAAGGCCGACGAGACCACGGCGGTCTTGGCCGGCCCGCCGACGATCCGGCCGGTCAGGGCGCGGGCGAGCTGGGTGAAGAACTCGCCGGCGCCCGAGGCGACCAGCAGGGCACCGAACAGGACGAACAGGAAGATATAGCTGGCGGTCACCGCCAGCGGCACGGTCCAGATCCCGTCGACCGTCAGATACATCTGCTCGATCACCCGGTCGATCGAATAGCCGCGATGCCAGAACGGATAGGGCAGCAGGTCGCCCACCTGGGTATAGATCAGGAACACCGCGGTAATCACCACCATCGGCCAGCCGATGCTGCGCCGCACGGCATCCAGAACCGCCAGGATCAGCAATGCGCCCAGCACGCGTTCGCTGGTCAGCAGCCGGGTCATGTATTCCATCCGCTCCGAGATGCGGACATTGTCCATCACCAGGAACAGCGTGGCGGCGATGATCGCCAGCAGCATCAGCAGATCCCAGCCCAGGCCCAGCCAGCGCCGGACGCCGGCCTCAGGCGCGCGCATCGAGGCCGCGAGCAGCAGCATGACCGCGAAGGCCAGCAGCAGATGGACCGGGCGATAGGCGAGCGCCGGCGGCTCGCCGAACACACCCGCCCAGATGTGGAACAGTGACATGCCGATCGCCACGGCATGGGCCATGTGGCGCAGCACAGGCCGAAGGCCGCCGCGCGCGGCGGGCCCTCCGCCGGTGTCGTTGGCGGTGGTCATCCTGAGGTCTTCTTCCGTATCGGGAAACGCGCGCAATGATCTGAAAAATCGGGCGGAAGCGGACCCGATGCCCTCATCGGGCACCGGGTCCGTCGCCCGCTAGATCACTTCGCGGCGACGCCGGCCTCTTCATAGGCGCGCAGCGCGCCCGGATGAATGGTGATGCCGGGCATGCGCGCCATGTCGGCCGGCTCCAGCCGGGCCAGCGAGGCATGGGCACCCTGAAGACGCTTGAACTTCTGGATCAGGGTGCGGGTCAGCCAATAGGCCTCGTCGTCGGACATGTCCTCGGACGCGATCATCATCATCGAGGTGCCGACGGTCGGCACGGCCGCATCCTGGCCGGGATAGGTGCCGGCGGGAATTTCGGTGCGGACATAGCCGGGGTTGAGGCTCTGGAGCTTCTCGGCCAGCGCGTCATCGATGGTCAGGAAGGTGATGTCCGACGAATTGGCAAGCTCGGTGAAGAAGCTCGCGGGATAGTTGGCGACCGAGATCATGCCGACCGCGTGGCGGTCCTTGATCTGGTCGGTCTGGAAGCTGAGCCCGCCGCGCACCAGATCGATCCCGGCCGGATCGATGTCGCTGGCGGCCAGCATATCGTCGAAGATCAGCGCCGTCGCCTGGCCCACGGGCTGGGACGCGAAGCGCTTGCCCTTCAGCTCGGCCAGCGAGCCGACGCCGGCATCGCGGGCGACCGCGACATGCGCCAGCATCGAGGTGAACGACGCGATGCCACGGACATTGTCGATCGGTTCCTGGAAGGGCGGCTTGCCGGCCTTGGCGACGCTGGGCACGATGCTCATGGTCAGGCCCAGCTCGCCCATGCCACGCGACACGCCGACGACGTTCGAGGTGCCGCCGCCCATCTCGGCATTGGCGCGCACACCCTCGTCGCCCAGAATGGCGGCGACACCGGCGGCGGTGGCGAAGAACGAGCTGCCGGTCGGACCGGCCAGGATGGTCAGCGATTTGGGTTTGGTACCCTCATCGGCGGCACGCGCCGTGCCGGCGGTCAGGATCGGGGTCGCGGTCAGGGCCAGGGCCGCGACGGCGGCGGCGCCAAGCAGGTGGCGATTGAAGGTCCGGGTCATGAAGCCTCACATCTCTTTATCTTGATGGGCTGCGTCTTGCGCGGTGGCCGTGCCTGCGGGGGCGTGGCACCGGCAGGGTGCGCGGCGATGCCGGCTGCTATGGCGGCCGACGGATGGTGGTGACGACCGGCCGCACACTCCCATGCGTCGGCCGACCGGTTCGGGGCCGTCGATCAGTCGGTCATGCCGACCGATGTCAGGCGCTCTCGGCGCGGCGGAATTCGGCCGGCGCGCCGCCGAAGGGATAGGTTTCGGCGCCCAGACGGAACGACAGGCTGCGGGCGGCGCTGTGCAGCTCGGCCACATGGATGTCGGCCGCCGCCGGGTCATAGCTCTGCTGCGGCATGATGAAGCTGAGCGCCGCCCGGATCTGCTCGGTCTCGCCGAACACCGGCACCGCCAGCGCCACCAGCCCCGGCGCGCTCTCGCCGGCGGTGACGGCGCTGCCGCATGCACGGACGGCCCGAAGGTGAAGGGCCAGGGCATCAGGGTCGGTGATGGTCTTGGGCGTGATCTGGGGCAGGCCGTGCACCGCGATCATCCGTGCCAGCACCTCCGGTTCGTCATAGGCGGTCAGGATCTTGCCGGCGGCGGTGGCGTGGAACGGCACCGACATGCCCACCCGCCAGCGGCTGTCGACGAAGAACTGCCCTTCGACCGCCATCAGATGGAACACGGTGTCGGCCTCGCGCACCGTCAGCACGGCCGAATGGCCCGACCGGTCGGCGATCTCGCGCATGATCGGCAGCGCCTGACGGGTCAGGCCATGGGTCTGGGCATAGGCGACGCCGACCAGAAAGCTCATCGGCCCGACCCGGTATTTGCGGGTGACGGGATCCTGCTCAAGAAAGCCCTGGTCGCGAAAGGTGCTGAGCACCTTCGACACCTGGCTTTTCGCAAGGCCGGTGCGCTCGCAGATGTCCGAGATGCCGAGCGGCTGGCGGGTGGTGGCAAAGCTGCCATAGATCGCCAGCGCGGAGGTCAGTGATTTCATCAAGATGTTTCCTATTGGGAAACCATGTTTCCAAATAAGCTTAAGCCCCTCCATTCATGCCTGTCAATCATGTCCTGCATGCATGGGTCGGTCGCCTTGCCGCTGGGTTGAAAACCGCGTATGACCAATAGAACAAGGGTGTTGCGGCACGAAATCGCCACCCTGAGGAAATGCCTGAAGGAGACCCCCGACCCAATGGCAAGCACGAGCGAGGGCGCCTTGCGCCCGGCGCCGCGCGGCCGGCTGGATGCTGGCGCCGCGGCGATGATGGTGGTGCTGTGCGCCTGCTGGGGCCTGCAACAGGCGATCGTGAAGCTGGCGGTCGCCGATGGTGCCGCACCCTTGTCCCAGGCGGCTCTGCGCTCGGTCGGCGCCACGCTCATCGTGGGCGTGGTGGTGCTGGGGCTGGGCCGGCGGCGCGGTTTCGTGCCCACCGGCACGGTTCTGCCGGGCATCGGCGCCGGGCTGCTGTTCGCGCTGGAATTCGCGCTGCTCTATACCGGCGTGTCGCTGACCACAGCTTCGCGCGCCATCATCTTCTTGTATGTAGCCCCCTTCGTGGTCGCGATCGGCGGCCATCTGATGCTGCCGGGCGAAAGGCTGGGCCGCTGGCAGGTGCTGGGGCTGATCTCGGCCTTTGCCGGCATCATCGCGGCCTTCGCCGACGGGCTGTTCGCAGGCGGCGGCTCGCTGCTCGGCGACCTGCTGATGGTCGGTGCCGCCATCGCCTGGGGGGCGACGACGCTGCTGATCAAGGCCAGCACGCTGTCGCGGACCGCGCCGCTGGTGACCTTGCTCTATCAACTGGCGGTGTCGGCCGTGGCCCTGCCGCTGCTGGCGCTGGCTCATGGCGCGGATCTGGCAATTCCGCTGACCACCACGGTTGTGTTGTCGATGGGCTTCCAGATCGTGATCGTGGCCAGCCTGTCCTATCTGGGTTGGTTCGTGCTGATCTCGCGCTATCCGGCATCCAGGCTCTCGGCCTTCAGCTTCCTCACCCCGCTGTTCGGCGTGGCCGCGGCCGCCCTGATCCTGGGCGATACGCTCACCCCCGCCTTTGCGCTGGCCATGGTGCTGGTTGCCGGCGGCATCTGGATGGTCAACCGGCCGGGCTGACGGATGCCGACAACGACGATGGCGGCGGCCGGATTGATCCGACCGCCGCCAGGCTGATCTGCCGTCATGGCGTTCCGGGCGACCGGCGCCTATGCCCCGGCGCGTTCCGGCACGTCCAGCCCCAGCCAATCTTTGTAGAAGGTGGGGATGTCCGGCTCGAAATCATGCAGGACGGGATACCACGGCGTCGGTGCTTCGACGTCGAGCAGCACGCCGCAACTGGGGCAGCAATATTCGCGATAGACCTGCCAGGACGGGTCCGGGGCCATCAGCTTCGGATAGACCTCGTTCATCGCCTCGACGGTTTCGCGGACATGGACCAGGGCTTCGAGCTTCCAGTTGCGGTCATGATCGCAGAACACATGACCGCAGCCGCATTTGATCTTCCAGGCCTTGTCCTGATCCTGAACGATGAACAGATGCGGGCCCAGCGGCAGCAGGATGCGGTCGGGCCATGCGGCGCGCTCCTGAAGCACGGCGATGAATTTCACGAACCGGTCGGCGTCCTTGGGGCTCGACAGCATGCGGTGGACGACATCCCAGTCCAGCCGTCCGTCGACCAGATCCGCGACCTGCTTCTTGGTGTAGTTCGACATTGCGACATCCTCACAAGATCATGTGTCAGAACAGGGGAATGAGGGGTGCGGCGCCGCTCATTCCTCGACCAGCCGGATGGTCGTCACATCGGGCAGGGCCGACAGATCCATGCGATGCTTCGACCCGAAGGACGGGATGCCAAGCTCGCTCTCGACGATCGTCCAATCGTCGGGAAGATCCCAGAACCGGCGGAAATCATTCAGGAACTTGTCCGACAACCCGAAGCTGGTGGCAAACATGTGCCGCACCGGCAGCGAGGCCTGCTTGTCCAGGATCCGGCGGCGTTCATCGGCCATCCAGTCCCGGGTCGGGCGGCTGCGGGCGATGCGGTCACGGCGCATCTGGGCGCGGCGCTCGGCCGTGGCCGCGGCATCGACTTCCCAGCGGCCGTTGCCCACCTTCATGGCCACGGCGCCATGCACCGAGGTCGCATAGCGCGGCAGCAGGGCGCGTTCGTTCAGGTCTTTCTCGATCGAGGCCGGGTCGCGGTCCAGCGGGTCACCGAAGCCGGGGCCGCCGCGGATATAGTTCAGATACAGGTCGTGGTTCTCGAACACCGCCTCGGTGGTCATCGCCTGATGGTCGCGCTTCACCCGCGCGCCGGCATCGATCCGGTTCTCGTAATCCGGATTGTCGGGGTCGGCATCGGCGCCGAAGGGCAGGGGCTCGCCATTGGCGATCCGGCGGGCAAGGCCGGTGTCATGGGCTTCGAAGCGATAGCCGGTCGCCGATGGATAGCCGCCCATCAGGCCCCAGTCGCTGACCATGTAGCCATTGCCCATGAAATACATGGTCCAGTCCTCGGCCTTCCAGACCATGCGCAGGGTCTCGAAGCCGCAGCCGCCGCGATACTGGCCATAGCCGCCGGAATTGGCCTTCACGTTGCGACCCAGATAGATCAGGGGCTCCGCCAGCTCCCAGATCTCCATGTCGCCCATGTCGCCTTCGGGGTTCCAGATCGCGGCGGCGTGGTCGAGCCCGTCCTTGATCGCCGAGGCGCCGGTGCCGGTGGCGGCGGTCTCGAAGCTGTTGACCGCGTGCACCTCGCCGTCCTGATTGATGCCGCCGCCCTGCAGCCAGTTCGAGGTGTTGCCGTTGCCGGCATTGACCTCTTCCAGATAGCCGCGACCGTAATAGGCGGTGGAGACGCCGCGCCACAGCGCGCTCCAGCTCGACACCAGGAAATGCCAGGCATAGGCATGCCCCGTGCGCCGGTCGTCGGGGTTCATCCAGGTGCCCTTGGGCAGCCGGAACCTGGTGCCGTAATAGGCGCCGTCATTGATCCGCTCGGTCGGCACCAGGGTCTGGGTCATCATCACCCAGATGCCGCTGGTGAAGGCGACCTGATTGGCGTTGTAGGTGTGCCAGCCCCAGCGGCTGGCGCCCTCGAAATCGAGCCTCCAGGTGGCATCGGCATTGATCGTCATCTCGACCGGCGCATGCATGATGCTGTCGATCTTGGCGAAGGCCGAGGGGCAGCCGATATCTTCGTGGGCATAGGGCACGTCGACGAAGGCGACCTTGCGATAGGTGCCGGGAATGGTCATCGCCTTGACCCGGCTTTGCAGGCCACGGCGGCCTTCCTCAATGACTTCGTAGGCAAAGCTCTCCCAGTGGTCGACCCCCTGTTCGGCCAGAACCTCTTCGACCAGATCGCGGATCATGTGGCAGCCGGCGATGCGGGTGCGTTCGTCCAGGATCCAGTATTTGGTGGTGCGGACCGAGCGCTGGCTTTCATGCAGCCAGTCGCGCAGCGGCACGTCATTGATGCCGGTCTTGCGGCAGGTGACCTGATAGCCGTCGCCGAAACGCTGGATCTGGCCGGTCGACATCGAGCCGGGGCCGACCGAGCCGGTATCGATCACATGGGTGACGCCACCCACCCAGCCGACCAGCTTGTCCTGCCAGAAGATCGGCACGATGGTGGCGATATCGCAGGGGTGGACATTGCCGATCGAGCAGTCGTTGTTGGTGAACATGTCACCGGGCGAGATGCCGGGATTGGACTCCCAACCGTTTTCGATCATGTATTTGATCGCGGCACCCATGGTGCCGACATGGATGATGATGCCGGTCGAGGTCAGCACGCAGTCGCCGGCGGCGTTATAGAGGGTGAAGCACAGCTCGCCCTCCTGTTCCACGATCGGCGAGGCGGCGATCTTCTTGGCGGTTTCGCGGGCATGAACCAGACCGCCGCGCAGCTTCGAGAACATCTTCTCATAGCCGATCGGGTCGCTCTGCTTCAGGGCGAGGGTCTCGAGGCCGGCGTAATAGCCGGTCTTTGCCGTCAGATCCAGGATCCGCGCCCGGTTTTCCTTCAGCGTCAGCCCGCCGCGGACCAGGCCCTCACGCCGTTCGGATGACATCACGTTCATCTCGGGTATTCCTTTGATGTCTTTGAATGAAAGGGAAGAGATGCCGAATGGTCAGTCGGCGCCGGTCTCGATCAGATGGAACAGCCGGTGGCTGTCGAGACGGGTGGCGAAGCCGCGCGGCAGCACGAAGGTCGTGGCCGGGCTTTCCACGATCGCCGGGCCGTCGATGCGATTGCCCGCCTTCAGATCTTCCATCCGCCAGATCACCGCATCTTCCCAGGCGCCGTTGCGATAGAAGCGCCGGGTGCCCAGGCGTGCGGTCTCGGGCGGGACCGGGCCGGCATCGGCTTCTTCCGGCAGCACCGGCTTGGTGGTGGCGACGCTGCCGCGCATGATCGCGCCGGTGACGCTGAAGCCCAGCTCAGGCGAGCGGGCGGCACTGGCATAGACCCGGGCATAGGTTTCATCGAAGGCGTCGACCAGCTTGTCCCAGTCGGCCGGGGTCTGGGCGGTGGTGATCGGGCTGATGATCTCCAGATCGTTCAACTGCCCCAGATACTGCATGCGATAGCCGGGGCTCAGCAGCACGTCTTCGGGCTTGAAGCCGTTGATGGCGAATTCCTCGATCACCCGGTCCGACAATTCCAGCCAGGCCTGCTGAAGCGTCGCACAGGCGCGTGCCTTGGCGTCGTCGCCGGCATCGGCCGGGATCGCCACATCGACGCTCTTGTCATAGCGGTATTCGAAATCGGCGGTGGCGCAGCCGAAGGCCGAGAAACCGGCCGCCCAGGCCGGCACGATCACGTCGCGGAAGCCAAGCCCTTGCGTGTAGCCATAGGTATGCACCGGCCCGGCGCCACCATACGAGAAGCAGACGAAGTCGCCGGGGCTGTAGCCTTTGGCGCTGATCGTCGCCCGCAGATGGTCGCGCAGCGACAGGTCGAGCAGTTCGATCACGCCGGCGGCCGCCGCCTCGACGCTCAGGCCCAGGGGCCCCGCGATCTGGTCGGCGATCGCCTTGCGGGCCCGTTCGACATCCAGCTTCACCGCCCCGCCCAGGAAGTTGTCGGGGTTGAGATAACCCAGCACCACATGGCAGTCCGAGACGCTGACCGTGTCGATGCCGCTCTCGGCCCAGCACACGCCGACGCGATAGCCGGCGCTGTCGGGACCGAGCTTGATGGCACCGGTATGGGGGTCGAGACGGACGAAGCTGCCGGCGCCGGCGCCGACGCTGTCCATCGCGACCAGGGGCAGCGACAGCACAAGCCGCGCCATGTCGGGGTCGGACGCGATCGCGAAATTGCCCTTGGTGATCAGGGCCATATCGAAACTGGTGCCACCGATATCGGAACAGGCGATGTTGTCATAGCCCAGCATCTGGCCCAGGAAGCGCGACCCGATCACGCCGCCGATCGGCCCCGATACCAGCGTGCGGGCCAGTTCCTTGGCCTTCCAGCTGATCGTGCCGCCATGGCTCGCCATCACCCGAAGATCGAAGCGCCCGCCGACCTCGCGCATGCTGTCGCTGATCCGGGTCAGGGTCCGGCGCGACGGCTCGGCGGCATAAGCCTCAAGGATGGTGGTGTTGGTGCGGTGGCTCTCTTTGCGCACAGGGTAGTAATCGACGGACGCGAAGACCGGGATGTCGGCGCCAAGCTCTGCCACCACCTCAAGGCAGATGTCGCGGACGCGCCGTTCCGGGGCGCCGTTCTTGTAGGAATGCAGCAGGCTGATCACGATCGCCCGCGCGCCGGCCTCGATCAGCTCGCGGGCGGCGACCCTGACCTCGTCTTCCCGCAGCGGAATGACGATCTGGCCCTGGCTGTCGCAGCGCTCGGTGACACCGCGGGTGCGGGATGCCGGCACCAGCGGCTGATCATAGCGGTGGGTGTTCAGATGAATGCGGTCTTCGAAGCCATAGCCCAGATAGCTCTGGATCGCCCGGCCCATGCGGTGATGATCTTCCAGCCCGCGATTGACGATCAGGCCGACATCCAGCCCCTTGCGCTGAACCACCCGGTTCAACATCGCCGTGCCGGAATAGACGCAGGTGACAAGCTCGTCATAGACCGCGCCCACACTGCGGTTCCATTGCTCCAGCGCATCGGCGGAGCTTTCCATCACCGCCTGCGCCTCATTGTCAGGATTGCTCTGCGCCTTGCCGACGACGAAACGGCCGTCGGCACGCACGAAGAACGTGTCGGTCATCGTGCCGCCGGCATCGATGCCCATGACCTGCACGGGAACGCCTGCCTGTTCCATGTTGCCTCCCTTAGGGTGTTCTGGTTCTCCGGCCATTTTTTTCAGCGGCCGACACGACAGGAATGGCAAGCGCCGTGCCAACGCGTCGCAATGAACGGAACAGGTTGCCCCCATTGGCTTTTTGAAAATGATTGCGATGCAGCATTGCAGCCGCACCGGACGGAGGGTCACGTCCGGATGTCGGTCGACCGTCCGAATTCCGGACGCATCCGACCGGAGGTGGGGCCAGGCGCGCCCGAACGGCGCCGCCATGGTGGGTGGACGTGTCGCCGGCTTGTGGTGCAAACTGCTGATCCAACGATAAAAAGCCGTGTTGGGGAGGACGTCACATGCAAGGGGAGGCACAACCCCCCGGGGGGGCGCCGCCGTTACCCGCCGTGTTCGAGGCCTGGGAAGGGCTGGTGACCGGCCACGACCCGGCGCTGGTCGCCGTGCGTGATGTGATCGGCAGCAGTTGGCGACGCTGCCTCGAAACCGGGGTCGATCCGGCCGGGCGCGAGGCGCCGATGGTGTGCAGCGACGACCGGCTGGGCATGCTGCGCGACCGGGCCGAGGATCTGCGCCGGGCGGCCGCGCCGGTGATGGGCGATGCCCGCGCCTTTCTGGCCGAAACCGGCACGATGATGGTGCTGGGCGATCCGCAGGGCGTGGTGCTCGACGTGCAGGGCGACACCCGGACCCGTGACCATGGCGAGGTGATCCGGCTGATGCCCGGCGCCGACTGGACGGAGGCCGCAAGCGGCACCAATGCGATCGGCACGGCACTGGCGCTGGGCGCGCCGGTGCAGATCCATGCGGTGGAACATTTCTGCGCCGGCATCAAGCAATGGACCTGTTCCGCCGCCGTCATTCACGATCCGGTCGACCGCAGCCCGCTGGGCGTACTCGATATCTCGGGGCTGTCGGGGTCGCACAACGCCCATTGCCTGGCGCTCGCGGTCACCGCTGCCGGCCAGATCGAAAGCCGGCTGGCCCGGCGTGAACTCGATATCCGGGCGCGGCTGATCGAAGCGGTGCTCGGCGACAGCCGCTGGCCGATGGACAGCATCGTCGTCTTCGATCATCGCGGCCGGCCGGTGCGGATCGGCGATCGGGCGCGGCTGCTGTTGAAGGATCGTTCAGACGGCGCCGGCAACCGGGCGCCCGTGCTCACCGATCAGGCCGGCAACCGGCTGCCGGACTGGCTGCGCGCCGAGCGGGTGGAGCCGGTCTTCGACGGCGTGCGGCGGATCGGGTCGATCTGCGTGGTGCCGCAGGGACGGCCGCATCTGGACGGCACCCTGCGCAAGCGCGAGATCGGCGCGGCCGGCGGGGCGGCCGGCACCCGGGAGGGGGGTGCTGCCGATACCGATCCCTTTGCCGGTGTCATCGGCGACAGCCCGCCGCTTCTGAAAGCCAAAGCCACCGCGCGCCGGCTGGCGGGGGTCGACGTTCCGGTGCTGCTGACCGGGCCGACCGGCACCGGCAAGGAGGTTTTCGCCCGTGCGATCCATGGGGCGAGCCCGGCGGCGCGCGGGCCGTTCATCGCGGTCAATTGCGGGGCATTGGCCCGCGATCTGCTGGCGTCCGAACTGTTCGGCTATGGCGAGGGCGCCTTCACCGGTGCCCGCCGTGGCGGCATGCCCGGCAAGTTCGAGGCGGCCGATGGCGGCACGCTGTTTCTGGATGAAATCGGCGAGATGCCGCTGGAACTCCAGGCCCATCTGCTGCGGGTTCTGGAACAGGCAAGCGTCGTGCGGGTGGGCGAGGTGCGCGAGCGGCCGGTGCGGGTGCGGCTGGTTGCGGCCACCCATCGCGATCTCGCAGCCGACGTCACCGCCGGCCGGTTCCGGGGCGATCTCTATTTCAGGATCGCGGTTACCAGCATCGATCTGCCGCCGCTTGGCGCGCGCGGCGCCGACATCGCCCGGCTTGCCTGCCATTTCGCGGCCGCCGCCGCGCATCGTCATGGTCTGGTCCGCCGCCAGCCATCCGATGAGGCGCTCGATATGCTGACCCGTCACGACTGGCCGGGCAATGTGCGGGAATTGCGCAATGTGATCGAGCAGGCGACGATCCTCACCCTGGGCGACCGGATCGACCTGGCCGATCTGCCGCCGGCGATCCGGGCGCTGAATGGCGGCGCGGATGCGCGTGGCGGCGCTGTGTTGTCATCGGCCAATCCCGCTGAAGCCGTCTGTCGTCTGGATCAGACCGAAGCCGCGGCGATTCTGACGGCGGTGACCCGGTCGGGCTGGAATCTGACCCGGGCGGCGCGGCGGCTCGGCATTGCCAAGAGCACGCTGTATGAAAAGCTTCACCGTCATGGCATTCGCCGCCCGCGGCCATGACCGGGCGGGGCGCGGCTGTCAGGGCAGATCGGCGGGGTCGTCGATGACCGCATGGAAATGATGCGCCCACAGCCGCCGGGCGATGGCGGCGTCGCGGTCGACCGAGGACCCCTGGATGGCGAAGCCGAGCAGGGTGGGGTGGAGGCCGGCATCGAACAGGCGGAAGCCGGCCGCCATCACGCAGGTATCGGCCTGGATGCCGCCGACCAGAACCCGCGCCGGCGCCAGCGCCTGAAGATGGCTGATCAGCGCCTCCGGCGGCAGATAGCCATGCTTCACGAACACCTGGTTCACCGGCACCAGACAGCGATCCGCGCGCCGTGGCGTCCAGCCGATCTGGGCCGCGAACGGCACCTTGTCCTCGTCATGCAGTTCCAGGGTCGCCACGGACGGATAGCGCCGGGCAAGGCCGGTCAGACAGGCGACAAGGCTGGCGGGCGGGGCAAACGTCTCCTGCACGTCCACCACCAGCAGAACGGTTGAATGGCGGTCGGTCACAAGATCCTCTCATTGTCTGATGGCGACGGGCCGGGCGTCTTTTCAGTGCAGGGTGTTTCTGGTCGATGCCGATTGTTTCTGGTGCACTGCGACGTTTCTCTTCGCATTTGCGGTAGAGACGTCGGTTTCATATTCCACGAAACGGTGCTGTATCAAAAGACCATTGCGCGTGCGGCATCGGACGGTAACACTGTTTTGCACGAACAATGGCGACGGCCGACGGTGATCCACGGCAGGCAAGGGCGGCTTTGCGCGGCCCTGGTCTGTGATGATCACTGGAACGATGCCGTGCCGGTCATGCGGGAGGCTGCGGGCCGTGCCGGCAGAGGGCAGGGCCGGGGGCATTCCCGCGTTTGAGGAAATGCCGTATGCCGCAGTCATCCAGCCCGCGTGAGGCCATCAGCGCCAACACGACCGTCGAACATGATGCCGAGCCCTATTGGGCCGGGTCCTATCCGCCGGGCGTGACCTGGCGGCTGCCGCTGAAGCCGCGCTCGGTGACCGGTCTGCTGGCCGGCGCGGTGGCGAAATACGGCCCGCAGCCGCTGGTGTCGTTCGGCGATGCCACCTTCACCTATGACGATATCGATCGGCTGTCGGATCGTGCCGCCGCCGGACTCCGGCGGCTGGGGGTGGGCCCCGGCCGGCAGGTCGGCCTGTATCTGCCCAACACGCCGGTCTACCCGATCATGTTCTTCGGTGCCTTGAAGCTGGGCGCGCGGGTGGTGAATATGAGCCCGCTCGATGCCGCGCGCGAACTGCGTCACAAGATCGAGGATGGCGAGGTGTCGGTGCTGGTGACGCTGGCCCTGCCGCCCTTCGCCGACACGGCGCTGAAGCTGCTGGCCGAGACCGATGTCGCCGATCTTGTCATGGCGCGCCGGGCCGATGCCCTGCCGGGTGAGGGCCCGCTGCCTTGGCCGGGCGGTGACGATCCTCATATCCACGAGCTTCAGGATCTGCTGGCCTGCGCCGATCCGATCACCCCGGTCGATGTCGCCGACCCGGTGAACGAGGTCGCGGTGCTGCAATATACCGGCGGCACCACCGGTGTGCCGAAGGCGGCGATGCTGACCCACAGCAATCTGGTCATCTCCACCGAGATGCAGAACGCCTGGACCATGATGGGCGACGAGCCGATCCTGAAGGTCGGCGACGAAACCATGTTGCTGGTCCTGCCGCTGTTCCACATCTATGCGCTGTCGCCCTGCTTCCTGCGCTCGGTCGATTGCGGCTGGCATGTGGTGCTGCATCCGCGCTTCGACGCGGCAACCGTGCTGAAGGATCTGGTCGACCGCAAGGTGACGATCTTCCCCGGCGTGCCCACCATGTACACCGCCCTGATGGGTCTGCCGCAGTTCAAGGACGCCGATCTGTCCTGTCTGCGCAGTTGTGCATCTGGCGGCGCGCCGCTGCCGGTCGAGGTGCGGGAGGCGTTCGAGCGCGCGACCGGCATCCCGGTGCTGGAAGGCTGGGGTATGACCGAGACCTCGCCCGCCGGCACCGGCAGCCCGATGATCGAAGGATATCGCGCGCCGCGTGGATCCTGCGGTCTGCCGCTGCCCGGGCTGATCCTCGAAATCGTCGATCTCAACGACCCGCTGAAGCTGTTGCCGCCGGGCGAGACCGGCGAGTTGTGCATCCGTGGCCCGAATGTGATGAAGGGCTATTGGAAGCGGCCAGAGGCGACCGAGGACGCCTTTGCCGGCGGCCGGTTCCACACCGGCGATGTCGGCTATATGGACGAGAAGGGCTATCTGTTCCTGGTCGACCGCAAGAAGGACATGATCCTGTCGGGCGGGTTCAACGTCTATCCCCGCGTGATCGAGGAGGCGATCTACGAGCATCCGTCGGTTGCCGAGGTGATCGTGATCGGCGTGCCCGACAGCTATCGCGGCCAGGCGGCCAAGGCCTTCATCAAGCTGAAGGACGGCGCCGACGAACTCTCGCTCGATGCGCTGAGGGACTTCCTGACCGACAAGATCGGCCGCCATGAGTTGCCGGCGGCGGTGGAATATCGCGACGACCTGCCCAAGACGCCGGTCGGCAAGCTGTCGAAGAAGGAACTGGTCGCCGAGGAGCGCGCCAAATGGGCGGCGACGCAGGCGGCGGCCGAGCAGCGCGCCAGCGCTTGACGGACATCCAGGCTTGACGGACATCCGGGCTTGACCGCGACATCCGGGCTTGACGATGAAACCGGGCTGTCAGCCGATCAGCCGCGTGGCGGCGGCGATGATCCGGCTGACCACCGGGCGTGGCCGCTCGATCGCGAAAAAGTGGCCGCCGGGCAGGGTGACCTGATTGAAGCCGGCGGTGCCGTAGCCACGCCATTCCGCCATGGCGGCGGCCGGCGCCGCGCGGTCGGTATCGCCTGAGAACGCGAGCAGCGGGCAGGGCAGGGGCGGGCGTCCGGCGCCGGTGGCGGCAAAGCCTGCGATATAATCGGCGCTCAGGCGGAAATCGCCACGCATGATCCGGATATAGTGCCGGCGCATCGACGGGTCGTTGCGCACCGCCACCGGCGTGCCGCCATAGGCGCGGTCGAGGCCGTCGAAGAACGCGTCGTCGTCCAGATCCAGCATGCGCGCGGCGGGGGTGGACAGATGCGGCGGCACCCGTGCGCCCAGAACCAGAAGCAGCGGCGGTTGCCCCGCCGCCACCAGCCGGTGCGCCACCTCCAGCGCCACCAGGGTGCCCATGCTGTGGCCATAGAGCACGACGGGCGGCGTCGCCCCGCCGGCATCAGGCCCGCCGGCATCGGGATCGGTCAGGACCGACGCCACGGCATCGGCAACCGCCGCGATCGAGACCGTCGGCGCCTCGGTCGCTCGCTGATCCCGGCCCGGCATCTGCAGCACCGCCAGTGCCGTGGTATCGCCCACCACCACCTGCCAGGGGCGGAAGGCGGCGGTGCTGCCGCCCGCATGGGCGCAGCAGATCAGACGGAAGCCTGGCCTCGCATCATCGGCAGGTGCCTGAGGGGCAGGACCGACCAGCCACCCCGCGGGATCGATCCGGGACCAGGTATTGCGCGGCGGACGGAGTGAGATCATCTGCGAATACCTTGGCGAAGCGCGGCCGGCCTGCTGCCGACGGCATTCATGATGCCGCAAATGCCGGCCGACATGCAAAAGGCCCGGTGCCGAAGAACCGGGCCTTTCATGAACTGGCGGGATGTCCTGGGCGCTTTTAGAGCTTTGCGCATCGCGCATCCGGCGAAAATGAAGGTGCTCACGGAGAAGCAGAGGCGCTTGAACATGTTACGGGCGTCAAGATGGAAATAGACATATGCCTAGCATATGTTATTATAATCTCTTCACTATGGAGGCGCCCCATGGCCCGGACCGTGTCCATCTTTCGCAACAACCGCAACCAGGCAATCCGCTTGCCCAAGGATCTTGAGTTCCAAGGGGTGACGGAGCTGACCATCGAACGAGAGGGCGACACGATCCTGCTGCGTCCAGTCCGGCCGGACTGGCTTTCGCTCGCCCAGGAACCGTCTGTGGATGCGGATTTCCTCAGCGAGCGGCCCGACCTCATCGAAGAGGGGCGTTTCTCTCTTGATGACAATGGAGAGCATTGATGTCTGCCATCTATATGCTCGACACCAATATCTGCTCGTTCATCATGCGCGAGCGTCGGGTCTCGGTTCTTGAACGTTTGCAAGAGGTGGCAGCAAGCCAGCATCAGATCGTCATTTCGGTCATCACCTACTATGAAATGTTGCTCGGCACGGTCGGCCGCAACGCGTCGCCTCGCCATGCGCGGCTGGTTGAAGCTTTCGTTGCCCGTCTCTCCGCTATCCTGCCATGGGACGCGGCGGCTGCGGAACACGCCACGCTCGTCAAGCAGAACCTTGCCGCGAAGGGCGCGCCCATTGGCGGCAATGACATTATGATTGCGGGCCATGCGCTGGCCTTAGAATGCGTGCTGGTGACGAACAACACCCGCGAGTTCGCGCGCGTCGAGGGGCTACGGATAGAGGACTGGGCGACAAAATAAGCCCAGCGGCCGCAAACATCGCCTGACATGCAAAAGGCCCGGTTCCGAAGAGCCGGGCCTTTCACGAACTGGCTGGGGGACTAGGATTCGAACCTAGGTTGACGGAGTCAGAGTCCGTAGTCCTACCGCTAGACGATCCCCCATCAGGACTGCGCCATCGAAACACTGGTTATGCCGAGTGTTGCGGCCGTGCCCGGTGTTGCGGTGGCGCCGGGCAATGTTCAGTGCCCGGCGTCGTGTGGCGGAAACTAATAAGACTGTTTGGGGATGTCAAGGCGCCTTTCGGCATTTTCACGACGCCCCACAATCGGGGCCGCGACGGCGATGGTGGGGCCGTTCCACGGTGCCCCCCACCGATGGGCCGGCAGGTCCGGCTGGCGCCGTGGCCGTTCGGGACAATCGCCGCCGCAACGCTTTCAAAGCCGGGGGAAAGGCGTTAGAACCAGACTTGAGACAGTCTCCCCATTCGGGGTGACGGTGATGAGTTTTCAGTTGAACGGCGTGGGTGCGGGAGGTTTCCGGTGCCCGCGGACGGGATGACCAGTGACGCAAGATCCAGAGGACCGTGCCGCGACGCGCTCGCGGCGGCGGCGGCGAGCGCGTCGCGGCCGCCGAAAGCCGGCAGGTGCTGCCGCAGCCGCGGTGACGGCTGCCGACCAGAGCCGGCCGTCATCGGCGCTGCCCGGCGCCGGCGCGCCCGTCGATCCGGACAGCGCAGCCGCTGTGCCGGCGGCTGTGGCGCGCCCGCATGCATCGGTGCCGGCACGGCCCGCCGCGGCGATACCGGCGCCGGTGACCTCGCCGGTTCCACCGGTGGCACAGGTTCCCGTGCCCCATCACAACCCGTCGCCGCCCTTCGCGGCGCTGGATCTTGGCACCAACAACTGCCGCCTGCTGATCGCCCGGCCATCCGGCGACGATTTCGTCGTGCTCGACAGCTTTTCGCGCATCACCCGCCTGGGGGAAGGTGTCGAGGCAAGCGGCATGCTGCTGGATACAGCCATCGACCGCACCGTGCGGGCGCTGAAGGTCTGCGGCGCCAAGCTGCGCCGCTGGCCGCTGGCCGGCGTGCGGCTGGTGGCGACCGAGGCCTGCCGTCGCGCCGGCAATGCCGACGTCTTCCGCGCCCGCGTTGCCAGCGAAGCCGGGCTGGAGCTTGAGATCATCCCGGCGGACGAGGAGGCCCGGCTGGCGGTGATCGGTTGCGCGCCGCTGATCGACCGGCAGGCACGGCGGGTGATCGTGGTCGATATCGGCGGCGGGTCGACCGAACTGACCGTGATCGAGCCCGATGACAGTCTGGCCGATGGCCTGCGCCGGATCGACTGGGTGTCGCTGCCGCTGGGCGTGGTGACCATGGCCGACCGCTTCGGTGGCGGCGATGTGCCGCCCGCGACCTATCGTGCGATGCGGGCCGAGGTGTCGGGGCGGTTGGTCGATCTGGCGGCGCGGGTGGCGGTTGACGACCATATCGCGGCGGGCGCCGTGCAACTGGTCGGCACCAGCGGCACCCTGACCACGCTGGCCGGGGTGCATTTCGATCTGGCGAGCTATGATCGTGGCCGGGTCGATGGCCGGCAGGTGACGGTGGCCGGCATCCGCGAGACGGCGGAACGCCTGCGGGCCATGGATCTGGCCGATCGTGGGCGCCATCCTTGTGTCGGGCGGTCGCGGGCCGATCTGGTGGTGCCGGGGGCGGCGATCATGGAAGGGGTGTGCGATGCCTTTCCGGTCACCGGATTGACCGTCGCCGATCGCGGCCTGCGCGAAGGCATGTTGTACGAGATGATCGCGGCTCACCGGTCCAGCCGTCGCAGGCCCGACCGGCGTGGCGGCGGCGGTCGGCGGACGTGACCGCCGGAATTGGAGAGATGACGCGATGACCACGGGCAAGAGCGGACGCGGTGGCCGCAGCGGTGCGGGCGGTGGTGCCGGCCGGGGCGGCGGGCGCGGTGGCGACCCGATCGCGGGCCAGCGCATCGTCAAGCAGCGGGTGCGGACCAACAGCAAACGCACCGCCTCATCGGCGCGCTGGCTGGAACGGCAGTTGAACGACCCTTACGTGGCGGCGGCGAAGCGCGAGGGCTACCGGTCCCGCGCCGCGTTCAAGATCATTCAGCTCGACGAGAAATACGGCCTGCTGCGCCCCGGCCAGCGGGTGGTCGATCTGGGCGCCGCCCCCGGTGGCTGGACGCAGATCGCCGTCGACCGCACCCGCGCCGGGCGTGCCGGCGGTGGCCGCGTGGTCGGCATCGATATCCTGCCGGTCGAGCCGATCGAGCATGCGACGCTGATCGAACTCGATTTCCTCGATCCCACGGCGCCGGATGTGCTGAAGCAGGCGCTGGGTGGGCCCGCCGATGTCGTGCTCTCCGACATGGCCCCACCGACCAGCGGCCATCAGCAGGTCGACCATCTGCGGATCATGCATCTTCTGGAAATCGGCCTCGATTTCGCGACCGAAGTGTTGAGCGAGGATGGCGCCTTCGTCGCCAAGGTGTTCCGTGGCGGTGCGGAAGGCGAGCTTGTGAAGCGCATGCAGCGCCTGTTCCGCACCGTGCGCCATATGAAGCCGCCATCCAGCCGGGCGGAAAGTTCTGAAATGTATGTCGTCGCTCAGGGCTTCCGGACCGAAGCTGCTGCCGCCGAGCGGGCGCGCGTGCAGAGCGGTGAAGAACACCGCATGAGACCCGACGCGACCGACTGACCCCATGGCCGGCGGGCGGCATCCGGGCGTCGCCCTGGCCCGCATGCAGCCGGCGAGGGGCGGCCCTGCGTTCATGCCCGCAGAAACCGGCTTCATGCGCGGGCGCATCGGTGTATATTGCGCGCCCATACACGGTACGCGCTGTTCACCCGCCGCACTCGGCCCGATCCTCTTCGGTCCGGGTTTTCCGCGTACCCGTCAGGCCGGTTGCCACTCCAGGTACCGGCCCGGCGTCCAAGGCCCGAGAACGTGAGGCCCAGACCGATGACGATCCGCGAAGCCCTGACCTTCGACGATGTCCTGCTCGTGCCCGGCGAGTCGGATGTCCTGCCCGCCCAGGTGCAGACCACGACCCGGCTCACCCGCAACATCGAACTCGGCATTCCCCTGGTCTCCGCCGCCATGGACACGGTGACGGAAAGCGGCCTCGCCATCGCCATGGCGCAGCTTGGCGGGCTTGGCGTGGTGCACAAGAACCTCGACATCGACGCCCAGGCCGGCGAAGTGGCCAAGGTGAAGAAGTTCGAGGCCGGCATCGTCGTCAACCCGGTGACCATCCGGCCGGATGCGCGCCTGGCCGACGCCCATGAGCTGATGATCCGCCACAAGATCAGCGGCATTCCGGTCACCGAGGCGTCGGGCAAGCTGGTTGGTATCCTCACCAACCGCGATGTCCGCTTCGCGACCGACCCGCGCCAGCCGATCCACGAATTGATGACCCGCGAGAACCTGATCACGGTGACCGAGGGCGTCAGCCGCGAAGAGGCAAAGCGCCTGCTGCACCGGTATCGGATCGAGAAGCTGATCGTCGTCGACGACCAGTACCGCTGCGTCGGTCTGATGACGGTGAAGGATATCGAGAAGGCGCAGGCCTTTCCGAATGCCTGCAAGGATGATCAGGGCCGGCTGCGGGTCGGTGCCGCGATCGGTGTCGGCGCCGACGGTGCCGCGCGTGCCGAGGCGCTGATTGCCGCCGGCGTCGATCTGCTGGTGGTCGACACCGCCCATGGCCACAGCCGTGGCGTGGTCGATGCGGTCCGCCGCGTGCGCCAGATGCCGGGCAGCTTCGACGTGGTGGCGGGCAATATCGCGACCGGTGCGGCCGCGGAAGCGCTGATCGCCGCCGGTGCCGATGCGGTGAAGGTCGGCATCGGCCCGGGCTCGATCTGCACCACCCGCGTTGTGGCCGGTGTGGGCGTGCCGCAGTTGACCGCGATCATGGATTGCGCGGCGGTGGCGCGGAAGCATGGCGTGCCGCTGATCGCAGATGGCGGTATCAAGTTTTCGGGCGATCTGGCCAAGGCGCTGGCCGCCGGCGCCAATGCCGCGATGATGGGCTCGCTGCTCGCCGGCACCGACGAGGCACCGGGCGAGGTGGTGCTGTATCAGGGCCGGTCCTACAAGTCGTATCGCGGCATGGGCTCGGTTGGCGCCATGGCCCGCGGTTCGGCCGATCGCTATTTCCAGCAGGAAATCAAGGACACGCTGAAGCTGGTGCCGGAAGGTGTTGAAGGCATGGTGCCCTACAAGGGCCCGGTGGCCGGCGTGGTCCATCAACTGGTCGGCGGCCTGCGCGCGGCCATGGGCTATACCGGTGGCCGCACCATCGCCGACCTTCAGGACCGCGCCGAATTCGTGCGGATCAGCGGCGCCGGCTTGCGCGAAAGCCATGTCCACGACGTGACCGTCACCCGTGAGGCGCCGAATTATCGTCAGGCCTGACGACGCGTTCACGCGGCCTGATCCGGACTGACGGGGCGGGTGCCTGGCCGGGCGCCCGCCCTGACTTGTTACCGAACCGGCTGTCGCCATGTTATTCCTCTGCCCCCCATCCTATCTGTCCGCCTGTCGGACCCGTTCAGGAGCCTGACCGCCCATGACACCCGCTGCCCGCGTCGATGCCGCGATCGAGCTTCTGGACGTGATCCTGCGTGAAACCCGCCCGGCCGATCAGGTGATCGCCCATTGGCTGCGTGGCCGCCGCTATGTCGGCTCGAAGGATCGCGGCTGGATCGTCGAGGCGGTCTATGCCTGCCTGCGCGAGAAGCAGCGCCTGGAATGGTGGGCGTCGCGCGCCGGCCTGCCGGCGAAGCCGCGCAGCCTGGTCATCGTCTGCCTGATGCTGATCGACCATCGCACCGGCAACGAGATGCCCGAGCTGTTCGACGGCTCGACCCATGGCCCCTCGCGGCTGTCGGATATCGAGCGGATGGCGGTGCAGGCGCTGCATGGTCAGGCCCTGGAATCCGATATCCAGCCCCGTGCCGTGCGCCTCAATCTGCCCGGTATGGCGCTGGACCGGCTGATCGCGCGGTTCGGCGACCGGCTGGATGTGGTGGGCGAGGCGATGAACGCGCCGGCGCCGGTTGACCTGCGCGCCAATCTGCTGAAGGTCGACCGCGAGACCGTGCGCACCATGCTGGCCAAGGAAGGCGTGATCGCCGAACCCACGCCATTCTCGCCCATGGGCCTGCGGCTGGAACGGCGGATGCCGATCTTCCATACCCGCGCCTTCAGCAACGGGCTCGCGGAAGTGCAGGATGAGGGCTCGCAGCTGGTGGCGCTGCTGGTCGATGCCAAGCCCGGCGATCAGGTGGCGGATTTCTGCGCCGGCGCCGGCGGCAAGACGCTGGCCATGGCCGCCACCATGGCCAATAAGGGCCGGATCATGGCGCTCGACGTGTCGGAGGCCCGGCTTGAGCGGATGTCCGACCGCATGCGTCGGGCCGGTGCCCATAACATCGAGCGTCGCACGCTGAAGCATGAGCGCGATGCCTGGGTGCGCCGCCACAAGCTGAAATTCGACCGGGTGCTGGTCGATGCCCCCTGCACCGGTTCCGGCACCTGGCGCCGCTCGCCCGATGCGAAGTGGAAGCTGACCGAGCAGACCATCACCGAACTGGTCGACCTTCAGGCCCGCATCCTGGACAGCGCCGCCCGGCTGGTGAAGACCGGCGGCCGGCTGGTCTATGCCACCTGTTCGCTGCTGCCCGAAGAGAACGAGGCCCAGCTCGCCCGCTTCCTCGACAGCCACGCCACGGAATTCCGCCAGCTCGACGCGCGCGAGATCCTGCCGGCCGATCTGGCGGCCGGGCTTCATCTCACCGGTCCCGAAATGGCGCTGGACCCTGCCGCACATGGCACCGACGGCTTCTTCGCCGTTGCCTTTGAACGTATCGCCGATCCTGAGGGCACCGAGCCGCCGCGTCGTCGCCGCGACGATGCCGACGACTTCGACACCGGGATCGACCTCGATGGCGACGATGACATCGACGACGACGATATCGGCGGCGAGGACATCGAGGGCGAGGACATCGAGGGCGAAGGCATCGACGGCGACGCCGCGCGATAAAGGCCCGCACCGCCGGCCTGCCCCGCTTGTCTGCCGACACAAGGCGCCCGTAGGATTAACGGGCGCCTTGTTGGCGACAAAAGGGGGGAAGCCTTCATGAACAAGACGCTGCTGACATCAGACGGCGCCCGGATCAGCTATGTCGACGACGGTGCCGGCGAGGTTCTGATTCTTCTGCATGGCTGGTCGCAGTCTGCCGCCATGTTCCGTCACCAGATCGCCGAATTCAGCCGGACCCGGCGGGTGATCGCGCCGGATTTCCGGGGGCATGGCACGTCGCCGGATGCGGCGCATGGTCATCGCATCTATCGCTTCGCCGCCGATATCGCCGAACTGATGGCGCAGGAGCGGATCGACCGGGCGACGATGCTGGGCTGGTCGATGGGCGCATCGGTGCTGTGGGCCTATATCGACATCCACGGCACCGCCGCGATCGACCGCTGCATCTTTGTGGATGAGCCGGCATCGGTGATGCGCCAGCCCGATATGACCGATGATGATATGACCGATGCCGGCGCCCTGTTCGATGCGGCGACCATGGTCACCATTGCCGCCCAGCTTGCCGGACCTGAAAGCCACATCGCTCGTGAAGCCTTTCTCGACGGCATGATCACCGAGGGCATCGCCTCGGATCTGCGCCGCTTTCTGCTGGACGAAAACTGCCGGCCGGATGCCCGCAGCATCGCGTCGCTGTTCGTCGATCATTGCTCGATCGACTGGCGCGACCTGTTTCCCCGCATCGACCGGCCGGTGCTGGTGATCGCCGGCCGGGTCAGCCATGTCGGCGTCCGGTCGCAGGAATGGATCTGCACCCAGCTCCCCAATGCCACGCTGGTCGTGTTCGAAGAACATGACGGCGGTGCGCATTTCCCGTTCATCGAGGCGCCGTCGGTTTTCAACGCCGTGCTGGCCGATTTCCTGGCACCGGCCTGACATAACGGCATCATGACAAAGCATGGAACCACCGGCCCGCCGGCCTGTTGATCCGTCGAGCGATCATCAATCACGGAGGGTCCGGCCATGGCGGGCGTCAGGCCGATGCCAGATCACGAGCGGCCCGACCACGAAGCGCCCGGCCATGCCGGGCGGGCCGAAGCCGCGACCCTGGCGAAGCTCGCTTTGGGCATGACGCTGTTCGGCTCGGCGACGCCGGTCTCGAAGATCGTCACCGGCGCGATGCCGGTCTTCGTGGGCGGCGCGCTGAGGGTGGCGATCGGGGCGCTGGTGCTGATGCCGGCGGTGTGGCGCCATCGGCAAGACATCGCGTCCATCGACCGGCGGAGCTGGGTTCTGATCGGCCTGATCGCGCTGTTCGGCATGTTCGGTTTCACCGCCTTCATGCTCTATGGCATGAAAATCGTCTCAGGCGTGGTCGGCGCGGTGGTGATGAGCACCACGCCCGCCGTCACGGCCGTTGCATCGATCCTGTTTCTGCGCGAACGCGCCGGCTGGCGCATTCTTGGCGGCATCGCATTGGCGGTGGCCGGCGTGCTGGTGCTGCAACTGGGATCGGCCGATGGCGGCGGCGCCGGCGACAGTGGTGCGGGTGGCGCAGCGTCGGGCGCTGGTGGCCAGTCGGGCGCTGGTGGTCAATGGCTGGGCGCCGGCCTGATCTTCGCGGCGGTGTGCTGCGAAGCCGCCTATACCCTGCTGGGCAAACGCGCCTCCAGCCGGGTCGACCCGGTGCTGGTCGCGGCCCTGGCGGCGCTGATCTCGCTGCCGGCCTTCGTGGCACTGGCTGTGTGGCAATGGCCGGACTTCCGGCCGGGCGACGTCTCGACCGGCGCGTGGCTGGCCGTGCTGTGGTACGGGGCCGGCACGCTCGCGCTTGGCAGCCGGCTCTGGTATGCGGGCGTGGCCCGGGCGCCGGGGGCGGTGGCGGCCGGTTTCATGGGGCTGATGCCGGCATCGGCGCTGATCCTGTCCTATGTGCTGCTGGGAGAGCCGTTCCGCGTCATCCATCTGGTGGGTTTTGCGATCGTTTTCGCCAGCGTGCTGATGATCGGCTGGGAACATGCCCGCATGGCCCGGGCGTCCGATCGCAAGACCGGGGAGTAACCGCCTCATGGAGACCATGGAGATTGTGATCCGCCTGGGCGTCGCGACCGGCGCCGGCCTGCTTCTGGGCCTGGACCGCGAATTGCGTGGCGTGTCGGCGGGCATCCGCACCCATGCGCTGGTGGCGATGAGTTCAGCCCTGATCACGGTCTCGGCGCTGATGCTGTACAACGACATGCGCACCGACGGCCGGGCCGATGTCGACCCGCTGCGCGTGATCCAGGGGCTGGCCCAGGCGATCGGTTTCGTGGCGGCAGGCGCCATCGTGGTGTCGAAGACCGCGGTCCATAACCTGACGTCGGCGGCCAATATCTGGCTCGCGGCCGCGATCGGCATTGCCGCCGGGGCCGGGCAGATGGTGCTGGTGACGGTGGGCGTGGGCTTCGGCGTGGTCATCGTCACCCTGGTCCGGGTGCTGGAACGCTTCATTCCCGGCAGCGAGAAGGGGGATGGGTGACGCAGCCGCTCAGGGCCATTTGCCATGCGCTGGATGAACGACTATGGTAACGCCCGGCTGATAGCCATCAGATAGGCTGCCAAGGAGGTTCGGGGCGCGTGTCGGAACAGTTCATCCGCGAGATCGACGAGGATCTGCGTCGCGAGAAGGCCTTGAAGCTGTGGAAGCGGTTCGGCCCGTTCGTGATCGGCGCCGCCGTGCTGGTGGTTGTGGCGGTGGCAGCCGATGTTGGCTGGACGGCGTGGCAGGAAAGCCGGCGCAATGCACAGGCTGAAAGCTTCGCCGCCGCCGATGCCCTGTCGGCTGCCGGCCGTCATGAGCAGGCCGCCGGCGCCTTCGAGGCGCTGGCCAGCGAGGCCGAGAGCGGCTATGCCGGCCTGGCGCTGATGCGTGCCGCCGAAGCTCGGCTTCTGGCTGGTGATCGCGCTGCAGCACAGGCCGAATTCGAGGCCGCATCGGCCCGTGGCGATCTGGACCCCGCAGTGAAGGCCGTGGCGACCCTGAAGGCCGCCACGCTCGCCATCGACAGCGAATCGCCCGACCAGATCCGGGCCCGGGTCTCGGCGCTGATCGACGGTGACGACGCCTGGCGGCCGCTGGCCGAGGAACTGGTGGCGCTGGCGGCCTTCAAGGCCGGGGATACTGCCCGTGCCGGCGAAATCTATGCGCGTCTGGCCGATGATCAGGCGGCATCACAGGATCTGCGCAACCGGGCCGCATCCTATGCCCGTGTGCTGGGTGTGCCGCTCGGCCCCGATACGGCCGCCCAGCCTGCCGCCCCGGAAGACCAGCCCGCCACCCCGGACGAGCCCGCCGCTGCCGATCAGGAGCCTGCGAAATGACCACCGCGCAGCTGATTCCGCTGCGGTCGAGCGTGAGCGGCCACAGGCCGGCGCGGTCGGCCGGCATCGCCATCTTGGCCGCGCTGCTGCTTGGCGGTTGCGGTAGCTGGTGGGGATCGGACGAGACGCCCAAGCTGGGTGGCGAGCGGATTGCGGTGATGCCCGAACGGGCGGAGATCCGCGTCGATCCGGCGGTCGCGGCCGAGCCGGTCAGCCTGCCGCCGGCCTATCAGAATGGCGAATGGCCGCAGACCGGCGGCTATGGCAACCATGCCATGCATGCCCTCATCGGCCCGGCCACGCCGGTCGAAGCCTGGCGCGGCGATGCGGGCGAGGGCTCGGGCGGCGCCAAACGCCTGATGGCGCAGCCGGTGATGGCCGATGGCCGGATCTTCACGCTGGATGCCGATAGTGAGATCACGGCCATCGATGCCGCGACCGGCAACCGGCTGTGGACCGTTGAACTGGCGCCGGATGACGATCTGCTGGAAGGCGCCTATGGTGGCGGCGTGGTTCTGTCGGGCGGCAAGCTGTTCGCGGCCACGGGCTTCGGCGATATCGTGGCGCTTCAACCGTCGGACGGGGTGGAGCTGTGGCGCACCAGCCTGCGCACGCCATTCCGCGCGCCGCCGGCAGCCGGTGATGGCCGGCTGTACGCACAGACCTTCGACAACCAGTTGATCGCCTTCAATGCCGAGGACGGCCGCGAATTGTGGCGCCATGGCGGTGTGCCCGCGACCCAGATGGTGCTGGGCGGGGCGGCCCCCGGCGTGCTGGGCAATCTGGTCGTCGCCGCTTATTCCAGCGGCGATCTGGTGGCGCTGCGCGGCGACAGCGGCCGGGTCGGCTGGGCCGAAACCCTGGCCGGCTTCACGGCGGCCGGGTCGTCGTTGAGCGCGCTCACCGACATTCTGTCGGATCCGATCATCGACCGGGAGATGGTCATCGCCGGTACGGTCGGCGGTCGGCTGGCGGCCTTCGATGCCCGCAGCGGTCTGCGGATCTGGGAACAGCCCTTCAAGGTGAACCAGACCCCGTGGGTTGCCGACACCACGATCTATGCGGTTGTGGATGGCACACGGGTGGTGGCGCTGCGTCGCGCCGATGGCCGGGTGCGCTGGGTGTCGGACCTTCCGGCTTTCGAGGATCCGGAAGACCGCGAAGATCCGATCCGCTGGACCGGACCGGTGATGGCTGGCGGCCGGTTGCATCTGGTGTCGACCTCGGGCCAACTGATGTCTCTGGATCCTGCCGATGGTGCCCGCACCGGCGAGATCGACGTCGGTGGACCGGTGATGATTTCGCCGGTGGTGGCCGGCGGCATGCTGTATGTCTTGCGCGACGACGCCACGCTGGTCGCCTATCGCTGAGCGGAAGCTGCGCCGGCCCGGGTGCCGACGCCCCAGCTCGGCGCTTGACGTGGGACGTTTTGGCGTTCATTGATGCTGTCCGGACCCCGCAGGCCCCGCGCCTGCGGGGTCGCGGCCGCTTGAAGCTTCACCTGCGATGCCGCAGACCTCAGGGCCTGTGCGTCGTGATCACCTGATACGTCCATACCGGAGGTCGCGTCCATGCTGACCGTGGCGCTGGTCGGCCGGCCGAATGTCGGCAAGTCGACCCTGTTCAATCGTCTGGTCGGGCGACGCATCGCCATCGTCGACGACATGCCGGGTGTCACCCGCGACCGGCGCATCGGTGATGCCCGCCTCGGCAATCTGCGCTTCAACGTGGTCGATACGGCGGGTCTTGAGGAAATCGGGAACCCGTCAGACCTGAATGCGCGCATGCAGGCGCAGACCCGCACCGCGATCGACGACGCCGATCTGGTGCTGTTCATGATCGACGGTCGCGCCGGTGTAACGCCCACCGACGAATATTTCGCCGATCTGCTGCGCCGGGTGGAGACCCCGGTTGTGGTGGTGGTGAACAAGTGCGAGGGCCGGGCCGGCGATAGCGGCCTCGCGGAAGCCTGGGCGCTTGGGCTGGGCGAGCCACTGCCCCTGTCTGCCGCCCATGGCGACCACACCAGCGATCTGTACGACGTGCTGTCGAGCCATGGCGCCGCCCATGCCGAGGCGCTGGAGGATGCCGCTGCCGCTGAAGCCGAGGCCCGTGCGGCCCGCCGGCGTGCCGCGGCGGTCGCCGGTGCCGTGGGCGAGGCGGCGGAACTTGCCGCCGAAGGCCCGCGTGAGGTGGGTCTGGATGCCTTCGACGACGACGGATCGGATATCGATGTCGACGAGGATGCCGATGATGAGACCCTGGCCGCCGCCGAAGAGCGCGCCATGGCTGAAATCGGCAACCAGAAGGCGCTTCAGATCGCGATCGTCGGTCGCCCCAATGCCGGCAAGTCGACCCTGATGAACCATCTGCTGGGCGAGGACCGGGTGCTGACCGGGCCGGAGGCCGGCATCACCCGCGATGCCATCGCCGTCGACTGGCTGCATGCCGGCCGGCGCATCCGGTTGATCGATACCGCCGGCATGCGCCGCAAGGCCCGGATCGACGACCGGGTCGAGAAGATGTCGGTCGACGAGACCCTGCGCGCGATCCGCTTCGCCCATGTCGTGATCATGATGATCGATGCCGAGCGCGGGCTTGAGAAGCAGGATATGACCATCGCCCGTCTGGTGGTCGACGAAGGCCGCGCCCTGGTCGTGGCGGTGAACAAGTGGGACACCGTCACCAATGCCGATGAATTCATGACCGAACTGCGCCGGCGGATGAGCCATGTGATGCCGCAGGTCAAGGGCGTGCCGGTGGTGACCATCTCGGCGCTGGCCGGCCATAACACCGATAAGCTGGTCGATGCCTGCTTCGACATCTACCGGATCTGGAACCGGCGGGTATCGACCGGCAAGCTGAACCGCTGGCTGGAGCGGATGACCGAGAACTATCCGCCGCCGATGGCTCATGGCCGGCGGCTGCGGCTGCGCTATGCCACCCAGATCAAGACCCGGCCGCCGGCATTCGCCGTGTTCGTCAGCCAGCCCAAGGAACTGCCGGACAGCTATGTCCGCTATGTGGTCAACGGCTTGCGGGACGAATTCGATCTGCCGGGCGTGCCGGTGCGTGTGGTGCTGCGGACCAGCGAGAACCCGTTCGCGAACCGCAAGAAAAAGTGGTGATCCATGTCCGGGCTGGCGATCGGTCTTGACGATGTCCGCGCGGCCGCGGTGCGGCTGCATGGTGTTGCGCACCACACACCGGTCCTGACATCGGCCACGGCCGATGCCATGACGGGTGCGCGACTGTACTTCAAGCCCGAGAACCTGCAACGGATGGGCGCCTTCAAGTTCCGCGGCGCCTATAACGCGCTGGCGCGGCTGAAGGACGCGGATGCTGTGCCGCCGGGCGTGGTTGCCTTCTCGTCGGGCAATCATGCCCAGGCGGTGGCGCTGGCCGGCCGTCTGCTCGGCCTTGAGACCGTGATCGTCATGCCGTCGGATGCGCCGGCGATCAAGCGTGAGGCGACCCGCGGCTATGGCGGCGAGATCGTTGCCTATGACCGCTATACGCAAGATCGCGAAGCGATCGGCCGCGACATAGCCACACGCCGCGGACTGGTTTTGATCCCGCCATTTGATCATCCGGATGTGATGGCCGGGCAGGGCACCGCCACATTGGAACTGATCCAGGATGTTGCCGCACTGCCCGATGGCGGCGCCCTTGACATGCTGTTCGTCTGCGTCGGCGGCGGCGGGCTGATTTCAGGCGCGGCCGTGGCCGCCAAGGCGCTTAATCCTGCCTGCCGGGTGATCGGCGTCGAACCCGAGGCCGGCGACGATGTCCGTCGCAGCTTGTCCGCCGGGCACATCGTCCGGATCGATCCGCCCCGCACGATTGCCGATGGTGCCCAGACCACGGCGCCGGGCCATCTGACCTTCCCGATCATTCAGGCGCTGGTCGACGAGGTTATCACCGTGCCTGATGACGCGCTGGTGGCGGCGATGCGCTTCTTTGCCGGCCGGATGAAGCTGGTCGTCGAGCCGACCGGCTGTCTGGCTGCGGCTGGTGCCTTTTCCGGTCAGCTCGATGTGGCCGGCAAGCGCGTCGGCGTGATTCTGTCGGGCGGCAATATCGATCTGGACCGGTTTGCAGCGCTGGTCGCCGCCTGACCACCTGTCCGTATGGCCGTGACACCGCCGGCCTGATCCGCGGACCTGCGCCTTTGGGCCACACCCCCGCGCCTTCGGGTGACATCACCTTGCTTTTCTGACCACAAACCGACCCGTCGCCACAACTGCGCCACGAGCGGCTGCGGCGACCACTATTACGAGCATTTTCAATGTAAGTTCGCGATTCAGGCTCAAGTCTCGCGGAATGCCGGAATCGGGACCTCGGTCTATACGCGCAGATCACGGCAATTTCACATAACATGGCACAGACCATGGCCATACCCCTCCGGGTGCGGTCATGTATCAGCATGTGTTTGCGCCATGGTTGTGTCCGGACGCGCCTTCAGATGCGGTTGCGATCGTTCGGGCGGACCAGAATCGTGACGGTTTCATGGGCCTGTTCGATGTCCAGAAACCGGAAGCTGGCCATTCTCTGCGGCGTGACCGGAGCCAGAGACATGATCGTGTTCACTATCTCCTCGTGAAGGGAGCCAAGCCGACTCTCGACAAATTTATCATCGGCACTCGCGGCCGCCATCAGCATTGCCACCAGTTCAAGGATCTCACGCGTGTTCAGCCTGGACGGGCGTTCATTGCCTGTGGTGTCGCGATGCTGCACGTCCTGTTCCGGCATCACCGTCTGTATCCGTTGCACACACGTTCGCAACGCCACATGCACGTGCGAGAAACGGGCCGTCTCGCCCGGCATGTGCCGCCGTCGGAACGCGATTGGGGAGGAGAACGGTCGAATCCTGCTGGAACGCAACGGTCGAAGTCGGTTCACGGCAGCACTGCCCGCCGACCGAAACCTTAGATGTCCATGACAGGGCATGTCAACAGGTGTTTGCATAACTTTAGATTGATTTCTGTGAAGGAATAATGAGCGAAAACGACAAAAGGCCCCGTAACAGCGAGGTCACAAAAGCGGCGATTCTGGATGCAGCGCGCACCGCATTCGCAGAGAACAGCTATGATGTCGTTGGCCTTCGCGAAATCGCGCGGGTAGCGGAGGTCAACGTGTCATTGGTCATTCGCTATTTCGGCTCGAAGGAGCGGCTGTTTTCTGTCTGCCTTGAGGAAGCGGCATTCGATGCGCTGCTTCGTGACGTCCCGCGGGAACGTCTGGCGGAAGTGCTCGGCCGCTTCGCACTTCATCGCCATCCATCCGACGAAACGATGCCGTCTGCCGACGATGGCATGGATGCACAGGATATCGCAGCCTGCTACAGAGTGTGCCGTATGCTGATCTGTTCGATCAACAGCCGTATGGCGGCACCGCTGATCCGGGCACGACTGGAATCCGATCTGCTCTACCATCTCGTCGAGCGGATCGGCGGCAGCCACGCGCGGGAGAAGGGGCGGCTGGTGCTGGCACTGCTGATCGGGCTGGCGCTGACCCGTGGTGTGCTCGATGGCGACGGTGCCCGCGGCGGTGTCGTGAAGGCGGATAGCGTCGACAGCCCCCATCGGGCCCCCGATGGCCATGTCCATCTGGCCGAAAGCCTGCTGAAAGTGATCATCGACGACATACCGATCAACCCGGATCGAGCCTGAGCGCGCCGCAGGCGATGACCGTGCCTGAGCGCGCCGCAGGCGATGACCGTGCCTGAGCGCGCCGCAGGCGATGACCGTGCCTGAGCGCGCCGGCCATGCAGAAAAGGCCCCAGGCCGCGTTGATGCGCAGCCTGAGGCCTCGGTATTCTGCTCGGTCCGGTCGACCCCGCGGCAGCCGGTGCAATCATCGGCTGCCTGCCGGTCAGTGCCGGCCGATCATCGTCGTCCGATCAATGAACATGCCCGCAGCCCGGACCATGCTGATGGCCGCCATGGTCGCCGCCAGCCTGTGCCTGCGGTGCCGGCTGGGCCACGAAGATCTCGCCATTGGCGGTCAGCCCGGGGGAGGCCAGATCCAGGAACAGCTCGGCGATCGCCTCGGGCGGGGTCTGCATCGCCTTGTCCTCGCCGGGATAGGCCTGACCTCGCATGCGGGTGCGCAACGCCCCCGGGTCGATCAGATTGGCACGGATGCGGGAATTCTCGATCTCCATGGCCCAGGTCTTGACCATGGCTTCCAACGCCGCCTTCGAGGTGGCGTAGGCCCCCCAATAGCCGCGGATCTTGCGGGCGGCGCGCGAGGTGACGAAAATCGCGCGTCCGGCCGGCGACAGCTTCAACAACGGCTCGCAATTGCGGATCAGGCGCTGATTGGCCGAGACATTGACCGTCATCACCCGGTCCCACTCCTTGGGCCGCTGCTGCGACATGGGCGCGATGTTGCCGAGCAGTCCGGCATTGCCGACCAGGATGTCGAGCCGGCCGAACCGCTCATAGATCTGCTTGCCAAGACTGTCGAGCTTGTCCAGCTCGGTCAGATCGGCCGGAACCAGGGTGGCTGTGCCACCGACCGCCTTGACCCGGTCGTCGGTCTCCTCCAGCCCGCCGACGGTGCGGGCCAGAAGGATGACATGGGCCCCCGCCCTGGCATAGCGCTCGGCAACCGCAGCCCCAAGCCCCCGCGAGGCGCCGGTGATCAGGGCGATCTTGCCGTCCAGAGGGCGGTCGCCGTCCACGGGTTCGGATGGGGCGGGGGCATCTGGCGTGTCGGTCATGGCTTTGGGTCCGGCCTTCTGGCTTGCGGGCAGGGGCAGATTGCGAGCGGGATCAGGCGAAGTCGCTGCGCAGACGGAACTTGGCGTCGCCGCCCTCGGTCTGGCCGTCGGTCAGCGGCAGGGCATAGTCGCCGGTGAAGCAGGCGTCGCAATATTGCGGCTGTGCGGCGTTGCGGCCGGGCTCGCCCATCGCGCGATACAGGCCGTCCATCGAGATGAAGGCCAGGCTGTCGGCATTCATGAACCGCGCCATCTCGTCGATGCTCATCCGGGCGGCCAGCAGCTTTTCGCGGCTGGGGGTATCGACGCCATAGAAGCATGGATTGGTGGTGGGCGGCGATGCGATGCGCATATGCACCTCGGTCGCGCCGGCCTCGCGCACCATGTTGACGATCTTGGTCGAGGTGGTGCCGCGCACGATGCTGTCATCGACCAGGATCACCCGTCGACCCTTGATCATCGGCACATTGGCGTTGTGCTTCAGCTTCACGCCCAGATGCCGGATCTGGTCGGTGGGCTCGATGAAGGTCCGGCCGACATAGTGGTTGCGGATGATGCCATAGTCGAAGGGGATGCCGCTCTCTTCCGAGAAGCCCAGCGCCGCCGGCACGCCGCTGTCGGGCACCGGCACGATCACATCGGCATCGACCAGGCTTTCGCGTGCCAGTTCGCGACCGATGCGCTTGCGCGCCTCATAGACGCTGACATTTTCGAGCACGCTGTCGGGGCGGGCGAAATAGATGTGCTCGAAGATGCAGAACCGGCTGGAGACCTTGGGGAACGGCTTGATCGAGCGCAGGCCGTCATAGTCGATCACCACGATTTCGCCCGGCTCGACGTCACGCACGAACTCGGCACCGATGATGTCGAGGGCGCAGGTCTCGGACGCCAGCATCATCGCGCCGTCCAGCTTGCCGATCACCAGCGGCCGCACGCCCCACGGATCGCGCATGCCGATCAGCGTGTCGCGGGTCAATGCCACGATCGAATAGGCTCCATGCACCTGCCGGAGCGCGTCGATGATCTTGTCGACCACGTCCGTGTACAGGCTGATCGCGATCAGATGCACGATCACTTCGCTGTCGGAGGTGGACTGGAAGATGCAGCCGCGATTGACCAACTGGCTGCGCAGGGTCAGGGCGTTGGTCAGATTGCCGTTATGCGCGATCGCCAGGCCGCCGAAGGCGAAGTCGGCATAGAGCGGCTGGATGTTACGCAGGCCGGCACCGCCGGTGGTTGCGTAACGGACATGGCCGATGCCCATATTGCCGATCATCTGCACCATCAGGCGCTCGTCGGCAAAGGCGTCGCCAACCAGGCCGACCGCGCGATGCGGATGGAACTGGTCGCCGTCATAGGTGACGATGCCACAGGCTTCCTGGCCGCGATGCTGAAGCGCATGCAGCCCGAGCGCCACGTGACGTGCCGCTTCCTGATGGCCATGGATACCGAAGATTCCGCACTCTTCGCGCAGATGGTCGTCGTCTTCTAGGAACTGGTCCCGGCCGGCGGGCTGGGGTTGGAAGGGATGGGTAATGATCATCGCCTCGCACCGCTTTCGACGACCGTCGTGATGCCGCGGTCGCTCCGTCGCCCGATCACGATCAATTGGCACCCGCACCAGAGGTCTGGTCACCACCGGACGGCGCCGCCGGTCCGGGTTCGATCGCATCGAGAAGCCGGTTCATATCATGCCTCGCCCCATCCCCGTAACCGATTTCACCGCCGGAGGGGGTTGCGCCTGCGGCATTGCCCGACGGACGCCCGCCCGCGGCCGGTGCCTGGGCGGCGTTGTCGCGGGACATGCCGGGCATCGCACCGCCCAATGTGCCCCGTGCCGCGTCGGCCGCGGCGCCGGCCGTGGCGTTGGCGGCCTGATCGGCGCGCTCCAGGAACTGGTTGCGCATCCGCTCCGGCACGACGCTCTGGATGACCTGGGCGGCGCCGACCACCATCGGCCGGGTCTCGGACCGGCGCACCCAGTCCGGCTCGCCATTCGGCCCCCAGACCCACAGCAGGCCCATATAGACGACCGCCATGACGCCCAGGCCGCGCGCGATGCCGAAGCCGGCGCCCAGGATGCGGTCGAGAAAGGTGAAGGGGCTGCCAGAGACGATATCGCCGATGGCGCGGGTGATGACCGACAGGATCAGCAGCGACACCAGGAAGATGACGGCGATCGTGGCAATGTCGCCGGCGGTTTCGCTGGCGATCATGTCATCGGCCAGCGGCCGCAGCGGATCGAACAGATAGGCGGTGATCAGGGCGGCGCCCGCCCAGGCAAGGATCGACAAAGCCTCGCGCACGAAGCCGCGGATCAGCGCCACCAGGGTCGAAAGTGCCACGATGGCAAGAACCACCACGTCGGCAAGCGTCAGAGACATCCGGGTCTTCCTTCAACAGTGGCGGCATGGCGCCAGTCGTGAAACCATACCGTCATTCGATCGTTCCGCGCGGCTGCCCGCGGCGGGCGCGGGCGCCATCGCCGGATTTCGGGTCAGCCCGTCCGCCGCCGTCGCGGGCGGCTGCGTCTGCAGGTTTCGGAGCATATTCGCCGTTCACGCCCACGAACAGTTCAACCAGCTCTGCCAGTCGTTTCAACGGGCGGATATCGACCGGCATCTGCCGGCCGGTGCCGCTGGCAGGCACGAAGGCGCGGGTGAAGCCAAGCTTTGCCGCCTCTTTCAGCCGTGCTTCCATCTGTGACACGGCCCGGACCTCGCCCGACAGCCCGACCTCGCCCAGCACCACCGTCTCCTTGGGCAGCGCCCGGTCGGTCAGCGACGACAGCAGGGCGGCGGCAATCGCCAGATCGGCTGCGGGTTCAAGGATGCGCAACCCGCCGGCGACGTTCAAGTAGACGTCGTTCGATCCCAGCGACAGCCCGCAGCGCGCGTCCAGCACCGCCAGGATCATCGACAGCCGGCCGCTGTCGAGCCCGACCACCGTCCGGCGCGGCGTGCCCAGCGCCGATGCCGCCACCAGGGCCTGAATTTCCACCAGCACCGGCCGGGTGCCTTCCAGACCGGCGAACACGGCGCTGCCCGATACCTTTTCGTCGCGGTCGCCCAGAAAAATCGCCGAGGGGTTCTCCACCTCGACCAGCCCCAGATCGGTCATGGAGAACACGCCGATCTCGTCGGTGGCGCCGAAGCGGTTCTTGACCGCGCGCAGGATGCGATAGGCATGGCCGCGCTCGCCTTCGAAATGCAGCACCGTGTCGACCATGTGTTCCAGCAGGCGCGGACCGGCGATCTGACCCTCTTTGGTGACGTGGCCGACGATGATCATGGCGATGCCGCGGCGCTTGGCCAGTTGGATCAGCTCCTGTCCACAGGCGCGGACCTGCGACACGGTGCCCGGCGCCCCGTCCAGCCCGTCATGACGCATGGTCTGGATACTGTCGATCACCGCCACCGCCGGCCGGTCCGTCGGCAGTTTCTCAAGCGTGGCGATGATGTCGCGGACGCTGGTATCGGCCGCAAGCCGCACCGAACTGCCGTCGAGCCCCAGGCGGTGGGCACGCAGCCTCACCTGATCGACCGATTCCTCACCCGACACGTAATAGGCATCGACCCCATGGCCGGCCAGTGCCGCCAGTGCCTGGATCAGCAGGGTCGATTTGCCGATGCCCGGATCGCCGCTGATCAGGATCGCGGCACCCGGCACCAGCCCGCCGCCCAGCACGCGATCGAGTTCGCCGATGCCGCAGGTCCGCCGCGCCACCACCTCGACCGGCCCGTCCAGGGTGACGAAATTCAGCCCGCGCCGCGCCGACGCCAGGGCCGAGCCGCGGCCGCCGGCCACCGGCTGGGGCAGGGCTTCCTCGACCATGGTGTTCCATTCGCCGCAGGTCTCGCAGCGCCCCGCCCATTTGGATGCGGTGGCGCCACAAGCCTGACAGACATAGTGGCTGGTGGCTTTCGCCATGGGTGGTCCGGTCTCCGGAACAGGTCGCGTCAGGGACGCCGGATTTCCATCTGGATCGGTCCGTCGGCGCGGCCGTGGATGAACTGGTCGACATAGGGGTTGTCGCTGTGGTCGATCCTCTCGACCGCGCCGGTCCAGATGATCCGGCCCTGATGGATCATCGCCACATGGTCGGCGATCTTGCGGGCGCTGGCCATGTCGTGGGTGATGGTGATCGCGGTGGCACCCAGCCGTTGCACCTGATCGCGGATCAGATCGTTGATCACGTCGGCCATGATCGGATCGAGGCCGGTGGTCGGTTCGTCGAAGAACAGGATGTCGGGATCGGTTGCGATCGCCCGTGCCAGACCGACACGCTTCTGCATGCCGCCCGACAATTCCGACGGCGCCAGGGCCGCGACATCGGCGCCAAGCCCCACCAGCGCCAGCTTTTCAACCGCGATTTCGCGCGCCTTGCGGCGGGCCATGCGCTTGCCCTGGATCAGGCCGAAGGCGACATTCTCCCAGACCGGCAGACTGTCGAACAGGGCGCCGCCCTGAAACAGCATGCCCATGCCGGCCATCACGTCCTCGCGGTCGCGGGCCGACATCCCCTGGGTCTCGCGGCCATCGACCCGGATCGAGCCCTTGTCCGGGTGCACGATGCCCAGGATCGACTTGATCAGCACCGATTTCCCGGTGCCCGACCCGCCGATCACCACCAGCGACGAGCCGGCATCGACGGTGAGATCGATGCCGCGCAGCACGTGCTTGGGTCCGAACGACTTATGGACGTCGTTCATCGCGATCTTGGGGGTCTGGACAGCCATGTCGGAAGGGATGCCGCCGTCGGTCATGTCACGTCAAGCTCCGTGGTGGGCCAAGCGGCAGGCTCAGCGGGCAAAGAACAGCTCGGTGATGATGTAGTTGAAGATCAGCAGCAGGATCGAACTCGACACCACCGCATTGGTGGTGGCGCTGCCGACCCCTTGTGCGCCGCCGCGGCTGTTGAAGCCGTGATAGCAGCCCATGGTCGCGATCAGAAAACCGAACACCGCCGCCTTCACCAGCCCGGAGATCACGTCCATCGGCTCGACGAAATTGAACGTGGTGACCAGATAGGTGGTGGAGATGAAGCCCAGCTTGTAGACCCCGACCAGCCAGCCGCCCATCACGCCGATGATATCGGCGATCAGCACCAGCACCGGCAGCATCAGGGTCGCGGCCAGAACCCGGGGCGCGATCAGATACTTGTACGGGTTGGTGCGCAGCGTGCTCAGCGCGTCGATCTGCTCGGTCACCCGCATGGTGCCGATCTCGGCGGCGATGGCGGCACCAACCCGGCCGGCGACCATCAGCCCGGCCAGCACCGGCCCGAGTTCCCGGGTGATCGACAGCACAACAACACCGGCGACCGCGCTTTCGGCCGAGAACCGCGCGAAGCCGGTATAGGATTGCAGCGCCAGCACCATGCCGCTGAACAGGGCGGTCATGCCCACCACCGGCAGGCTGTAATAGCCGATCTCCATCATCTGGCGCCCCAGGACGCGCAGATGGAAGGGTGGCGTCACGACATGGCGCAGCACCGTCAGGATGAACAGCGCGACGCGGCCCACTGTCTCGAACAGGCCGAGCAGAGCCCGGCCGATGGCGGCGAGCGGGTTCATGGGGTGCGGTCAACCTCCGTCAGTGGTGCGGCCGCATCGGCGGACATGCCGGCAGCAGATCCGGTCAGCCGCCGGGCATAGCGGCGGCCCAGGCGGGTCAGCACGTCATAGCTGATCGTACCGGCCTCGTCCGCCAGTTGATCGATGTCGCGATGGGCGCCGATCAGCTCGGCGACCGCGCCGGCATGGGCAAGGGTATCGGGCAGGGCGGTCACATCCACAGTCAACAGGTCCATCGACACCCGGCCGACAATCGGCGCCGCGTGGCCGGCGATGACCACATGGCCACGGCCGCCGGTCGACCACGGCCAGCCATCCGCATAGCCGGCAGCGAGTGTCGCCACCCGCATGCCTGGCCGCGCGCGGGCTGCCGCACCATAGCCGACACTCTCGAAGCTGTCGACGGTTCGCACCTGCAACAGCCGCGCCTTCAGTGTGACCACCGGTCGCATCGGGTTCGGCCGCCCCGGCACGGGATTGGCGCCGTAAAGCGCCAGTCCGGGGCGGCCAAGATCGAAGCCCCAGCCCGGCCCCAGAAACAGGCCGCTGGAATTGGCGAGGCTGAGCCGCCCCCGGCCGACAATCGCCGCCGCCGCCCTGAACCGGTCGCGCTGCGCCCGGTTCAGGGGGTGATCCGGCTGGTCGGCGCAGGCGAGATGGCTCATGGTCAGCCGGATGTCGACACCGTCGAGCACCGACGGATCATCGATCAGCCGGGTCAGGTCGTGCTCGTCGAAGCCCAGCCGGTTCATGCCGGTGTCGATGTGCAGCGCCGCCGGCAGCGGTCGGCCCGCCGCCGCGCTCTGTCTGGTCCAGCAGGCGAGGTCGGCGGAGCTGTTCAGCACCGGCCGGAGATCGAAGGCCAGGGCATCCGCCACCTCGCCGGCGGTGATGCCGTTCAGGATATAAACCGGCGTGATATGGCCGGCGGCGGTCAGCGCGTGGCGCACCGCAGCCCCTTCCGCCAGATGGGCCACGAACAGCGCCGGCGCCCCGGCTGCCGCCAGCGCCGGCGCCAATCCGGCGGCGCCCAGCCCATAACCGTCGGCCTTGATCACCCCGCCGACGACGGCTGCCGGATTGTGCTGCCGCATCAATCCGGTCAGCAGCGCATGATTGGCGGCAACCGCGTCCAGATCGACCTCGATCCAGGCGGGGGGCGGCGCCGACGGCATGGCTGGCGGTACGGAACGGGAAGGGCCCGCGGAACTGGAAGGAGAGCTGGACACCGTCGGGTCATTCCTCCGGGGCGTTGGCGGCAAGCAGCGCCGCATGGTCGCGATCCAGATTGCCGAAGCGGGTGGTGTTGAGGTCGAAATGCAGGCGCACCGTGCCGATCGGTCCATGGCGTTGCTTGGCCACGATCACTTCGGCGACACTGCGCGATATCTCGAACCGGCTCTGCCAGTGGCTGTAGCGCTCGGCGAACTTGTCGGGCTTCTCGTCCGGACGCTGTTTGGGCTCGGCACGGGCCAGATAGTATTCTTCTCGGAACACGAACATCACCACGTCGGCGTCCTGTTCGATCGATCCGCTTTCACGCAGATCCGATAGCTGGGGGCGCTTGTCCTCGCGCTGTTCCACGGCGCGCGACAACTGCGACAGCGCGATCACCGGCACGTTCAGTTCCTTGGCCACCGCCTTCAGGCCCTGGGTGATCTCGGACACCTCCTGCACGCGATTGTCGGTGGCACGCACCGCCCGCATGAGCTGAAGATAATCGACCACGATCATCGACAGCCCGTGCTGGCGCTTCAGCCGCCGGGCGCGGGCCCGCATGGCGGGCACGGTGATTGCCGGGGTGTCGTCGATAAACAGCGGGATCCGCGACAGATCGCGGGCCGCCATCACCACCCGTTCGAAGTCCTCGGCGCTCATGGTGCCGCGGCGCAGCCGGTCGGACGGCACGCCGGCGGCGCCGGCCAGCAGGCGGGCCGCAAGCTGTTCCGACGACATTTCCAGCGAGAAGAATCCGACCACGGCGCCGTCCACGCCCTTGGCGCGCCCGGCGGTGTCGGGCTCGGCGCGATAGGCGCGGGCGGCGTTGAAGGCGATGGTGGTGGCAAGCGCGGTCTTGCCCATCGACGGGCGTCCCGCCAGGATCAGCAGATCCGATGGCTGCAACCCGCCCATCAGGTTGTCGAGGTCGATCAGGTCGGTGGCGACACCCACCAGATTGCCGTCGCGCTTATAGGCCGCTTCGATCTGGTCGAGCGCCACGCCCAGCGCGCGATCGAACGACACGAATCCGCCCTCGATCTCGCCCTGTTCGGCCAGGGTGTACAGGCGGTGCTCGGCATGTTCGATCTGTTCGATCGCCCGGCGCTCGGCCTGCCCGTCATAGGCTTCGTTGACCACATCCTCGCCGATGTCGATCAACGCCCGGCGCAGGGCGAAGTCGTGGATGATCTTGGCGTAGTCCTCGACATTGATGATCGAGATCGCGGAACCCACCAGACGGGCCAGATAAGACGCACCGCCGACCGCGTTCAGGGCCGGGTCGCTGTCGAAGAGCGGTTTGAGGGTCGCGGGGTTGGCGATCTGGCCACGTTCCATGAACCGCAGGATCTGGCCATAGATCCGCTGATGGACCGGTTCGTGGAAATGCTCCGGCCTCAGGAAGCTGCTGACCCTGTGGGTGGCTTCATTGTTGATCAGCAGCGCGCCCAGCAGCGCCTGCTCGACCTCGGCATTGTTGGGGCGGTGACGTGCCGGCAACGCGGTGCCGACAGCCGGCAGCATGCCGCCGGCGGTCTGGCCGCGACCATCGTCAGAACCGGCAGGGGCGGGCAGGCCGGCGGCGTCGAGATCGGTATCGGTCATGGGCCTCGGGAATTCGTGCAGGATGAGGAAGGCTCCGTCGGGATGGCGCGCCCCGGCGCCGCCCCGACGGAGGCGATCATGCACTGCCCGTGGCAGGGATTAAAGGGGCAACACGCCGACGACAGGGGCCGCCGCCGCATCCCCGTCAGGCCACATGCATCTCCCGTCGCCGTTCGCGCGCGGCCCATTCCCGTTCGATATCGGTGATGTAATCGCGGGTCAGCGGCACAGCGTCCTGCCGGCGGGCCAGTTGAACCTGGAACACCGCCTGGCCCCAATGACGGAAGGATGCCTCGCAGCCGGCCAGATAGAACTCCCACATCCTGCAGAAGCGTTCGTCGTAGAGGGCTTTGACCTTGTCGCGTTCCACCATGAACCGCTGATACCAGTGGCGCAGGGTCTCGGCATAGTGCAGCCGCAGGATCTCGATATCGGTCACGACCAGCCCGGCGCGCTCGATCGCCGGCATCATTTCGGAAAGCGCCGGAACATAACCGCCGGGGAAGATGTATTTCCGGATCCAGGCATTGGTGGTTCCAGGGCCATCGGTGCGTCCGATGGTGTGGACGAGGGCCACCCCGTCATCGGTTAGCAGGTCGAAGACCTTACGGAAGTATTCGTCATAGTGTTTCAAGCCGACATGTTCGAACATGCCGACCGAGACGATGCGGTCGAAGCGGTCGTTGAGGTCGCGATAATCGGTGAGCCGGAAATCGGCTTTCGCCGCCAGGCCGGCCTGTTCGGCGCGCGATCTTGCGACCTTGTGCTGTTCTTCCGACAGGGTCACGCCAACCACATCGACATCGGCATGCCCCGACAGATACAGGCCAAGTCCACCCCAGCCGCAGCCGATGTCGAGAACCCGTTGACCCGGTTCCAGCAGCAGCTTGGCGGCGAGATGACGCTTCTTCTGCAATTGGGCGGTGTCGATATCGTCGTTGGGGTTCTGGAAATAGGCGCAGGAGTACTGGCGGTCGGTATCCAGGAACAGCCGGTAGAGTTCGTCGGACAGGTCGTAGTGATGGGCGACATTGCGGCGCGCCCGGTTGCGCGGGTTATGCTGGTAGAAGAAATTCAGCAGCTTCAGCGTCCAGATGGGCCACCGGTGGCTGTGGCTGGTGCTGCGGGCGTAATTCTTCACACCTAGATCGAGCAGCGCACGGACGTCTCCTTCGATGATGTCGAACTGTCCGTTCATATAGCCCTCTCCCAGGGCCATCGACGGATTGACCGGAAGCCGGCGCAGGAAAGCCGCGTCGTGGATCTGGAGCCGGACACGCGGTTCCGCGCCGTCGCCGAAGCGGTGGCTGCGGCCCTGGTCGTCGTTGACGACCAGCGTACCCGACCGGATCAATCCGCCGAGGAAGGACAAACCAGGAATCACGGTCAATCGCCTCCAGCAGGAGCCGCGACCGGACAACAGCGATGATCCGGGCCTTCATCGAGGTCGCATCATGCGGCACCAACGCGCCGCATGATGCAGCCGACGCGGGGGGAGGAGGTCCGACGTCGTCGCCGGTCCGGGCCGGCGTTGTTTAGATACGTTCCAATCTTATGCCCCTGGAAAGCGGCGCGTCAAACGCCGGCCGCCGTCTGTCGTCCAGTGTTGAATTCATGCAACAGGTCGGGAGCCGGTTGTCCGGGGCATGTTTCCGCACAACCGCAGACGCCGTGGTTTGTTGCGTTGTGCAAAAATGACAACGGCCGCGTCCCGGATGTCTCCGAAACGCGGCCGCATGTCATGGACAGTCCGATGACGGAAGGGCGGTCCTCAGACCTCCTCTTCCTCCACCGCCAGATCCCCGGCATCGCCTTCATAGGCGGTGTCGTCGTCGTCTTCATAGGCCGAGCCCTCGGCCACCTCATAGGCGGCGTCGAGCTGGTCTTCGGTCTCGGTCGCGCGGCGCTGCTGGTTGGCGAAGTCGTCCATGCTGCGCACGACGCAGATGGTGACATCGACGACCACGTCGGGATGCAGCGAGATCGAGACGGTCTGGGTGCCCAGCGTCTTGATCGGCTCGCGCAGCTGGACCTGACGGCCGCTGACCTCGAGGCCGAAGCTCTCGACCGCCAGCGACACGTCGCGGGCGGTGACCGAACCATAGAGCTGACCGTTGTCGGCCGCCTGGCGGACGACGGGCAGCACCTGGCCGAGCAGCTTTTCGGCAAGGATTTCGGCTTCGGACCGGCGGGTGTCGTTCAGCGCGACGAGCGCCTTACGCTGGGTCTCGAAATAGCCGAGATTCTCCTTGGTCGCGCGCAAGGCCTTGCGCTGCGGCAGGAGGAAGTTGCGCGCATAACCGGGGCGGACCTTAACGCGGTCGCCAATCTGGCCCAGGTTCTGGATGCGCTCAAGCAGGATCACTTCCATCGGATGTACTCCTAAGGCGGTGTCAGGCGGCGCCGGAGCGGCGGCGCAGCCCGGCCCAACGTTCGACGAAGCCGAGAATGACGATCAGCAGGATCGGCCAGCGCAGCATCAGCGCCAGCATGTAGACCGCGGCGAGAATGAACCCGCCGCCGCGTGTGCGCCGGGCAAGCCCGTGCGCCACGCCCAGACCGAGAACCAGATACGGCATCGACGCCAGGACGGCGGCCACCCCGGCCAGAAGGCCGAGATCGCCGTCGCCACCGACGACGAGGGTGAGGGCAAGTCCCGCCATCAGAACCCAGCGAACCACCTCTGGCGGATCGAAGGTCGAGATCGACGGAAGCGGCCGCATGGCGCCGCCCAGAAGCCGCTCAGCCGCAAAACGGCCGAGCAGTCCCGACAACACCATCTGCACCACCCAGAAACACGCGGCGAAGGCGACGAAACGCCCCGCCAACCCTTCGGCCAGTGCCGCCGCGTCGGCTGTTGCGGCATCAGCCGCCATCAGCGCGATCAGCGGTTCCAGCGTCCGCGCGACTTCGCCGCGCAGGCCGCCTTCGGCGCCCAGGGTGAACAACCAGCCGCCGGCCACCAGAATGGCCGCCAGCGTGATCGCCACCGTCATCAGCCGCCCGCCCGGATACCATTCCGTGCCGCCCGCGCCATCGGGGCGCGAGAGCAGGGCGAACCGGGCGATCACCAGCACGGGAAGCGCGGTTGCCACCGCATATCCGATGCCATAGAGCACCTGTTCGGGTCCGGCGAGCGCCGCCGCGGTCAATGCACCGGCGATCGTGCCGGCAACCGCCGACAGCAGGCCGTTGGCGAGACCGAAGCGGAACGCCGCGGCGAAAAGCGGAGCCGGCGCCAGATATGCCGCGATCACGCCGAGCGCACCGGTCACGACCAGCAGGCTGCCAACGCCGCTGAGGGCGCCGGCTGCAAGGGTGATGGTGATGTCGCGCGAGATACGCATGGGGCCTGGGGGCACTCCGTTCCCGCCACCGCTGGCCAGACGACTGGCTCGGCATCGGTGACAAGGTCGTGTTTCTGTGTCCGGGCCTGGAAGATCAGGGGCCCGGGTCTGCTGATCCCACCGATCGCCATCCTCTAACGGACGGCGTCGTCGGGGTTACTGCAACACGAAGGGCAGGAGGGCGAGAATGCGGGCGCGCTTGATGGCGCGGGCAAGCTCACGCTGCTTCTTCGCGGACACGGCCGTGATCCGGCTCGGCACGATCTTGCCCCGCTCCGAGATGTAGCGGCTGAGCAGCTTCACGTCCTTGTAGTCGATCACCGGCGCGTTGGCGCCGGAGAACGGGCAGGTCTTCTTCCGACGGAAGAAGGGGCGACGCTGGCCCTGTGCCGCCGGAATCGTGACGGCGCTCTGTGACTTGTTGGAAGCCATGACGATCTATCCTCGCAAGACTGGACCTTGGGATCAGCGCTCGACGCGCTCGGGGCGCTCGCGACGCTCGAAGCGGTCGCCACGATCACCGCGATCGCCGCGGTCACCGAAACGGTCGCCACCGCGACGCTCGCCGCGGTCACCACGATCGCCGCGGTCACCACGTTCGCCACGACCGCGGCTCTGCATCATCGCCGACGGCTCGTCGGAGAGGCTGTCGACGCGGACGGTCAGATAACGCAGCACGTCTTCCTGATAGCGGAGCATGTACTCGATCTGCGTCAGCGCAGTCGGCGATGCTTCCATGTTCAGGTAGAGGTAATGCGCCTTGCGGTACTTCTTGACCCGGTAGGCGAGCTGGCGAAGGCCCCAGTTCTCCTGCTTGGTCAGGCGGCCTTCGTTCTCTTCGAGGATCTTCTTGATATCCTCGCCCAGCTTCTCGACCTGCTGGGTCGACGCGTCCTGACGGACGATGATCGTCGTCTCGTAGAAGGGCATTGTTAAAGACTCCTTACGGCTTTTTCCTGCCCGCCGCCCTGCCATCCCGCTCGCCGGCTTGTGGCCGGGCGCCGGGGGTGTCTTCGGGCGGTACGGGCTCAGCCGACACCACCCGGTGCCGGCAAGGAGCTGGTCGTCATGGGCATCCGCAGCCATCCGGCATCCGGACATGACAAACCCTCCGCGCACCGGCTTTCAGACGGCCCGGCGCGGAGGTTGCGCACTATACGCCAAGTCCGGGGGCGCGCAAGGCCAATCGGCGCCCGGCGAACCGGACATGGCGGATAGCCGCGCCGGCGCCGGCCCGGGCGGCGGCGCGGCCTGTTGCGGCAAGATCGACGGGGGACCGGTCGGGCCATATACTTCGGGTTGAATTAATCTCTGGAAACGCAGCCGGGTTCGGATAAACTGTGCCGCGGGCTCAATGCCGTGTCCTGGAAAAAAATCATGGAAACGGCGGGTTTGCCGGCCTGGGCCGATCGTCGGGCCGCATGGCCACGCGATGCGGTTCTTGACAATCGGTCGCGGTCGCGGTCATGACTTGGCCCACGACCGGCCCGGGATTGCAGACCTGCGGCGCGGCGATCGGGTCGTCAAGCCAAGACTGAAGCGAGGCTCCATGGCACGTGCGTTCGTCTTTCCAGGGCAGGGCTCGCAGAAGGTGGGCATGGGACAGGATCTTGCGGTGGCCTTCGCGGCTGCGCGAGAGGTGTTCGAAGAAGTCGATGAGGCGCTGAAGCAGCCGCTGACGCGCCTGATGTTCGATGGACCGGCGGAAACGCTGGTCCTGACCGAAAACGCCCAGCCGGCGATCATGGCCTGTTCGATGGCCGTGGTCCGGGTGCTGGAACAGCAGGGTGGCCTGGACATCGCCGCACAGGCGGCCTTCGTGGCCGGTCATTCGCTGGGCGAGTATTCGGCGCTGTGCGCGGCCGGTGCCCTCGACATCGGCGACACGGCCCGGTTGCTGAAGATCCGCGGACAGGCGATGCAGCTGGCGGTTCCGGTCGGCGTGGGGGCCATGCTGGCGCTGATGGGCGTCGACCCGGACGAGGCCCGCGCCATCGCCGATGAGGCCTCGGCCTCCGGCGAAGTCTGCGTGGTCGCCAACGACAACGCACCGGGGCAGGTGGTGCTGTCGGGCCATAAATCGGCCATCGACCGTGCGGTCGAGATCGGCAAGGCCCGCGGCAAGCGCACCATTCCGCTGGAGGTGAGCGCGCCGTTCCATTGCCCGCTGATGAAGCCGGCCGCCGACCGCATGGCCGACGCGCTGGCTCAGGTCGAGATCGATGCACCCCGCCTGCCGCTGATCGCCAACGTTCTGGCCGAGCCGGTCTCGGATCCCGACCGGATCCGTGGTCTGCTGGTCGATCAGGTGACCGGCGTCGTGCGCTGGCGTGAAAGCGTCCTGTTCATGAAGTCGGCCGGTGTGGAAGAAACCGTCGAACTGGGCGCCGGCAAGGTGCTGTCGGGGCTGACCAAGCGGATCGACCGCGCGGTCGCGGCCCGGTCGGTCGGAACCCCAGCCGAGATCGAGGCGTTCCTGACATCGCTCTGAGCCGTGCCACCTGTCCGGGTTGTCCGGTCGGGCTTTTGGGTTGCCGACCGGCTGCCGGCCCGATCCCGGCTCTCTGAATTGATCCTGGCTCTCTGAATACCGAGGTTGACCGATCCCATGTTCGATCTGACGCAGCGTACCGCGCTCGTGACCGGCGCCACCGGCGGTATCGGTGCCGCCATCGCCCGCGCGCTCCACGCCCAGGGTGCCATCGTGGCACTGCATGGCCGGCGCGCGGATGCGCTGGAGGCGCTGGCGGCGGAGCTGGGGGAACGGGTTCATGTGGTGCCGGCCGATCTCGCCGTCGACGGCGCCGCCGAGACCCTGGTCAAAGAGGCCGAGGCGGCCATGGGCGGGCTCGACATTCTGGTCAGCAATGCCGGCCTCACCCGCGACACGCTGCTGATGCGGATGAAGGACGCCGATTTCGATCAGGTGATCGACGTCAATCTGAAGGCGGGTTTCCGCCTGACCCGGGCGGTGATGAAGGGCATGATGAAGCGTCGCTATGGCCGCATCATCGCCGTCACCTCGGTGGTCGGGCATATGGGCAATCCCGGGCAGGCGAATTATGCCGCGTCCAAGGGGGGGCTCACCGCCATGATCAAGGCGATCGCGCAGGAGGTGTCCTCCCGCGGGATCACAGCGAATTGTGTGGCACCCGGATACATCGCGACGCCGATGACCGACGTGCTCACCGACGAGCAGAAGACCGGTCTGCTCGAAAAGGTACCAGTGGGCCGTCTTGGCTCACCGGAAGATGTCGCCGCGGCCATCGTCTATCTGGCGAGCACCGAGGCGGCCTATGTGACCGGTCAGACGCTCCACGTCAACGGCGGCATGGTCATGATCTGACCGCCGGGCCGGGGACGCGAACCGGACGAGCCCCGCGATCTTTGCCGTGGCATGCGGAAGTGCTGCTGACAAAGGTCCGGAAAGTGTGCTACAGCCCTTCTCGATTTCGACGGGGCTGCCCTGCACGACCAATCGGCAGTACGGCGCAACGCCCGAACGAACGCCACTTGCCCGTGAGCTTGAGGGACGACGACTGATGAGCGACATTGCTGAGCGCGTGAAGAAGATCGTGGTCGAACATCTCGGTGTCGACGAAGACAAGGTCACCGAGACGGCCAGCTTCATCGACGACCTCGGTGCCGACAGCCTTGATACCGTCGAACTCGTGATGGCCTTCGAGGAAGAGTTCGGGATCGAGATCCCGGATGACGCCGCGGAGAAGATCCTGACCGTCCAGAACGCCATCACGTTCATCCAGGAGCAGCAGGGCTGATTGTTCAGCCCTGACGCTCCGGGCGACGTGCCGGCGCCAGCCGCCGGTGCGGCCGCACCCGCTACGGCGCGGGTGAGCTGATCGAAGGGCCCGTCGCCGCACCGACATCTGTCGTGCGGCCATGGGTTCCGCCGCGAAACGGGCGTCGTCCGCCGATCCGATCGCTGACGGATGGGCGACAACGCCCGCTTCTGCCGTTGTGGCGGCCCCGTTCGGGCCGCCGGCACGCGGCCCATTCAGGCAGAAAGGACGCGCTGACCGAGATGAGACGTGTCGTCGTCACCGGGCTGGGTCTTGTCACTCCGCTCGCGGTCGGGGTGAAGACGAGCTGGGAGCGTCTGCTCGCCAGCAAGTCCGGAATCCGCAGCATCGACAGCTTCGATGTGTCCGACCTCACCGTCCGCATCGCCGCCATGGTGCCCAAGGGCGCCGGCGAGGATGCCTTCCGTCCGGAAGACTATATTCCGGTCAAGGACGTGAAGAAGATGGACGAGTTCATCCATTATGCCCTGGGCGCCGCCGACGAGGCGATCCGCGATGCGGGCTGGAAGCCTGAGGCGGAAGAGGATCTTGACCGGACCGGGGTGATGATCGGTTCCGGCATCGGCGGTCTGCCGACGATCGCCGAGGGCGCGATCGCGATGGAGCAGCGCGGCCCGCGCCGCGTGTCGCCGTTCTTCATTCCCTCGGCGCTGATCAATCTGGCCTCGGGCCAGGTGTCGATCAAATACGGCTTCCGCGGCCCCAATCACGCCGTCGTCACCGCCTGCTCGACCGGCGCGCATGCCATCGGCGATGCGGCCCGGCTGATCATGTGGGACGATGCCGACGTGATGATCGCAGGCGGCTCGGAAGCAGCGGTCTGCCGGATGGGCATTGCCGGCTTCGCGGCCGCCAAGGCGCTGTCCTCTGGCTATAACGACACGCCTGAGCGTGGTTCCCGACCCTGGGACAAGGGCCGTGACGGCTTTGTCATGGGCGAGGGTGCCGGCGTGGTCGTGCTTGAAGAGCTTGAGCACGCCAAGGCCCGCGGCGCGCATATCTATGCCGAGGTCATCGGCTATGGCATGTCGGGCGACGCCTATCACATCACGGCCCCGTCGGAAGACGGCAATGGCGGCTTCAGGGCCATGCAGGCGGCACTGAAGCGTGCCGGCATCACGCCGGATCAGGTCGACTACATCAACGCCCATGGCACCTCCACGCCGCGCGGTGACGTGATCGAACTGGCGGCGGTGAAGCGGCTGTTCGGCGATGCCGCCTACAAGCTGTCGATGTCGTCGACCAAATCGTCGATCGGTCATCTTCTGGGTGCTGCCGGCGCGGTGGAGGCGATCTTCTCGATCCTCGCCATCCGCGACAGTGTCGTCCCGCCGACGCTGAACCTCGATGACCCTGATGACGGCTGCGATATCGATCTGGTGCCGCATCAGGCGAAGGAGCGGCCGGTGCGCTATGCCCTGTCGAACTCGTTCGGCTTTGGCGGCACCAATGCCTCGGTCGTCTTCGCGCGACCGGAATGACCGCCCGTCGGTCCGACGTCTTTCGGATCGTCTGACGCAGGGGCTGCCGTGCGCATCCTGAAGTATATTGCCATCGCCCTCGTTTCCGTGATGACCCTGGTCGTCGCGGGGGCGGGGGCTTTGGTCTGGTGGGGCTCCGTGTGGCTGGAGACGCCCGCGGCATTGACCGAGACCCGCACCGTCATGCTGCCGCGTGGCACCGGTGTGATCGGCATCGCCCGGCGCCTGGCCGATGCCGGCGCGATCGACCAGCCGCTGGCGTTCCGGGCCGCGGTGACGCTGATGGATGTTCAGGCCGGTCTGAAAGCGGGTGAGTACCGTATCGAGCCCGGCCAGAGCCCGTCCGACATCATCGATATGCTGGTCGAGGGCCGGGTTGTGCTGCATCGCCTGACCGTGGCCGAGGGGATTACCCTGCGCAGCGCCTGGACCATGGTTGCCGAGGATGACCGGCTGTCGGGCGAGATGCCGCCGCTGGACAGCCTGGCAGAGGGCGGTCTGATGCCCGAGACCTATACCTTCACCCGTGGTGATAGCCGCGCGGGTGTCATCGAGCGCATGAAGGCCGCGATGGACCGGGCGCTCGACGAGGCATGGGCCGCGCGCCGGCCGGATCTGCCGTTGTCATCGCCCGAGGAGATGCTGATCCTGGCCTCGGTGGTCGAGCGCGAGACCGGGGTGGCCGATGAGCGGCCGCTGGTCGCCGGGGTGTTCATCAACCGGTTGAAGCGCGGCATGCGCCTGCAATCGGACCCCACCGTGATCTATGGCCTGAGCGACGGCACCGGCCGGATCACCCGTGGCATCACCCGCAGCGATCTTGGCACCGCCCATGACTGGAACACCTATGAGATTGACGGTCTGCCGGCAACGCCGATCGCGCTCCCGGGCCGCGCCAGCCTGATGGCCGTGGCCCAGCCGGCCGAGACCGATGCGCTGTATTTCGTGGCCGACGGCACTGGCGGGCATGTGTTCGCGACCACACTGGCCGAGCACAATCGCAACGTCGCCAAATGGCGGCGGATCGAGCGCGAGCGCCGTGCCGCCGCCAGGGCCGCAGCGACCGGCTCGAAACAAGACTGATCTGCCGCAGCTCGGCACCTGTCATCTGGCCGCATCGCCGCCGGCCGGATCGTGGACATGCTGCCAGTCGGCGATCAGTGCCGGGTCGCCGATACCCATCTGGCGGGCCTGCCGCAAGGCCACCTTCACCGCCGCCCTGATCCATCGGCCATCAAGGTCTTCACAGCCGGCGGTCAGCGCGGCGCCGTGGCGTGGCGGCAGGCCGCTATCCACCGCATCGAACACCCGCTGCATGATCATGGCGGCGCGCGGGTCGCCATGGCGGGCGAACAGGGCTGCGAATGACAGATGTGCGGCAAGGTCGAAGGGGCGCGGGCGGCCCGTCATGTCCCGCAGCGGGTTGGCCGCGTGCATTGTCAGTCCGGCAACCTCGCCCTCGGCAATCGGGGTGGGCGCCGAATGCGCCAGCCCGGCCGCCAGCAGTTTGGGCAGAAGATGGGTGTGCGGGCCTTCGGGCGAGGTTTGACCAGCTGTCGGAACTGGCTGATAAACCTCGATTCGTGACAATCTGGTCATGAAGACGCGATGGCCGCCGGTGGCGGCGGCGGCGCGGCGCGGTCCCGGATCGGGGCCAAGCAGCGGCCGGCCGGCCAGACCGCGCAGAACCGCGATCGCGGCCGGATCGGACAGCCGGATACAGGCATCGACATGGGGGATGGCGAGGCCCAGATCGAACAGGATCGCCGGCCGGTCCTGATCGCGCACCGCGTGGTCATCCGGCCCCAGCTCGGTCACCACGCTGTGCGCGGCGCAGGTTGCGGCCGTCGCCGGCTGGCAGAAGGCGATGGCCGACGACCAGCCGATGCCGTCGGCGGATGGCGTGTGATAGGCGAGCGGCCGGCACGCCGTTCCAGTGTCCACCGCCAGCGCGCCCCGCGCCGTGGCCATGGCCAGCCGCGCGGGAACGTCTGCGGTGCCCATGATTGCTTCGTCGGCATCACGGATGAACTCGGCGATGGCCCCGAAACTGCCGGTGCTCCAGCCCTGGGCCGGATCGGCGATCAGGTCGGCGATGAGCCGACGGGTGTCGTCGTCTTGTATCGTGCGGCGGTCTGTGGCGCGGAAGCTCGCGGGCATGGTGCCACCTCGTCATCATCGGGTTGGTGTGATGGGGGGATGGATGCGGCATCGTCGGCGCGGCCGATCCGTGCCCAGGGAATGATCAGCGGCCGGCCGCATGCCTCGCCACGCCAGGCATGAATGCCATAGGCGGTGGCCAGATGGCGCGCAGCCAGCACCTCGGTTGCGTCGCCATCGGCCAGGACCCGGCCTTGCGTCAGCAGCACCAGCCGGTCGCAGAACCGCGCCGCCAGCGACAGATCGTGCAGCACCGCGATAACCACGGCACCCTGGCGCGCCTGATCGGCCAGCACAGTCATGACATCGAGCTGGTGGGCGGGGTCCAGCGCCGCCACCGGCTCGTCGACCAGCAGCACCGGCGCCTCGACCGCCAGCGCGCGCGCCAGCAGCACACGCACGGTTTCACCGCCCGACAGCCGGTCGATGCGGCGGCCGGCGAAGCCTGTGGTGCCGGTCAGGGCCATGGCGCGGGCGATTGCCGCCCTGTCGGCCGGCGTCGTGCCGTCGCCATGGGGCAGGCGTCCAAGAGCGACGACCGCGTCGGCGCCCAGCGGCCAATGTGCCTGACCGCCCTGCGCCAGATAGGACAGGCAGCGCGCGCGCCGCATGGCGGGCAGGTCGTGGATCGGGCACCCGCCCAGACGCACCATGCCGCGATCGGGCCGCGACAACCCCGCCAGCAGGCGGAGCAGGGTGGTCTTGCCGGCGCCATTGGGCCCGATCAGCCCGACCAGCCGGCCGGGCGCGAATTGCAGGCCGACCGCATCCAGGATGGGGCGCGCCGGCCCGGCAACGGTGATGCTCACGGCCTCCAGAACCGGACGCTCTGCCATGGCGGTGGCGGTCATCGGGGATCCTTTCGGGCAACGGACAGGATCAGGGAGGCGAGGAACGGGGCACCGATCAGCGCCATCACCACACCCAGCTTCAGCTCGGGCCGGGTCGGCAGCAGGCGCAGCAGGATGTCGGCTGCGAGCGTGAAGGCGGCACCGGCCGGGCCGGACACCCAGACCAGGGCCGCCGGCCGGTGGTTGACCAGCGGCCGCATCAGATGCGGCACGATCAGCCCCACGAAGCCGACCGCACCGGCGACGGCGACCCCGGGCCCCACCGCCAGCGCGGTGCCGATGATCGCCGCCAGCCGGGTGCGGGTGATGTCGAAGCCCAGGCTGCGGGCGGTGTCTTCGCCCAGGGTCAGGGCTTCGAGCGCCCGGCCTGTGCGAACCAGCATCGCCAGCCCGATCAGGATCGGCGGTGCCGCCAGCCAGACATGGTTCATACTGCGATCAGCCAGCGATCCCATCAACCAGAACACGATTTCCAGTGCTGCATAGGGTGAGGGCGCGAGGTTGAGCGCCAGCGCGGTCAAGGCGGCGGCAAAGCTGCCGATGGCGACCCCGGTCAGGATCAGCGCCGTGGTTCCCGCCCCCCGGCGGGCGACCAGCGCCAGAACCAGTGTCGCCAGCAAGGCCCCGGTGATGCCGCCCAGCGGCAGAGCCAGCGCCCAGAGCGCCCCCAGCCCGCTATAGAACACACAGACCGCGCCGAAGCCTGCGGCGCCACTGACCCCGATCACCCCCGGATCGGCCAGCGGGTTGCGCAGCAGGCCCTGAAGGATGGCCCCGGCCATGGCGAGCCCCGCACCCAGCAGGGCGGCCAGGATCGCCCGGGGCAGGCGCAACTCCACCAGGACCAGCGCATCGAGGGTTTCGCGGTCCTGCCACAGATCGGCGATGGCCTGCCACAGATCCAGCCCGTCGGGACCGGTCGCCACCGAGGTGAGCATCAGCAGGGCGGTCAGTGCGGCAAGCCCGCCGGTGACGACGCGCGTGCCGGCGGCAAGACGGATGTATGGCCTCATCATCATTGGTCGGCACCGCGTCGGGCCAGCACCGTGCGGCGCGCAGCCGACAGCCTTGCCACCGCCTCGGCGACCCAGGGGCCCGGGCAGACCCACAGCGCCGCCGGCAGCGAGGCGATGGTGATGCCGGCCTGGCGGCTGCGGAAGGCCGGATGGTCCAGCACCTCGCGTGCCAGGGCCGGGGGTGCGGCGCCATCGCTGTCCAGGATCAGCAGCTCCGGCTTCAGCCGCAGCAGCCGTTCCAGGCCGATGCGGCCGTCGCCATCCACCGGTGCATCCGGCGCCAGATTACGCAGGCCGGCGGCGGTGAGGATCTCGTCCTGAAGCGTGCCGGCGCCGGCAACGCCGCCGCCGGGCCGCAGCACCACCACGCCGGGCATGCCGCCCGGATCATCCGGCGCCGGCCGCGCCGCCGCCAGCATGGCATCCATCCGGGCCAGCATGTCGACACCGGCATCGGGATTGCCGATAACGGCCGCGAGGCTGGTCACCTGATCGCGGATACCATCGAGGCTGGTTGCCTCGTCCAGAAGCTGCACCGGGATGCCGGCGCGGCGCAGCATGGCGGTGGTGGTGGCGGTGGTATAGCGCCCGGCCACCACCAGATCGGGCTGGAGCCGGGCAATCTCTTCGGCCCGCCCGTGATTGAGCGTCAGCCCGGCGGCAGGGCCGGCATCGATCGCCGCCGGCCCTGCCGCCAGCCAGGTGACCGAAACCAGCCGCCCCGGTGGCGCCAGCCGCAGCAGCAATTCATCCGCGCACAGGTTCATCGAGACGATCCGGGCCGGCGCCGCCCCGACGGGTGTCGCAGCCGGGATCATCGCCGCAAGGATCATCGCCGCCACGGCCACAGGGCTGCGCCGGATCATGGCTCAGAACCGCATCCGCAGGCCGGCATAGGCTGCCCGCCCGCGTGAACCATAGCCCAGAACCTCCTGATACTGCTCGTCGAACAGATTGTCGACCCGACCGAAGATCTCGGCCCGGTCGGTGAGGTCATAGGCCGCGGTCAGGCCGACCAGCGTATACGCGTCCAATGTGACGATGCTGCGCGTGTAGCTGGCGTCATAGGCCCAGTCCTTCTGCTCGCCGTTATGGACCACCGACACGCCGGCGCGGGCGCGATCATCCAGAAAGCGGGTGGCGATATCGGCGCTGGCGACATGCGGCGCCCGGCGGACAAGCTCCTCGCCATTGGCATCCTCACCATCGGTATAGGTATAGGCGAGGCGGATGTCCATCCATCCGACCGGCCGCAGGGTCAGCGATGCCTCGATGCCGTCGATCCTCGACGTGCCGTCCAGATTGATCGAGGTATCGCCGGTGCCCTGGATCAGCCGGTCGATATCCTGGCGGAAATAACCGAGATCGGCGGTGACACGGCCATTGAGGAAGGATTGCTCTACCCCTGCGTCCCAGCCCTTCGCCCGTTCCGGCTTCAGGTCGGGATTTCCCCGGTAACTGGCTGAATATCCGAACAGTTCAAAGAGGGTCGGGTTCTTGACCCCGGTGCCATAGGATGTGCGCAGCCGCGTGCCGGTGCCGTCGATCACCCAGGCGGCGGTCAGCCGGTAGGTGGCGGCATCGTCGAACAGCTCGTTCTGATCCAGCCGGCCGGCCGCCGACAGGAACAGGCTGTCGAACAGGCCCAGCCGGTATTCGGCGGCATAGCCGGTGGCATCGAAGGCCCGGTCGACCGATGACCAGTCGCTGTGGGTGCGCACGGTCTCGCGCTCATATTCCGCCGCCAGACTGATATCGTGGCTGGCGGGCAAACCGGTGGTGGTGTCGACGCTGTAATCGGTCTGATAGTCGGTCTTCAGGCGCCGCCCCAGATAGGTGCTGGATATCGTGCCGTCCGTGCGGTAATCGCGGTCGTGCTCGGTATGGGCCATGCCCAGCTTGTGGCGCCATCGGCCATCGGCCATGGCATAGCGGGCCTCGGCGCGGGCGAAGCTCTGGGTGCCGCGGGTCTCTTCGTCACCGTCGACGGGCAGGGTGGAATAGCCATCACCTTCAGCGCGATAGCGCAGGGTCCTGCCAACCAGGGCGAATTCCAGATCCTCGGTCGGCCGCCAGCCGAATTTCGCGAAGGCCGAGCGGTTGCGATAACCGTCGGTCTCAGGATTGCCCGCCCGCTCGTCGGCGACCGAGATGCCGTCGGTGCGGAAGCTCTGCACCGAGACCATGCCGTCGAAAATCTCGTCGCCATAGGACAGGCTGCCCACCGCCTCGCGGGTCTCGAAGCTGCCGGCCTCGGTCCGCAGACTGCCCGACAGCGGGCCGGCGCCGCGCTTCGTGGTGATGTCGATCACCCCGCCCATGGCGTCCGATCCGTACAGCGCGCTCTGGGGGCCGCGCAGAACCTCGATCCGCTCCACCTCATAGGCCAGCAGATGGGCGAAATCGAATTCCGAGCCGGCCGACGGGTCCGAGACCTCGATGCCGTCGATCCGCACCAGGGTCTGATTGCCTTCCGACCCCCGGATGCGGATCTGCGACAGGCCGCCGACCGAGCCGGTGCGGCTGACCGCGACGCCGGGCACCAGCCGCAGGGCATCGTCGACATGGCGGATCTGAAGCGCTTCAAGCTGCTCGCCGGTGATGACCGTCACCGCGCTGCCGATCGCGGCCAGTGGTGTGGGCGTGCGTGCGGCCGATACCGAGATCGGCCCGAGCGGTGTCACCTCGTCGTCGGAGGCAGCCTGTGCAATGGGCGACGACAGGCCGGCGGCGAGCGCGGCTGTCAGAATGGCGGCCGTGGTGACATGGCGGTTGGCTGGCTGGCGGCGGACGGAGTCCGGGCCGCGGAAGCGGGCAGTGGTATCAGGCACCGATAGACCTCGTTCAGCAATGTCGATCGGTCACTGCGAACGAGGCCAGCATGGTATGCGGCTTTGTGCCTGTTGGAACCGTGCCTGAAGGAAGACGGGTGTCCGGGGCCCTGACGCCGCCACCGCTTGCAAAAACCCATCGGTACACCCCGCCCGACGTGCTCGCCCGTGACCGCGAATGACGGCAGGTCTCCTGGCTCGCAGGTCATCGCACCGCCATCGCCTTCCCGGCCTCGATGGACCAGTGGCAGTCAGGATGGGGCACTCGCTGCTTACAGTTGCGGGGGCAGCCGCGGAATTGCGATCGCCGGCTTCGGCCGTGATCGCGCACCGCATTCCCTTTTCATCCCCGATCGACCAAGTCGATCGCGGACACCATCAGTGGCGCCATGGTTGCGCAATCGGGGTGCGTCTGGCAAGAGCATATCGCAGGGCGTCGGCGCGTTTCGCGATGGCGGGCCGGCCAGCCACGGACATGGCGGTCCTGGTGGCTATTTGCCCGGCATCCGGCGCAGAAGCGCATCCGCCCAGGATGCCGGCAGGGCTGCCAGCAGCCAGACCACCGCGGCCAGTTGCCAGGGAAAGGCGATCCGGGCGCGATTGCGGCAGAGCCCCCGGCGGATGATGGCGGCGGCGCGATCGGCATCCATCAGGTAGGGCATCGGAAAGCGGTTGCGCCCGGTCATCGGCGTGCGCACGAAGCCCGGGCAGACGACGGACACATGCAGGCCGCCCTTGGCGAGGCGCGGTCGCAGACCTTCGCCCCAGGCCTTGACGGCGGCCTTCGATGCGGCATAGGCGGGGGCACCGGGCTGGCCGCGATAACCGGCCAGGCTTGAGATGATCGCAATCGCCCCGCGTCCCCGGCCCAGCATCAGATTGGCGGCCGGCAACACGGTATTGACCACGCCGTCGACATTGACCGCGAAGATCGCGCGCGTGACCTCGGCCGAAACGGTGCCGCCCGACGCCGCCTCGTTTCCCGATATGCCGGCATTGGCGACGACCAGATCCAGGGGAAGGGTCGTGTCGGCGCGGGTGAGCCAGTCTGCCACGGCCCCGGCATCGGTCACGTCGAACAGGGCCGTATCGACCGTCGCACCGCTGGCGCGGGCGGCGGCGGCCACACCGTCCAGGCGGGCCGCGTCGCGTCCGTGCACCGACAGCCTGACGCCCGGTGCCGCATAGGCCCGGACCAGTGCGGCGCCGAGCCCGCTGGACGCACCGGTGATGGCGATGTGGCGGGGCGACAGGCGGTCGCGTGGCGGGCGGGTGTCGTCGGGCATCTGTGGCAATCGCTGCTTGGCGGGGGCTTGCGGGGTTCGTATAGTCCGCCGATCATCGCTCATCCTCAGGAGATTGGCCATGGCGCTCGCCAGCATGACGGGATTTGCCCGCGCCGACGCCGGCGATGCGCGCTATCGCTGGAGTTGGGAGGTCAAGAGCGTCAATGGCCGCTCGCTGGATCTCCGCATCCGCCTCGCCGCCGGCTTCGATCAGTTCGAGCCGGTGATCCGCCGGGTGGCCCAGGACCGGCTGCGGCGCGGCCATGTCAGCGTGCAGCTTGCCATGGTGGTCCATGCCCGCGGCACGCGGCTGCGCCTGGACCCGGATGTGGCCGACGGGCTGGGTGAGGTGATCGCCGATCTGCAGCGGCGCTTCCCCAAGGCCAAGGCGCCGCGGATCGATGGTCTGCTGCGCGTGCCCGGCCTGATCCAGGCCGTGGAGCACGAGGAAAGCGAAGCCGCCCGCGCCACCCGCGAGCACGCGATGACCGACAGCCTGATCGTGGCCTTCGACCGGCTGGTTGCGGCGCGCGCCCAGGAAGGCGCGGCCCTCGCCCGGCTGATCGACGAGCATATCGATGCGATCGGCGGCCTGATCGCCGATGCCCGGGCGACGGCCGCCGCCCAGCCCGAGGTGATCCGCAACCGGCTGGACGAGCTGATCCATAGCCTGCTCCACGACCGCGCCGGCCTGTCGGAAGACAGGATCATCCAGGAGGCGGCCGTGCTGGCCGCCAAGGCCGATATCCGCGAGGAACTGGACCGGCTGGACGCTCATGTCGCCCAGGCGCGGGCGTTGTGTGCCGACGACGAACCGGTCGGCCGGCAGCTCGATTTTCTGGCCCAGGAGTTCAATCGTGAGGCCAATACCCTGTGCTCCAAATCCTCGGACACCACGCTGACCCGCATCGGGCTGGCGCTGAAGACCCGGATCGACCAGTTGCGCGAGCAGATCCAGAATGTTGAGTAAGATCCTTGATATAAAGGGATCTTTTGGAATGATGGAAGCGAGACACGTGATGCAGACTGCCGGACCGGCCAAGGTGTGGGCATGAGTGATGCCGCCACCACCAGCCGCCGCCTTCCCCATGACCGGCGCCGTGGCCTGATGCTGGTGCTGTCCTCGCCATCGGGCGCCGGCAAGACCACGCTGTCGCGGCGGTTGCTGGCCAGCGACGACGACATCGCCTTGTCGGTGTCGGTGACCACGCGCGCGAAGCGGCCGGGTGAAGTGGATGGGGTGGATTATCACTTCATCGACAAGCCGGCCTTTCAGCGGATGGTCGATGACGATGCCCTGCTGGAACATGCGACCGTGTTCGAGAACAGCTATGGCACCCCGCGCGCGGCGGTGGAGGCGACATTGGCATCCGGCCGCGACGTCCTGTTCGATATCGACTGGCAGGGCACCCAGCAACTGGCAGACCGGGCGCGCGACGATCTGGTGACCGTATTCATCCTGCCGCCGTCGATCGTGGAACTGGAGCGCCGGCTGACCACCCGGGCCCAGGACAGTGCCGAGGTGGTGGCCAGGCGGATGGCCAAGGCGGCTGATGAAATGAGCCACTATGCCGAATACGACTATGTGCTGGTAAACGATGATGTCGATCGCAGCCTGGCCAATCTGGAAGCGATCCTGCGGGCCGAGCGCCTGCGCCGCAAGCGCCAACTGGGCTTGAGCGGCTTCGTGAATGGCATGCGCGAGGATGCCGGTCGCTGAGCTTCGCTCGATCGGCCGTCGTCGCGATCGGTCTGACCATAAACGACTGATGGCCCGCATCGGATATCCGGTGCGGGCCATCAGTGTATTGTCGGGCAGGGCAATGGCTCAGGCGAGGCCAAGCGCGCCGCGTACCGCCGGCGACAACTGCACGACGAAATAGAGCACATAGGCGGCCAGGAACACCCCGGCCTCGCGCCGGCCGATCCGCCAGCCGGTCCAGGCGAAGACCAGCAGCAATCCGGTTGCCGCCGCCATCACCCAGATATCGAGCGCCAGCACCTCGGGCGGGATCGCGATCGGCTGGACCAGGGCCGTGACACCGCCGATACCGAGCGCGTTGAAGATGTTGCTGCCGATGACGTTGCCGAAGGCAACCTCGCCATGTTTGCGCAGCGCCGCCATCACCGAGGTGACCAGTTCCGGCAGCGAGGTGCCGATGGCAACCAGCGTGAGGCCGATCACCGCTTCGGACAGGCCGAAGGTCCGCGCCACCTCGACCGCGCTGGTGATCAGGAAATTCGCCCCCAGCATCACGCCGGCGATGCCGATCCCCGTGATCAGCAGGCTGCGGCCGATGCTGGCGGTCTTCACCGGCTCCTGCTCTGCCACATAGTCCGCCTCGGCGGCATGCATCCGGGCGGTGGCGTCGTTCATCCGCTTGTCGGATATATAGCTGTAGATGGTATAGCCAACCAGACCGACCAGGAACAGCGCGCCCGCAATCCGCCCCAACTCCCCGCCCAGGCAGGCGAGGATCAGGGCCAGGGTGGCCAGCGTCAACATCGTGCCGTCGCGCCGGAAGGCCTGCGGGTTGACCAGGATCGGCAGGATCAGCCCGGATGTGCCCAGAATCAGCAGGATGTTGGCAATATTGCTGCCGACGATATTGCCGATGGCGATGCCGGGCGCACCGCCCAGCGCCGCCTGAAGGCTTGCGACCAGTTCCGGTGTGGAGGTGCCGAAACCCACCAGGGTGAGGCCGATCACCATCGGCGAAATCCCCAGCCGGGTGGCGGTGCCCACCGCGCCGCGGACCAGAAGTTCGCCACCCAGAAACAACAATCCCAGGCCGGCGGCGAGCAGAAGATAGGTCATGCAGTCTCCGCAAGGTGTCGATGCCAGAGCGAGGTGGCTGGGACGCAATGTCGTCTGACGACATGTCATCTTCAAGGTCGTTGCCTGAGAATACTGGCGGCGGTGACCTGTCGCATCCCGTTTATCCCCCGGTTCAGGGGGGGTAACGGTTCATCGCGATCACATTCGTGTGTTCGGCTGTGTCTCGTTCTTGTCAAGACGCAATACGTGTGACGATTATCACAATCAAGATCCTCGGCACCGGATGTGCGACGTTGGCGCCGCTGCGGGCAAACGGACATAGGTTGAAATCACACGGGAGCGGAACCCCAATGGCGGATGTGGCTGCAAACTCCACCACGACGGCGAATTTCGGCGTGGGCGAGAACAGTTTTCAGTATGGCGGCCGATTTGACGTCGCTGGCGACGTCGATTGGATTCGGATCAACCTGACCGCAGGTGTGATCTATCGGTTCTATGGATCGGCACAGACCGATGCCGATCCCGATGCCGGTGACATTCTGATGTATCTGCGCCGGCCGGATGGCGGGATGTTGATATCGGACGGCGAAAGTGGCGTCGGGCTGAACGCCTATTTCGAATACACCCCCGCCACCAGCGGCTTCTATTATGTCGCGGTTGCGGAATATGAGGAGGTGGTGGGCAGCTATGATGTGACGGTGCTGTCGTTCTCGGCAGCGGGCGCGGCTGCTTCCGCCAATCAGTTTCTCACATCGCTTGGCAACAGCAATGTGTCGTCCGGCAGTGACGCCGTGCGCATCGCCGGACAGGGCAACGACTATCAGAACAATTATTTCCGTATTCTCGGCGAACAGGGGAATGATTCGCTGTGGGGGGATGCGCGGGTCAATGTCATTTCCGGTGGGCTTGGTGATGATGTTGTCTTCGGCCGCGACGGGGCGGATGAGATCTGGGGCGGGCTTGGTCATGACACGCTGAACGGCGATGGCGGTGACGATCAGATCCTGGCCGATGCCGGTGATGACGAGGTGAATGGCGGGATCGGCGACGACTACTTGTCCGGTGATGATGGCGAGGATGTGCTGCGGGGCGGCGATGGCTATGACACGCTGATCGGCGGCGCGGATGATGACCGGCTCGACGGTGGCGCCGACGATGACCAGCTCTTTGGCGCCAATGGCGATGACTTTCTCATCCCCGGAACCGGCAGCGACAACATAGACGGCGGCGCGGGCGTCGATCTTGTCTATTACGCCGACAGCCCGGCCGGGCTGGGGATCGATCTGGTGGCCGGTCTTGCCGGACATGCACAGGGCAAGATCGACACGCTGGTCGGGATCGAACAGGTGTGGGGCAGCGGCCACGCCGATACCATCCGTGGCAGTGCGGTCGCCAATCGTCTTCTGGGCCAGGGCGGCGATGACACGCTTGAGGGCCGGGCTGGCGCAGATGAACTGATCGGGGGCGCCGGTATCGACACGGCAGCCTATACGGAATCCGCAATCGGGGTCGCCGTTGACCTTTTGCATGGCGTGGGCAGCACGGGAGACGCGCAGGGTGATACCCTGAGCGGTATCGAGAATCTGATCGGCAGCGCCGAGGATGATCGTCTCTATGGAGATGATGGCGTCAATATCCTCACGGGCGGCGCGGGCAACGATCTGTTCGACGGCCGTGGAGGCGCCGATATCATCAATGGCGGCACCGGCAGCTTCGATACAGTGACCTATGAGACGCGGGCGGCGGCCATCATCGTCGATCTCGCGGACGGCACGGCATCCGATGGCGATCGACTGATCAATATCTCCAGCGTCATCGGCACGAGCTTTGAGGATCGCCTGTCGGGCGATGCCGGCGATAACCTGCTTTATGGCGGCGATGCCGCCGATGTTCTTGAAGGACGTGCCGGAGCCGACCGGTTGACTGGTGGCAATGGCCTTGACCTCGCACTCTATCTGTCATCAGACGCGGCAGTCATTATCGATATCGCCGCGGCCACCGCGTCGGGGGGGGCATGCCGAAGGCGATGCGCTGATTGGTATTGAAGCCGCGATCGGCTCAGTCTTCAACGACATCCTGACCGCAGGCAACGGCTTCTCGATGGTGAATGGATACTCAGGCAACGATCTGCTCTATGCATCTGAGAATGGCGGCGGCGATTTCTTCGGCGGTGAGGGCAATGACACCATCGATTTCGCGCAGGCATGGCAGCCGGTGGCAGTCGATCTCGCAGGCAGCAACACCAATCGCCTCGATCGGGTGTACGAGGTCGAAAACGTGGTCGGATCGGCGTTCGGGGATGGGATCTACGGCGATGCCGCATCCAACCGGCTGGATGGGGCCGGTGGCAGTGACGTTCTTCAGGGGCGTGGTGGTGCGGATCTGCTGATCGGTGGCGTCGGCCTTGATTGGGCCAGCTATTCCGAAAGTTCGGCTGCCGTGGTCGTCGACGTCAGAAACGGCCTCGGCACCGGCGGTGATGCCGCAGGTGACAGGCTTACGGCTGTCGAGTACCTGACCGGCTCTGCCTATGACGACCAGTTGTCGGGCGATGATGGCGTTAATCGCCTGGAGGGCGGCGACGGCAATGATGTGCTGCGCGGGCGTGGCGGTCGCGATCTGCTTCAAGGGGGCGCCGGAATCGATACGGCATCCTATACCGATGCCGACTCCGCATTGATCGTGGACCTGCGATCGGGCCGCGCCCGTGGTGCCGACACGGATGACGACGCCCTCGACAGCATCGAGATCGTCCATGGCGGCAAATACTTTGACAACCTGTCGGGCACGGACGCCGACGACACGCTGCGTGGCTTCAAAGGCGATGACGTTCTACGCGGGCGCGGTGGCGCCGATCTGCTGGAGGGCGGCGATGGGATCGACATCGCCAGCTACGCCGACAGCGCGGTTCGTGTTCGGGTGGATCTGGAAACTGGCGTCGGCATGGATGGTGACGCGCAGGGCGATCGGCTGACCTCGATCGAGACGGTTCATGGCAGCGCCGGAAATGATGTCCTGTCTGGTGGTGCCGGCGCAGAGACATTGCGCGGCTTCGATGGCGACGATGTTCTGCGCGGGCGTGGTGGCGCCGATCTGCTGGAGGGTGGTGCCGGCATCGACACCGTGTCCTATACCGACGCCGGCTCTGGTGTGCGGGTCGACCTCACGACCGGCACCGGAGCCGGCGGCGATGCCGAGGGCGACCGGTTCACGGGCATTGAGATCGTTCATGGCAGCCGGCATGGCGATGTGCTTACCGGATCGGCGCGGGCCGAGACCCTGCGTGGATTTGAGGGCGACGACGTTCTGCGCGGGCGTGGCGGCGCGGATCTTCTGGAAGGCGGTGACGGCGTCGATACTGTCACCTACACCGACAGCGCGATCGCTGTCCGCGTCGACCTTGCCAGCGGGCGGGGATTTGATGGCGATGCGCAGGGCGATCAGTTGACGGCGATCGAGACCGTGCATGGATCCAATGCGGGTGGCGATCTGCTTCTTGGGGCGGCCGGCAGCGACACGTTGCGTGGCTATGCCGGCGATGACCGTCTGGTGGGGCGTGAGGGCGCTGATCTGCTGGAGGGGGGCACGGGCGCCGACACCTTTATTTATCGGGCCATCGCCGACAGTGCCGCCATCCCTGGGGAACGTGACACGATCAACGATTTCAGCCGCGCCCAAGGAGACCGCATCGATCTGTCGATGATCGACGCGGATCCCGCACATGCCGGGGATCAGGCATTCCGGTTTATGAACGACATGGTGTTCGACGGCGTGGCCGGGGCCGTGGTGGTCGCGTCCATCAACGCGCAGATGTCACTCCTGCGCCTTGATATCGACGGAGATCGCATCGCCGATATGGAAATCATGGTGCGGGGTATCGGGGCGGGCGCTGCCGCCGATTTCGTGTTGTAGGCCATCATCGGCGCGCGCGGATGATGGTCAGTCCATCTGTGCCGGATCCCGCGATGCCAACGCCCGTGCCAAGGCGCAGAACCCCTCGACCGACACGGTTTCGGCACGCCGTGTCGGCTCAATGCCCGCGGCGGCGAGCAGCGCTTCGGCATCACCCAGACCTTTCAGGCTCTGGCGCAGCATCTTGCGGCGCTGGCCGAAGCCGGCTGCCGTCACCGCCGACAGCAGGCGGAGATCGGCCGGCGCCAGCGGCTCGGGGCGGGTTTCATAGATCAGGACGGTCGATGTCACCTTGGGCGGCGGCGTGAAGGCGCGCGGGCCGATGTCGAAGCCTTTGGCGATCCGGAACCGCCATTGCGCCAGCACCGACAGCCGGCCATAATCGCGCCCGCCCGGCTCGGCGATCAGCCGGTCGGCCACTTCCTTCTGGTACATCAGTACCATGCCGGCGATCCGGTCCGGGCGTTCGGCCCATTGAACGGTTAGCTGGGTGGAAATGTTGTAGGGCAGGTTCGATGCGATCCAGCAGCGGCCGGGATCGCCCGCCGCATCCAGCAGCGCGCCCGGATCCATGGTCAGCGCATCGGCCTCGATGATCGAGAACCGGCCGGGAAACGCCTCGACCAGCGGTTGCAGGGCCTGGACGGCGCGGGCGTCGCGCTCAATGGCGATCACCCGGGCGGCGGGGCCGGCCAGCAGGCCGCGGGTCAGGCCGCCGGGGCCGGGGCCCACCTCGATCACGGTGCCGCCGGCGAGCCCGCCGCGCCCCTCGGCCAGTCTGGCAATCCGCCGGGTCAGGTTCAGATCCAGCAGGAAATGCTGGCCCAGCGATTTGCGCGCATCCAGGCCATTGGCCGCGATCACGTCGCGCAACGGCGGCAGCGCCTCCAGCCGGGCGGCTGTGTCGTCTGGAACGGTGACGGCGGCAGGGCCGGTCGATGAAAATTCGTCGGTCATGGGGCTCCGGATCAGCCGGCGGCACGTCTGCGTGCGGCGCTCATCAGGCTGGCCAGCCTGATGGCGGCAACCAGGCTGTCGATGCGGGCAATGCCGCGGCCGGCAATGTCGAGGGCGGTGCCGTGATCAGGCGAGGTGCGCACGATCGGCAGGCCCAGCGTGACATTGACCCCGCCATGGAAATCGAGCGTCTTGGCCGGGATCAGCACCTGATCATGGTACATGCCGAGCACCGCGTCATAACCGGCGCGGGCTTCGGCGTGAAACAGGGTATCTGCGGGCAGGGGGCCGCGGGCGTCGATACCGGCTGCCGTCAGCATCGCGACCGCCGGCGCCACCACCGCCTTGTCTTCAAGCCCCAGCGCACCATCCTCGCCGGCATGCGGGTTGACCCCGGCCAGCGCCAGCCTCGGCCGGGCAATGCCGAAATCGCGGCGCAACGCCTCGGCGGTGATGGTGGCGATCTCGACGATCAGGCTCGGCGTCAGCATTGCGACCGCCCGGATCAGCGGCTCGTGGATCGTCACCGGCACCACCTTGATCGCCGGGCTTGCGATCATCATCACCGGCTTGATGCCGATGCCGCAGCGGGCTGCCAGATATTCGGTGTGGCCGGGATAGGGAAAGCCGGCGTCGTAGAGGGTTTTCTTCTGAATCGGGTTGGTGACGACGCCACCGATCCGGCCGGCCAGTGCCAGCGCCACCGCCCGGTCGAGCGCCTCGACCACCGCGGTCGCATGGGCCGGGTTGGGGCTGCCGGGCGTGGCCGGATAGGGCAGGCGGACCGGCAGCACCGGCAGGGCACGGCCGAACACCGCCGCGGCATCCTCAGGTCTGGCGATCTCCTCGACCGGCACCGCGGCACCGATGGCGCCGGCGATCATGCGCAGCCGCTCAGGGTCGTCCAGGGCGAAGAACACCGGCAGGCTCAGAGCCTCGCGGCCGGCCCAGGCGGCAAGCGTCAGCTCGCCACCCACGCCGGCGGGCTCGCCCATGGTGATCGCGAGCGGCAGCCCGCCCCTGGTGTCAGACGCGGACATCGATGAAGGCCTGCCGGCGCAGATCATGCAGATGACGCTGGGCCATGGTGTCGAGCCGCTGGCGGATCAGCGCGTCGCGAATGGCGTCGCGATCGGGCAGACCGGTGATGTCGCCGCTGCGTTCACACACCATCAGCACCCGGACGGCACCACCGCCGGTGATCGGCGGCGATACCTCGCCGACGCCCAGATTGATCACCGCCTGGCGCAGCGCCGGGGCAAGGTCGCCCACGGTCAGGGTGCCCAGATCGGTCTGCGGATCGGCGCCAAGCTCGCTTGCGATGCCCTCGACCGCATCGCAGGAATTCAGATCTGCGGTCGCCGCCAGCAGGCGGTCGCCGATGGCACGGGCGGCGGCGGCATCCTCGGGCACCGGCATGGCGATCTGCTTCAGCGCCACCTGGATCTGCGAGGCATCGCCACCGGTGACCTTGCGGCTGTCGGCCACGGCCACGAGGTGATAGCCCTCGGGGGTGCGGATCGGGCCGGAAACGGCACCAGGACGGGCATTGGCCAGAAATGCATCGATCTCGGGTGACAACTGGCCGGGCAGAACCCAGCCGACATCGCCCGATTGCTGGGCGGTCACACCATCGGAGAACTCGCGGGCCAGAACTGTGAACGGCGTGCCGGCGCGCAGCTGGTCGAGCAGCCGCTCGGCGTTCTGGCGGACCTCGGCCTCGCGATCGGGCGACGGCACGCTCAGCACGATTTCCAGCACGCGAAACTCGGTCTGGCCGGCATTGGCGCGGATACGGTCGAGCACGGCGTTGATCTCGTCCTCACCGATCACGATCCGCGGGCGAACCTCGCGTGCGACCACCTTCTCCCAGGCGATCTCGGCGCGCAGCCGCTCGGTGACCGTCGAGGGCACGATCCCCTGTGCCCGCAGGCTCTGCTGCAGGGTGCCGGGCTGGAAATTGTTGCGGCTCTCGATCTCGGCCTCGGCGCGCGACATCTCGTCGGCCGAGACGTCCAGGCCCAGGCGGCGCGCGGCCTGCATCTGGATCCGCTCATCGATCAACTGCCGCAGAACCTGCGAGGCCAGGCGCTGGCGGGTCTGCTGGTCGTCGGGCAGTTGCGAGGTCTTGACCAGCATGTCCAGCCGCGCGGTCAGGTCGAAGACCGACACGATGTCGTCATTCACCACGGCGGCAACCCGCCCGGCGGTCTGCGCGAGCGCCTGGCCGGGGGCAAGGGCCGCGGCGCCGCCGAGGGCCGTGGTGCCTGCGAATGCGGCGAGGAGCAGAATGCGCAAGGGCTTCATCGAACGTCCTCTGTGCTCGGTCGGGTACATGTCAGTAAGTTCCGCCCAGCGTGCGCAGCACCACCCGGACCAGCACATCGGTCGAGGGCTGCACGTCGCGGTCGCGCGAGAAGCTGCGGCGGACTTCTGAAACGATATACAGGCAATTGTCGAAGTCCACGGCCACACCGACGCCATGGTCGATCGACCGCTCGTTTTCAAGATCGCGACGCAGGCTGCCGAAAATCTTGAAATCGTCACTGATGTCATAGCCGGCGCTGAAATAGATTTCCTCGCGATCGTCGGCGTCCTCCGGCGACAGTTCCTCATCGGCCTGCAGCAGAATATAAGACAGGTCGAAGCTCGCCTGCCGCACGATCCAGGCTGCACCAAGATCGGTCCGGCGCGGCTCCAGCGTGTCCTTGTCGAATCGGAAGCGATAATACAGGTTCAGGTTCGGATCGGGTGTGACGACAACGCGTCCGACATAATCCGACACCTTGTCGTCCAGACCGCTGCCCGGCGAAAAGGTGTCGTCGGCCCGGGCGCGCAGCGACTGGCCGACCAGGCCGGTGATCTGGCCGCCATCGCCGGTGTAGTGACCGAGCCGCATGCCGTAACTCACCCGCGGTCCGCCCTCGACCCGGTCATAGCCGGCGAAGCGCTGATTCTCGAACAGATTGGTCTCATCGAACTCGAAGTCGCGGCTGTCCTCGTTCGGGATCTTCGTGGGGTTGCCGCCATAGGGGCTGAGCACCGCATGCACGATCGGCTCGATCACCTGGCGCGCCGCGCCGTCGGACCGCACCATCGGCAGGCGCCAGTCCAGCGACACCTCAGGCACGACCCGGCCGGTTGTGCCGTCGAAGGTCCGGGTGCCGTCCTGAACGTCGTCGACCATGTAGCCGTCGCCGCGCAGGCCCGTGGCGACGGTGTAGACGCCACCTTCCGCGCCGATGAAGCTGCGGTTCCAGCCTCCATCCACGGTCATGCGATAGCTGTCGGTGCCCTCGCGCCGGGTCAGGCCGGCAAAGCTCGAATCCAGGCGCCACTGGCCGCCCATCGGCCCGGCGCCGGGGGCGCCGAGCTGGTTCCACTGGGCCATGGGCACGGCGATCGGCAGGCGTGACTGGACCTGATCGCTCCGCAGCCCCTGAAACCAGTAGCCGGCGATCAGGGCATAATCGCGGCCGTTCAGCTGTTCGGCATACAGCGTCGAGGTCAGCGTCTCGCGATTCGAAATATCATAGACCCGCAGCACGGTGTCGTCGCCGGCCCACATGCCGTCGAAGCCCCAGCGCCAGGTGCGGTTGATGTCGAAACGGCCGCGGCCGGCGATATAGCCGCGGGTGTTGTCGCGATCGACGTCGTCGCTGGCATCGGCGATCAGCCCTTCCAGCGAGAAGGCGCCTTCGTCCAGAACCCGCCGGTATTCCAGCCCGAGGCCGGCGCCTTGATCCGTGGTCCAGATCGGCGTGACCGTGGCGTCGCTCGACGGGTCGATGACGATGTGATACGGCACGTCGATCCGGCTGCCCAGCGTGCTGTTCGACCTGTAGGTCGGGGCGAGCACGCCGCTTCGACGGTCGACGGTGGGGTCGGGATGGCTGAAATAGGGGGTATAGATCACCGGAACGCCCAGCAGTTCCAGCGTTGCATCGCGATAGACGATGTCGCGGGTCTGTTCGTCATGGGTGACGGTATCGGCCTTCAACTGCCATAGCGGCGGCCGGTCGGGGGTTTCCTCGCAGAGCTCGCAGGCGGTATAGGCGGCCTTGTCCATGCGGGTGAAACGGCCTTCGCGCGTGCTGCCGGCGGCGGCCAGAAGGGTCTGGTCGGCCAGCCTGGCGCGCAGATCGCGGGCGACCCCCTTGGCCAGTTCCTCATCCAACTGGGCATAGCTTGCAAACAGCACTGAACCGTCGGGCTCGACGATGGCGACATTGCCCTGCGCGGTCACGATGCCGTCGCGCCGGTTATAGGTCAGGGTGTCGGCGCGCACGATCCGCGGCCCCTGCGCCACTTCCACATTGCCGCGGGCGATCACGATGTCGAGCTGATCGGAATACTCGACCTCGTCGGCCTGGATCAGCACCGGCTCGTCGGACGACAGCGACGGCAGCGCCTGGGCGTGAAGCTGCCCCGGTGCGGCGCCGATAACAAACAGCGCAGCGGCAGCCATCAGCTCCGCGCGCAGACGAGAAAGACGGCCGGGGCGCGGACGGCGGCGGCGGTTACGAGCAGGTCCGGCGACCAAGGCTAGCCGTCCTCCAGATGCATCAGGGTCGCGATTCCGAACAGCGTCGCAACGCCGGCCGGTGTCCAGGCAGCCAACACCACCGGCAGGCCCCCGGATTGGCCCAGAGCATAGACCACGCCTGTCAGGAAATACAGCAGGAAGCCGGTGAAGACGCCGCCTGCGATGGTGATGCCGGCGCCGCCCCGGCGGGTGAAACGCAGGCCGAATGCGGCGGACGTGATGACCATCGCCACCATCAGCAGCGGCAGGGCCAGCAGGGAATGCCAGTACAGTCGATGCTGCACCGCACTGAAGCCCGCATCACGCAACTGGGCGATAAAGCCGGGCAGGGCCCAGAACGACATGGTCTCAGGATTGGCGAAGCTGTCGAGGATCTGCTCCCGCGTCATCCGGGTCGGCTGGTCGAGCACAGGCTGTGGCACCGGAACCTCGTCGGGTGCCGAGATAACGGCATTCTCCAGCCGCCAATGGTCGTCGGTGAGCTGCGCGCGCGTGGCGTCGATCCGGTCCTCGAAGACCTCGTTACTGTCATACCGGAAGATGGTGACATTCCCAAGGTCGGTGCCGCCCGCCGCCATCTTCGTGGCATGGATGACGATCGGTTGTCCGTCCAGGCGCTCGCGCAGCCACAGTCCCCCGGGCCCCACCGACAGCAGGCTGGACTGCCCGCCGATATAGCGGGCCTCCAACGCTTCGTAGCGCGCGCTCATCAGGGCCGCCAGCGGATTGAAGATGCCGATCAGGAACAGGCCCAGCAACAGGGCCACCCCAAGCGGCGGCCCCATGAACTGCCACACCGACACACCTGCCGCGCGGGCCACCACCAGCTCGTTGCTGCGGGTCAGGCGGGCGAAGGTGATCAATCCGCCGATCAGCACCGCGAACGGCGCGATGCGTTGAATCTGGAACGGGTTCTTCAGCAGCGCCATGCCGATCAGCGTCGCCAGATTGGCCTCGCCATTGCCCGACGCACGGCGCAGCAACTCGATCAGATCCACCACCAGCACCAGACCGATCACCACGCCCAGAACAAGGCCGACAGATCCCAGCATATGGCGTGCGAAATACAGGCTGAGCGTGGGCGAGATGTGGCGCCGGGGCGTCGAGGGCGCACGGCCGGCGCGCAACCGTTGCGGCAGCGGCAGCGTGGGGCGGGTGTCGTCGGTCATGGCGTCACCTCGCGACCGTCCTGGCCGGCCTGTGGCGGCGTGGCTGGAATGCGCCGGATCTGTGGCCGCAGCATCAGGCCGAGCGCCACGACCGACGCGCCGATGATGATCAGATAAAGCGGGACGGCCGCCATCGGCGACGTGACCACCGCCGATGTCAGGGTCAGGCCGGTCAACTGCACCACGATCATGGCCACCGTCGCCACCGCCACGCGCGTCCAGCGGCTGCGGCGGCTGAATTCGCCGCTGAGCAGGGGGCCAAGCGCGATCAGCGTGAAGGCGATGTTGTAAAGCGGCCAGGCCAGTCGCTGATGCAGTTCGCCGCGAAGCTCGGCCCGGAATTTGGGCGGCAGCCCCTCCTCGGGGTTCAGCAGTTCGCCGATGAACCGTTCGCGCCGGTCGGGGATAGTGGGCGCCGCATCGCCGGCCACCAAAGCCAGATCCACGGTATAGCGGTCGAAATACAGAAAGCTGACCCGGCCGTCGCCGGACCGTTCCTGGCGATTGCCGTCGACCAGCACGATCCGCTGACCTGTTTCTGTGGGCACGATGCCGCCGCGCGCGGCCATCATGGTGACCGGCAGTTCCTTGTCGCGTTCGTCCTGCACCAGAATACCGGCAAGCTCGCCCGAGGGCAGACGTTCCCGCACGAAAACCGTCAGTCCCGAAACCGGCGTGTTGAAGCGGCCCTCCTGCAGCAGGACCGCCGCGACGTCGCTGCGGATCGACAATTGCAGCTCGCGGAAATCGCGGGCGAAGACCGGCACCAGATAGCTCGACAGCACATAGCCGAACAGTGTGAAGCCGACCGCCAGGGCCACGGCCGGGCGGATCAGCGCCCAGGGGCCCAGGCCCGCCGCCCGCATCACCACCAGTTCGCGATCCGATATCAGCCGCGAGTAGACCGCGATCACCGCACAGAACAGGGCGATCGGCATGATGATCGACAGGAAGGTCGGCAGCAGCAATATCGTCAGCTTCACGAAGGTGAAGGCCGACAGGCCGCGGTTGACGATCAGATCCAGGAATCGCACGGATTGCGTCAACCACACCACCGCGACCAGGCCCATGGTAATGGCAAGCGCCGGTAGCAGAAGCTGTCGAAACAGATAGCGTGAAGCGAGGGGCATGGAACCCTTGGTGCGGTAGAGCGCGTTGGTGTGCGCGGGCTGGCGGCGCTTGAGACCACAACGGGCACCTGTCCCGGTTGGTCCTGCGCATATGGTGGTCCTGCGCACATGGCCGTTCTGCACAGATGGCCGCCGCGCGGACGAGTGCGCGTCGCCGACGGCTGCAACTTATCGTGTGGCGTGGCCGGGGTCCAGTGCCCGGGCAGCCGGGGCCCTGTGGCAGATCTGCGTCACCGGGCTTCTGTGCGCCATCGACACGACCTATATTGGCGGGACGGTGGCAGACTTCGCCGCACAGGCATGGCGCGGGCCTGGTGTCCCGCCGGCTCGCGGCCGCCACCCGCGCATGCACAGGAACCCGGAGAGGCAGGCATGACCATCAGCTTCGCGACGTCGTCGACCCCCACCGACGGCACCCTTGTTCTTCCCGTGGCCGAAGGGCGATCGCTGACCGCCGCCGGCCGCGCCGTCGACGAAGCCACGGGCGGTGCCCTGGTCCGCGCCATGGCCGCCGCCCGCTTCGACGGCAAGCCGGAACAGCAGGCGGCGGTTCTGGCCCCGCATGGCATCGGTTGCGACCGCGTGGTGCTGCTGGGGATCGGCAAGGCCGACGAGTTCGACACCGCCCGCGCCCTGCGTCTGGGCGGGCGGGCGGTGCGGGCCGCGACGGGCGCGGCCACCATCGCGGTCGATGTGACCGGGCTTGGCGGCGATGCGGCGGCGCTGGCGGCCGAAGTCGGGCTGGGCGCACGGCTGCGGTGCTGGCGGTTCGACCGCTATCGCACCGCCAAGCCGGGCGAGGACGCCCCGGTGACCCCGGACGTGGTGGTGATGAGCGATGCCGGCGGCGATGCGGCCGCGGGCTTCGCGGCCCGCGATGCCGTGGGCGAGGGGGTGGATTTCACCCGCGAGCTGATTTCCGAGCCGGCCAATGTGCTGACCCCCCGCGCCTTCATGGAGCGGCTGACCAGCCTTGCCAGCCTTGGTATCGACGTGGAGGTGCTGGACCGCGACCGGATGGCGGCGCTGGGGATGAACGCCCTGCTGGGCGTGGCCCAGGGTAGCGTGAACGAGCCGTATCTGGTGGTGATGCGCTGGACCGGCCGTGACGACGAGGCCGACCCGGTCGCCTTTGTCGGCAAGGGCGTCTGCTTCGACAGTGGTGGTATCTCGATCAAGCCGGCCGGCGGTATGGAAGAGATGAAGTGGGACATGGGCGGCGCCGGCATCGTTGCCGGGCTGATGCGCGGTCTGGCCCAGCGCAAGGCGCGGGTGAACGTGGTCGGCGTGGTCGGCCTGGTCGAGAATATGCCGTCGGGCACCGCTCAGCGTCCGGGCGACGTGGTGCGCAGCATGTCGGGCCAGACCATCGAGGTGATCAACACCGACGCCGAAGGCCGGCTGGTTCTGGCCGACGCGATCACCTATACCCGCGATCATCTGAAGCCGACCGCGATCATCGATCTCGCCACGCTGACCGGGGCGATCATCGTGTCGCTTGGCAGCTATAACGCCGGCCTGTTCGCCAATGACGACAGCCTGGCTGATGGCCTGCTGGCGGCGGCCAGGGCGACCGGCGAAGGGCTGTGGCGCATGCCGCTCTCGGATGCCTATGACAAGGACATCAATTCCGATATCGCCGACATGAAGAATGTCGGCAAGGGCCGCGATGGCGGCAGCATCACCGCCGCGCAATTCATCAAGCGCTTCGTGGGCGACACGCCCTGGGCGCATCTGGATGTGGCCGGCGTGGTCTGGGGCAAGGGCGATACGGATCTGGGGCCGAAGGGGGCCACCGGCTATGGCGTGCGTCTGCTGGACCGGCTGGTTGCCGATCGCTTCGAGGGCACCGGAAGCGGCGAGGCGGCGTGACCGCCCGCGACGCCCCGGCCATGGCCGCCACAGGCGAGGCCACCTCAACCCCGGCCGTCGAGGCCGGGGTTGAGGTGGCGTTCTATCACCTGACCGCGACACCGCTTGAAAAGGCCCTGCCGGCCCTGCTGGAACGGGTTCTGTCGCGCGGCTGGCGGGCGGTGATCCGCGCGGGCAGCCCCGAACGGGTGAAGGCGCTGGACACACAGCTTTGGACCTATGACCCCGGCAGCTTTCTGCCCCATGGTGCCGAAGGTGACGCGCGGGCCGATCGCCAGCCGGTCTGGCTGACATCGGGCGACGATCTGCCCAACGATCCGCAGGTGCTGGTTCTGGTTGACGGCATGGATGTGGAGCCGGCCGGTCTGGCCGGATTCATCCGCGTGCTGGACCTGTTCGACGGCGGCGATGATGGCGCCGTGGCAGCCGCCCGCGATCGCTGGCGAGCCCGCAAGGCGGCCGGCCACGCTCTGACCTATTGGCGACAGAAGCCGGGCGGCGGCTGGGAAAAAGCTGGCTGAGGGAGGTGGCGCCCGACGGACCGGGCCCGGCTGCGTGCCCGAACTGGCCGTGATCAGGCGGCCATCACGGGCTGCGTGGCGGGCAGATCGATATCGAAACGGCCGGCAATGCCATCGTCGGCAGTGTACGACAGGCTGCCACCATGGCGCTCGATCAGCGCCCGCGCGGTGGCCAGCCCGAAGCCGATATAGCCGGCGCGGCGTACCGTCGGCGGCGGCAGGGCCTGGGGGGGCATTGCCGCCGCCGCCACCGGCGGCGATGCCTGGGGTTGCGTCAGCGCGGCCGACAGATGCAGACGGTCTCCGGCGATCCGCCAGTCCAGACCGATCGTCGCCGTGCCGTCGACCGCGGCGCTGACATATTCGCAGACCTTCACCAGAGCCTGCACCAGCCGTTGCAGGTCGCCCGGCACGGTCAGACCGGCGGCAGCAGACGGCGCCGGGCTGATGATCAGGAGGCTGCCGGCCGTGGCCGCGGCCTCGGTGGCGACCGTGTTCAGCAGCAGGCTGAGCACGATCGGCGCATGGGCGAGGGTGAACTGCCCGCCCTCCAGCCGCTCCACATCCAGAATGTCGTCGATCACCGCCGTCAGCCGGTCGCCATTGCGCATCGCCATGCGCAGCAGCCCGGCGAGCGGTTCCGAAACCGGGCCACCGATGCCGCTACAGGCCAGCTTCAGCGCACCGACGATCGCGGTGGTCGGTGTCCGCAGCTCATGGGCCGCCACAGCGACGAAGGCCGCTTTCAGGCGATCCATGCGTCGGACCTCGCTGACATCGCGGATCACGGCGATCGCGCCGTCAAAGCCGGCCGACGGGTCGTGCAACGCGATCAGCGTCGCCTCGGCGGTCCGGCCGGTGGCTATCATGCCGCCGCCCGGCGCGGGGCGGGCGATCGGGAAGCTCCGGGTCACCACGTCCTGGTCCCGCAACGTCTCCATAATGCCGCGCGTGACGCTGATGGCGTCGGATGGCTGGATCAGAAGGCCAAGCGGCTGCCCCCACAACGCTGCCGGCTCCGCGCCATAGATCCTGGCGGTCGACGGGCTGACATCGATCATCATGCCTTGGGCGTCCGCGACCACCAGCCCGTCGGTCAGATGTTCGAAAACCAGGGCCTTCCGGTGGCGCTGTGCCAGATCGCGATGTTCGGCGGTCACGTCGATCAGCGCCACCGCGCGCCCGTCATCGCCGCCGACATGGCTGCGCAGCCGCAGCCATCGGCCTTCGGCAAGCGCTATATCGATCTGGCCGGCCGACGGTCGGCCCCGATCGCGCCGCCGTTCGGACAGCGCGGGTGGTCTGGCACCGCCCAGAATGGCGGCAAGGGTGCCGCGTGTCGTCTCGGGATCGGCCGTTGCCAAGGCGATCGCGCGGCCAAGCCCCTCGGCGGTGCCGAGGCCGCCGACGGACAGGGTTTCGCGGGGCAGATAGCGCAGCAACTGATCATTCGCCACGGTGACCCGGCCATTGCGATCGATATGGACGAAACCATCCGACATGGTGTCGATGGCGCTGCGCAATCGCTGATGGCTGCGCTTCTGGCCGTGATGCATCAGGGTGGCGAGCAAGCCCAGGCCGGCCACCGTCGCGAGAATGCCGGCGGCCGACATCTGCCCCAGGGTCTGCAACTCGATCAAGCTGTTACGGACGGTCTGCTGGTCATCGGTCAGCGTGGCCTCAAGGTGCCGGATCGCCGGGTCGAGCCGCAATGCACCCTGGGCGAGATGGCGGCGCAACGCGTCGGCCGTGGGGGTGACATCGACAGCACGAAGGCCGCTCAACCAGGCGAGGTCTGCGCTGGCGGCGGCCAGAAGCACCTCTCCATCCGGCAACGACGCCATCACCGCGGCCGGTCCGGCCAGCCGCAGGCTTGACAGATGGGCTGTCATATGGACGATTTCCCGGTCCAGAACATCGGCCGCGGTGGTGTCGGCGTCATCCGTCATGGACGGATCCGGGTGAGACGGGTCGGGATGGGAAGGGCCGGGATGGGAAGGGCCGCCGATCAGGTGCAGACTGCCCGCCAGTTCCAGATAGCAGCGCTCCAGGCGCCGCAGGGTGGAGACGGTTTGTGACAGATCGACATGGCTGGTCAGCACGGTCTGCCTGAGCAGATTGTTGCTGTGCAGCAGGCCGGCCGAGAACAGCAGCAGCGCCGCCAGCATCATGGCCAGGGCTGCCGGGCGCAGCCACGCATAGTGCTTAGGGGGGGGCACCGGCAGAAGCGGTCGCGGGCCGGTTTCACCCTGCTGTCGATCTCCGGTCATTGCCGCCTTCCGGCCGCGGGTGCCGCGCAGATCGGTATCCATCGCGGCATGCACCGTCATCTGTTGCGATGGCGAAGACGGTAAGCAAATCCCGCGCCACCATCGCCACAGGACGGCCTTATTGCAGCCGCCAGACCCCGTCGAGATGACGCCATTTGGCCGGGGCCGCCAGGGCCGCATTGGCCACAGTCACCGAATGAATTGCCCCCTCTATCTCGCGTGTCCAGAACTGCAGGAAAGCCTGTAACTTTGGAAATCGCGGCGCCAGATCCAGAAACTGCCAGACAAGGCTCTGCAGAACCATAGGATGATCCGGCATATAGTATATGATTTCCGCAGTGGTTATCCGGTTGTTACGAAGGACCGCTTCAATATCAGTCATATCCACCCTCCATCTTTTCAGATGACGCGATGTCGGTGCGGGAGTTCATATCTATATATGATATTTTCAGAATCAATTTTTCAAGATCCAATCGAAGGTGAGGGGCGATGACTGACGCGGCCGGTTATTCATTGGCACTCCATCGCGATTGCTGCTGACTTGTGCTTACCGAGTGCTGTCGCGGCAAAGGGGTGGCAAGGCGGCCCCACGCAGTTTGCAATGCATTTTGCGTGAGGCGGTTTTAAGACGCAGTCGCAGTCTGCGACTCTCAGCCTCTGGCACACCCGGATGGGCGGCGATAGGCGGCAAATTCCGGGGGCACCGGGCGGGTGGCGGCGGAGGGCGCGGTGATCGGCGTCCCCGCCGTCAGCGCCAGCGGCACAACACCGGCCCAGACCGGCCGGTCCATGTCCTGTGGCTGATCACCCGGCGGGCCGGCCCGCCACTTCACCGATACCTCGTCGAGGGCGATCCGGAGCACGTGGGTGGCTTTCAGTTCCTGATCCGAGCCGGGGCGTGGCTCATGCGGGTCGCGGCCCGGCACCACATGACGCATGAAGGCATCCAGGGCGGCCGCTTTCGCGACCGGATCGTCGACCGGCTCGAACCGTCCGAAGATGATGGCCGATCGATAGTTCATCGAGTGATTGAAGGTCGACCGGGCGATGACCAGCCCATCCAGTACCGTCACGGCGACCGAGGCGGGGGCGCCGCCGGCGAGCACCTGCATGAACCGGGTTTTGCGGGCTCCGTGGATGTACAGATGGTCGCCCGCGCGCCAGCAGGCGATCGGCAGCACCACCGGCTGACCATCGTCGGCGAAGGCGATATGGGCGAGAAGTGCCTCGTCGAGCAGGTCGTTCAGCATCGCCCGGTCGGTTGCCGCCCGGTCGGGCAACCGCGTCAGGGTCGTCCGGGGCGTCGACCCGAGAGGCGGGACCGGTGGCGCGGGTGGCAGATCGGTATCAATGGTCATGGGGTGGTCCGTTCATGGCGGCGTGTGGTGCTATGGCGCAGCCTATGAGATGATTGGTCTGATCTAATGATCCAAATATGAGATCTATGAATGGACCAATCTTCGAAAACGCATGAGACCGACCTCGCTGCCGACCTCGCTGCCGACCTCGCTGCCCTGCTTCCCCATTGGCCGGATCGGTCCTCCAGCCTGCGCGACCCGCTGGCCGCCGGCGTGGGGCAGGGGTTGTATGGCGCGTTGCGCGACGCGATTCTGGCCGGCCGTCTGGCACCGGGCGCGCGTCTGCCGGCCAGCCGCAGTCTTGCCGCGGCCCTTGGTGTCGCCCGGGGCACAGTTGTCGGCGCCTATGAGCAACTGGTGGCGGAAGGCTATCTGACCGCGCGCATCGGCGATGGGACCAGGGTCTCGGCCGATCTGCCCGATTCCCAGTTGGCGTTGTCACCGCCCCGCTCCGCCATGTCGTCGGCACCCCCGGCACCGGCATCGGCAGTTGCACCGGCAGCGGGGATGCCGGCGGGCTGGCCGCCGCCGGTCTTTGCCGAAGGCATCGGCGCGCTTGATCAGTTTCCGTTGGCGGCATGGAACCGGGCGCTCGTCCATGGCATGAAAGCTGGCGGGACCGACGCCCTGGCGGTTGCCGATCCCGCCGGTGCGCTGGTTCTGCGCCAGGCCGTTGCCGCACATCTGGTGGCGACGCGGGCGGTGATCGCGACCCCCGCGCGGGTGCTGATCACAGCAGGTGCCCAGCAGGCACTGGATCTTGCCTGCCGGATGGTCATCGGTCGTGACGAACCGGTCTGGGTGGAAGACCCGGGCTATCGCGGCATCAGGACCGCCTTGGGCCTGATCGGCGCGCGGCCGGTGCCGGTGCCGCTGGATGCCGACGGCTTCGACCCCGATGCGGCCGAGGCGATGGCGCCCGCGGCCCGCAGTTGCATTCTGACGCCCTCGCATCAATACCCGTTGGGGATGACCCTGCCGCTGGCCCGCAGGCTGCGGCTGATCGACCGTGCGGCGGCACAGGGCGGCTGGATCATCGAGGATGATTACGACAGCGAGTTCCGCTATGCCGGGCGGCCGATCCCGTCGCTCCAGGGCCTGGACGGCCATGGGCGCACGATCTATATCGGCAGCTTTTCCAAGGTTCTGGCGCCGGGTATTCGCCTTGGGTATCTGGTGGTGCCGGAGGGGCATGTCGCTCGTTTCGCCGAGGGGCTGCGCGCGCTGGGGCCGCCATCGGCCCTGGTGCTGCAACCGGCCCTGGCCCGTTTCATGACCGATGGCCATCTGGGCCGCCATGTCCGACGGATGCGCGCACTTTATACGCGGCGGCGCGCAGCGGTGATCGAGGCCATCGAGCGCCGGGTCATCGCCCCGCAGCCAGGGCGCGGCATGGCCATCAGCGCCGGCGCCGGCGGCATGTCGCTGGTGCTGCACCTGCCCGCCGGCACCGATGATGTTGCCCTGGCGGCGGCGATGGCCCGCGCCGGTATGCGTGGTTCGGCGCTGGCGCCGCATTTTCTGTCGGATGCGCGGCGCCGGCCCGGGCTGATTCTGGGGTTCGCGGCCCTGCCCGAGCGCGCAGCCGATGCGGCGGTGGCACGGCTCGCGCGTCTGATCGGCTGACAGTCGCGGGCCGACGGGATGTCGGCCGATCAGCGGTCAGGCGTCGGCCATCGCGTCGCTTTCGGCGCGTTCATAGGTATCGAGGGCGGCCAGCCAGCGTTCCTCGGCGGCGGCGAGCTTGCTGTCCACCTGGCCCTTCTCACGCGTGGCGCGTGCCACATCGGCCGGGGGGCCGTCATAGAAGGTCGGGTCGGCCAGCAGGGCCGCCAGCCGGTCGCGTTCCCGGGTCAGGCGTTCGACCTCATTCTCCGCCTTACTGATCAGGTTCTTGAGCGGCTTCAGTTTTTCGCGACGCTCAGCCGCGGCGCGGCGCTGATCGCGCTTATTGGCCTTGGCCTCGGCATCGGTGGCGGCACCGCCACGATCCGGCGCCACGCGCGCGGTTTCAAGCAGCAGCTTACGATAGTCGTCGAGGTCGCCTTCATAGGGCTTGCAGCGGCCATCGGCGACCAGCCACAACCGTTCGGCCGCCAGTTCCACCATCCGTCGGTCATGGGCGATGAACACCACGGCGCCGGTGTATTCGTTCACCGCCTCGATCAGCGCGTCGCGCGCCTCGATGTCCAGATGGTTGGTCGGCTCGTCCAGCAGCAGCAGGTGCGGTGCATCGCGGGTGACCAGCGCGAACAGCAGCCGCGCCTTCTCGCCGCCCGACAACTGCTCCACCGCCGTGTCGCCACGCGCCTGGGCCAGACCGAAGCGGCCGAGCTGTGCGCGAACCTTGGCATCATGAACGCCCGGCATCACCCGTTTCATGTGCTGAAACGCCGTGTCGCCGGCGATCAGCTCATCGGTCTGGTGCTGAGCGAAATAGCCGATCCGCAGCTTCGACGGCCGCACCATGCGTCCATGGCGGGGCTCCAGCCGCCCGGCCAGCAGCTTCATCAGTGTCGACTTGCCGTTGCCGTTGGCGCCAAGCAGGGCGATGCGGTCGTCCTGATCGATGCGCAGATTGATGCCGCGCAGCACCGGCGGCGCGTCGCCATAGCCCAATGTGACATCGTCGATCGCGAGCAGTGGCGGGGCCAGTGTTTCCGGTGAGGGAAACGAGAACGCCACCTCATAGGCGCGCGGCGGGGCATCGGCCGATCCCAGCCGCTCCAGCGCCTTCACCCGGCTCTGCGCCTGGGCGGCCTTGGTCGCCTTGGCGCGGAAGCGGTCGATGAAGGCCTGCAGCTTCTTGCGTTCCGCCTCCACCCGCACGACCGCCTTGGCGGCATGCTCGCGGCGTTCCGCCCGCTGGCGCAGGAACTGGTCGAAATTGCCGCGATAGGCCACCAGCTTGCCGCCATCGACATGGGCGATGCGGTCGGTGACGGCATTCAGCAGATCGCGATCATGGCTGACCACGATCAGCGTGCCGGGATAGGTCGCCAGATGGCTTTCCAGCCACATCGTGGCTTCGAGATCCAGATGGTTGGTGGGCTCGTCCAGCAGCAGCACATCGGCATTGGCGAACAACGTCCGGGCCAGAGCGATCCGCATCCGCCAGCCGCCTGAGAAGCTGGAGCAGGCCGAGGCCTGCATGGCCTCGTTGAAGCCCAGGCCCGACAGGATGCGGGCGGCCCGCGACGGCTCGGCATGGGCGCCGATCTCCGCCAGACGCGCATGGATCTCGGCCTGCGCCATGCCGTCATGCGCCTCTTCGGCGACGACCAGCCTGGCCAGCAGCTCCGACCGTTCCGGCAGCGCGCCCAGAACATGCTCGACCGCGCTGTCGGTGCCGCCGGGCGCCTCCTGGGCGACCGATGCCATGCGGGCGCCGGGGCGCAGCACGATCGATCCGGCATCCGGACTGATCTCGCCACGGATCAGGCGCAGCAGCGTCGATTTGCCAGCACCGTTCGGGCCGACAAGACCAAGCTTCTGGCCCTCGGAGATGGCAAGTGTCGCACCCTCGAACAGCGGGCGACCCTCGATGCGATAGACGAGATCATTGATGTGCAGCATGCGCGATCACATAGCATGGCGGAGAGCCTCTGTCACGAGCCTGCAGAGGCCTTATGTTGCATTGCGACAGGGGCGTCACGGAGCGGTGGTTGCCGCGCGGCCGGGAAACCGCTATAAGCCCGCTCGATCGCGGCTTTTCAATCCCCGCCGGCTCCGAACGGGCCCAAGTCCCGAACGAGTGTGACGGGGAGGAACCGCGGAGACCCGTCGGCGCAGCCCGCCCGTCATCGACCGGCCGCGCCGTTTCCTCCTGCATCGTAGAAACGAGTTCGAGACAATGGCCACCGAGCGCACCCTGTCGATCATCAAGCCCGACGCCACCCGCCGCAACCTGACCGGCCAGATCAACGCCCGCTTCGAGGGCCGCGGTCTGCGCATCGTGGCGCAGAAGCGCCTGCAACTGACCAAGGCGCAGGCCGAGGGCTTCTATGCCGTGCATGCCGAGCGCCCCTTCTTCAACGATCTGGTCAGCTTCATGATCTCGGGTCCGGTGGTCGTGCAGGTGCTGGAAGGCGAGAACGCGGTTGCCGCCAATCGCGAGATCATGGGCGCCACCAACCCGGCCAATGCCGCCGAGGGCACCATCCGCAAGGATTTCGCCGAGTCGATCGAGGCGAATTCGGTGCACGGTTCGGATTCGGCCGAGAACGCCGCCAACGAGATCGCCTATTTCTTCGCGCAGACCGAAATCGTCGGCTGATCGGCCTCGCGCCGGTTTCAGTGCCGATATGAAGGGGGGCCGTCCGGTAATGTTCCGGACGGCCCCCCTTTCTTTGGTCTGTCTTCTTTGGTCTGTGGTGGGTTCGTTCCATGGCGCCGGCGTGCCGTGTCAGCCGATCGCCGGCGGCGAGATCAGCACCGCGTTCACCGCCACGGCCGGGCCTGAATACCGGGTGCGGCCATCATCGCCAAGGCTGACATGGCCGGCTGCCGCCCAACGCAGCGCCGCCGGATAGATGCGGTGCTCCGCCGTATGGATGCGGCGCGCCAGGCTGGCCGCATCGTCAGTCGGCTGAACCGGTACCGCCGCCTGAATGACGATCGGCCCGGCATCCATTTCCGGCACGACATAATGGACCGTCACGCCGGTGACCCGCACACCGGCGGCCAGCGCGTCATCGATCGCATGGGCCCCCTTGAAGGCGGGCAGGAGCGAGGGATGGATGTTGAGCATCCGGCCGGTCCAGGCCTCGACGAAGGGCGCGGTCAGGATGCGCATGAAGCCTGCAAGGCAGACAAGTTCGATGCCGCGGGCGCGCAGCGCCGCGTCGAGCGCCGCGTCGAAACCGGCGCGGTCGTGGAAGTGCTTGTGCTCGATGACGATCGCCTCGATGCCGGCGGCCGCCGCCCGATCCAGCCCCTTGACACCCGGCCGGTTCGAGATCACCAGCCGGATGCGGGCAGGGTGGTCGGGGTCGGCCGCGACCGCGTCGATCAATGCCTGAAGATTGCTGCCCGATCCTGAAATCAGGACGGCGACGTCACGCTTGGCCATGCGGTCTCCATATGATCGATCACGACCAGGGCGTCGCCCGTGGCGCGCGGTGCCAGCCGCCCGATGATGCCGGCGGTCTCGCCCGCGGCGGCAAGTCCGGCGATCACCGCATCGGCATCGGCGGCCGCGACCACCACGATCATGCCGATGCCGCAATTGAAGGTACGGGCCAGTTCATGGCCGGTCAGGCCACCGGTCGCGGCCAGCCAGCCGAAGACCGGCGGCAGGGTCCAGGCGGTGGCGTCCAGATCGGCGCCGACGCCATCCGGCAGCACGCGCGGAATGTTCTCAAGCAGGCCGCCGCCGGTGATGTGGGCCAGCGCCTTCACGCGGCCGGCGCGGATTTCCGGCATCAGCGCCTTGACATAGATCCGGGTCGGCGTCAGCAGCGCCTCGCCGAGACTTGCGGCCGTGGTCTCGAACGGTGCCGGGGCTGCATAGTCGAAGCCGCCATCGGCGACCAGCTTGCGGACCAGGGAATAGCCGTTCGAATGCACGCCGGACGACGCCATGCCGATGACCACGTCACCGGCGCCGACATCGGCGCGCGGCAGCAGGGTGCCGCGTTCGGCGGCACCCACCGAGAAGCCGGCCAGATCGTAATCGCTGCCGGCATACAGCCCTGGCATCTCGGCGGTCTCGCCGCCCACCAGCGCGCAGCCGGCCTGGGCGCAGCCTTCGGCGATGCCCTCGACCACGGCGGCGGCCAGCGGCACCGACAGCTTGCCGGTCGCGAAGTAATCCAGGAAGAACAGCGGCTCGGCGCCCTGGACCACCAGATCGTTGACGCACATGGCGACCAGATCGATGCCGATCGTATCGTGACGGCCAGCCGCTTCGGCGACCTTCAGCTTGGTGCCGACGCCGTCGGTGGACGATACCAGGATCGGATCGGTGAAGCCGGCGGCTTTCAGGTCGAACAATGCGCCGAAGCCGCCGATGCCGCCGGCGACGCCGGCGCGTTTCGTGCGGGCGGCGGCGGGCTTGATCCGGTCGACCAGCACATTGCCCGCGTCGATGTCGACGCCGGCGTCGCGATAGCGGTCGCGGGCTTCCGGGGCCGCGGCGGCGGCGGGGTCTGCGGTGCGGTCGTCGCTCATCGAAGGCATCGCCTCTGGTGCGGGGCCCGGGATCCGGTGTCACGCGTCGGGGGCGCATGAAGGCGGCCGCCGTCGATGTCGTGAAGCGGATTTCCGGGCGAGATGGTTTTCAGCGCGCCGGCTCTCGACTAGAGTTGCCGTCGAATGAACGGCGGGCGGCCCGGCGGGCGGTCCGGCGCGGTGAACATACTGCAACGATCGGCGTTTGCAATGCTAGCAATGCAGCCAGGCCACGCTGTCCGCGGCCGCTCGACCATCAACCCCCCGGCCAGCCCTGCCGCATCCCTTGTCCGGCGGGCCTTGCAGGGCGTCATGGCCGTGACCCTTGCCCTGATCATGATCGGGGTTCTGGCGGCACAGCCGGCCCTGGCCCAGGGCCGGAACAACGAGATCTATACCCAGGATGATGTCGCCGTCGATGAGACCGCGGCCAATGCCAATGCGGCGCGGGAAAAGGCGCTGGATGTCGGCCAGAGCCGCGCGCTCGACCGTCTGCTCCGCGGCATGACCGATCCGCGCGACCACGACCGCCTGCCCAGGCCCGGCAACGAGCAGTTGCTGCGGCTGGTGCGGTCGATCGATGTGGCGAACGAGGCGGTGGCGCCGCAGCGCTATCGGGCCACCCTGACCGTGCGGTTCGATGCCGAAGGTGTGCGCGGGCTGCTGCGCAATGCCGGCATTGCCTTCGCCGCGGCGGATAAGGGCCTGTCGCTGGTGGTGCCGGTGTTGCGCTATGACGGCGGCAGCTTCTGGGACGATGGCTGGTGGCGTGGCGCATGGGAGACGGCGGTCGGTCGCGGCGGTCTGATCCCGATGCTGGTGCCGTTGGGTGATCTGGCCGACCGGCAGGCCTTGCCGGCCGATGGCGGCGCACTGTCAGATCCGGCGGCCCAGGATGCGCTGGCTGCCAGATACGACGCCGAGGCGGTGTGGATTGCCGAGGGACGCGTGGCCGGCGGCCAGCTCGAAGGCCGGCTGACGGGAACCGACGGCACGGTTCTCACCGCCACCGCACCCGTCGCAGGGGAGGGCGGCGAGAAGGCTGCGGCCGACACGGTGGTCACGCAGCTGCTCGATCAGGCCCGCAGCGGCTGGCGCTCGACCAATCTGGTCGATTACAGCCGCCGCGAATCGCTGGATGCCGTGGTTCGGTTCGGCAATCTGTCGGTCTGGGCCGAAATCCGCCGGCGCCTGTCGGCTCTGGCGATGATCGAGGCGGTCGAGGAACGGTTGCTGTCGAACAAGGGCGCCGAGATCAGCATCCGGTACTATGGTGACCGCGATGGTCTTCAGGCGGCTCTGACCCGGCAGAATCTGGCCCTGATGCCGCTTGGCACCGATTGGGAACTGGTCGACCGCGTCCGCAACCCGGTGGGTGCGAGCGGCATGCCGGTCGGGTCGGTGGCACCAGGAACCGCGGCGCCGGCCTCGGTGGCGCCGGCCGGTCAGCCGGCGGCACCGATCGGTCGAGGGCTGCCGGTCGGTGCGGCGACGGGCCAGACACCGCCGGCCGGACAGGCGGCGCCCGTCGGCTCGGTGCCGCCGCGCGCGACCGGCTCCGGCGGCTGAGACCGCGATGGCCGGCGGGTTGCGCCAGCTTCCCAATCTGATCACCACCGCACGGATCCTGACCGTGCCGGTCATCGTCTGGCTGGTGCTGCGCGACTTCATGGCCGAAGCTTTCTGGCTGTTTCTGATCGCCGGCGTGTCCGACGGGATCGATGGCTGGATCGCCCGGCGGTTCGACGCCCGCACCCGGCTTGGCACCTGGCTGGACCCGCTGGCCGACAAACTGCTGATCGTCGGCACCTTCGTGGCCCTCGGCTGGCAGAACTGGCTGCCGGTATGGCTGGTGATGGCGGTGGTGTTTCGTGACCTGATGATCGTGGGTGGTGTGATGCTGGGGCAGACCGTGGGGCAGCCCTTTGCCATCAGCCCCTCGAAGGCCAGCAAGGTCAACACGGCGGCACAGATCGCGATGGCACTGGCCGTGCTGGCCATGGCGGCGGCGTTTCTGCCCGGTGACGCGGCGTTGAACCAGAGGCACTGGCAGACAGTTATCGATCTGCTGATGGTGGTCGTGGCCGCGACCACCGCATTATCCGGCACGGGCTATCTGGTGCGCTGGTTGCGCCATGCCGGACGACATGATGACACGCCCGGCGACCAACCGCCCGGCGCCTGAAGGGACGGAGCATGAGCCGAAGCGCGCGTACGCTGTTCTGGGCGATTTTCGTGGTGGTGCTGGTCGGCAGCCTGTGGCTGCTGGGCGGTGTGCTGCTGCCATTCGTGGCCGGGCTGCTGGTTGCCTATTTCCTGGACCCGCTGGTCGATCGCGTCGAGACCTTGGGGTTGGGCCGGATGGCGGCCACCTGGGTGGTGACCATTGTCTTCTTCGGCGCCCTGGTGGTCGGGCTGGCGGTACTGGCCCCCTATGTTCAAAGCCGGATCGGCGACTTCATCGACCGTCTGCCTGAATATGTGAAGCTGGTGCGCGAGGAGGTGCTGCCGCAACTGGACCTTCTGTGGCGTCGTCTGCCGCCGGAGGTGGCCGAACGCATCCAGGGCATGTTCGCCACGGCCGAGGGCGAGGGGTCGCGCGCCGCCGGCATGATCGCCAGCGTGCTCACCGGGCTGATGAATTCGGTGATGTCGATCGCCAACATCGTGTCGCTGATGCTGATCACGCCGGTCGTCAGCTTCTACCTGCTGCGCGACTGGGATACCATGACCGCCCGCATCGATGGCTGGGTGCCGGTGGCTGGCCGCGATGTGGTGCGGCGTCTGGCCAAGGACATGGATCGCGGCATCGCCGGCCTGGTGCGTGGCCAGACATTGCTGTGCCTGATTCTGGGAACCTGGTATTCGCTGGGGCTGGTGGTGATCGGGCTGGATCTGGCCGTGCCGATCGGAATGGCGGCGGGCATCCTGTCCTTTGTGCCGTTCGTCGGCTTCATCAGCGGTTTTGCGCTGTCGGTGGGCTTCGCGCTGCTGCAGTTCGGCACCGACTGGCATGTCATCGCCGCCGGCGCCATCTTTCTGGCCGGGCAGGGGATCGAGACCCTGCTGCAGCCGCCGCTGGTCGGCAATCGCGTGGGGCTGCATCCGGTCTGGATCATCTTCGCCCTGATGGTGGGCGGCGCGCTGTTCGGCCTTGTGGGCGTTCTGGTGGCGCTTCCGGCGGCGGTGTGTGTGGCGGTTCTGGTGCGCTATGCGCTGGAGCGGTATCTTGCCAGTGCGCTCTATGATCCACGCCCGGCCATCGACCAGTCCATGGTCGACGGCACCGTCATCGATGCGACCCGCAGCCCGGAGACCGGCCATTGATCCGACGCCCCGCCCAACTGCCGCTGGACCTGACGCTCCGTCCGGCATTGGGGCGGGAGGATTTCCTGGTGGCGCCGTCCAACGCCGACGCCGTGGCATGGCTGGACCGCTGGCCGGCATGGCCCGGGCCGGCACTGGCCATTCACGGACCGGCGGGCTGCGGCAAGACCCATCTGGCGCGGGTGTGGCAGGCGGTGAGCAGCGCCGTGGAGGTCACGCCTGCGCAACTGACCGCCGATACCGCGCCATCCGACCTGCTGAACGATGCGCGCGCTGTGCTGGTCGAGGATGTGGGCGAGGCAACCGGCGTCGACGAGGCGGCACTGTTCCACCTCTATAATCATCTTGCGGCCATCGGCGGCACCCTGCTGCTGACCGGCGTCGAGCCGCCGGCCCGCTGGCCACTGGTGCTGCCGGATCTGGCATCGCGGCTGCGGGCCGCACCGGCGGTACGGGTGGGGCCGCCCGACGATGCCCTGCTGATGGCGCTGCTGGTGAAGTTGTTCGCCGACCGGCAGCTTCGGGTCGGCGAGGATGTCATCCGCTGGCTGGCGGTGCATATGGAGCGGTCATTCGATGCCGCACGCCGTCTGGTGGATGCGATCGACCAGACGGCGCTGGCCGAGCACCGACCGGTGACGGTGGCGCTGGCCCGCGGCATTCTGGATCATCAAACGGCTGATGCCGGGTCGCCCCCGGCGCCGGCGTCCGGCAGTCGTCACGATCAGGCGGGGCCTCACGACGAGGTGGAGCCAGGATGATCACCGGTCTTGCCCATGTCGAGATCGTGGCCATCGATCTTGACGCCGCCACAAGCCTTTACGCGGCGCTCTTCGACCGGGCCCCGATCATCGCGACAGCGGCGCTGACCTGCTTTCAGGTCGGCCGGCTGGTGGTCAGGCTGATGCCCGGCCGCGGCGACACCCCCGACGGATTGTCGGCAGTGGGCTTTGCCGTCGACGACCTGTCGCGGGCGGCGGTGCTGGCCGAACGGCGCGGGCTTGCGATCGACCACGCCATGGCGACCGAAAACGGCCTGCTGCGGCTGTCGCCCTCGGCTGCCGGAGGGCTGGCCGTGCATCTGGTGCAGACAGAGCATCTGGGGCAGACAGAAGTTGGCGCCCCGACCGACGCGACTAATGACCGGCCTGGCATTGATCGGGCCGGCGGCGAACCGGGGGCGGTCATCGGCCTGGACCATGTCGTTATCCGCACCACCGACGTCACCCACGCGGTGGCCGTGCTGGGTGGCAGGCTGGGGCTCGACCTCAGGCTTGACCGGACCAATCCGGCCTGGCGCGCGCGGATGCTGTTCTTCCGCTGCGGCGACAGCGTCGTCGAGGTCGTTCAATCGATGGCAGGGGCGGCGGATCCGCCCGCCGATATTCAGATCAACCCGCCATCGCCACATCAGCTCTGGGGGTTGTGCTGGCGCGTGGCCGATGCTCGGGCGGCGCATGGCCGCCTGGCTGCCGCGGGCATTGCCGGGGATGCGCCTCGCCGGGGGCGCCGGCCGGCCACGCAGGTCTTTACCCTGGCCGAACCGCCAGCCGGCGTCGCGACACTGATCCTGTCAGTCGACGCCTGATCTGGCGATGTTCGATCTGGATGTGAAGCCCTGAACCGGCCGTGTCATGATGTGGCGGTCAGGGTGTCAATCGGCGGCGATGTCGGCGGATATCGTGCCGGCGTCATCGGTGCCATCGGCCGGGCCGTCGCCGGCATCGGTGGTGTCGCCATCCTTGCGCAGCTTGCGCTTGCGCCGCTTGCGGCGGGTCGATTGCAGCACGGCTTCCTCGCCCGACAGCGACAGCACCGCGATCGACCGCCCCCGGGCACCAAGGGCGACCTCGCCCGACAGCAGCCGCAGCGCATCTTCGCCGAACACCTCGTGGCGCCAGCCCTTCAGGGCGGCGATGGGGGCGGTGGGGCCGTCGATCGCCAGCGTTTCCAGGTCGTCCTGCGAGGCGATCAGCGTGCGGGCGACGCCGTGCTCCTCGCTCTTCATCTTCAGCAGAACCTTCAGCAGCTCGATCAGCGGCCCAAGGCCTCGCGGCAGATCACGCGGCGGCTCCCGGTCGGGCAGGTCGCCCTTGGGCTCGACCAGGGCGCGGGCGATGCAGGACAGCACCTCTTCGCCACCGGCGCCCTCGGCCGCCCATTTCGGCAGGCCGCGAACCCGCTTCAGGTCATCGAGCGTCTTCGGCTGGCTGGAGGCCATCTCCAGCAGCGTCTCGTCCTTGGTGATGAAGGTGCGGGGCACGTTGCGCGACTGCGCCTGACGCTCGCGCCAGGCGCCAAGTTCACGCACCAGTCCCAGAAAGCGCCGGTCGAGGCTGCGGGTCCGGATGCGCTCCCAGGCCACGTCGGGCTTGGTCTCATAGGTTTCGGCGGCGTTCAGCGTCGCCATTTCCTCGTCGAGCCATTCCTCGCGGCCGCTGTCTTCCAGAAGCCTGGCCAGCTTCTCGTACACAGTGCGCAGATGGGTGACGTCGGCCAGGGCATAGGTCGCCTGCTTTTCCGTCAGCGGGCGCCGCGACCAGTCGGTGAAGCGGGATGACTTGTCGATGCTGGCCCGGGCCAGCTTGTTCACCAGTGTTTCATAACCGACGCTTTCGCCGAAGCCGCAGACCATCGCGGCCACCTGGGTGTCGAACATCGGCGTCGGCACCGCGCCGAACAGCAGCAGGAAGATCTCCACATCCTGGCGGGCGGCATGGAACACCTTCAGCACCGAGGGGTCGGCCAGCAGCTCGCCCAGCGGCGCCAGGTCTATGCCCTCGGCCAGCGGATCGACCGCGGCGGCCCGGCTGGCGCCGGCAAGCTGCACCAGGCACAGCTTGGGCCAGTAGGTCTTCTCGCGCATGAATTCGGTGTCGACGGTGACGAAGGGTTCGGCCTTCAATTCGTCAACAAGCTGCCTGAGCGATTGGGTGTCGGTGATGATCTCGGTCATGATCTCGTCTATAGCACGATTGATCGCCCGCCCGCCACGTCGGACAGACGTCACGTCACGTTATATGTCGGGCATATCTGCGGCCGGATCTGCCGGCCGGCGGCAGCGGATGGTGGCTCTGGCATATGGCGGCATCTGCGGGGCAGCTTGACAAGCCGGCTTTATCCGTGCGTTGTTCCGGTCCAGTCCTGTGTGCGGCCCTGCCGTCCGCAGGTTTTGGCGCGTGGCGGAATTGCCACCGCTGTCGACCCGCCCGCTGACGGAACAGGCCCGATCCGATGCATGCCTATCGCTCGCATACCTGCAATGAACTGACGCTTGCCCATGAGGGCCAGACCGTCCGGCTTTCGGGCTGGGTGCATCGCAAGCGCGATCACGGCAATCTGCTGTTCATCGATCTGCGCGACCATTTCGGATTGACCCAGATCGTGGTCGATGTCGACAGCGCCGCCTTCAAGGTCGCCGAAGAGCTGAAGAACGAAAGCGTGATCACGGCCACCGGCCGGGTCGTCGCCCGTTCGGCCGACACGGTCAACGCCAATATGGCGACCGGCGGGATCGAGGTCCGGGTCGAGGATCTGCTGCTTCAGTCGGCGGCCGATCCGCTGCCGTTGCAGGTCAACAGCGACCGCGACTTCCCGGAAGAGACCCGGCTGCGCTATCGCTATCTGGATCTGCGCCGCGAGCATGTGCACAAGAACATCGTGTTGCGCTCGCAGGTGATTTCGTCGCTGCGCCGGCGGATGACCGATGGCGGGTTCATGGAATTCCAGACCCCGATCCTGACCGCATCGAGCCCGGAGGGCGCGCGCGACTTCCTGGTGCCGAGCCGCCTTCATCCCGGCACCTTCTATGCGCTGCCGCAGGCGCCGCAGCAGTTCAAGCAGCTTCTGATGGTGGCGGGCTTCGACCGTTATTTCCAGATCGCGCCCTGCTTCCGCGACGAGGACGCCCGCGCCGACCGCAGCCCCGGCGAGTTCTACCAGCTTGATATCGAGATGTCGTTCGTGACCCAGGAAGACGTCTTCCAGGCGATCGAGCCGGTGCTGCGCGGGGTGTTCGAGGAATTCGGTGGCGATCGCCGGGTGCCGGACGGGCCGTTCCCGCGGATTCCGTTCGCGGAATCGATGCTGAAATATGGCTCCGACAAGCCGGACCTGCGCATTCCGATCGAAATCGCCGATGTCTCGGAGATCTTCCGGGGCTCAGGCTTCGCGGTGTTCGCCAAGTCGGTCGAGGCCGGCAAGGTGGTGCGCGCGGTGCCGGTGAAGGGCGTGGGCGACCGGCCCCGCAGCTTCTTCGACAAGATGAACGATTGGGCGCGCGACCAGGGCGCGCCGGGCATGGGCTGGATTGCCTTCGAGAATGGCGGCGGCAAGGGACCGATCGCCAAGAATCTCGGCGAGGAGCGGCTGGGTCAGTTGAAGGCGCGGCTTGGCGTCGGCGATGGCGATGGCGTGTTCTTCGCCATGGATGTGGCCGACAAGGCCGCAAAGCTTGCCGGTGCCGCCCGCCTGAAGCTGGGCGCCGATCTGGGCCTGATCGATCCCAAGGTCTTCAAGCTGTGCTGGATCGTCGATTTCCCGATGTTCGAGTTCGACGAGAAGCTCGGCCAGATCGTGTTCAGCCATAACCCGTTCTCGATGCCCCAGGGTGGGCTTGAGGCGCTGAACACCAAAGATCCGCTTGAGATCAACGCCTTCCAGTACGATATCGTCTGCAATGGTGTCGAGCTGTCGTCGGGCGCCATCCGAAATCATCTGCCCGAGATCATGTACCGCGCCTTCGAGATCGCGGGCTATGGCCCCGAGGTCGTGGAGGACAAGTTCGGCGGCATGCTGAACGCCTTCCGTTTCGGCGCGCCGCCGCATGGCGGCATCGCCCCGGGCGTCGACCGCATCGTGATGCTGCTGGCCGACGTGCCGAACATCCGCGAGGTCGTGGCCTTCCCGATGAACCAGCAGGCGCAGGATCCGATGATGAACGCGCCGCACGAGGCGTCGGCGGAGCAGCTGAAGGAACTGCATCTGCGCGTGGTGCTGCCGCCCAAGGTGGTGAAGGCCGAAAGGCCTGCCGCCGGCGAGACCACTGCCGAGGCCTGATCGAGCAGGGGGCGGCGACGCCCCCTGACATACCCGCTCCATCACCAGAACGCACGGCAGGCAGCCGTCCCGGCGGGCTTGCCAAACCGTTCGTGACATGGTTCTCTCCGCTCCACCGGGCGGTGGCCGCCGATGCACCGGCAAGGGCCGCGCCCCGACCCCTCAGGAGGCGCGATGACCGACCGCATCCTGATCCTCGACTTCGGCAGCCAGGTGACGCAGCTGATCGCGCGCCGTGTGCGCGAGTCGGGGGTCTATTCCGAAATCAAGCCGTTCAGCGTCGATCCCGACTGGATCAGGGAGTTCGCGCCCGCGGGTGTGATCCTGTCCGGCGGACCGGCTTCCGTGACCGAAGCTGCCACGCCGCGGGCACCCGACATGGTCTTCTCGCTGGGGGTGCCGGTGTTCGGCATCTGCTATGGCGAGCAGACCATGGTCGCCCAGTTGGGCGGGCGGGTCGAGGCCGATGACCATCGCGAATTCGGTCGCGCCTATGTCGACGTCAAGGAAAGCTGCGGCCTGTTTGATGGTGTTTGGACGCCGGGCGAACGTCATCAGGTGTGGATGAGCCATGGCGACCGGGTGACCGCGCTGCCCGATGGCTTCCGCGTGGTGGGCGTCTCTGATGGCGCGCCGTTCGCGGCGATCGCCGATGATGCGCGCCGGTTCTATGCGGTGCAGTTCCATCCGGAAGTCATGCACACGCCGGATGGCGCGAAGCTGATCGGGCATTTCGTGCGCGACATCTGCGGCTGCCCGGGCGACTGGACGATGGCCGCCTTCCGTGAGGGCGCCATCCAGCGCATCCGCGAGCAGGTGGGTGCGGAGCGGGTGATCTGCGGCCTTTCGGGCGGCGTCGACAGCGCGGTTGCGGCCAAGCTGATCCATGAGGCGATCGGCGACCAGTTGACCTGCGTGTTCGTCGACACGGGGCTTCTGCGCTCCGGCGAGGCGGCCCAAGTGGTGGAGCTGTTCCGCGACAGCTTCAACATTCCGCTGGTGCATGTCGAGGCCGGCCCTCTGTTCCTCGACAAGCTCGCTGGCGTCGAGGATCCCGAGCGCAAGCGCAAGATCATCGGCGGCACCTTTATCGATGTCTTCGAGGCCGAGGCGAGAAAGATCGGCGGCGCCGCCTTCCTCGCCCAGGGCACGCTGTATCCGGATGTGATCGAGTCGGTGTCGTTCACTGGCGGGCCCAGTGTGACGATCAAATCGCATCACAATGTCGGCGGCCTGCCCGAGCGGATGAACATGAAGCTGGTCGAGCCGCTGCGCGAGCTGTTCAAGGACGAGGTCCGCGATCTCGGCCGCGAACTGGGCCTGCCCGACGGCTTTGTCGGCCGCCATCCTTTCCCGGGGCCGGGGCTTGCCATCCGCGTGCTCGGCGCGGTGGCCGAAGACCGCCTGGCGGTGCTGCGCAAGGCCGACCGGATCTATCTGGAAGAAATCCGCAAGGCCGGCCTCTACGACGCGATCTGGCAGGCTTTTGCCGTGCTGCTGCCGGTCCGCTCGGTGGGCGTGATGGGTGATGGTCGCACCTATGACAATGTCTGCGCGCTCCGCGCCGTCACCTCGACCGACGGCATGACCGCCGACAGCTACCCCTTCGACCACGGCTTCCTCAGCCATGTCGCCCACCGCATCATCAACGAGGTCAAGGGCATCAACCGGGTGACCTATGACGTGACGTCGAAGCCGCCGGGAACGATTGAGTGGGAATGATTCAGACCCCTCCGAACTCCACCGATTTTACGCTGAAGTACGATCTAACCAACTGAAAACAAAAATAAATTCCGTCTGTGCCTATCGACATCTATCGGTGGGCATAGATAGCGTTTGGCGGCCTCGCTGACGGGCCTCGCCCCCATTGATCAACCGGAAAAACGAAAGTACCGTCAGGAGCAATGAGGCTCATGACGGTACTTTTTTTGATATAAGACGCTGAATTATAAGCGCTTTCTACGCCATGGGCCTCCAAAAACCGCGTGACGGTACTTTTCCGCAAGGAGGCCCTAAATGTTGACCGATGCAGCACTCAAGTGCTTGAAACCAAAAGCCAAAATGTACAAGGTATCGGATCGTGACGGCATGTATGTGCGCGTTGCACCGTCGGGCGCCATCTCGTTCAGGCTCGACTATCGGCTGAACGGCAGGCGGGAGACCGTTTATCTCGGCAGGTATGCCCGTGACGGGATATCGCTCGCCAGGGCTCGCGAGTTATGCATCGACGCGCGGCGCGCGATCGCCGAAGGGCGGTCTCCCGCCATCGAGAAGCAGCGGGAGAAGCGCCGGATCAAGGAAGCAAAGAGCTTCGGCCAGTTCGGCGAGAAATGGCTGACCAATGCGACCATGGCTGATAGCACCCGCGCGATGCGTCGCTCTATCTTCGAGCGCGGGCTCATGCCTGTCTGGCGGAATCGTCTTTTGACAGAGATCACGCCGGACGACCTTCGCGCTCACTGCGGCAAGATCGTCGAACGGGGGGCCCCTGCCACCGCCATCCACGTGAGGGATATCCTGAAGCAAATCTACGGCTTCGCCATTCTCCACGGTGAGAAGGTCGCCAACCCGGCCGATGATGTCGGCCCGGCCTCGATCGCCACTTTTACGCCGAAGGACCGCGCACTCTCGCCCGCCGAGATCCGCATCATGTTCAAACAGCTCGAGCATGTCGCGACGTTGCCAACGATCCGCCTCGGTATGAAGCTCTATCTCCTCACCATGGTCCGGAAGAGCGAGTTGCAGGATGCAGTGTGGGACGAGATCGATTTCGACAACGCCGTCTGGACCATCCCGAAGGAGCGCATGAAGCGGTCGAAGCCGCACAACGTCTATCTGTGCCGGCAGACGTTGGACATCATGATTGCGCTCAAGACCTGCTCCGGCAACTCCCGATACCTGTTACCGTCCCGGTACGACGCAGATGCGCCGATGTCGCGCGCGACCTTCAATCGGGTCACCTATGCCGTCGTCGAACAGGCCAAGAAGGAGGGGCTGCCGCTGGAGCCTTTCACGGTCCATGATCTGCGACGGACGGGCTCGACGCTGCTAAATGAGCTGGGCTTTAACAGCGACTGGATCGAAAAGTGCCTGGCGCACGAGGACGGGCGCTCATCGCGCGGCGTTTACAACAAGGCCGAGTATGAGGTGCAGCGTCGGCATATGATGCAGCAGTGGGCGGATACCGTGGATGCCTGGATCGACGGTCGGAAGCACGCCCCAACGCTTCTGCCGACAGCTATGCCTGTGAAGGAGCTTGATCCCGCCCTTTGATCGGTCGGGTCTTGCGCTTGGTGACGTCGGGGTGCTGTGCTCGACGGATCGGGGCAGTTCGCCGCGCCGTCAGCCAGGCCTCGACCTCGGCGAGGTCCCAAACAATACACCGTGGCGAGAGCGCGAACCGACGGGGAAATTCACCACGCTGCTCCATTTCATAAATCGTGCTGTCAGCCATCGGCACCATCTCGCGCAATTGGTGCCGCCGGATTGTTCTCCGAATTTGTGTGGTTTCGATCTTTGCCATGCTCAATCTCCTGCGTTGTTAAGGCGATTGAGACTGATAGATGCTGATACTGGAAGCCCCTTCGAAACGCCGTGCGGCGTTTTCGGGCTGTGGCGTACGCATCGGCGGGTTTCTCTTGGCTTCCAACTGCAGCACCGGGGTCAAGTCTGGCGCGAACGCAGAACGGTGAGCGAAATCGAAAGGCTTGCTTCGTGAGTTGGAGGCATGACGCCTCGCAGCAAGCCGGTGGAGTGAGTGTGTGCAAATCCTCGGTTGGTTGACGCTGTCAACCTCCTTGGGGTATAGGTTGACAACGTCAACCTGAGGCTTTTGATATGCCAACTGCTGTCATCACCGGGGGCCATAGCGGCATCGGCTATTCCTGCGCCCGCTATCTCGCCTCGCATCACAAATGGGATATCGTCCTGGCGGGGCGAAGCCCCGAAAAAATGAGCAAGGCCGTGAACGAGTTGAGGAAGGTGGCGAACGTCAAAGTCACGACGCTTGCGCTCGATACATCGTCGCTTGCATCGGTCCGCGCAGCAGCGGCGCAATGCATCGCCATGCTGAACAGTGGTGAGGTTGCCTCCCTAGATGCGCTGCTTTGCAACGCGGGCGGGCGTTTTGATGGCCCGGTGGCCTACTCGGACGACGGATACGAGGTGACCTTCGCCAGCAACTGCCTGGGCCACTTCCTGCTGACTTGCCTGCTGGCCGACCACATGGCTCCCAAAGGGCGCATCGTCTTCACCGCCAGTGGGACACACGATCCCGACACCGTTGACGGGAAGTTGGTTGGCGCTGCGGTCGAACCTGATGGAGAAGTGCTCGCAAATATGAGTAAAGATGGCTCAAAGCCCATATCGGCGGGAAAGCGCTACTCCACGTCCAAGCTGTGCAACATACTCAATGCATATGAATTGCACCGTCGTCTTCGAAATTCCGGTTCTTTCTTGGTCGCCATAGCCTTCGACCCGGGCAGCATTCCCGACACCGGATTTCTTCGAACCCTGCCCACACCGGTCCAGTGGCTGGCGAAGACGGCATTCATGAGGTGGGTGTCGCGCCGTCTGGGCGTCACCATGGGATCAGTCGATTTCTCCGGCGCCTCGCTCGCCCGCCTTGCCGCCGATCCCGGCTACGAAACAGGCTCAGGCAAATATTTCCAATCCAACGACGGGAAGCTGATTGAGGCGCGGTCTTCAACTCTTTCCTATGATGGAGATCGGGCCGCGAATCTCTGGAACCAGATGCAGCGTCTGGCCCGACTGCGGCGAGAGGAAACGCGCTTATCGGCATGACCACTGACAAGAGGCTGATCGTGGCCGCCGCGAACCTGCTCGACGCCGGTGGCGAGGAAGCCGTGACGCTGCGCGCTGTCGGACACGCGGCGGGCGTGTCACACAACGCGCCCTATAAGCATTTTGCAAACCGGAGCGCCTTGCTGGCGGCTGTCGCGACCGTCTCGTTTTCGGATTTGGCAGAGGCGATGGCTGCAATTCGAGGATCGCCTCGAACGCCTCTAGAAAAATTGACGGCCATCCTCGATCTTTTCATCGACTACAGTCGCGAGCATCCTGCGCGATACAGGCTCCTGTTCAACAACCCCGAAACAGCGGCAGCCGGCGGCGAGCTCAAGATCAAGGCGCTTGAGACTTTCGATCACTTCCGATCAATCGTGCAGGAATGCCAGCAAGCGGGCGGCCTACCCGACGCGCCCAGTGAAACCTTGGCCAGTCTGATTTTCGCCACCGCCCACGGGCTTCTGGCCATAGAGAGCAACGGTCAGTTGCACCCGGAGAAAGGGCTTTCCAGCGTGAAAGCGAGTATGGAAATCCTACTCGCTCTGCTCACGCCCGCCAAAATGTAGAATCGGTGGAGCCTTACTGGCGCGAGCCAGATTAGGGCTGGCTGCAAAGAGCCGCCTTGTCGGGTGGTATCGCGGTGGCTGCGGCTTCTTCCGCCTCGTCCTCAATATCCTCCACCGTCTCGTGGCTTCGCCCGAGAAAGAGGAAGACGACGATGGCCGTCAGCATTGTGATCGCACTCAACAATACGAGCAGCGTCGAGAATCCAGCGCTGTATCCTTGCAGCAGTGCCGCCCGCTCCATGGATGGCACGAGCGCCGCCGCCTCCGGAAGATCGCCTGTTACGAGTCGCTGAGCGACCGAGCCCGCAGGACCACCGGCTGCCGCGCCAAGATTGGCGCTGATAAGTAGGGACAGCACCGCCGACACCAATGCAAGCGCTACGCCCTCGCCGGCCACGCGGGACGTGCTGAAGATGCCGGTCGCCATGCCGGCCCGCTCCCTGGGCACGACGCTGACTGCAAGCCCGTCCATCAAGCCCCAAGGCAAGCCTATACCGACACCTATTGTGATCAGCGGTGCAACCAGTGCAGCGGGATCGGAACCGACAGGGAACCGGCCGAGCCAGTAGAGGCCCACTGCGGCGATTGCGAGTCCTGCCCCGCAGATCGCGGCCGGCGCGAGCCAGCGTGTCAGCAGCCCCGCTGCGATCGGGAGAACGAGCAAGGGGGCGGACAGCGCAATCATCATCTGACCGGCTTCGATCTCGTCCATTCCCTCGATCCCGATGAAACGGACAGGCATCAGAACCAAGAGCACGACGAAGGCATAGGCAGGCGCCACCGCCAGCAATTGTGCGCCGACAAAACGCGGAAAGCGAAACAGCGACAGGTCCAGCATCGGCCGGGCAACAGTCCGCTCGATCAGTCCGAAGGCGACGAACAGCAAGACAGCGGCGGTCAACAGCACGACGACGAGCGGATCGTCCCAACCGCTTTCCGGAGCCTGTAGCACGCCAAAGGTCAGTGCGGTGAGTGCCAGGGTGAAACTGATGGCCCCCTTCCAATCAATTCCGGAGGCGGTCGGATCTCTGGATCCCCGCATGAAGATCGCACCGAGAACAAGCCCGATTCCCACCAGCACGACGAGCAGCATGAAGATTGCCGGCCAGCCCAGCGTGGTGATCATCCACCCCGCCGCGACCGGCCCGAAGGCGAGCCCAATGCCGAAGTTGGCACCAACGATGCTGAATGCGCGGAGCCGCGTGGCCCCGTCGAATTCCTGGGCAAGCGCAGCTAGGCCACCGGCAAAGGCTGCGGCCGCACCCACGCCCTGAAGCGCCCTCAGAAGGTCGAACCAGACGATGTCGCTTGTAAAAATCAGGCCGATCGAAAGCAGCCCGAAAGCCGCCAAACCGGACAGGAACACTTTCTTGCGTCCATAAGTGTCGGCGAGCGCGCCGGCCGCCATCAGGGTGCTGCCGAATGTCAATATGAAAGCATTCAGCGCCCAGTTTAGCTGGATCGGGCTGCCGCCGATTTCTCGGCTAATAGCGGGCAGTCCGACGGCGATTCCGGTGAAAGCCAACGGCGCGGTTACAGCCGCGCAGCAAACGGCAACAAGAACGAGCCGTCGTCCGGAAATAGTATTATCATGTCCTGTATGTACAGCGCGTTCCTGTGCTTTCATTTTGACAATTCCAACAATATTAAAAATGAAGGGCGACCTTCATGGAAGACAGTAAGCTTGGCGGGGTGGTTCAATCGGGGCGGCGTGCTTCGACAACGGCAGCGGTGTTTATGTACATCTGCCCGCAGACGATCTTTCCGTCGCGCATCTCGAACCGGGCAAGGAGATCACTATCCGCGATCTTCGCAGTTTCTCGGTGCCGCAAACGGAAATGGCCCTCGATGAAGACTTGGCCCCCAGCATCGGTAAATCGCTTGGTCTCGTATGCGAGCAACTCATACTCGGATAAGAGCAGCGTCGTCAGCCGTTGATAGCCCTCGCGGCCCCTATGCTCGTAACCCGCCCAAGGGATGGCGGCGCGTAGGTCGTCATTGCACACACAGGAGACGACAAAACGGAAATCGGGATGCACGTAGTTGCTAAAGGCGTCGTCCATATCCCCACTGCGTTGCGCTGCGAAGAAACCTTTTGCAGCTTCGATGTTGGGCGTATCAGACATGACAAGATCCCTTGATCTCAATTCGGATGATCGCTGTCCAATGACGCAGACGTCGGGCGCGGAGGTTGCAGCAGGCAGTCGTCAGCACACGATGAAGCTTTTCGGTCGGCGTCCCTGGACTGAATATCCGCGTCACCACGATGGCGCTTTAAGCGTACGGGTCGGCCCGAAAGCAGAGGCGACGCGCAAGCGCATACTATGCTGTTGCCCATCTCCATGCTCCCTGACGGCTGCGGCCGGCCGCACTAGTCGGTGGAGAATGCCAGTTGCACGGATATTGATAATTCTGCCAAAAAGTGACAGACTGTTGTTATGGCAACAACAATAGATTTCCTGGAAATGCAGGCGTTCATCGCCGTGGTGACGGAAGGATCCTTCACTGCGGCGGCGGAACGTCTCGAAACCGACAAGGCGCGGGTGAGCCGCATCGTAAGCCGAATGGAAGCAAAGCTCGGTGCGCGGCTTTTGAACCGGTCGACCCGACACCTCAGCGTGACGGAGGTCGGTCGCGACTATTTCGAACGGGCTTCATCCATCTTGGCTGCTGCCGAAGCGGCGGAATCCGCCGTCGCGCAACGGACGCAGGAGCCGAAGGGTCGGCTCAAGGTAACGGCGGGCGCTGAATTTGGGACCATGCAGGTCGATGGCTGGATTGCCGCTTTCTTGCAGAAGTGGCCAAGGGTGACCGTCGAAGTGGAATACACGAACCGCCTCGTCGACATTATTCATGAAGGTGTCGATGTGGCCGTTCGTATCGGCCCATTGCAGAATTCAGAGCTATCGGCGCGCAAGCTGGGCGAGTTGACCTACGGCTTGTATGCCTCCCCGGAATATCTCCAGGGCGACGCTGGCGTTGCTACGATCGATGACCTGAAGCGACGCCACCTCATCATGCACGCCCCGCGCGGTCGCCCAGCTTGGAATCTGGTAAATGGTGAAGAAACGGAGAGGGTGTGGCAGGCACCCCGCTGCGCCGTCAACAATACCATGGCCGCAAGGAATCTAGCGCTGTCCGGCCTAGGGATCGCGCAGTTGCCACGGTACATGGCGGAACCGCATGTGCTCGAAGGGGCGCTTGTCAGAGTCTTGCCGGCTTGGGCATGCATCCCTGTGCCAGTCCACGCGGTCTTTGCCTCCACGCGTTACATGGACCCAAAGGTGCGTGGCTTTGTCGACCTATGTCGTGATGCTTTCAAAGCCAACGTCGAATGCTTCTGTTGAGGTAACTTCCTTGGGCTGCCGCCGGATGCGAGAACGCCAGCCTGTCGATGCTGCCCTGCTCATCTTTCCGGCTGTCTGGGTGACAGGCGCCCAATTTTCCTGAGGCACAATGTTAGCCCGCATCGGCGTGAGCAGCGCATGCCTGCACGGTCTTAAAACTTATTGTCGGCGTTAGGGACAACAGTGCGTTGCTTGAGGCATCACTGTTAACTCTGTGGCCGGGTTCATATTTCTCACTCGTGCCATTTGCTGTGGCTCTCGCGATCTACAGACGTGAGAGACAGCGCGGGGCGCATGAACCTTCCCGGCGGCTACCGCTCCTTTAAGAAAGATATCGTCAATGACACAAACCATCGGAATCATCGGCTCCGGCCTCGTGGGCAAGGCGGTCGCCCGTCTCGCAGCGGCGGCGGGCTACAACGTCGTCCTCAGCAACGCCCGCGGTCCGGAGAGTCTCTCCAACGCGGTCGCCGAACTCGGTCCGCGCGCCAAAGCGGGAACGGTCGAAGAAGCGATCGCTGCTGGCGACATCGTCACGCTCTCGATCCCGATCGCAGCCTCCGAGCAGTTGCCCGCCGACAAGTTCGCGGGCAAGGTCGTGCTCGACCAGACGAACTACTATCCCGCATTCGGCAACAATGACGTCCTCGACAAGGCTGAGCTGACCTCCAGTGAGCTGATCCAACGGCGTTTGCCGGGAGCGAAGGTCGTCAAGGGCCTTCACAATCTCAGCTGGCTCCATATGAAAGCCGACGCGACGCCGACGGGTTCGGCGAATCGCACGACCCTGCCGATCGCGGGCGACGACGCCGGCGCGAAGCAGGCGGTGACCGAGTTCTTCGACAAGATCGGCTTCGATTCCGTCGACGCGGGCTCGCTCGCAGACAGCTGGCGCATCGAACCGAGCACGCCGATTTACTTCTGGGCCTACGCTCCAACGGTCGACCTGCAGGCGACGGGTCCGGAAGCCGAACGCGCCTATACGCAGCCTGGTACGCCCGTGTCGCGAGAAGATGCTCAGCGCCTGATCGACGAGGCAAAGCGCCCGTCGCCGATCGGCGGCACGTTCGAGGGCATGCCGCAGGTCCACGTCGACCTCTTCATGGCTCAGGCCAGCGCCGCGACCACCGCGAAGTAACCCCCTGCCGGACGCCCCTCCAAGGGCGTCCGGCATTCGGTAGTGGGAGGCCGCGTGGCCCCCGCCGGGCCGCACATATTCTGGAGCCACAGCGATGCCGAGCGAAGACCATCTCACCCCTTTCCTTGAGGCGATGCACGAGGGCGATATTGCGCGAGCGCGCGAGCATCTGTCGGAAACCGTCGAACTCAATAGCCCGATCCTGCCCACGCCATTCAAGGGGCGCGCCAGCGTGTCCGCCGTCCTCTCCGAACTGCTCTCCACGATCGACGCCTTCGAACCGCGGATGATGATGCGCGACGGTGCCGACGTCATTGCCGTCCTTACGATCCGGTTCGAGGAGCATGTGATCGACGCCTTCGACCACGTCCGACTGGGCGAGGACGGCCGTATCGAGACCATGACCATTGCATGGCGCCCGCTGCCCGCCGTCGTCGCGGTCCAGCAGCGGCTCGTCCCCAAACTCGGCGGGAAGGCGATGCGCCTCGTCCCAATCGAGCAATAGGAACACTCTAGATCTTCCTGCGGGCCCCGGCCGGGCGAACGTCCGGATGCGCGCATCTCTCGACAGGGGGCTGCGAGCGGCGAGAGACTTCCGCACAACTAGCGAACAACAAGGAACACGACATGCAAGGTGGAAGAAAACCAGGTCCCGACCATCCGATCACCATCGCTCCGGCGGGGGAAAGGGTTGTGGTCAAGTTGGACGAGGCCATCCTCGCCGACAGCCGCGACGCGCTCATCCTCAAGGAGGCGAGCCTTAATCCGGTCTACTACATCCCGCGCGCCGACGTCGCGATGGGCGAACTCAGCATGAGCGACACCAGTACCCATTGCCCGTACAAGGGCGACGCCAGCTATTTCAGCGCGCGAAATGGCGACGCTAAGGATGTCGCCTGGTCGTACGAGAACCCTTTCGACCACATGCTGATCATCCAGGGATACCTCGCGTTTTACCCGGACCGCGTCGACGCCATCGAGACAACGGCTCGCGACTGATTGCTGGATTAATTCGGCAAATCGGCCGAATTCTGCTGTTGTTCCGATGACAACAGTCCAGTCGTATGGAGCCGACTAGTGTCGAATATATAAGGGTCGCGCTGATTGATCGCTCAAGCGGCGCGTGACAGAATGTTGTTCATGACATCAACAGTCGGCTTTTCAGAAATGCAGGTTTTCGTCGCGGTGGTGATGGAGGAGTCCTTCACCGCTGCGGCCGATCGCCTCGAGACTGACAAGGCTCGGGTGAGCCGCATCGTGCAGCGGATCGAGGAAAAACTCGGCGCGAGGCTGCTAAACAGGTCCACCCGCCGGCTCAGCGTTACGGAAGTCGGTAGGGACTATTTCGAACGCGCCTCTTCGATCCTTGCCGCCGCAGAGGCGGCCCAAGCAGCGGTCGCCCAACAGAGCCAGGAGCCCCAGGGCCGTCTGAAGGTTACAGCGACACCAGAATTCGGCACCACACGGGTCGACAACTGGATCGCCGCCTATTTGTCCAAGTGGCCGAAGGTCACCGTGGAAGCGGTATACTCCATTCGGTTCGTCGACATCATTCATGAGGGAATCGATGTCGCGATCCGCATCGGCACCTTGCAAGATTCTGATCTGTCGGCCCGCAAGCTTGGAGAGATAACTTACGGCCTCTATGCCGCGCCGGGATATTTGAAGGAAAGTGCGGAGCTCCGCACCGTCGGCGATTTGAAGCGTCACGACCTTATTACGAAAACCTCTAACGGCCGCGCAAGCTGGACCCTTGTGAATGGCCAAGCCACGGAAAAGGTTTCGCAAGCGCCACGCTGCGCACTCGATAACATCATCGCCGCCAAGAACCTGACCGTATCCGGGTTGGGAGTGGCGCAACTTCCGCGTTTCATGGCTGAGCCGCATGTGGCGGAGGGAACCCTGGTCAGGGTTTTGCCGGGCTGGGCAAGCATACCGATGCCGGTCCATGCCGTTTTTGCCTCCACGCGCTACATGGATCCGAAGGTGCGTGGCTTCGTTGACCTTTGCCGCGCTGCTTTCGGGGATGGTAGCGACGCCAGCCTAGCCTGAAGCCAGCCGACACCAGCAGCAGTCGGCCATATTGCGCGCCAGCGCGACCCAGCTATCTCCGTTCATCATTGTTGCTCGCACGAACAACAGACTGAGGTTCATGGGGCATCTAATCTATTCCTGAGCGATATCCTAACTTTCAACAGAACGCTCCTCGGGGGCATAAATGTTGAGGTAGACAGGATATCTAATGAAGATCGGAATTTTGAGCGCCGGCAATATCGGCAGTCGTTTGGCCCGCGCCTGGGCAGCCGCAGGTCATGAACTCGTCATCGCCAAGGATGGTGAGGACCGGAAGATCGAACCACTACTTGCGGAACTGGGCGACAAGGCTCGGCTCGGCACGATCCGCGAGGCGGCGGAGTTCGGTGAAGTCGTACTTTTCTCGATTTACTGGCCGCGGGTTGAAGCAATCGTTGCCGAGGTCGGCGACGCGCTCGACGGCAAGGTCGTGATCGAGACGATGAACCCGCTCGGCGTTACCGCCGATTTCGTGCACTTTCACGATCTGGAGTTCATGCGCGACAGCTCGACTTCGGAAGACCTGCAACGGCGCTTGCCTAAGGCGCGCATCGTCAAGGGATTCAACCTGATCGCGGCTCCGTCGCTTGAGGCGGCGGCATGGGCTGAAGCGCCGGTGCAGGCCAATGTCTTCTACGCAACCGACGACAGTGCCGCTGGCGACGTAACGCGGGGCCTCATCGCCGACGCGGGCTTCAAGCCCGTCAACGCCGGCGATCTCAAGGGCGCCCGGCAGCTCGAACAGGTCGGCGTGCTTCTGCATCACGTCGCAGACAATGAATACGGTGGCGACGCTGACCTGATCCGCCTCGCGCTCGCAGTCGTCGAAGCCAAACCTGGCCCGATCACGCGCGAACGTGTCGCCTGATCGAGCGAGCCAGCTCGACCGCAAATTCCAATATCGCAATTCGCTGTACGAAGGAAATCTCCAATGGCGCAGACATTAAATGGTAAAACCGCACTCGTGACCGGAGCGGGCCGGGGCATCGGTCGGACGATCGCTGAACGGCTCGCGGCCGCCGGCGCGACGGTGGCGATCACGTACAATGCCAGCAGCGCTGGCGCGGAAGAGGCGGTCGCAGGGATCGAGAAAGCGGGCGGCACCGCCTTTGCGCTGCAAGCCGATCTCTCCGATGCCGGGTCGATCCCTGGCTTGTACGACGAGCTGGATCGCGAGCTGACGGAACGCAAGGGCAGCAGGACGCTCGACATTCTGGTCAACAATGCGGGTAATTCGGGTTGGGGCGGTCTTTCCGACGCCACGCCGGAGGCCTGGGACACGATGATCGCGGTCCATGCCCGCGCGCCGTTCTTCATGGTCCAATCGGCGCTCAATCGTCTGTCGGATGGCGGGCGGATCATCAATATCTCATCGGGCCTCTCCACGCGCCCGCAACCGATGGTGCCGATCTATTCGATGGCGAAGGCGGCGATCAACAACCTGACCCACGCGCTTGCGATGGAGCTTGGTCCGCGCGGGATTTCCGTGAACGCGGTGGCACCGGGTTGGACGCGAACGGACATGAACGCTGCGGTCCGAGAGGATGCCAATACCGTGAAGGCGATTGAGGCCGACACCGCGTTCGGCCGCTTCGGTGAAACGTCAGACATCGCCGCAGTTGTTGCCTTCCTCGCATCTGACGATGCCCGGTGGGTGACCGGTCAGGTGATCGAGGCGAGCGGCGGCTACAGGCTCTGATTGGCTGAACTGCCCCGGCGTCGGCGCTCGCACGCGTCGGTGCCGGCAACGGCGCGCCGCCACGCAGCGGCGACCAAACCATTCCACAGCTTAGGAGAGCGATGATGAACGTTGGAATCATAGGATCAGGGGAAATTGGCGGCTCGCTGGCCCGGCGGTTGTCGAAGTTGGGCCATCAAGTATCCATCGCCAATTCGCGCGGCCCTGAATCGCTTGCGGATCTCGCAGCCGAGACCGGCGCCAGGGCGGTGACCGTCCATGACGCGGCACGCAGCGGCGAGATCGTCTTCGTCGCGATCCCGGCCTTCAGGATCGCCGATCTGCCGAAGGATCTGTTCGACGATGTCGATGCCGATGTAGCCGTCGTGGAGACGGGAAATTACTATCCCCAGGAGCGGGATGGGCGGATCGATCCGATAGAACAGGGCATGGCCGAAAGCCGCTGGGTTGCAAATCAGCTCGGACGGCCGGTTCTGAAGGCCATAAACAACCTGCACTGGCGCAGCCTGCTTGATGGCGGAAAGCCTGCGGGCACGCCGGGACGCATCGCGTTGCCGGTGTCGGGCGATAATGAGGCCCATAAAGCCAGACTCATTTGGCTGTTCGACGAACTCGGATACGGCGGTGTCGACGCCGGCCCTCTTGACGAGTCCTGGCGTCAGCAGCCCGGCACGCCGGTCTACGCCGCAAATCTGGATATGGATGGTGTCCGTAAAGCACTTGCCGAAGCCAGTCCTGAGCGAAAGCCGGAATTTCGTGCAGCGCTCAACAGCAGCATCGGCAAACCTTAGGAGGGACCAATGGATACGCAGCTTACGGGTCGCACCGCGTTGGTAACCGGGGCCAGCCAAGGTATCGGCGAGGCGATCGCACGAGCACTGCATGCAGAGGGCGTCAAGGTGGCGCTTTTGGCACGCAGTGACAAAAAGTTGGCGACGATTGCCAACGATCTGGGAGACGGTGCTTTCGCGATCGGCGGTGACGTCACCGATGCTGAGAGCTTGTGCCGATCCCTCGCTACGATAGAGGCCAAGCTCGGACCGATCGACATCGTCGTCAACAATGCTGGTGGCCTGAGATCATCGACTGGGGGGCTATTCCGACCGTTCGAGGACGTGCCCGATGCTGACTGGCTCGAGACCTGGGAGTTCAATGTGCTCTCCGTCGTGCGGGTCGTTCGAGCACTGGCACCGGCGATGGCTGAGCGCGGATGGGGGCGGATCATCAACATCTCGTCTGAAAGCGGCATTCAACCTGACGCGGTCGCCATCGAATATGCCTCGGCCAAAAGCGCGCTGAATATCCTGACCAAGGGGATAGCAAAGACCTACGCCAACCGCGGGGTACTCGCGAACGTGGTGTCGCCGGCCTATGTGGACACTCCCATCGTGCGCGAGTTGCTAGCCCAGCAGGAAGGCGCGGAGCGTCTGTCGCGCGACGAATTGGCGGCTCACTTCCTACCCTTCCTTCGCCCGAATATCGGGGTCGGCCGCCCGGGCAAACCTGACGACGTCGCCGCGGCGGTCGTGTTTCTGGCGTCGGAACAGGCAAGCTTCATTACCGGAACGAACCTACGAGTCGATGGCGGTTCGGTAATGGCGATTTAGCGGTCGCCATGGGCAGATTACGCACCAGGGTTGGACGGGCGAAGTCTGTAGTGGCGCCCGATGAAAGCAGCATCGCGGGAGCATACGCCGGCGCCGATCTGCTTGACGCCTTTGCCGCGACGTTTTGCGCTGGCCTGCCTCGCGATCCGGACGCTGTGGCGCGCGCTATCTTCGGTCGGCCGGCCTGGTGGATTCGCGGGCTCCTCGCGACACGTGACATGGCCATGGGTCGCTTTGGGTTGAAGACGACGGATGAACTTCAACGCAACGCGCGCGAAAACGAGTCCATCGCCTTTTTCCCGGTTTTATCGCGATCAGAGAACGAACTGGTGCTCGGTGTGGATGATCGACACCTTGATTTCAGGACGTCGATACTACTGGGCGCGTCAGATGACGAGCGCGCTTTCGATGTCGTCGTAACGACAGCCGTTCGCTGTCACAATACATTCGGGCGCGCCTATATAAGTCTGATCAGGCCATTCCACGTACTTGTTGTTCGATCAAATCTGAACCGCGCTGCGGCGATGGCAGGCGGACCTGTGCCACGTTCTGCGAGAGGAGTCGACAGTGCCGGATATCGCTCTTGACCTGCGCTATCTGAGATACGCCACCCTTGCTGCTGAATATGGTAGCTTCCGGCGCGCCGCCGAAATACTTTCCGTGTCGCAGTCGACTGTCAGCCGACGCATCCAAATCTTGGAACGGCGCATCGGTATGGCGTTGTTCGACCGACATCGGTCGGGAGCCCGCATTACGGCGGCTGGCGAGCGCTTCTTGAGGGAGGCGGCAATTGGCGCCAAGCATCTTCACCAAGCTGCAGACGCAATCGCTCAGGCCAAACGGGGCTGCACGGGAGTGCTTCGCGTCGGATTGACCGCCTGCCTTGGCAACGGATTTCTGGCCGAATTGCTTGCCGCTTACCATCGCCGCTTTCCGGAAATCGAGGTGGTCTTCGAGGAGGGGACCGCGCAAATGACCGCGGGCGCGCTGGCTGGCGGTCGCCTCGACGTGGCGCTCATGCTCATAGATCTGAGACTACCGGGTTTTCAAGTTGAACAGTTGTGGGAGGAAAGGATCTATGTCGCCGTTCCGGCTTCCCACCGGATCGTTTCCTCGGATGGAGTTCGCTTGGGTGATGTGAACGAAGAGACCTTCCTTGTGATGGCGCAAGCCGCAGGCCCCGAGATAGAGGATTATTTGGTACGGGAATTGTCAGTCGTTGGTCTGCGACCGGCAATTTCCACACAGCAGGTAGGCTGCGAAAATCTCTTAAACATGGTGGCGCAGGGGTTCGGCATCACCCTCGCCACAGACTCCGTTGGTGGGCTTGCCTATCCGGAAGTTCGTTTCGTCCCGGTCGTCAGTATTGAAGACAAATTCTCGTTTAGTGCGGTCTGGTCGGAAACAAATCCGAATCCCGCGCTTAAGTTCTTCATCGACATGAGCCTTGAGCGACGCATGAGGGCGAGAACGCGCGCTGACGCGACCAAGCCAGCGGTTGCAACCCGGTCGCTTCCAACATCGTCATGACGCTTGACGACGCGCCTTTGCAAAGCCGCGATCGGTCGCGATGAAGCGCTGAACCATGGGTACGATCAGCTTCGAGGGATCGGGCGCCGGCTGTCCAGTTTCTTGGGCCAGAATCCCAGCATAAGCTGCAAGATCATGGTGGAGCGACGCAGGAAGCTCAATTGTCACCTTGACCGGTTTTTCGTCGGCAATGGCGCCGAGCTTGAGCTTGGCCATATCACCCTCCGTATGGTTGGAGCACGAGGTCGCGCGTGACGATTACGCGCACCGGGAAGCCGGGTCGGATCGTAAGCGTCGGAGCGATATTGAGCTGGCGCCGGACGATCTGTTGGCCCGCATCATTGATCGTGTCCTGACCGCCGTTGCGGATCGCCTGGATAAGTCGATCGTCATTGTCGACGGCGAGTTCGGCGCCGACGCTGAGTAAGGTCGAAAGGCCTGCGGCTTTGGCGAGGTCCCACCAGTGGTAGTCGACGCCATCCTGTAGGCCGGCGTAGCCCTCGGCGTCTGCGCCCGGCTGGCGCTCGAGCACGATCGACCGGCCGTTGGGGAATATCAGCCTGTTCCATACCAACAACACGCGGCTTTGTCCGAACTGGACGTTGTTGTCGTACTGGCCGATGACGCGTGCACCTTGAGGCACGAGCAGGATGCGGCCCGTCGGGCTGTCGTAGATATTCTCGGTTACCTGAGCCGTGATCTGACCGGGAAGGTCTGATCGGATCCCAGTGATCAGCGCGGCGGAAATCACGGCGCCAGCCTGAAGGATGTTGGGCGACGCCGGGGCGGCGACGCGATCGGCAGCGACTGTGCGCCGATCGGCGGCCGCAGTGAGAAACGCGTTCTGCCGGTCCTGCGCCGTGGGCGTCGTCGGTGGCGGGGCCAACCCGAGGCTGGTGAGATCGGGTATCGGTTGCGCGGAAGGCGTTGTCTGGGACGGCGTTGCCGACGCCGTGCGGGTTTCGGTGGCGGCGAACAGCCTCGCCGTGCGTGCCGATTCGAGTTCTTGAATGCGCCGCTGCTCTTCCGGACTGAGGCCGGGGTTGGGCGGGACCACGCCGGGCGTCGGTACGGGTTGGCCGCGATTCTGTGCGTCAAGGATGGGGCGACCAAGGTCGCCCGGAAGCGGCGGGCCCAGCTGAGGCACACCGCTATAATCGCGCGGCAGGCCGGCGATGCCGTCGGCTGTCGGGCGGTTCTCGGTCGAGAAAAGTTCCTCGTTGGGCCGACCGCCATCGCGGGTTTGTAGCGCATAGATGAGCGCACTGCCGATCCCGACGCTCGCGACCAGGCCGAGACCGGCCAGCACCTTTCTCGACAGTCGAATGACGCGCGGCGGTTCGGCGCGCAGCCGCATCTGCGCAGGACCGACGGGCTCGCCGGTCAACGGCCGAGCCTCCTCGTCCAGACCTTCCTCTTTCCGGGGCTCCGTCTCGCTCACGACGCCGGTCTCCCATCGGTGCGCACGATCCGAACGCGCTTCTGGCGATCGCCGGAGCCGTACCGCAACTCGGCGGCGGCGAAGAGCCTATCGACAATCATGTGATGGCCGCGAACCCGGTAGTTCACCAGTTCCGAGGTGTTACCCTCGGGACCAACCACGAACAGCGGCGGCATCTCCCCCTGGCCAATACCGCGTGGGAATTCGATGAAGACCTGGCGGCCGTCGTCAAAGGCGCGCAGCGGCCTCCAAGGGGCGCGGTCGCCTTCGATCGCGTAGCGGAAGTTGACGTTGGCGAGGTCGACGCCGCTTGCCACCGGCTGGGCGACTTGCGCCTCGGCGTTCTGCCGGCGCAGCGCGATGAGCTGGTCCTGCGGATACTGCCAGGAGACGGAGGCCATATAGGTCCGCTCGGTCGAGCGCAGCTCCATGTGGTAGGTGCGCAGGTTGGTGTTGATGACGAGGTTCGTCATCAGGTCGTGGCGGGTCGGCTTCACGAGGATATGGATTTGGCGCGTCGCCCCTGATCCGCTCTCGGTGTCGCCGATGATCCAGCGCACCGTATCGCCCGCCGCGACGGGGCCGGAGCCGACGAGCTGCTCACCGGGCTGCAAGGCAATGTCGGTGATCTGTCCGACGGCCGTATAGACCTGATAGAGCGCGCCTTGCGTGAAGGGGTAGACCTGCATCGAATTGATGAAACCGTCGCGCACCGGCTGGATGCGCGCGGCGGCATTTGCCTGGTTCACCCGCGCGGTCGGGTCAGCCGGCTCGGGTGTGCGCCGCGAAGGCTCCACGCGTTGCAACTGGCCGGGCAGCGGCAGCGGCCGCGGCAGTTCAACCACGGTGACGGGCGCTGGCGGATCGACGGTCTGCACGGCGGGAGCCGCGTTGTCGTAAGAGATCTCGGGCGGCGGGTTGGTGGTGGCGCAGCCGGCGAGCGCGGTTGTCGCCAGCAGAACCATCGGGATTGCGGCTCTCCGCAGAGCCGGGAACGCGAGTGTGTGCGAAGCCGGGTTTCCGGCTTTACGGAAAGACGACTTCATTGCCCAAGCTCCCGTGACCAGTTGATGGCGTTGACGTAGATGCCGAGCGGGTTCGCCCTGAGCCGATCGGCGTTTCTGGGGACCTGCACGACGATCGTCAGGATCGCGGTCCAGCGCGTGGTCTCGGCGAGCTGGCCGTTCTCATAGCGGCGCTCGACCCAGGCGACGCGGAAACTGTCCGGAGAGGCGCGGATGACGCTGGACACGTCCACCGCAACCTGCTGGCGGCCGACCCGCGTGAACGGGTCGTTCGAGCGCGCGTAGTCGTTCAGTGCCATCGCGCCGCGATCGGTCGTGAAATCGTAGGCCCGGAGCCAGTTCTGACGCACGATGATCGCGTCGGCGGGAATGCTGCGGACCTGTTCGATGAAGCGCGCGAGGTGGAAGGCGATCTGCGGATCGGTCGGGCGGTAATCCGCCTCGGCGGGTGCGACTGCCTGAGCCTGGCCAAGCCGATCGACCTGCACCACCCACGGGACGATGGTTCCGCGCGCCGATTGAACGACAAGTGCAGTGGCGAACCCGGCGGAGAGAACCAACGAGCCGAAGGCCATCAGCCGCCAGTTCTTGGCTTGGATGCGCGAGGCGCCGATGCGCTCGTCCCAGACCTGGGCCGCGCGTTGATACGGCGTCTCCGGCTCGGGTGCTTTGCCGTAATGGGTGGAGGGTCGTTTGAACATCAGCGATCGCCTTCGGAAAGATTGACGGAAGAGCCGCCGCCATGGGCGTCGCCGGAGCGGACGGCGTGTGCCGTCGCCTGGACAGCGTGTGTCATGCGTTGGGAGCGACGCATCCGCTGCGCCCAGGCGGGAGGACCGCCAGCGCTCGCAGGCGCAGCGCCGTCGCCGGCAGCATCACCGCCGATCGAGCCCATGGTGGACGATCCGCCCGTGGCTTCGAGTGCCGCTTTGCCGCCGGCGTTGAAGCTGGACTTCATGCTATCGGCCGCACGCGATGCGGCGCGGCGTAGCGGTGAGACGGCGGCACTGCCGCCTGCACGAGCAATGCCGCCGAGGCCGGATGCGACGCCGGCCGCGCCGGACTGTCCGGCTGCGCCGAGGCTGTAGGCAGTCGATACGCCACCCGCGATCGCTGCGCCGCCGCGAGCGGCGGCCGCTGCACCTCCAGCCAAAGCCGCGCCACCGGAGGCGGCCGCGCCGACGGCGCCAGCGCCGAGCGCAACCATGCCGCCTGCGGCGAGACCCGTTCCAACGGCTGCGCCGGCGCTGAGCTGGGGACCGCCCGAGACGATGCCGCTCGCGATGCCGGGTCCGAAGATGCCGAGGCCGAGCAGCGACAGTGCGGCGAGGACGATCGCCATCGCCTCGTCGATCGAGGGCGTGGCACCGCCAAAGCCAGCGGTGAACTCGGAAAATAGCGTCGAGCCGATGCCGATGATGACGGCAAGCACGAGGACCTTGATGCCGGACGAAATGACGTTGCCGAGCACGCGCTCCGCCATGAAGGCGGACTTGCCGAAGAGGCCGAACGGAATCAGCACGAAGCCGGCGAGCGTCATCAGCTTGAACTCGATGAGCGTGACGAAAAGCTGGATGGCGAGGATGAAGAAGGCGAGCAGCACCAGCGCCCAGGCGAGGAACATGCAAGCGATCTGGATGAAATTCTCGAAGAACGACCAGAAGCCCATCAGGCTGGAGATCGAATCGAGCAGTGGCCGGCCAGCGTCGAGGCCAGTCTGTGCGACCCGTCCGGGACGCATCAGGTCGGCGGTCGAGAAGCCGGTGCCGCTCGCTTTCAGGCCCAGGCCGGCGAAGCTTTCGAAGACGATCCGGGCGAGGTTGTTCCAATTGCCGATGATGTAGGCGAAGACTCCGACGAACAGGGTCTTCTTGACCAGCCGCGCCATGATGTCGTCATCGGCGCCCCAGCTCCAGAACAGCGCTGCGAGCGTCACGTCGATGACGATCAGCGTCGTGGCGATGAAGGCGACTTCGCCGCTGAGCAGCCCGAACCCGCTGTCGATGTAGCGGGTGAAGACCTCGAGGAAATGGTCGATGACGCCGGTGCCGCCCATGATGCTATCGCGCCTCGTCGAGCTGAGGCGTGTTCGGCGCGGCGGGCGTCGTCTCCGGTGGATTGGTCCGTTGTGGCTGAGGGGTGAGGCCATCCCGCGGTGCTGGAGGCATGTCCGGCAGGTGCTCGGCAGGTCGGGCGCCCGGCGCGAGGAAGCGGTGGCGGTTCTCCGCCCAGGCACGGCGGCAATCCGGGTCGCGCGGACCTTCTTCGCCGAGCGCCTGGCAGCGGATCAGTGCGTCGCGCAACGGATCGACCTGGGCCTGTACGGTGCGGCCGGACGGCCAAATCTCGGGCGCTTCCTCTTGCCGGGTCATCTCGATCGCGGTCGCGGTGACCGCGACGGCGACGAACACCACGGCGCCGATGCGGGCGAGTAACTTGCCGTCCATCGCCAGCCCCTCAGTTGCCGTTGGGGAACATGCGGGCGTTGCCCGGCTGGTAGCCGCTGCCTGGCGTCAGGAATCGCCGACGCTGCTCGCGGCCCTGTTCGGCCGCGGCGGCGCGCTCGGCCTCGGAGAGGCTCTGCGCGCGTCCGTTGGCGGCGACGACGGCGGTGAGATCGGCGAGCTGCTGGCCCTGGAGGGCGAGAAGCTGATTTCCCGCCTGCGTCGCCTGCAACGCGCCGGTCGCGCCCTGGCTCTGGCCGATCAGCGTCGACATCTCGGCGCGGTTGGTGTCGATGTTGCCGACGACACCGGCCTGAACGCGCATGGCGTCCTGCAAGCCGCCGACGGTGTTCTGCCAGCGCTCGCGTGCCTGCGCGACGAGCGCCTGATCGGAGGCGGACATTGAGGCGTTGCCGTAGGTGGTCTGAAATGCTTGGTCGATCTGCTGGACGTTGAGGGCGATGCCCTGGGCCTGGCTGAGGAGTTGTTGCGTCCGCTGGACCGATTGCTGGAGTTGCTGAATCGACGAATATGGCAGGCTCGCGAGGTTGCGCGCTTGGTTGATCAGCATCTGCGCTTCGTTCTGAAGCTGGGTGATCTGCTGATTGACCTGCTGGAGCGTGCGCGCGGCTGTCAGCACATTCTGCGCATAGTTGGTCGGATCATAGACGATCCACTGCGCGGCGGCCGGTGGCGTGAGGACCGGTGACAGTGCGAGCGGGGTCGCAAGAATTGCGGCCGTGATGCGAAGCGCGCGCATACGGGTGTGAACGGAACGGGTCATGGACGTGCCTCCGGATCGCTTTGGTGGGTGACATTGGTGAGGTCGGCGATGAGGTCGGCAGCCCAGTCGAGCCGGTTCGCAGTGAGCCACTCGGCAAGGAATCCGTCCGTGCCGCTGCGGCCGTGAACGTCGGCGATCATCGCCTGGTGCTGTTTGGATGAGGCCGCGCAGAGCGCCAGCGCCACGTCCGACAGGCCCAGTTCGAACAGCCGATTGCCGCGCCGGGACTGACAATAATAGTCGCGCTTGGGCATCGCCCGCGCGAGTATCTCGATCTGGCGATCGTTGAGACCGAAGCGCCGATAGATGGCGGTGATCTGAGGCTCGATTGCCCGTTCGTTCGGCAGGAGGATGCGGGTCTGGCAGCTCTCGATGATCGCTGGCGCAATCGCAGACCCGTCGATGTCGGACAGCGATTGGGTGGCGAAGATGACGCTCGCGTTCTTCTTGCGCAGCGTCTTCAGCCACTCGCGGAGCTGCCCGGCGAACCCTTCGTCGTCGAGTGCGAGCCAGCCTTCGTCGACGATCAGAAGCGTCGGCCGGCCGTCGAGGCGGTCCTCGATGCGATGAAAGAGATAGGCGAGCACGGCCGCGGCTGCGCCAGTGCCGATCAGCCCCTCGGTCTCAAAGGCTTGGACATACGCCTCGCCGAGATGTTCAGACTCGGCGTCCAAGAGCCGGCCATAGGGGCCGCCGACGCAGTAGGGTCGCAGCGCCTGCTTCAGGTCATTGGACTGGAGTAGGACAGACAAGCCCGTCAGTGTGCGCTCCGCAACTGGCGCCGACGCCAGCGAGGTTAGCGCCGACCAGAGATGCTCCTTGACCTCAGGGGTGACCGGCACGCTCTCGCGGGAGAGGATCGCGATCAGCCAGTCAGAGGCCCAGGCGCGCTCGGCAATGTCGTCAATGCGGGCGAGCGGTTGGAGCGACACGCTGTCGTCGGCGCCTTCGGTCAGGCCGCCGCCGAGATCATGCCAGTCGCCTCGCATGGCGAGCGCCGCGGCGCGGATCGAGCCGCCGAAGTCGAAGGCGAAGACCTGGGATCGCGGATAGCGCCGGAACTGGAGCGCCATGAGTGCGAGCAGCACCGACTTGCCGGCGCCGGTCGGCCCGACGATCAGCGTATGGCCAACGTCGCCGACGTGGATGGCAAGTCGGAACGGGGTCGAGCCCTCCGTTCTGCCGTAAAGCAGTGGGGGTGCATCGAAGTGCTCGTCCCGTTCCGGTCCCGCCCACACCGCCGATAGCGGGATCATGTGGGCGAGATTCAATGTGCTGATGGGCGGCTGGCGGACGTTGGCGTAGACGTGGCCGGGCAGCGAGCCCAGCCAGGCGTCCACGGCGTTGATGGTCTCGGCCATCGCCGTGAAGTCGCGACCCTGGATGACCTTCTCGACCAGCCGGAGCTTCTCGGCGGCGATGCGGGGGTCATCGTCCCAGACCGTGATCGTGGCGGTCACATACGCTTGGCCGGCATAGTCGGCGCCCAGTTCTTGCAACGCCATGTCGGCGTCGGCCGCCTTGTTGGCTGCGTCGGTGTCGACGAGTGCCGAGGCCTCGTTGGTCATGATCTCCTTGAGGATGGCGGCGATCGACTTGCGCTTGGCGAACCATTGCCGCCGGATCTTCGTCAGCAGCTTGGTGGCGTCGGTCTTGTCGAGCAGGATGGCCCGCGTCGACCAGCGGTAGGGAAAGGCGAGCCGGTTCAACTCGTCGAGGATGCCGGGCGTCGTCGCGGACGGGAAACCGACGATGGTGAGGATGCGCAGGTTCGTCTCGCCCAGGCGTGGTTCGAGCCCGCCGGTGAGCGGCTGATCGGCGAGCAGCGCATCGAGATACATCGGCGTCTCGGGAACGCGGACGCGATGCCGCTTCGTCGAAATTGTCGAATGCAGATAGGTGAGCGCCTCGGCGTCATCGAGCCAGGCACATTCCGGCATGAAGGCGTCGATGAGGTTCAGAATGCGGTCGGTGCGATCGATGAAGCCGCGCAGGATCTCATGCGCATCGACACCAGAGTGATCGCGGCCCTCGTAGAGCCAGGTCTCGGCGCGGGCGGCGTCCTCGGCTGGCGGCAGGTAGAGGAAGGTGAGGAAGTAGCTGGATTCGAAATGCGCGCCGGCTTCCTCGAAGTCGGCTTTGCGTTCGGCGTCGACCAGCGCGGAAGCGCTGTCGGCGAACGCGCTGGCCGGATAGGTCGCGGCGCCGTGCCGCTGCGCCTCGACGAAGATCGCCCAGCCGGAACCGAGACGCCGGAAGGCGTTGTTCAACCGACCGGCGACGGCGACCAGCTCGGCCGGCACGGCGCTGTCGAGGTCGGGGCCGCGGAAGCGCGCGGTGCGCTGCAAGCTGCCATCCTTGTTGAGAACGATGCCTTCACCGGCGAGCGCGGCCCAAGGCAGGAAATCTGCGAGCCGGGTGTTGCGGTTGCGGTATTCGGCAAGATTCATCATCGCACCGCTCCTCAGACCGACAAGTGACCGGGGATGCGCAGATGCTTGCGCACGACGTCGACGAATTGCGGATCGCGCTTGGCCGCCCAGACGGCTGCGAAGTGGCCGAGAGCCCAAAGGCCCAGGCCGACCAGCCAGAGGCGAAGGCCGAGGCCGAGCGCGGCGGCCAGTGTCCCGTTGAGAATAGCGATCGAGCGCGGGGCGCCGCCGAGCAGGATGTGCTCGGTCAGCGCCCGGTGGACGGGCACGGAAAAGCCCGGGACCTCGCCGCCATGATCCGCGCCGTCGGCCATCAGACGAGCGCCCCCCCGCCGAACGAGAAGAACGACAGGAAGAAGCTCGACGCGGCGAAGGCGATCGACAAGCCGAACACGATCTGAATCAGGCGCCGCGCACCGCCCGACGTGTCGCCGAAGGCCAGCGTCAGGCCGGTGATGATGATGATCATTACGGCGATGATCTTGGCGACCGGGCCTTCGATCGACTCCAAGATCGACTGGAGCGGCGCCTCCCAAGGCATTGACGAGCCCGACGCATGGGCGGCTGGCGCCAGCGCGAGCGTGAGGAAGGTGACAGACACCGCCGTGGCGATATGGCGGCGAATGCGCAAAGCATGCTTAATCATGACGGGTCTCCTGTGCGGGGCTGGCTTGCGGGGGTGACGCGGTAGTCGCCATCGGGGCCGAGGCCCTCTATGCGGGCGAGTTCGGCGAGGCGGCGCGAGGCGCCGCGGCCGGACAGGACGGCGACCAGATCGATCGTTTCGGCGATGAGCGCGCGCGGAACAGTGACGACGGCTTCCTGGATGAGCTGCTCCATGCGGCGCAGAGCGCCGATGGCAGTGCCGGCGTGGATCGTCCCGACGCCTCCGGGGTGGCCGGTGCCCCAGGCCTTCAGCAGATCAAGCGCCTCGGCGCCGCGGACCTCGCCGATCGGGATGCGGTCGGGGCGCAGGCGGAGCGAGGAGCGCACGAGATCGGAAAGTGAGGCGACACCGTCTTTCGTCCGCATCGCAACGAGGTTTGGCGCTGCACATTGCAGTTCGCGCGTGTCCTCGATTAGGACGACGCGGTCCGAGGTCTTCGAGACCTCGGCCAGCAGCGCATTGGTGAGGGTGGTCTTGCCGGTGGATGTCCCACCCGCAACGAGGATGTTGCGACGATCAGCAACCGCCTGGCGCAACGTCTCGGCCTGAGCTGCGGCCATGATCCCGGCGCCGACATAATCGTCGAGCGTGAACACGGCGACGGCGGGCTTGCGGATCGCAAAGGCCGGCGCGGGCACCACAGGCGGCAACAGGCCCTCAAACCGTTCGCCCGTCTCGGGCAGCTCGGCCGAGACTCGGGGGGCGCCGGGATGAACCTCGGCCCCGACATGGTGAGCGACGAGGCGGATGATCCGCTCGCCATCTGACGCCGTCAGCAACTCACCCGTATCGGAAAGCCCCTCGGACAGCCGGTCGACCCAGAGCCGCCCATCGGGATTGAGCATCACCTCGACGATCGCGGGGTCTTCCAGAAAGCGGGCGATGGCGGGGCCGAGCGCGGTGCGCAGCATGCGCGCGCCGCGTAGGATCGCTTCCGATTTCTGGTGATTTGCCGCCACGTCGTCCCCGTTCTCTTGCGGGACCGCGACACGCGGCCCTGGATCGGGGATGAGTAGAAGAGGCAGAAATTATGGTCTGACAACAACCATCATGTGGCCGTCGTAGTGTGGCGTACAAAGACAGGGAAACGGCGGGGTCGTTCTCCCAAGGCCGTGGCTAGATGAATCTCGCGTACCGAGGAATACTGGCTGCGCCACGCTTATCTAAGCGCTGCCTATTTGGTATGCATCGAAGCTAGCTCAATGAAATAATTGCTAACGGTAGCGGGGGTGTCGATGAAGTGTGGAATTCTGATCATTGGCTCATTGTTTTGGGATGCCGACACCGCCGGGCGAGCTGAGTGGCGACGTGATCGCCTTACAATGGAAATGTCCGGTTTGGTCCGGGCACCGATATATTACGGACGGAAATCAGTAAAACGCGGCGGCACTTTCACGATGACGTTTCGTCAGGAAGAGCCGTCAGGTTTCGCCCGCCTAGTGCCTTGCAAGCGCGACGTCGAAAGCATCGATGATTTGGTGGAAGAAGCGCGCGCGCTCTGGAAGGCGGAGGCTCCAGACTCGAAGGTCGGTAAAATTGCCGCTGGGTGGGGAAGCGTTGGTGTTTTGTTTGGAAATGCCGGCGCGCGCGAGCGGCTGGCGTCGGATTGGAGCGAGCGCTTCAAAGGTAGTGGCGGTAAAGCACTGTCGGTCGTAACCGCCGATGGCGAGTTTGATATTCCGTGGCCGAACGATTTGGACGGGAAGCCCATCGAACTCGATATCGTGTTGGCCACTGCCACCGATCCAGAGACCAGCCAGCCTGCCGCGGAGTCTGTCGCCGAGGCATGGATGAAACAGGCCGGTGGCTACGAGACGTACTTTCTTCAGAATGTGCGGCACGGCATCAGGACGGGCGACGATCTCGCGATTTGGCGCCATATCGCATCGAACCCGCCGGCGTGGATGAATGCAGCGGATAGTTATGCTGAAGCCTTCGACGTGTTGAGGAAGGAAGCCCAACAACTAGCAGCTAGTTGAGCCGCGAAATCACGATACGGCGTCATCGTTGGTCATCAGCGGCGTCAATGTCCTCGGAGATCTCCTGTCTGAGTTTTGGTCCCTGCGCGAGTCGCCGGCCGAGCGCGGTCACGAACGCTTCGTAGCGCTCCGCCGCCTTGGCGCGTGCCGCGACCTGAGCCGGCTCCGGGAGCGGCGGATGAGAGGTCAGCCAGAAGCGGATGAACACGGCGAGCGTTTCGACCGATATGCCGACATCGCGCTCCATGCGCGCCATGCGGCGGTCGAGCTGATCGAGCCGCTTTGTTGTCGCGGCTTCCTGCCGTTCCGCGGCATCTGGTGAGAGGAAAGAGGCGATACCGGCCTCGGCAACCAGCGACAACGATAGATCGCGTCGTGCTGCATGGGCCGCCAGCGCTTTCATCACGTCCGGATCGAGATAGACGGAAAGGCGCTGCTTCTTCGGCTGCTTGCTCACGGGCGCCTCCTACAATTCGATGCCGTCGCCCGGATCGAGCGAGGCTTGGCGCGCGACCTGGCGCATCGTTTGCGTCATGCGGCTGAGGCGGGCGGCATCTTCGTCGACGTCATCACGGGAATCGATCTCGAATTCGTTTTCGATGACGGGCTTTCGCTCAACGGTCTTGGTGCGGCTCAGCTCGGGCTGATGCCGGCGCTCTGAATCCGTCGGATCGTCATCGGCCACGTCGTCCACGGCGACGGGCCTATCCAGCACCGGCCGTTCGGGCAAAGCCAGCGTGCTCCAATCGTCTGCTCTTGCGCTCGCGGGTTTGGTCAGGCCGGGCGGCGTCAGGATGCGCTCCTGAAATCTCCGATCCTCATAGTAGCGGGCCTTCTTCGCGCGTATCGGCGGAATGCCGGCAACCATGACGATCTCGTCGGAGGGCGGGAGCTGCATGATCTCGCCGGGCGTCAGCAATTGCCGGGCGGTCTCCGAGCGCGACACCATCAAGTGGCCGAGCCAGGGCGAGAGGCGGTGACCGGCATAGTTCTTCATCGCCTTCATCTCGGTGGCGGTGCCGAGCGCATCGGAAACGCGTTTGGCGGTACGCTCGTCATTGGTCGCGAAGCTGACCCGGACGTGGCAGTTGTCGAGGATCGAGTTGTTCGGCCCGTAAGCCTTTTCGATCTGGTTCAGCGACTGCGCGATGAGGAATGCTTTCAGGCCGTAACCCGCCATGAACGCCAGGGCGCTCTCGAAGAAGTCGAGGCGGCCGAGCGCGGGAAACTCGTCGAGCATGAGCAGCAGCCGATAGCGGTTGCCCTTCGCCTGCAAATCCTCGGTCAACCGACGCCCGACCTGATTGAGGATCAGGCGGATCAGCGGCTTGGTCCGGTTGATGTCGGAGGGCGGCACAACGAGGTAGAGGGTGGTCGGATGCTTGCCACTGACCATGTCGGCGATGCGCCAGTCGCAGCGGCGCGTCACCTCGGCGACGACGGGATCGCGATACAGACCGAGAAACGACATCGCGGTGGACAGCACGCCGGACCGCTCGTTGTCCGATTTGTTGAGCAACTCGCGGGCCGCGCTGGCGATTACCGGGTGCGGACCGGCCTCGCCGAGATGTGCGGTCTTCATCATCGCCGCGAGGGTCGACTCGATCGGGCGCTTCGGATCCGACAGGAAGGCGGCGACGCCGGCCAAGGTCTTGTCGGCCTCGGCATAGAGGACGTGCAGGATCGCGCCGACCAGAAGCGCATGCGACGTCTTCTCCCAGTGGTTCCGCTTTTCAAGCGAGCCTTCCGGGTCGACCAGGATGTCGGCGATGTTCTGCACGTCGCGGACTTCCCATTCGCCGCGGCGCACCTCGAGCAGCGGATTATAGGCTGCCGACTTGGCATTGGTCGGATCGAACAACAGCACGCGGCCGTGCCGGGCGCGATAGCCGGCGGTCAGCGTCCAGTTCTCGCCCTTGATGTCGTGAACGATCGCCGAGCCCGGCCAGGTCAGGAGCGAGGGCACGACCAGGCCCACGCCCTTGCCGGAACGTGTTGGCGCGAAACACAGGACATGCTCCGGACCGTCATGGCGAAGATACTCGCGCTCATGCTTGCCGAGGACGACGCCGTCGGGACCGAGGAGGCCGGCGGCCTTCACCTCTTCCGGTCGCGCCCAGCGGGCCGAGCCGTAGGTCTCCACATTCTTCGCTTCGCGTGCCCGCCACACGGACACATGCCAATGGCAACCGCGATGGAGATGAACCCGCCCGACGCGGCGATATACGCGCCCTCGATGAAGATAGGCGGGGCGTAGGCGTCGTAGAAATACCACCACCAGAAGAAGGCCGGCGGATAGTAGATCGGCCAGCCGGCCAGCTCGAACCAGGGCTGTCCGAGCTGTGGCTGGAAGCCGAGCCGATAGGCCGTCCATTGTGTCGCGCCCCAGGTCGTCATCAGGACGATCAGGAAGACGGTGAGGATCTGGCCCCAGAGGATCTTCGTCGCCGACATGGCGGGCACTCCTTTCTTGGTTGGGCTACATGCCGAGGCCGCGATTGCGGCCGAAGCTCCAGTCGACGCCGCCGGGGCCGCGCGATACGCCTGAGACGTGCTGACCGAGCTGGCGTTCGAGGGACGGAGACCAGGGCACGAGCTGGAAGCCGAGGCCGTCGTCGATCATGGCGAAGCGGCCCGAGGCGAGCGCGAAGCGCTGCCGGTAAGTGCCCGCCACATACTCGCCCGTTCCGGCCTTTGTGAACGGACGCCCGGTTTCGGCGGCAAGCTTCTCGCCCAGAGCTTCCACCTCACGCTGGCGCAACTGGTCGATCAGCCCCGGCGCAAAACTGACACCGCGCGACTGCCGCTCGGCGAGGCCCCGGCTGACGAGATGGTCGGCACGCCGGTCCATCGCCTGACGCACCTCCGCGCCGAAGCCGCCACCTCCAAGCGCGACGGGATCGCGGGCGATCGCCTGCCGGTCGAGCCACGTAGCGCCGGCCGCACTGACCTGCCGTTCGATGTCGAGATCGGAGCGGACGGCGAGCGCCACGCGGCGCCGACCCTGCGCGTCATCGAACTTGCGCAGCTCGACGATCGAACCCGGCGCGCTGTCGCCAGCGGCATCGAGGTCGGGCAGTTTGATGTGGTGAGTCCGTCCGTCGGTGCCATCGACAACAGCGTAGGCCGTACCCGTCAGCTCATCGTCGAGGCCACGATCCACCAGCCGGCCGATGACGGGATCGTCGATGCTCTCGCCGGCGAGCACGTAGCTCGCCGCGCCGCGCTCGATGCCGCGCTCGGTGAGGCCACGATGAATGCGCTTGATGATATCGCCGCGCTCGCCCAGCTCACGCAGCGTTGCCTCAGCGTTCTCCGATACGACCCACTGACCGGGACCGACCTGATCGGCGAGGCCGAGCGTCTCCAGCTTGCGCAGCCGGCCGACCTTCATCGCATGGAATTCATCGGGCTGCCGGTCGGGGTGCGGCGCGAGGTCGACGACGCCGGTGCGATAGCTGTCGCGGGCAAGCTGCCGGTCGAGATTGGTCCAGCGTTCCGCCTCGACCTGCCTTTCGAGGTTGCGGCGGATCTCGTGATCCGTGCGCGGCCCCAGCTCCTGGGTGACGAGATCCTGCGCGCGGGCGCGCATGCCTTCCTTGATGTAGTCGCGGGAGATGACGAGGTCCTGGCCGTCGTCGGTCCGCCCCCGCAGGATGATATGGACATGCGGATTGTCGGTGTTCCAGTGATCAACGCCGACCCAGTCGAGCTTGGTGCCGAGGTCTTTCTCCATCTGCCCCATCAGCTCGCGGGCATAGGTCTTGAGGTCGGACATCTCGGTCGCGTCCTCGGGCGACACGATGAAGCGGAAGTGATGCCGGTCGTCCTGGGTGCGCTCGGCGAAGGCCTTCGGATCGGCGTCCTCGGTCTCGGGGCCGAACAGGTGGGCCTTCTCGCCATCCCGGGTGACGCCCTCGCGACGAAGATAGCTGAGGTGGTCGGAAAGCGGCGCGGCCCGCGCCGTATGGCGGACAACGCGGGTCTTAATGACCGTGTTGCGTGATCGGCTGGTCAGCAGCCGGTTGGCCTGCACGGTCGCGCGCTGACCACGCCCGAACCGCGAGCGGTTGCCCGAGCTGATCTTGCCGGAGCGCGAGACGCTGCCGCCGGCGCGTTGCGCGGCCGCCAGCGCTTGCGCGATGAAAGGCCGCGCCGCTTGAGCCCGGGTGGAGCGGATGCGGCCAGGCCGGATGCGGAAATCGTCCTCTCCGCTCATGGCCGAAGCCCCGCACATCGCGCAAAGCCGAGGAAAATCCCGAATAAATTGCGAGAGCGCAGGCTGCGCCGATCAGGCGCACCTCGCGCCAATGCGCCATAAGCTCCTGAAAACACACGACCGCACCAAGCCGCACCTCGCGCGCTTTTATCTCGCCATCGTGCCGTTGTGCTGACTGCTCCTCCTCTCCGGACCGCCATTTGCCCGCCAGACCACGCCACAATGCGAACGGGTGCGAACGCGGTCATCGCGGGCCACCGGGGACATTGCGCGCGACGAAAAGGCCATCGATGCGCGAAGCCACCGGGCCTTGATAGCGCTTCGGTGCAGACGCCGTGCTGTTACCGGGCGCGCCTTCGGACTGCGCTGGCGCGGTAGGGCCGCTGCCGGCCGACTGCACGACGAAGAGCGGCGCCCGCGTCCAGGCGAGCGGATCGGCGGCCGCCACCACGACTGGGCCGGCGAGTTCTCCGCCGCCAACAATGGGGGCGAGCGTCGCGACATAGGCGCGCGTCTCGGCCGGCAATGGGCGACCGGCGACATACTCTTCGTAACGGCCCGGTCCGGCGTTGTAGGCCGCCAGGAAACCGGGCGATCCGTAGCGATCGTGCATCTCGCGCAGATACGCGGCGCCCGCCAGGATGTTGTCGCGTGGGTCATAGGGATTGCCGCCGAGCTGATGGCGGACGCGCAAGTCGGCCCAGGTGGCGGGCATGATCTGCATAAGGCCCATCGCGCCCGCCGACGAGATGGCGCGCACGTCGCTGGCACTTTCGACGCGCATGACGGCGCGAATCCATGCCTCTGGAACGCCGAACCGCTGCGCCGCCTCGGCGATGTAAGCGCCATATGGATCGCTGCGTGATGGCCGCTCGACCGGCGTCTGCTGGGCGTGGGCAGTGCTCGCGACCGGTGCGGCAAGGATCAGGCCGGAAAGGAGAAGAAGGGCTGCACGTCGGAGGGTGATCCTCCCTCCGACGGCAGGTTGATGGCGCGCGACGGGCATCGTTCAGTCCCGCTCGCCGCGCTTCGGCGGGCGATTCCAGTGCAGGCCCCAGGCGGACTTGTCGTCGGCCGACTGGAACAGGTTGGCGCGGATCGGATGTTCGAAGGTCGGATCGTCGAGCTGCAGCGAGACGTATTCGCCGGCCTTCTCGCCGGTGCGCTTCCAGCCCGCGCCGATCTCCGCGCCGGTCTCGTTGCTCATGGTGTCGAGCACATGGACGCGGTAGTCGGGCGCGTTCTCGGCTTCGGACGGCTCGGCCGCGACGATGATGATGTCCTGATGCAAGGACAGCGTCGTCAGATGGCCGATGAAGCCATCATTCTCGCGCATGAATTGACCGATCACGGGCATGGGTCGTCTCCTTCATATTGCGGTGGATAGGGTCATGGGCGCGCCGTCACCGCGTCGGCCCGCGCCAGACGAAGCGGCCATCACCGTCCTCGTCGGTGTAGAGAGGGGTGGCCCGGCCGATCACGGCGGTGGCCGGAAGCGGCCCGAAATAGCGACCGTCGAGGCTGTCGCGGACCTGCCAGTTCATCAGGAACAACTCGCCATCAGCGACCAATCGGCAGCCCTGCCAGATCGGGAGCGGACTACCGCGACGATCGCGATCGAGGGCATCGCCCATCGGCATTCCGTCGACGGTGATGGCGAGCCCGGTCCGGCAGACCCGCTGTCCCGGGAGCGCGGCGACGCGCTTCAGAAGCGGCACGCCACGCGGCAGGTAGCCGCCTTCGGACAGGAAGGTGGCGAGTGGTTCAGGAGCATCCACCGCGACCAGATCGGTCACGGCGACCGGACCGGGTTCGTCGATCGTGTAGAAGCCGACCGGCGTGCTGGCGGAGGCGTTCCAGATCAGGCGCGGCGCGAAGGAAGCGATTGAGGCAACGCCCAGAAGCGACACGGCCACGGTCGTGACGATGGCGTAGGAGAGCCGGGTCATGGGCCGATCTCCCGGCGCTTGAGAAAGGCGCGGTGCTGGCGCAGACCATAGGCGCGCGGCGTTTCGCCAACGGTCATTCGGTTATGGACGTGACGCCAATGGTCCGGCGAGACCTCGATCGGGTCGATGCCGCGCGCCTCGATGGCGTCGATGAGTTGGAGCATGCGCTCCACTCTCGGCCAGCCATCGACGTGCAGCAGGACCTCTGCGCCGGGCGTCACCGTCGGGACGGTCTGACACGGCGCGTTGCGCTCCACCGTGCGCAGGATGTCGAGGCGCGAGAGCACGGTGCCGTGCTCATTCGCCGCCCAGCGCACCAGCGCGAGGACGCTGCCAGGAGGGAAGAAGAGGATGCGGCGGCGGCGATCGAGGATCTGGTCGTGCCGCTCGCGGCCGAAGCGGACCCAGTGCTCCGTCTGCTTCTCGATCCAGACGAGTTCGATCTCAGTGAATGTTTCGGGCGGCGGCTCGGCGGCAGCACGGCCGACGCGTTCTGGCGCGGCGACGAGGCCGGTCATTGTCCTTCTCCTGACGGGGGTGGAAACTCGCGCTCGAACAGCGCACGCAGCATGTCGGCGACGGTCTGGCCGCGCTGAAAGGCGGCGATCTTGATGCGGCCGCGCATGTCGGCGGTGACGTCGATCGTCAGCCGGGCCGAGAAGTCCTCGGCGGGCTGACTGCGGGAGGCATGGCGGTCGGCCGCCTTGACCCATTCTTCGGGATCAGCCGGACGCGCCGCAAAGCTGCGCTTCGGGGACCGTTCGCTCATGCGCCGATCCTCGCGACTTCCGCAGCGAGCGCGCCGATCTCGCGCGCGCCGGGGCAATTCTCGTCCTGCTCGGCGGCGAGCCGGCCGGTCCGCACGGCATCGGCGAAGACGATGCGTTGGCCGATGGTGGTGGCGAGCAAGGGCGGGTCGTGATCCGCCAGTGTCTCGGCGGTCTCGCGCGCCAGAACCGTGCGGGCCGCGCAGCGGTTCAGCACGAAGCGCGCGGCGAGCTGCGGACGATAGATGCGCGCCTCGCCGAGCAGCGCCAGCATTTCGGCGGACGCCCATCCGTCGAGCGGCGACGGCTGCACCGGGATCAGCACGAGGTCGGCCGCGAGCAGCGCCGAGCGCATCAGCCCGGCGACGCGCGGCGGACCATCGATGACGACATGTTCGGCGTCGCGGGCCAGCTCCGGCGCTTCACGGTGGAGCGTGTCGCGGGCGAGGCCCACGACGCCGAACAGCCGCTCCAGCCCCTCCCGGCTGCGCTGCTGCGACCAGTCGAGTGCCGAGCCCTGCGGATCGGCATCGATCAGCGTGACGCGCTGTCCACGGCGAGCCCATTCACCTGCCAGGTGGAGGGCAAGCGTGGTCTTTCCCACGCCGCCCTTCTGGTTGAGGAGCGCGACGATCATGACGGTCTCCCGGCGATCGGGGACTCGTCCACAGCGACCGAAAAACGCGGTCGCGTTAGAAAGATTCCGTAGGAATCTAAGTTAGATAAGTTAGAGGGCTCGCAAGTCGCTGATTCAGCGCGATGAATCTGCGATTCCGGTCCCCGATAGCACGAGAGTCCGGTCCCCGATGGCACGACAGCGCCGGTCCCTGATAGCACGAGATGATTCACAGCTTATCCCCAGGGCGAGTTAACGAGCGGCGACGGCGGCGTGGGATGCCGAGCGCGTCAGGATCGGTGGGTACGAAGGACAGGATTTCAGGACCGCCGAGACATTGCTCGATGGTCAGGCGGTAGCCGGGAAGCGGCTGACGACGGACGATGTCGCGCAGGTCGTAGGCAAAATGCTTGAGCGGCGAGAGGCTGCCAGATTTCGCGTGGAGATGCGGGAAATCGAAGCTCCAGCCGAACTCCTGTTTGCCGCCGTGCTTGCGCACGAGGCGATAGAGCCAGCGCTCCAGGCCGCCCGTCAGGCCGAAATAATTGCGGTCAATCGTCAGCACGAGCGCGTCGTCGAGAACGGCGGCGTAGAACCAGTCCGGCACGATCAGCTCGAGGCCGAGCGGCCGGCCCTTGCCGTCGGCGCGCTCCTTCCACTCGTTGATCCAGGAGAAGCGGTGCAGCCGCCGTTCTGTCGGCTGGCGGATCGACGTCGCGATGGTGGTCGACTGAAGCCGGTCGAGCGCGGCTTTCAAACGGTCGTAGTCACGCAGCGAAACGCCGCGGCCGATAAACTGCAAAATTTCGTATGGCGTGGTCGCCATCAGACGCGACGGGCGCAATCCGTGGTCACGTGCCTCGACGATCTGGGACGCGGCCCAGATCAGCACGTCGGCATCCCAGATGGTGGCCATGCCGTGCTCCGGCACGGCTTCGACACGGATGACGATGGAGCCGGCCTTGAAGTCGATTGGCGCCACCCGCTTGGACTTGCCGAGCGCGAAAAACGGGTACGCCATGAGGTCCTGCGCATCGCGCGGCGCGAGATCGCCGGGCAGCGTCCGAAAGAGATCGAGCTGCTCGCGTTCGCTGCTGTGATGGCGCGCCGACATGCCGGGACTCAGCGCGGGAAACGGGCGCCGACGCTGGCGGACGCGGACGGCTGGCGCTTCGCGGGCAGCACGGTGCCGCCCCGCGGATCGGACGTGGAGGTGACGAGACCGCGATCCGCCCAGGCCTGAAGGTCGTCGACGGAATAGACCACGCGGCCGCCGAGCTTGCGGTAGATCGGACCGGTCCCGTAGGTCCGATGCTTCTCAAGGGTGCGTTCGGAAAGGCCGAGGAAGCGCGCCGCCTCCTGCGTTCTCAGGTAGCGTGGCGGTAAATTGGCGGCTCTTTCGGCCATGATCGCACCTCCGTGGTCTCGCGGGCGGCCGCTTCGAATAAGCGGCGGGTTGCGAGCACGGTGGCGCGAAGACGGCGCCCCGGACGATGTCGAAGTAAGATGCTAAAATCGACACGCGAGCGGGTATCAGCGATCCCGGCGTGGGCGGCGCAGCAATGTCCGATAGCCGCCGCGAACGAGCTTCATGCCGTCGCGGGCGAGACGGATGGTGGTCTCCCGGATCGGGTCGCCTACCCAGGATGCTGCGTCAATCTTGTGCTGGGGGAAGAGATGCTCGGCGACGGTGCGGTAGATGGCGCCGCTCTCGCGCGCGTCGATCGCGCGCAGCATCTGGCGGGCGCGCTGACGTCTTTGTGGCGTCAGGCGTGGATCGGGCGGCACGCGCTTGCCGAACATCGCGTGCCAGAGGCGTTCAACCGCGGTCAGTCGGTCGGGCGTCAGTTCATCGAATATGATGAACGCGCCAAGGGGGCGGGCATCATCGACGCCGATCAGGGCGACGTCGTGGGGTTCGCCGCGCAGTACGAGCCGGATCAGACCAGGATCATGCTCGATGATGGCGTGGGCGTGCAGATCCTCAACGCGGAGGCGGAGATGTCCCGCCGGGTTCGGTCCGACGGTGAACGGCAGTGTCGCGGGATCGGTCTGCGGGGTCCAGAAGATCGGCTGGACGAGCGCCGAGTTGCGAGGGTCGGCGACGAAATCGCAAGCCCCATTGCTCGGCGAACTCGCCCGCGACATCCTCGGTCAACCGCCCGACGGCTACCAGTTCCTGATAGGATTTTCTGTAGTCTGGGTTGCGACGCAGGAACTCCCAGGCGAGATCGCCGGGGGTCAACTTGTCGATATAGTCATAGGCGGCTTCAGACCGCCAACTTTCATCCTCGGACATTCTCCACTGCCTCCGCGTAAGGTTGTGCAACGCGAGTTTTGCAGTGGATACGATTCCGGGTTGAACGGAGCGCGGGAAGAACGAAGTGGCCGCAACGTGATGCGGTTTACGCATCACCTCAGTGCAGGCGGCCCTGGAGCAACGCGCAAAAACCGTTCTTCGTCATCCATTTCGCGCGGTCGAGATGACTGGTGTAGATGCGCTGAGCGCGTTCCGGTTCGGCCTTGGCATCAAGGCCGAAGAGGACTTCGACGACTTCGCGCCAGTCGGCTTTTTCAGCGTCGGCATCCAGCAGCCGGACGTACAGCTTCAGATGCGCCTCGTCATAGGCGGTCAATGCCGCCCCGGCCGGCGGCTGATCGAGAAAATCGTCTTTGGTCACAACATCCCCCGATCGCGAGATGTATCCAAACTGGAGGATATTGTTAACCGTGATTTGATCGGAACGATGACGCATGACCTTGACGCGAGACGAATTGGCAACGCCGCGACCTGTCGAACGTCAGGTTTCCTTGTTCGCATCAACGAGCAGCACTCCCTTGCCCTGATCAGAGTTCAGGAAGACAATGCCGGCGCGTTCGAAAGCCCGTCTCACCTCATCGCGCGTGCTCTCAAAAACCTCGAGGCCACTGGTGGATTCGAGGCGTTTGAGCGCGGTCAATGAGACCCGGGCCTTGTCAGCGAGCGTCTCCTGTGTCCAACCCAGCAACGCGCGTGCGGCCCGAAACTGTCGGGCGGTGATCATGCATGATCACCTCCCACACGGACCTACGCGTACGCCAAAACTACGACTATAATAGTCGTTCTTGGCAGCGTATTCCAGTCGGAAGTGCTTATTTGCTCTCTGTCAGGCCGCCGAGATCGCAACTGATTCGGTCGCAGCAAAGCCGAGGCCCCAGCCTTCCGGTCGGGGCCTCGCGGAGGACCTCAGTCGCCTCGGCGCCCATTGGGACGGGACCAGATGAGCGAGAGGGTCTCGCCTTCCTCGTCGTCGAAGAGGTTAGCGTAGATCGGGGCGTTGAAGCTGGGATCGTCGAGCTTCAGGCCCAGATAGGCACGCCCTTCGTTGGAGGTCTTGGACCAGGCGGCGCCGATCTCGGCGCGGCCCACGAAGACGCGGTGGCTCGGGGCGTTCTCGCCCGTAGCGCGGGCCTCGGGGATGATCCGGACATTCTTGGTCTGGACGCTGAGGGTGACGATTTCGCCGGTGAACTCGTTGTTGCCGGTCTTCTTGAAGGTGCCGATGGTCGCCATGGTAGTTCTCCTTGAACGCTGTTGCGAGCCCGCACCATTGCGGCCTCGATGGCGATCGAGAGGCCGGAGGCGATTGACGGCGCACCCCGCAGGGCCTGACAGCAAAGGAGAGGCTTTCTTGCCTCGCGAGGAATGACGGCGCAGCCGGCAGGGGAAGAAAGTTTCGACGCCGCTGTTGCGGCATAGGCGATCGAGGCGCAGCCGACCTTCGGCCAGATCAGCCCATTGAAGAGGCCGTTTTGGAACGGTCGACATGACAGAGACGCATCACAGGAGAACGTGGCGACCATACCGACCGATGGACCGTAGCGACGCCTGACACCGCGGGGAAACCCAGCTCCGCCAGACGCTACGTTCCGCCGATTCCTGCCCGTCGCCCACGAGATCGCCCCCTTCCGGCACTCGCACCGTCTGCGCGCTGTCACGGCATTGCCACCGGCACCGTCACCGATGGCATGGCGCGTCAGTTGGGTTAGCCGTCGATCCGGTCAGCGCGATTGCAAACCAGCCTGGCGACATGGAAGGCGCGACCGCCAAGACATCAATTTATCATCCCGCCGCCGCCTGCACCGATGTCAGGTTCGCACGATGGCTTGCCCGGTTGGCCCGGGCGTGGCCATGGTTGTGACCCGGATCAGCGCCGTGACGCCAACGGCGATTGCGCCGATAACTGAGAAGATGAGCTGCCAGGTGTCGGAGGGCATGGTGTGTTTCACGATGCCATGCGTCGCGTGGTAGCCGGCAAGCGCCGCGGGCGCGACGAAGGCGAGTGCGATCGCGAGCCGTATCCAGAGCGGTCGGATGAAGGCGAGCAGAACCTGCCCCAGGCCGAATGTGAGTGCGGCAGCGACAAGGCCGACGAGGATTGCGCCGAGCCAGCCGGCGCCGGTCTGATAGGCCCATGTCCCGGCGCTGACGCCGGCGAAGAACGGCAGCGCGAAGACAGCCAGCGTGAATAGCAACCAGCAGAGAACGCCAATCGCCGCGATGCTGGAGAGGATGCCGATGAAGATCATGGTGGTGTTCTCCATGAGATAAAGGTCTGACGGTTGCGCCTCCACCACCACCACGGCGCATTGATAGTATAGGCGAAGAGAAGGCAGGGCGGGAGCGGAAATCCCGTGGGACTTCCGCTTGCGGCCCTGTCGCCTTGCCCGCGATTAGCGGGCGAAGGGGTCGATCTCGTGAACGATGGCGGCGGCTTCGCCGTCATATTCGCCAGCGGGCATGACGCCTATGGTGCCGTCCCCGGCCTGGAAGATGACGATCGAGACCATGAGGGTGGCGGCGAGGCTGAAGGCGAAGGCGTGAGCTTGATTGAGGGACATATGACCGGCTCCTGTCTTGGAGGCGGGAGACCATCTCCCGCGCGACAGGCGCCCGAGGTGTCCGGCCGATGGCCGCAATCACCGCGCAGGCAAAGCCGGAGCGGCGGCACGCTTTGCGTAGTCCGACCCTTTACGGGTTGATGGCGTCAGGCCAGCGGCTGGACCAAGGATTAGCGCAATGGAAGCGGGGGATGGTTTCTCGCTTCGACCGAGTGCTAGGATCGCGCCACAGCAATTCACTGCGTTGGATTCGAGCCGTGTCCTGGTCGTCCGCGTCGGAAGGCAGGAGGGCGCAAGCAAACGATGGCAGCCGGATTTCACATACCAGACGGCAACGACGCCCTTCGAGATGATCTTCCGGCAGTGGTCGAACTGATCGAGCGTACGGCCCGGTGGGTGAATCCGGAGACTTTCCGGCGTCTGCCGGTATGGGCGCCGCATACGGCTCGCGGCCGGCCTCTCTATGACGCTGCGTGGTCGCGTCGGTACACGAACACGAAAAAGGCGACCAAGATCACCGCTGAGAAGTTCGAGGGCAATGTCGCCGCGCTCAATGCACTCGTGGCGGCTCTGGGCGTCGCGGCGCCGAAGCCGAAGAACTGGACCGTGTGTCACATCTGGGGATACGACGATCCCTCGTTCGCTCAGCAAAGCAGCGTCGTCCAGGATCTGCGCTACTTCTCCTGCGTCGCCAATATGGTGTGGCTGCCGACCCCGCTCAAAGGCTTCACGGATACGATGCCTGAAATCAAGGCGATGCTGCGAGTGTGCGCTTTCCACCTTTACGGCTGGGCTTGCGAGCATCCGTCGGTTGCCGAGCAATATGAGAAGGTCAAGAACGGCTGGATTCCCGAAGGCTATCCGAAGAGTTGGCCTTGTCCGGAGCGCCCTGGACTGCTTCCGCCGGGTACAGCGCCGTTCGGGGAGCGGATCGAGCGCGAGATTGCCAAGCGGAAGGGCAAGCTGAAGGCCGACCTCGCGAATGCGGCCTTTCTCCATTATCCGAAGGAGGAAGTGCTCGCGGTGCTGAAGTTCTGGGGCGTCGACCTGGGGTGACGGCGCTCACGCGCCGCCTCCCTTCGGGCGAAAGTCGAAGACCGGGACGCCGAGCTTTCTGGCCTTGTCGGCAAGGTTGTCCTGGATGCCAGTGCCGGGGAACACGATGACCCCGATCGGCAGGACGTCGAGCATCTGATCGTTGCGCTTGAACGGCGCGGCCTTGGCATGTTTCGTCCAGTCGGGGGCGAAGCCTACCTGTGGCACTTTGCGGGTGTCGGCCCATTTCGCGGCGATCTTCTCGGCGCCCTTCGGCGACTTGCCGTGCAACAGCACCATGTCGGGGTGCTTGGCGTGGACCTGATCGAGCTTGGCCCAGATCAGGCGGTGATCGTTGAAGTCGAGCCCGCCGGTGAAGGCGATCTTCGGACCGGCGGGGAGCAGCACCTCGTTGTCGGCGCGCTTCTTAGCGGCGAGGAAGTCCCGGCTGTCGATCATCGCCGAGGTGAGGTTGCGATGGTTGACCATCGATCCGCTGCGCGGTCGCCAGTTCGATCCGGTGTGGCGCTCGTAGTGTTCGGCGGCCTGGTCGCGCATCAGCTCGAAGGCGTTACGGCGTTCGATCAGGGTCTGACCCTCGGCCGTCAGGCGTTCCAGCTCGACGGCCTTCACCTCGCTGCCGTCCTGTTCGCGCTGGCCGCGGCGCTGCGCCTGCTCATTGTCGTCCAGCTCGCGCTCGATCCGGTCGGTAGCCCGGTGGAAAAGGTTGACGGTCGACCAGAGGAGATCGTCGAGGTCGGGCTCTAGGCGGGTGTCTTCCAGGGTGGCGATCAGGGCGTCGAAGATGTCGGCGATGGCGCCGGCGACGTGGTCGCCCTCCGGAAGCGGTCGGGGGTTGGGTTCATCCGTGAAGGGACGGTAGCCGTAAAGCTGGAGTTCGCTCAGGACATGGTCGGTGGGGGAAGAGGCGTGGTGCGGTTCGTAGTAGTCGTCGTGCTCGCTCATTGGGATGCTCCGTCGGTTCGACCGCGACCCTCGCGGCCTTCATGGCGACGAAAGCCGGCGGGCGGGCCGGACCTGCATCCGCAGCGAAGCGGAGGGCCGGAGCACAGCGGAGGATGGCGAAGGCGGGCTATTTTGCCTCGCGATGGAAAGCGGCACTCGGCCGCGCCGGAAAATAGTCCGCCGCAGGCATTGCGGGTCCGGGCGGTTTGCTGGCCGATCGCCCTCTCGAAGGCCGGGGCGCGGTTCTCTCCGACTTGGGGATCATCCGAGCGATGCCGGCGACGCCGCTTCCGCCGCCTGCATTTTCCTGTCGCCCTATGCCACCAGTGCCATGAAGCGCGCGACGTCCTGGGGCGCGATCTGCACACGGGCCGCTGCCCGGAGGCTGTCCAGGCCTGCCAGGCGGAGATCCTCGTTGAAGTCGCCCAGTATTGGAGACACCACGACCGCCTCGATCCCGGCCGCGTTCGCCCGTTCGATCAGCGTCGCCATCGCACCGTCGCCGGCCGGATCATTGTCGCGGGCAATGTAGAGCCGGCGCAGCGTGTCGGGGAACAGGATGGCCGAGAGATGCGCCGCCGAAAGCGCCGCCGCCATCGGCATGCTGGGCAGCGCCATCCTGAGCGATAATATCGTCTCGATACCTTCACCCGCCGCCATTACGTCGCCAGCCACGCCGAAGCGAACGGAATGTCCCAGAAGGTCGCCCATCGCCCGTCTCGGCGTGTCGATCGGAGCCTTGTTCGAGCCGTCTGCAGCGAGCCAGGTGCGATGCGCGCCGGTCTGACGCCCGGTGAGGTCGGTGACCGATGCGATCATCGCCGGCCAGGTCTCGGTCGGGGAATGTTCGTCAGGCCGGTAGTAGCAGCGGGGATGGAAGCGCAGGTTTCCGGTTCCGTGCAAATCCGTAATGCCGCGTGTACGGAGATACGTCTTTACGAGCGTGCCCGAGATCGGCTGTGCCATGGCAAAGAGCCGCCGTGCCGCTTCGGGTGAGCCGGTCGGCGCCGGTGACTTGCGCTCGCCGTCATATCGACGGTCCGGTTCGGGATGCGGCATCGACAGGAAGGTGCGTGCCTCATCGGCGACGTCCTTGAAGTCGATCAGGCCGCAGCTCTCGCGGATGACATCGAGGAGGTCGCCATGCTCGCCGGTGGCGGCATCGGTCCATTTGCCGACCGCGCCCTTGCCGGTTTCGCCGCCCTTCAATCGAACGAACATCGAGCGGCCCGGCGTATTGCGCACATCGCCGACCAGCCAATAGCGCCCCTCGCGATGGCCGGCGGCCAGGTAATGGCGGCACACCGCCTCGGCGTGTCGGCCGAGACGGATCGCCAGCTCAGAAGCGTCGTGCCGTGCCATCACACCGCCTCCCGCTCGCCGATGCGTTCGACCGGATAGCGCTCCAGCACCTTGGCGAGGATCGCCGCCCCGGTCGTATCGGTCGGCACGAACATCCGCAGCTTCCACGAGATGATTTCGTGAAAGAGACCGTAGGCCCGCAGGCGGTCGCGCATGGCGTCGGTGAAACCCGACAGCTCGATGCGGTTGGCGCCCATGACCCGGACGCGGCGGAGCTGAAGACCCTCAATGAGGTCGAGGATGGTCTTGCCGTCCATCAGCGCCACGAAGGCGTCGTCCGGCGTCAGGGTCGATGTGCCGTTGGCGAGTGCGCCGGCGACCCAGGCGGGGGAGACGCGGCGGCCGACGATGCGCTCGCCGTCGTCGGTCTGGAGCCGATAAACGCGCGTCGATTCTTTCGGCAGCCGCTTCCAGATCGGTAGCAACAGCCCGCTGACGACATGGATGGTGCTTTCGGCAAACTCCTGCACCTCGGTCAGCTCGGCGTTCCATGCCGCCGTGAACCCGGTTCGGTCCGCGTCGACCCAATGGGTCTCATCCATCATCCTGATGGGGACGTTGTGCGCCTCCATCGGCCGGATCAGGCGGACACGCCGTTCGATCTCGCCATCGTCCAGCATGATGCTGGTGGTCGGGATCTGCACGGCGGCGCGGCCCGATCGCTCGTTAATAAGCATCCTCGCGCCCGGATCGTCGAGATGGTCGAGCGCCTCGGCCAGCGTCACCGGCCGGTTGCGCTGGCGCTGGGTGATGGTCAGCAGCCGGGCTTCGGCGCCGGTTCCGGGATGGACATGGATGGTCCGTCGATCGGTGACGATGAAGCTCTCGGCCTGCAGCGTCTCCAGCCCGACGTCATAACTGCCCGACGCGATGGCGCCTTCGATCTTGGCGTTCAGCAACCGCTCGAAGGCCGTGAACAAGACGCCCTGGAGTTCGATGGTCAGCGCCAGCAACCGGTTGAGGAAGGTGGTGATAGGCGGCAGCTCGTCCTTGATGCCGGTGGAGTCCGTCAGCGACAGGCCGGTGGCATCCTCGAACATCTGGAGCGAGCAGCCGTCGACCTTGCCGCGCACCAACAGCAGGTAGAGCTGCCGCAGGGCGTCGCGGGCGTAGTGCGATTCCAGATTATCCTCGGGCCGGAACAGGCCCTGGCCGCCAGTCTGGCGCTGGCCGCGCGTGATTGCGCCGAGTGTGTCGAGGCGGCGGGCGATGGTCGACAGGAAGCGCTTTTCCGCCTTCACGTCGGTCGAGATCGGCCGGAACAGCGGCGGTTGCGCCTGGTTGGTCCGGTTGGTGCGGCCGAGGCCCTGAATGGCGGCGTCGGCCTTCCAGCCCGGCTCCAGCAGATAGTGGACGCGCAGCCGCTGGTTCCGTGCCGACAGATCGGCGTGATAGCTGCGCCCGGTGCCACCGGCGTCCGAGAAGATCAGGATACGCTTCTGATCGTCCATGAAGGCCTGCGTCTCGGCAAGATTGGCCGTTCCGGCGCGGTTCTCGACGGCGAGGCGATCGATGCCGCCGGGGCCGGTCTTGCGGACGATGCGGCGCGAGCGTCCCGTCACCTCCGCCACGACATCCGTGCCGAAGCGCTGGACGATCTGATCGAGCGCGCCGGGGACCGGCGGCAGCGAAGCGAGCCTCTCGATCAGGCGGTCACGACGGGCAACGGCGTCGCGGCTCTCAACCGGCTGGCCGTCGCGAAACACCGGTCGCGACGACAGGTTGCCCTCGCTGTCGGTGAACGGCTCGTAGAGCTGCACCGGGAAGGAATGGGCGAGATAATCCAGAACGTATTCGCGCGGAGTGATGTCCACTCGGACGTCATTCCATTCCTCGGTAGGGATCTCCGCCAGGCGGCGCTCCATCAAGGCTTCGCCGGTCGACACGATCTGGATCACGGCGGCATGGCCATCGACCAGGTCCTGCTCGATCGAGCGGATCAGCGTCGGCGTCTTCATCGAGGTCAGCAGATGGCCGAAAAAGCGCTGCTTGGCGGATTCGAAGGCTGAGCGGGCCGCGGACTTGGCCTGCCGGTTCAGCGTGCCGCTGTCACCAGTGATGTTGGCGGCCTGCATCGCGGCGTCGAGATTGTTATGAATGACGGCGAAGGCGCCGGCATAGGCGTCGTAGATGCCGGTCTGCTCGGGGGTGAGCTGGTGCTCGACCAGTTCGTATTCGACGCCATCATAGGACAGTGAGCGGGCCGTGTAGAGACCGAGCGAGCGCAGGTCGCGGGCCAGCACTTCCATCGCCGCGACGCCGCCATCCTCGATCGCCTCGACGAATTCGGCGCGGGTCGAGAACGGGAAGTCCTCGCCGCCCCAGAGCCCGAGGCGCTGGGCGTAGGCGAGATTGTGGACGGTGGTCGCGCCGGTCGCTGAGACATAGACGACACGCGCGTTCGGCAGGGCGTGCTGGAGCCGGAGACCCGCACGGCCCTGCTGCGAGGCGGCGACATCGCCGCGTTCGCCCTTGCCGCCTGCGGCATTCTGCATGGCGTGGCTCTCGTCGAAAATGATCACTCCATCGAAATCGGAGCCCAACCATTCGACGATCTGCTTGACGCGAGAAAGCTTCTCGCCCCGGTCGTCGGACCGTAGCGTGGCATAGGTGGTGAATAGGACGGCTTCGGAGAGGGTAATGTCCTTCCCCTGCGGGAAGCGCGACAGCGGCGTGACCAGCAGGCGCTCCATGCCGAGGGCCGACCAATCGCGCTGGGCGTCCTCCAGCAGCTTGTCGGATTTGGAGATCCACACCGCCTTGCGGCGGCCCTGCATCCAGTTGTCGAGGATGATGCCGGCCGATTGGCGTCCTTTGCCGGAGCCGGTGCCGTCGCCGAGCATGAAGCCCCGGCGGAAGCGCACGGCGTTCGGCGCATCGTCGGGCGCGGCCGAGACGACGTCGAAGGTTTCGTCGAGCGTCCACGAACCGCCGAGGAAGTCGGAGTGCGCCTCGCCGACGTAGATGACGGTTTCGAGCTGGGCGTCGGAGAGCAGTCCATCGGTGACGATGTTGGCGGGCAGTCGGGGCCGGTAATTCGGCCTGGGCGGCGCGACCGAGGCCATCGCGACGGATTGCACCAGTTTGGTGGGGTGGGCCTGCGCCCCGGGAATACGGACTGCCTGCAATCCATATTCTTCATAGATCGCGTCGGTGATCCGGCCGTCTTCGGCGGGTGTCCAGTCCACGGTTTCATAGGCGAGTTCAACGCCTTCCGGCTCGATGGACGCGGGCGTGGCGGGCGCGGCAGTGGTACGGGCGAGGTATCCGCGGACGGTGCGGGGCGACGCGGCGGATGCCGACGTTGTGACTGGCGGGAGGGTTGCGGTCGGGCGCGGCGGAACCTGTGTCGCGATCCAGCCGAGCAGCGTGGAGACGTCGGGTGCGATGCCTGGCGAAGGGGGAAATGCCGAACGATCGTCGGCCGACAGCTTGTCGATGACCGTCAGCCGCGTGTCGATGGTCGTGCCGTGCTTGGCGTAGACCGAGCCGTCCACGGCTGCGGTGAAGACGACGCGGCCACGCTCCTGAAGCCGGACGAAGGCCGCTGCCCAAGCCGGGTGGTCGGGGCTGAAGTTGGCGCCGGTGATCGCCACCAGCCGCCCGCCATCGGCAAGCCGGGCCAGTGCTGAAGCGACATGGCGATAGGCGGCGTCGTCCACACGGCCGGAGACGTTCGCCATGACGGAGAATGGCGGGTTCATCAGCACGACTGTGGGGGTGGCCTCCGGCGCGAGGTGATCGTCGATCTGGGCCGCGTCGAAGCGCGTGACGGCAACGTCCGGAAACAGCGCAGCGAGCAGATCGGCGCGGGTTTCGGCCAACTCGTTAAGGAGGAGCGTTCCGCCTGATATCTCGGACAGGATGGCGAGCAGGCCGGTGCCAGCCGACGGCTCCAGCACGATGTCGCCAGCAGCAATGGCGGCGGCCGCCACTGCGGCGAGACCGAGCGGCGTCGGCGTCGAGAACTGCTGAAGCGCCTGCGATTCTTCCGAACGCCGCGAATGCGTCGGCAGGAGTCCGGCGATCTTTGCAAGAGCGGAGAGACGTGCAGCCGGAGATGCCGCCTTGCGGAAAAGCGCCTTTCCGTATTTGCGCAGGAAGAGGACTGTCGCGACTTCGCATGCCTCATAGGCCGCCTTCCAGTCCCAGGCGCCACTGGTGTCGGATGCGCCAAAGGCCGCTTCCATCGCTGCACGGAGGATCGCGGCATCGATGCGCTGGCCGCGTTCGAGATAATCGAAAAGCTGCTGCGCCACGTCGAGGATTGAGGACGCACGGATGACGGGCGCGGCCGAAAGGGCCGCTGGAGACAGAATGTTCATGGGAGGAACCTCGGGAGAGCGGAAGGGACAAGCCCGGTCGGCGCTCTCTCTCGACCGCCCGGACTCGACCCGTCCCGGCCGTCCTCTCCCTCTCGTCCGCTGACATTAAAAAAGGCGCCCGACCGTGAGGCCGGGCGCGCGCATGGTCGGGAATCATCGCACACCTCCCTCAGCTAGCCATCGGCCGGTGCTGATCCACTCAATCGTGCGGCCGGTGGAGAGATCGAGCAGATGGGCGCCGCCGGAGAAACCGTCAACGACAGGTTCTGAGGCGACGCCGGCCCACTGAAAGCCCCATGTGCCGGTGAGCGCGAATGTCTCCGCGCAGCGGGTGACGAAGGTTATCAGTAATTGCGGATCGGCGGTTCCGGGGTCGCGAAGCCAGAGGCGTGTCGCGCCGTGTTCGGGCGTGAGCGAGAGCAGGAACGGCTCGGCGGGCGGGTCCTCGCGACCGTTTTCGGCCATCAGCGCGGTGTAAATGTCGAAGGCCCGCGCGACATTGGTGACCGTGCCGACGTCGAGCAGGCAGGAGAAGCGGGTGAGATATTCGGCCATGTCAGGCTCCTGAAACGAAAAGAGCCCGGCGCAGGGCCGGGCTCAGAGTGGTTGGAATTGGAAGGTGCGGAGCGGCCGAAGCCGCCCCGCGAGCCGGCTCATTCGGCGGCGATGAGGTGACGCTCGTCGTCTTCGCCATCGGCCGGCGATTCCGTTTCTTCGTCGGCGCTGAGGAAGTCAGGCAGTTCGGCCCCGTCGGCTTCTCCGCCGCCGTCCACGTCCGATGCCGCATCGCCGTCGACGCTGGCAATCCGAAGCGGCTCAGGCAGCCAGCCACTATCGGCGAGGAGACGCTCGGCCTCCTTGGCCATGTCGCCCTTTTTCATATGGTCGATGAGCTGTGCTGCCCGTTCGCCGGCGCCTTCGCGGACGGCTTCAAGGATACGCGGCTTGGTGACACGGTTGAGGTAGTTCCCGAAGGTCGGACGCCAGCCGGCTTCGACGATGTCGAGCCCGGTCGCCCGCGTCAGCCGGTCGGCCTGCGCGAGCCTCATATCGAGCGTGTGCTGCGACAAGCCGCCCGCGCTGTGCGGGTTCGGCCGCTCATAGAGCGCGTTGACCCCATAGCTGACACAATGCGCCAGCAGAGCCATGCGGCTGGCATCGTCAAGCGCGGCGAGCCAGTCCCAGAGGGCGTCGTCGTCCTTCGGGATGTCGGCGGCCCATGCGTCGTGACGCTTCTGCACGGCGCGGGCGGAAGGGCTGTCCTTCAGCGCCTCGTCCTGAACGGGGAAGAAGATGTGCTTCACCCCCGCCTCCATGGCGCCCGTGTACATGCGCGTCATGAAGTTGTCCGAGACCAGCTTGTGGAGAAGCGCCGTCATGGCGATGTGCGGGTTTTCAGCCACCGCGTTGCGCAACGCGAGGGTGCGGTAGGCGGTCAGCTCGACGACGAGGCGTTCGGGCAACGGCTTGATGCTGTCGTCCTCATCGTCTTCCTCCGGTTCGACAGGCCGGCCGTCGATAGTGATGACAGCGCGTTGCACCGAGGGGCTCGCGGTGCCAGCGGATTCGGTATCCGTCTCCGATCCTTCCTCACCATCGGTCCGGACCTGAGGCACATCCTCGGGCCGGACGAAGCCGCGATTGACCGAAAGCGATCCGTCGGCGTCGATGCTAACGAAGACGCCGGCCATGGCGATGTCGGCTGGGTCGAAGTGCTCGGGGCGATCGTCGAACGCGGCCAGAGCCGTCTCGATCTCACCGAGGCGCTCGTCGACCTCGTCGGGCAGTTCGTCGGCGTCCTGATATTCCGCTTCGAGCCTGACCTGCTCGGCGGTGAGCGCCTCGATGGTCGCCTGTTCTTCGGCCGATAGTTCGATCGGCGTGCCGGAGACCTCGTGGAGGCCGCGAACGGCATCATAGGGGAAGCTGATCGCGACCTCGATCCACTTCCAGCCTTCGACGGCGATCGCCTCAGCCTCGGCCTTCAATTTATCGGCGACGAGTCGATCGAGAAGACCGACGTCTTGCAGCCAACCGCCATCATCGGCCTGGAAGAGGTCGCGCATGACGATGCCGCCAGCCGCCGCGTAGGCTTCGATGCCGAGGAAGACAGCACGCTTGTCGGAGGCGCGCACCGTGGTCTCGGTCAGCATGCGCCGGATCTGATAGGGCTCCTTCGACCAGGCGTCCTTGATCGCGTCCCAGACCTGGGTCTGACGCTCGTGGTCTTCGGAGACCGTGAACGCCATGAGCTGCTCCAGCGTCATGCCGTCGTCGGCATAGACGTCGTGGAGGACCGGCGAGACGGTCGCGAGGCGCAGCCGCTGCTTGACCACGTTGACGGGCACGAAGAACGCCGCGGCGATCTCCTCCTCGGTCATGCCCTTGATCAGCATGTCGTGGAAGGCGCGAAACTGATCGAGCGGATGGAGCGCGGCGCGCTCGATGTTCTCGGCGAGCGACACTTCCTCGGGGAGGATGGCGCCGTCGCGATCGCGGACCACGCAGGGGACGGGCGCGACTTTGGCGAGACGCTTCTGCTTCACCAGCAGTTCGAGCGCGCGGAAGCGGCGGCCGCCGGCGGGCACCTCGAACATGCCGGTCTCGTTGCCTTCGGCGTCAACGACGGGGAAGACGCTGAGGCTCTGGATCAGGCCGCGACGAGCGATCGAGGCCGCGAGGTCTTCGATCGAGACGCCGGCCTTCACGCGCCGGACGTTGGACTGGCTGAGCACCAGCTTGTTGAAGGGGATGTCGCGCGAGGACGACAGGATGATCTTCTGAACGGCAGTAGCCATAGGGATTTACTCCGTGACGGGCGGCCGAGAGACTCTCTCTCAACCTCCAACCCGTCACGAAGCGAAGCGCCGCCCTCTTCCTCTAAAGGGGGGCAGCGCCACGAACCGGCAAACCTGAAAGGCACGGAAGCGCAAAGCCGGAGACGCGGAAAACCGCATCCCCGGCTTTGCGGAAATCAGGAAGCTCGATCGAGCAGCTTCTTGGCTTTGCCTTCCATGTCGAGGCGGGCGTCCTGGTGCGGCTTGTCCCGGGCGACGGCGGTGATGCCCTGCACGAAATCGAAGATGGACTCAGGCGGGCGACCTTCCTCGGCCAGCACCCTGTCGATGATCTTGCCGGTCTCGGCCTTGGAGAAGCCGCGACGGCGCAGGAAGTCAGTGCGGTCTTCGTCCGTCCTGGCGACAATCCGCTCGCGAGCCGCCCTGATGCCGTTGACGAACGGCAGGGGCGAGGAATTCGCGAAGTTCAGCAGCGCCGGGGCTGCCTCGTGCGCGAAGCGATTGGCGGCATATTTGGAGTGGCGGATGGTGATTTCCTCGAAATCCTCCACGCCCCACAAATTGCGATTCTGGCAGACCGCGCGCAGATAGAAGCTCGCCATGTCGAGCGTCTTGGCGCCAACCTCGGAATTCCAGCAATAGAAGCCGCGGAAATAGAGGTCGGGCGATCCGTCCGGCAGTCGGCCGGCCTCAATCGGATTCAGGTCGTCGACCAGGAACAGGAAGACGTCGCGGTCGGAGGCATAGAGCGTGGTCGTATCCTTGGTGATGTCGACGCGCGGATTGTAGATCCCGGTCGACCAGTCGAGCACGCCCGGCACCTTCCAGCGGGTGTCGCCCGTGCCGTTGCCGGCAATGCGCTGCACCGCCTCGACCAGTTCGTGATCGTAGATGCGGCCATAGTCCGGGCCAGTGACGGCGCGCAGTTCGACACGCCCAGTATCGGTTTCGAGCGTCTTGATCTGCTCGGCCCGATTGGATGTCAGGCCATATTGCAGGTTGATGCCAGCGAGGGCGGCCGGGAGCTGGCGCAGATAGGCTGCGGGCGCTCCGACCAGGCTGGCGAGTTGTCCGAAGGACCAGTGCGTCGGCGCGACTGGCGTATCCGTGCCCGGCAGGATGAGGGCCAGCCGCTCCGGGTCGTTGCGGTTCGCCTCGACATGGATGAGCGCACTCTCCACCACCCGCGTCCGGCTGCGTTCGGTGCGGTCGCGGGCAGTGCGGGCCAACTCGGACAGAGACAGGTAGCGCTCGTCGGCCGGACGCGAGAACCACTCTGACGAGACGCGGCCGACCCGCTCGCCACGGCCGACATCGACCTTGTAACCGCCGCTGGTGTCACGGCGCGCATCGAGGACCTGGATATTCATGGGACCAATCTCCATGACGGGCGTCAGAGACCTCTTCTCCGACCTTCAACCCGTCACGGGAAACAAGTCCACTCTCTCACTCTCAGCGGGGCGTTGCGGGGCAGCCGCCCCGCAGAAGGGGTCGGTCGAGACCAGCGGGCTCGGGCGCAGGGGAAGGCTTTCCCCTCCCGGTGCGGATGTACAAGGTGACCTGTTGAGCAGTCGTCGCTGTTGGCTCAGGGGTCCGTTCGAGGCGAACGCGTTTCGTAGAGCGGCAGCCTCTTCTACCTGGCACCTTTCTTCATCCACGCAGATTGATACAATTCCTCGGATAATAGGTCCTTTTCTCCGAGGTTCCGTATCGTGCCGTCATCCATGTCCCAACGCCAGATTGCCCATACCGTGCTGACCGCGCGCGGCATTTCGCGCCTGGCAGAGCTGCGCGAGGCGGGCGTAACGGCCGCCACCATGAGCCGGATGGAACGGGACGGCGAGGTGCTTCGACTCGCGCGCGGACTTTATCGACTTTCCGACGCGCGCCTCGACGTTCACCATAGTCTTGCAGAGACGGCCAAACGGATTCCCAAGGGCGTCGTTTGCCTCGTTTCTGCCCTGGCGTTCCACGGGCTGACCGATCAGCTGCCCAGGAAAGTTTGGCTCGCCGTGGGCCAGAAGGACTGGTCTCCGAAACCCGAAGGCACACCCATTAGGCTGGTACGTTTCACAGATCGTCTCCTGACCGAGGGGGTTGAGACCCACCCTGTCGAGAGGGTGCCTGTGAAGGTTTTCGGCGTCGCAAAGACGATTGCCGATTGCTTCCGGTATCGGAACAAGATTGGCCTGTCCGTGGCGATCGAAGGCCTTCAGGAAGCGCTGCGCCAGCGCAAGACGACGCCAAGCGAGATTGCCAGCCAGGCTGAACGAGGATCGGTCGCCACGGTCATTCGGCCCTATCTCGAGGCACTGACCGCCAATGGCTAAGGAAATTGAGAATATCGGCGCATCAGTTCGCGCCCCGCCTGTCGCAGATCGCCAAAACGAGGCGATGGTGATCTTGGAGGCACCGACTGAAATTCTTGACCTTGGAGCTAATTAGTCATATATGGTCGGTTTATCAGCGTTTTGCATCATATATGGATGATTGAGATGGGTTCTCCCAAGGCGAAGCCAGCACTGGAACGGCTGGGCCAGGATATCCGCAACGCGCGTCTGCGGCGTGGCATCGCCGTGGCGGATCTCGCCGTGCGTGCGGGAACCTCGCCAAGCTCCATTGCCCGCCTTGAACGGGGTGATCCGGGCGTTGCCATCGGAACGCTTGCCGACGTTCTCGTTGTGCTCGGTCTTCTGGAGCGGCTCGCTGACCTGGTCGATATCCGCAAGGACGATCTGGGGCTGGCGCTGGCAGCGGAGCACGGACCGCGCAGGGGCCGCTCCTTCGCGGCAAGGCTGAAAAAGCAGAAGGCTCAGACGGAGGAGACGCAGGATCGGCAGGACGTTGTGGACCCTGACGGGGCCTCTTTCTGATGGCCGATTTCGTCGCCCGTGTCGCGCTTGGCGAAGGCCGGACACCGGTGGGCCAATTGCGATTCACCCATGCCGGGCCGCGGCAATTCTCGACTTTCGCTTATAATCCCGAATGGGTCGAAAACCCGCGCGCCTTCGCCATACAGCCTGATTTTCCTCTTGAGGCCGGCCCATTTCATACCTCGGGGCAGCCCGGCAACATGCGCGACGCTTTGGCGGGCGTTTTCGCCGATGCGGCTCCGGACAGTTGGGGACGAAGGCTGCTCGAACGCGCCTACGGCAATGGTCTCAGCGAATTCGAGTATGTGACTCTTTCCGACGATACCTGCCGCCAAGGCGCGCTACGCTTTCTGGATGACAAGGGCGAGGTCATTCGCGGCAAGGCAGCAGACGCCGTTCCGCGTCTGGTCGATCTTGAAACCATTACGGCGATCGCGCGCGCCTATGAGCAAGGCAAGGAGATCTCGCCCGAGGAGATGCAAGCTCTGGCCGGCGCCGGCGGCTCCGGCGGCGCTCGTCCCAAAGCCAATGTCAGGGACGGCGATGCGCTGTGGCTGGCGAAGTTCACCTCGGTCCACGATCAACAACCGATCGAGCGCGTCGAGGTCGCGACCCTCCGCTTGGCGGCGGCCTGCGGTATCCGCACGCCCGAGGCACGGCTGGAACTGGCGGACACGCCGTTCCCGGTTGCGCTGATCCGGCGATTCGACCGGCGTGGGGCCGCACGGATTCCTTACATCTCCGCGCGCACCGCGCTCGGCAAGACGGGAGCGGATCTGGGTTCCTATACCGAGATCGTCGATTTCATGCGGTCTTATTCACCTAATCCGTCTGACGATTTCCGCGAACTCTACCGGCGTCTGATCTTCACGATAATCGTATCCAACAAGGACGATCACCTGAAGAACCATGGCTTCCTCTATGTGGGAGCGGGTCAGTGGCGCTTGTCGCCGGTATTCGACGTGAATCCGGCACCGGATCGCAACCCGCATCTCGAGACTGCGATCCTTGAGGGCGGGGCCCATGATCGGTCGATCATCCTCGCCCTGGAAGCCTGCGAGTTTTTCGAGATCGCCGAGGCGGAGGCACGAGAGATCATCCGGACAACGGCGCAGCGTGTTTCGGACGGATGGAGGGAAGCCTTCAGACAGGTTGGCGTCTCCGGCGCGTTGGCGCGCGACTACGAGGCTGCATTCGTCGGCGCTGAAATAGAAACAGCCTGCACTCTTTAAGTCATATTTGGCGAGTTATCGCAGATTATTTGTCAAATATGATTTTCTGATAATCGACCCGCCTCATGAAGTATGTTGCGCCGCTTCGGTGGTGTCGGATGAACCCGAGAATAAGGAAGCTAGGTACCGTATTCACGACTTCAAAAACGTGTGCGTTGATATCGCCATGGTTGGATTGGGCACCCATGACGGTCGGCTTTCTTCCGAACGATCTCCGCCGAAAGCACGTCGTCGATCCGCGCGCGTGCTGCCTCCTCTTTCAAGCCCAGCATTTGTCGTTTTTCAAAGTCGTGCTCCCATAACAGCGCCTCCTGGCATTCAAGGACGGCGGCCCTTTCGGCGAGGACTTTCGGATGCGTATGCAGCCAGCGTACAAAGGCCATAGCATCCGGTGTTCGCTGCCATAGGTCGCCACATTGATTCAGATAGTCCCGAGCCGTTTCCGGTTCGGCAAGGTTCGAGCCGTGCCAGATCGCAAGCGCCGGCGGCTCGGGGTTCCCCGACAACATCTCGGCGACATAGCCGTTCGCGACAAAACCATGGCGCAGCTTGGTCGCGGCAGAGACGTGATTACCGGCCTTCAGGTGCAACAGGGCATGCTCATAGTGAAAAGGCGGGTAGTGGGCGGCTTCATCCGTGAAAATGCGTTCGGCCTTTGCCGTTTCTCCGGCGCGAAGATATTCCGGACCAATCAGGTAGCGGATGCCCTGATTGTCGTTGGGATTCCAGGCAAGCATCCTCTCCATCAGTCGCAGAGCGTTCTTGCGTTGGCCAAGCCGGAGCTGCGACAGGACGACGCCATGTGCCGCGCGCAGAAAGGGGCGATTTTCCAGGAAGCCCCATTCGATCGAACCGGCGTAACCGGCGGGGATCGCACGCTCACCTGCTTCCAAACCCTGAAGGCAGGCTTGGAGTGCAAGCTTGGGTTTGCCTTGCTCCATGAGCGCATGGCCCAGATGGGCATGGCCATCGATGAAGTGGGGGTGACGATCGACGAGCGACTTTAGCATCTTGAGGTACTTTGAAGGCGCGAGCGTCCCGCCGTCGCGCTGTTCAAGCGCATCATCCAGTTCCTCGACGATCCGAGCATAGTCATCGCCATGACGGAAAACGCCGCCGTCATCGAAGAGTTCAAGAGTGATCATAGAGTATATTCCAGAATTGGAGGCTATGCTGAGCGCGGTACATTTGCAGGAGAAATCAAAGTTGAGGCGGATCAACTGAAACCGGACGTTTCCGTAGCCATAGCGACCACCATTGTGGATCATCAGTATGAATGGCTAGCAGTAAAGTAGCGTGGTTCCTGATCTCGTCTGAGATGTTGCCGTCGTTGGCGATCTCGCAAAGGATTTTCAAGCCATCAATCAGAGAGGGGATAATTGCGAACAGTCCATAACCGGAAGAGCCGCGTTCAAATCCCCGATCATCCACAAAATGCAGGAGCGCAACTACCTCTGCCTTCCCGAAGCTCATTACCTCGGCCTGACGCGGGCTGCGGATGGACCATGGAACCTCGTCGCTAAAATATCCCTCGTCCGCATGGCCCATAATGCGGACAAGACCGCGATACACGGAAAAGGACGCATTGGAGCCACGTCGGCGAAATTCTCGGAAAATGGCCTCCCATGTCTCGGTTTCCCGACGGAAGCGTGCGAGAAGCACCCGCGTGCCGAGGTCGTGGGTCCCAGAATCCGCGTCTACCGCCCAGGCTAAAGCTGTCTCAAGATTTATCCGCGGCGGTTCGCCGAGAAGTGTAGGTAGCAAGACCTTCTCAAACCCGTGTCCATCGAACCTATTCCAATCTTGCTTCGAAAAGGTCACGGTTTTGCCGGCGGTTCCGGAACTGTGCGAACGGGCTTCCTCCCTCAGATCCACCCACCAAGCACACTCGGCATCAGGATCGTAGACAACGCCGAGAGTGGTGAACGGATGCCGCGCCCAGAAAGTGAGCTGCGCTCTGGTCGCTGAAAACTTACAGGTCTTCGCCCGGCAGAAGCTCCGACCGGCCTTAATCTGTAGCGCGATCTCCATTGGAGTGACTTCCTCGTCGTCCACGAGGAGGACGAAGGCGTCGTGGCCATAATCACTGGCGCGGTCGATCTCTTTGAAAACGCAGTTTGCGTCTTCCACCACCGTGCGAACATGGGCTACGCCTTTGCGCTCGATAGCGTTTGTGCGCTTGCGAATGGGCAGCCTGCGTTGCTTTCCGGGCGCGCTAGCGCTTCTCACTTGACCTGTCTTCGATACCCGCTTCATCCGAGAAACCGATTGTTCTGATGCCATTCAAGCGCCTCCGCAGAGGGGCGGGCGTCAATCTGCTCAGGTTGAATAAGACGCTGACCATGAAGTTCATAGTAATGTCGACCGTTGTCGAAATCCTCCTTTAAGCGCCGCCCCACTTCAAACCGACCATCTGTTGTGGCCGTAACATATCCAAGATCAAAAAGACGGTGTATGTCCGTGCGCAAAAGCATTCCATTGTTCAGCTCGTGGGATCCTCCCTCCGAGAAGGCTCGAATGTGGGCAGCATCGAGAATCGGCAAAGTCTTCTCGCCTGTCACGGCACACCTTCGTTCATAGCTGTCGGTCACCGCGATGCGGAACGTTCCCTGACCGAGGCGCGGTGCGACGAGCCGAGGAGGTCCGAAACGGACAATCTCGTCCGATGTTGAGAGCTGTCGCGCAGCAAGGCGGATCTGAATCGCGTCCCACAAACCTCGCCCCTCGGGTTCATCGGTATCGAATCCCTTGCCCACAACAATGCTGGGCGCCCAGGACTCCGGAACAGGGATCCAGTCCTCTGGCGGAAAAAAGAAGGGCTGCTCCAGAAGTCGGCAACCAATTTGGGGATCGGCTCGCGGATCGAAAGGCTCACGCCGGTAACGAGCAACGCGCTCGCGCATCTGCAGCAGGGAGCTTGCACCGTTTGACTCGCCAAAAGCCTCCCAAGCCAGCGATGTGGGTGCGAGCGAGGCGTGGGCAAATATTCCCCCACCAACAATGAAGTTGTTCGGGCTGTGCAGCTTGAACAGGAAGAGCTCACCGGAGCGAAGCGCGCGGAATTTAGTGCGTCCACTCGGCTGCCAGAAATTAACTTCCTCGATTCCTGGCCGACGGGAGAGGTAATCATACCAGTCTCTATCGGTCATGCCGACGAATAGCTTGACCATTACCGCTCGTCACTCCACGCCGCCCGCGTTCCTGTCGGACTCTCGATTTCGGCAAGAATGACTTTAGTGAGCCACTCCTGCATTGCCGCGACATCCCACACGTCGATCGTCATCGCCATCTATCTACCCGCGCTTCGCGAACGCGAGCACACGCGTGCAGAAGTGCGTGAGTTCTTGGTCGTTGATCGCCTCGGTTTCGTAGGCTGCATTTGTGTCGTGATGGAAGCGGTTGGCGTAGACGAGAATTGCCCGCAGTTCGTCAATATCGGCCTGAACCAAAAGCTCATTCTGCTGCCCGACCCGCTGCTGACAAATTCCGAGGTAAGGTCCGAGCAACATTCCCGGTGGGAATGCCGCTGGATAAGCGACCCGCATGAAGGCTTCTAGGATATGGCGTAGCGCCGCCGCCACCCGGCGCTCTACTGCCGGATCGCCCGCGTTCAAATAGGCGGACACGAGCGCGTGCCGGCGATCATGTTCGGTGATGCAGTCCTGTTTGACGTCCCACGCGGCGAGAGTGGAGCCGGCCCCGTCACGTCTAATGAGGATCGCCTGACGGCCTACCGGATCTGCACCTTCCCAGAGCTGGCATAAGAATGGTTTGGAGTGTGAAAGCACTATCACTTGGCTCACCCGTGCGAGCAACCTGCGCATCTCCTGGACGGTGGTCAGCGCGCGATGTTCGTCCAGGCTCGTCATGGGGTCGTCGATGACGACGATCTTGTGCGCGAGCTGCGGATCTTGGTCCAGCGAGGCGAAGAAGAAGGCGAGCGCGAGGGTGTTGCGGTCGCCGGCGCTAAGAGTGTTGCGGAACGCTGGACCGGCGTCCGAAGTGACCGCTATCGCGACATTGTTGATGACGACGTTGTAGCTGCAAGACGACCCGCCACGCGTGTTGACGGGACTTACGGAGCCTAGCCGGAACCCCGCATTGAAGCGCTGGAGATACGTGTTGATGGCTGCTTCGTAGGCGGGGAAGATGTTTTGACGATAGTTGTCGAGAGCCGTGCGCGCCTGCCTGCGCTGGCCCTCGGTAGCGGTCTTCGCTGCCTTTTCGGCGACATAGTCAGCACAGAACGCGTTGACTGGATCGCTGTGACGGGTCTTGACGGCCTGCAGCCGCGTGAGGTCGGCGGTTAGCGCGGCGAGATTGGCCGCGGCTGCCTGCTCCTTCACGATCGCAATGGGCGCATTGCACGCTTGGAGCGCATTCGAAATCGTGTCGACGACCGAGCGGTGGGCATCATATTCCGTGATCAGCGTGATGGTCTCTTGTGCCAGCTCCGTGCGGTCGAGGGGGGCGGCGGCCTTCGCGCGCAGCGTAGTTAGAACGACCTCCCGCGCGGCGGTCCAGGCGCGCAGGATTGCGGCGGTATCGACGTTCAATTCGGGAACGTCAGTGAAAGCGCTCCAGAATGTGCGGCTCTGGCCTGCAATGCGCACGGCCCTTTCAAATGCTGCCGGCACTTCTTCGCCGTGCGTGGTGTTGATGCCTTGGCCGACGTCGTTGATGGACGCTCTCAAACCCGCATAGGCATCGCTGAAATAAGCCTGGTAGTGGCGGATCACGGGAGAGGCAGCCAGGTCCTGGGCACAGAAGGGACAGACTTGGTGGTCGTGGCCCTCTGACGCCGTCGCGATGCGCGCCATCCCGTCGCCAACCCAAGTCTCGCCGCCCCGGCCTAGGCTGCGTAGATGCGTGCGTACGCGGGCAGCGGCTTCTGCTTCAAGATCAGGAAGTGAACGGGCCAAAAGATCGTTCAGTCCCGCGACGTCGAAGGCAGGCAGAGAGAGCGGCAAGAACTCGGCGTGCTGTCGGATGGCGTCGGCTGACTTCCCGGCGCTGAGATTTCGTTCAGCGACGGCGATCGCCGCGTCGATGTTTTGATCGGCGGGGAGGGCGCAGAAGTCGTCGACACTTAGGTCCCCGCGGGCGGCCGCCGGGATTACGTTGCTCTTCTGGGTGAGGGTTCGATTATGCTCCTCGATCCGCGCAACGTGGACCTGCAGCGTTGCGTTGAGGACGACGCCCTGCGCGCCCAGGATCAGCTCATGGAGATTCTGGCGGTGGCCGGCGGCAATTTCGACGCCCGAGCAGACATTGGCCGCTACGAAAGCGTCGTCGAAGATTGCGATCTCCGGCATCGGGGCTGGCCAGGCGCCGTTTTGAAATTGGATCGGACCGCCTGCAAAGCCGAGTACGACGTGTGGAGGATTAGCGGCGCCTAGTCGGTGTCGTTCCAGAACAAGCTCGGAGGCGCCGGAATTGAGCGAACGGAGGATCGAGGCGAGCGTGGTCTTGCCGCGCCCATTTTCCGCGTAAATAAGCGTAAGTTGCGCGAACGGGAGTTGGGCGCCTGCATTTACCGAGTCGAACTGGCCTATATTTCTCAACAACTGGATACGTTCGAGCAAAGCGGCGTCCCCCCAAGATCACATCGCGTTTCTTCTGGTAACCATTCGGTGAATCTTGTTGGTTTGCCAAGAGGTCCGGACCCCGCATTCCGCAGAAACCCCGGCGTTTGATCTTAGATCAGAGAACGGCGTCCCGCAGGGTCTCCCCAACACGGATCAGGGCCGCCTCGCGACATCACACCAGAGCCACCGGGAAGCTTTAGCTGCCCTCGATCGAGAGCGGCTTTCCGCTGAAGACGATGAGGCTGTCCGGCTCAGAGGCAAACCACGCGTAGCTGCCCCAGGCAAGACTGCTGACCGTCTTGCGGAAGGGCTGTCCCGCACGATCAAGATAGGCGGTCACGAAGGCAACGTGTTCGGATGGAAACCCGGCGCCCTCCGAAATCTGGAGTAGAGCGGTCTTGCGTGCTTCGTTCACCGGCCCATCGGTGTGTACCACCTCGACAAAGATCAGCAGGGGATGGGCGGGACCCAAGTCTACCAGCACAATGTCGGGCAGGCTCTTGTCGGCCGGGATCGTCAGGCCGATCGCTTTGGCCAGTTCGTCATCCCGCGCAACAACCTTGTTGCCGCTTTCGCTCAAGGCGATCACACCAGGCTTCTTGAGGAATTTCGACGCAAAGACCTCGATAACGGCCTTTGAGATGTCCGCGCTGGGACCAGTACTCATCCGGCGCGTTTCGCCGTTCGGAAACGTAACGAGTTCATATTCGCCGCCGCCGGCCGCGCCTTTGCGGACGATGGCGATACGCGCAAGCGCCCCGGCGTTAAGGTGCTTTGTCCGCCAGGCGGCCGCCTTTGCGATGAATGTTGCCTCGTCCAGATCTGGTGTCAGCAGCGCCGCGAAATCGGCTTGCAGCGCGTACCGCCCGGCCGGCGACGTCGTCGATAATCCAGGCCGCTCAATGACAGCGCCGTTCTGGATCAACGCATATCGGATCGTGTCGTCGCGGATCGATTCCCGCGTGTTTACTGCGTACCAGCGGCCCGGCACATCGGCCTTGCTCGGCCGGATCGACGCCTTCGCCCACTCCAGCCGCGCATCGTCGCCGGTCTGGCCGGCCTGTTGGTCGGTCATGCGAGTGACCTGATCCGGGCGTATCCAGTTGTTCGTTCCTTCCACGGCGCCAACGTAAATCATAACGAAGATGGTCTTCGCCGAAATCTCCCAAATCGAGCGATCACGGTTTGCCGATCCCTCCGGAAAGATCACCGGTAGCCGGGCATGGATCTCGTTCCAAGGCAGAAGCGGTGGGAGGCTCATGCCTTAAGTCCATAGGCGTCGCGCAGGGCCTTCTCTATTGCGGCTCGCGTCGCGCCCCGACGGACCAATTGCTCGATCGGGGCCATGGCGGAAGCCGGGGGCAGAGGGATGGCTTCCAGCTCGAAGGCGGAAACGGCAACGCTGCCGCTGATGCAGCGGAACACCTGATCAATCGTTTCGCTATTCAGAACGGCAGCGACGGCGGCCGGCGAGACCTTCGGCGCGCCCACCGCGCGCACCATATTGAGGTGGTTCTCGACGACAACGCCGCCATGCGTCTCTATGAATTCCTGCGACAGCTCGGCCGCGATGAGGCGGCGCTGCTGCTCCTTAGCAGTGGTGCGCTGGACCAGCACACAGCTCCGGTCGACAACCAGCCATTCATCGCCCTTTTCAGGTTTGAAGAAGGGAGCATGGTTCTTCTTGTCGGCGCGGAACACGAAACGGCCGTCGGCGGTCACAGCTTCCGCCCAGATGAGGGGATGGAGGCCCCGGCCGGCTCTGGCGCGCATTTGTGGCTTGAAGCGATTCCATACGAGCGGGCCTGTTGAAACCTCATAGCCCCAGTCAGCCAGCCGAGACGGCAGATCTTCGGCCGCGGCGATCAGCGCGACGTGAGCAGGCTCCCGCGGCGCGAGCCAGGGTGCGGTAGCGTCGGCGGGCAGGCCTACCTTGCCGTTCTTGGTGAGCCGCGCCTGCCGCTCGCTGTCGACGTTGAGGTAATGCACTTGGAATCGCGTGCGGGCGCCGCCCTTCTGATAAAGGGCGAGAAGCGTTTCCTGAAGCACGTCTTCAAAGACGCCCTTGCGCGCATGGACGAAGTCGATGGCGACGGGTGGAGCCTCCTCGGCCAGCAATTTCCGGAGCGCTGCGTAATACTGCCCGCCTAGCACGCTCGTCGGCGTGAGGTAAGCGATGACACCGCCGGGGCGTGTCCATCGCAGCGCTATGTCCGTGAACACGCCATAAAGATTGGCATGGCCGTAAAGGCTACGAGCATAGCGGGCACGCTGCGCGGCCGTCAGCTGTATCCGACCATAGGGCGGATTGCCGACAACGAGGTCGTAGATCGCATGCGCCTGCTCTTCCAGCGTGTCGCAAACCTTGACGAATACAGGCACATCGCGGCCGCTCGCCCATGCGAGGTCGGCAAGAGAGATCTCCAAGGCGGCTTGCGAGAGAGAGGCTGCGTGCGGGTCCAACTCCATGCCGGAAAGGCGGGTGCCGAGCTGTGCGAGGATGAAGGCGGGCTCGCTGCCTGCCAGGCTGGCGCGCATCCTTGCGGCCGCTTCCAGAAGAAAAGCGCCTCCACCGCTGGCGGGATCGAGCACGCGCGCCGTTTTCCAGTCAACCCCGCCCTCTGTTGCCAGATCAAGGAGGCGCTGGGTCAATGCGGCAGGCGTGTAGAACGCCCCGAGGGAGCTGCGCTCCTTGCCGGGCAGGAGGGTCGTGTAGAGGCTAGTCAGGGCATTGCAGCCCTCCGTGATGGGCAGAGCGGCCGCAATGCGGCCCATGGAGTCGGCTAGTTGCTCCGCCGTGGCGTCCAGCTTGCCTTTCGTATTTGCGAAGGGTGGGCTCAATTTCACCCCCGGCGCGACTTCTTCGGCAAATATTTCCAGTGCGGCGCGCGCGAACCTCGCAGCGTGGCCGGTGCGCCTTGTTTCGGGGATAGTTTCAGACCACGCGCGCGCCATTATCCGCGCACGGGTCAATTCAATACGGATCGGCTCTAGGTCCAGAGCCTTGGGCTCGCGAAGCGGTTTCGGTTTCGACAGCACCACGTTCATGCAGCTTGGCCTCCCCTGGCATGTTGAACGTCGAGTGCGCGATAGAGCGTCGATCGCCCGACCTGCAGTGTGCGGGCAATATCTGCCGGACGCTCGCCAGCCTCCAGCAAGGCGCGCGCGCGTCTCACCTGTTCGGCATTCATCGCCTTTCGGCGCCCGATCTGGACACCACGCATGCGCGCCGCGGCCAGTCCGGCTTTGGTGCGCTCTGCGATCAGCGCCCGTTCAAATTCGGCGAGGGAGCCCATTAGGTGAAACACGCGGCGACCGCCATCGGTCGTCGTGTCGATGTTCTCGGAGAGGGATTGGAAGCCGCAGCCCTTGTCGCCGAGTTCCTGGACAATGGTGATGAGGTGAGAAAGGGAGCGGCCGAGGCGGTCGAGTTTCCAGACCACGAGAACACCGTCCGAGCCGCACTGTTCCAGCGCCTCGTCGAGGCCTGGGCGCTTGGTTGATGTGCCGGAAGTCCGATCCTCAAAAATCTTCCTGCAGCCAGCGAGGCGCAAGGCTCGGCGCTGCTGGTTCAGGTCCTCGTCGTCGGTCGAAGCTCGCACATAGCCTATTTTCATAAGCTTCTTTTGGGACAGAGTTTCGGGACACGCAAGCATCTGAACTCATCCTACCTGCAAACGGTCCCAAAATAGGTCCTTTCCGGGACGGTGTTGCCGTTTAGCAACTCTATCGGAACATAACATGAACGCAAGTGGAAATCTACGGCGCAGAGTTAAGTTGCTCTCGTCATCGACCAGCGAAGCTAGGGATTCTTACCCAGCCAGAGTTGTTTATCGCCTTAGAGATCGGAACAAGATCGGCGTTGGCATCACGATGGAGGGACTGCGCAATGCAGACAGAGCAAGCTAAAGCGCATTGCCGAAAACGCATGCAGACCGTTAAACTCGCGTTCGGCATAATCAACAGCGCCATCGGCTTCAGACGCTTCTCTCTGCGTGGTCTGGCGAAAGTCGCCGCCGAGTAGACACTCGTCACCTTGGGTTATAACTGCCGTCGCATGACGACGCTGATGGCGCACCCGTGAACGTGAGACGGCCCGTCTTCTACCCGCATAAATTTGTCAACTCGACAGCCTGCTAGGTCCCCGGTGCGAAAATCACCAGCCATTAGCCAGCGAGCGCTGTGACGCAAATCTTCATCGAGCGCGATACTTCCTCGTCACCATTCGCGCCGGTCAGTCTGGGGCATCATTTTGTCGAAGACATCGGGTTCATCTTCAGATTCAAAGGAAGCGAATGGCCGTGCGTCATCGAGCAGAAGCAGCGAAATCGCGAAATCGTACTGCTCGGCGAACACCGTCATCTCCCGCACAGGTTCTCGGAACCAGACACCGGCCCCATGATCGATAGTCGCCCTGCCGCCAACGAGCAGGTCCTGTTTGACGGGAAGCGATGTCGCCGGAATCTCGATCGGTCCTGACGACGTGCGGAAGAACGCACCGGTTTTCAGCGCGGATGGGCTTGAACGGGCCCAAAGAATGAAATCGTCGCGGGATACAACGAGGACCGCTCGCTTCTGCGTATAGCTGAGCCAACGCAATGTCGCAGCGATGAGCGAAACACGATACCGATCCGCGCAATGCGCGATCATGTCGAGATCGACCTTGTCCCTTTCCGGGATCTGGTGGCGGAAGTCATCGAGCGGCATCAGAAAGTTTGCAGCGAACACGTTTGCCTGGTGCTCTACCTGTCCATATTCAGAATCCCAGCGAACCACATCCTGTTCACCGCAGCGGAAGCCATTCGGATACGCCGACCGATGCAGCAGGAAGTGGCCGAACTCGTGAGCCAGGGTGAAGTTGATCCGACCCTTCGAGCTGATCCGGTTGTTGTAGATTATCCCCCAGCCCTTGCGGCCAGCCGGGGCTTTGAATAGCGCACCATCGAAACCCGGCAGATTTTCACCCTGAACGCTAATAATCGGGTCATCTGGAAATCGTTGCACCGTGTATTCCCGTGCCACCGCCGGAATATCGATCGGAAAACGATCCGCCCCGAACACAGCGTTCAGGAGATGAGTAATCTCGAAAGCCCAGCGCTCGGGTGACGGGGCGCGCGTCATTCGTCGTCACCCAACAGGTCAGCCATGCGTCGAATCTTGTCTTTGGTAGCGGCGTCCATTTTTCTGTATTTGCGAAAAAAAGCGTTGTCTGTGGCGTCTTCGACGCCGACCTTCTCGGTCGTGTCGATAAGGTAGTCAGCCGTGACACCGAGAACCGCCGCAATCTTTGCAACCTTATCGGCCGAGGGGCGGGGCGGATTCTTGTTCTCGAGCTCCCAAATGTAGCTTTTGCTCGATTCAGCGAGTTCAGCGAGTTTGTCGAGGGTGTAGCCCTTCGCCTTTCGCAGATCCCGGATCTTGTCGCCTAGTGGCGTCGACACGTCATGCTCTCCATACTCCAAATCATCTCTGTTCAGAGTAGCGATATATGTGGTCCTTGACAACGCGCATTTCGCCTCCCATATTAAGTTCGGAGTAGCGGTATTTTTTATTTTATCACCCTGAGGAAGGATCAAGATATGGCGGATAAGCGCGGACCAGATACCCATCATGTAGTGCCAAACCACGATGGTGGCTGGGATGTTAAGCGTGGCGGCGGTGAGCGCGCCTCGGGACATTTCGATAGGAAGCAAGATGCAATCGACTACGGCCGGCAGGTGAGCCGCAATCAGGAAACCGAACTGCGCATCCATAACAAGGATGGCCGCATCGGCCAGAGCGACAGCCACGGGCGCGATCCCAATCCGCCGAAGGGCTGACCGCCAACGCCGCGCCTGTCCAGGCGCGGCGTTTTTATGAGGCACATTCAACCACCGCCGCAGGCGGCACGAGGCAAACGAAGATGCAAAAGCTGACGGCGGTGCAGAACGAGGATTTCAACCAACCAAAGGGTATCCAGCGCGCACGCCGGCTTCCCGATCCCGCGCTCGGAGCCTTGTGGAATTCGATCATCCTAGATGAGCGCATGAAGGCCCAGCTCCTCTCGCAGGCGATGTTGAACTTCACGATGCGCGGAAAGGTCGACCGTAGTGTCATTCCGTTACACGGCGTGATTCTGCTGGTCGGGCCGCCCGGAACTGGCAAGACCTCTCTTGCTCGGGGGGTGGCGCATCGTATCGCCGAAACATTTCCGGGCGGCGGGTTCCGCCTGCTCGAAGTCGAGCCGCACGCGCTTACCAGTTCGGCAATGGGCAAGACCCAGCGTGCGGTATCGGAGCTGTTCTCACAGTCGATCGCCGAAGCCGCCGCCGCGGGACCGACGATTGTGCTCCTCGATGAAGTCGAGACGCTTGCCGCCGACCGGTCAAAAATGAGCCTGGAGGCCAATCCGATCGATATCCACCGCGCGACTGACGCTGTGCTCGTTCAGCTCGATGCGCTGGCCGAGCGGCATCCGAACCTGTTGTTCCTTGCCACCAGCAACTTTCCCCAGGCGGTCGATGCGGCCTTCACCTCGCGCTGTGACCTGGTCGTCCATGTGCCGCTGCCCGATCGGGAAGCGTGCGGGCTTATCCTGAAGGATTGCCTGACCGGCCTCAGCAAGACCTACCCGGCGATAGCGAAATTGCCCAACTCGCCGGGTTTCGACCGCTGCGCAGCCGAATGCGTCGGGCTCGACGGACGCGCCATCCGCAAGATGGTGGCCAACGCTTTGGCCAGCAGCCCGCAAACGGCCATGAATCCGGAACGTGTGACGATCGAAGATCTGTTTGCTGCGGCACGGGCCGCCAAGTCGGGCCGTATTTCGGGAGGCAAGGCGTCATGAGCACCGTTGCCAGCCGCACATTCAAGAGCACGCCCGAGCGCGACGCCTCACGGACCTGGACGGCGATCGTCGATCTATTGACTCAGGGCAATGCCGGAGATGCACGGACGGAGCTTCTTGCCGTCTCCGGTGTCGCCGCCAGTGTGATCTCTGATCAGGCGCCGAAGTATGCCGCCATCACGGTGACCTGCGATGGTCCACGCACGCGGATCTATTGCCTCTATGACGATGACGCCATCGAGGGTTCCGGTGCGAACGAAGACGCCCTTGGCTTTGACCCGCTGAAAGGGGACTGGCGGGTGTCGCTGCCTTGCTTGGCTGACGATCTCGCATGGGTCCAGGGCGCGCTCAAGAAGCACAGCACCCGCATCACGGCGCGCGATCTCGATGCGGCTGTCTCCAGCGCCGACGGGGCGGCGACCGCGAAATCACAGACCCTTGTGTTCGATCCGAAAGGGTTTCTGGGCTCATGACCAACGTCGCCGTCAACACTTATACCCACTCTGTCACCTATGTGGCGGACAACATTCTCAAAAGCTTGAAGGATATCATCCGCCTTGTGGGCCTCGATCCAACCGAGTTTGTCGGCGACTGGGAATTGCACATGCGCGGTGTCCAGACCTGGCTGAACACAGGCGACCTCGAAACCGTAAAGCTGGAAATCTACAATCCGAAAACGGACGCGCTGATTTTCCGGTGGGACATCGACATCGCCTACGGCTGGTCCGGCGGCGACGGCAGCTTCTGGACGGATACTGAACAGCTCAAATACGCCATCAGAAAGGCGGGGCTGGTTCCGAGCGAGGCGCGGTATCGACTCCTTCTTCAAAGCAAGCCTGGCCGTCCCGACGTGGCCGGTTGGAGCAAGGCGAGCGGCCGTTCGACGGAGGGCATGGTTCGCCAAAGCCTCGGGACGACCGTCGAGCACAGCGGCCTCGGCGCCAGCACATCTTATCTGAGGAGAGCCTGATGCTCACGATCGACGAAGCGTTTCGCAAATTCAAAAGCCGCCTGGAGTTGAACGATCGAGAGCAGGCAAACGCCTCGGCGCGCCAGAAAGAGGTCCGGGATTATCTCGACACCAAGTTCAAGATCGATCGGAGTTTCCTGACCGGATCCTATGCCCGCTGGACCAAGACGAAGCCGTTGAAGGACGTCGACATATTCTTCGTCTTGAAATCCTCAGAGGATCACTACCGCTCGAAGGCGCCGTCTGTGGTGTTGACCGACTTTCACAATGCCCTCGTCGAAAAATATGGTGACAAGGCCAGGAAGCAGAACCGCTCAATCAACGTCGATTTCGGCGTGAAGGCCGATGCCGAGGACAATACCGATTACCGCGTCATCAGCGTCGATGTCGTCCCTGCGTTCGACAAGGATGACGACTTCGAGATTCCCGACAACGAACTCGGCAAGTGGATTGGGACCAACCCTCAGACCCATGCAGCGGAGGCCACCGCCGCGCACCAGGCCTATTCCAACGAATGGAAGGGACTCGTGCGGATGGTGAAATATTGGAACAATAATCCCAAGCATGGCGAGAAGCCGGTGAAGCCTTCGTTCTTGATCGAAGTGATGGCAATGCAATGCCTTTATGGCGGCTGGGGTGGCAGCTTTGACCGGGAGATCCAGGGATTCTTTGCGACGCTCGCGGCCCGGATCTTCGATGAGTGGCCCGACCCCGCCGGCCTTGGCCCGCCGATCAGCAACGGCATGGACACCGCGCGGAAGACGCGGGCGCGCGATCTTCTGCTCGCGGCAGAACGCGAAGCAACTCTTGCAATCGACCATGTCCGCCACGGCCGGAACGGCCAGGCGTTGCGCGCCTGGCGTGAATTATTTGGCCCGAAATTTCCGCTGTCGTAACGGTAGCCAACAGAAACTCAGTGAGGTTTGCCGATGTCGGAATGGTCCTTGTCCCAGCTTCTCTCCTCGTTGCATGAAGATATTCAGCAGCGCCTCGCGACCGTCCGGAAATCGTTCAACCATCCGGGGACGAAGGGCGATGCCAGCGAGAATGTCTGGATCAGCATGTTGGAGACGTATTTGCCGAAGCGCTATCAGGCCGCCAAGGCGCATGTGGTCGATAGCTTGGGAAACTTCAGCCAACAGATCGATGTCGTGATCTTCGATCGCCAGTATTCGCCGTTCATCTTCACCTATGAGAACGAGACAATCATCCCGGCCGAAAGCGTCTACGCCGTTTTCGAGGCAAAGCAGACGGCGGACGCTAGCTTGGTCGCCTACGCGCAGGAAAAGATTGCAAGCGTCAGACGCCTCCACCGCACGAGCCTTCCGATTCCATACGCCCACGGCGTCTATCCGGCGAAACCCTTGATCCCGATCCTAGGCGGCCTCCTGACCTTTGAAAGCGAATGGAGCCCCGCGCTCGGAGCCTCATTTGAGAAATCCCTGGTAGCCAATATCGGCGACGGGCGGCTCGATATGGGTTGTGTCGCGTCGCACGGCCATTTCTTCTTCGATCAAGCCGTATCGAGCTATAAGTTCGTCAACGAGAACAAGCCGGCGACGGCGTTCTTGTTCAAGTTGATATCGCAGCTTCAGTTTAGCGGCACCGTACCAATGATCGATGTCGAAGCTTACGGTCAGTGGCTTACGAAATGACTTGATGGGGTTGGCGATGCACTCTCTCACGGACTTCCTAGCCAGCCTGCCTGGCATCATGCCCATTAAGACAAGAAAGCTCGTCCTTGAAGGAGGTGTTCTGTCGAAAGCTGATCGCGCCGATATCTACATGCGCGAAAGGAATTGGCTCGATCTCGTTCTTGAGGTTGGTCCTGATGCGGCCGCGGCGATCCTGTCAGCCTACAAGGACGGACGCCTTCCAATGAAGAGAGGCTGTACGCCAACGAATGCGCCGGAAGCAGAGGCTTATCTTGCCGAAGGAGGCAAACTTAGGGAGCAGCTCGCGGAGAGAAGGAGGAGGGAGCAAGCGGTCAATAACCCATCGCTCATTCTAGAGCGCGATCTCATGGATCATCGCCTGATCGACAGCGCTTTTATTGCTAACAGTGGCACCGGATCAGGTTCGATGGTGTTGGCGGGCATCACGGTGCATAAGCAGGTCATTGGCTACAAGAGCAACAGCGGGAAGAGCACCGGTTGGCGCGTTCGGTTTGACTGGATAGGATCGGATGGTCAGCCTCGGCACTCCGAGACGGTCCCGCCGGAGGCCGACAATCGACGCAACGACCCTGATCGAAACTGGGGCTTGCATGAATGACGGCGCGACAAAGTGTGGATGGAGCAGGCCAGCTCTTTTGGTTTGCGATGGATGGATCGCTCTAGCGGGGCGTGATAGATTGTGTTGACGGTACTTTTTGCGATCGAGTCGAGTGTGCGACCGAACACCGTGAGAGCGAAAATCGGCCGATTGGCTCCGATAGTTGGCGAGACGCCAAAAATATTTTTCCGGCGATTTTCCCTTTAAAATCAAAAGCGTAACTTTTTGACGGCCTCTACGTCGGCAATTTCTCCCCATCAGAAACCATTTACAAGCAATTTCAATGGGTTGTGTGCCTTTTAACAATCGAGTGGGAATGATTTTTGCCTATCCGAGCGTATCCGAAAAGACGCTTCGGTACGACGTAATACGCTGAAGAATAATAATAATCCAGCCTATGTCTATCGAGTGCTATCGGTGGGCATAGAGCGCGTCTGGCGGGCTCGCTTAGAGTCCGACTCGAAACTCATGATGAACGTGCGAGGCGTCTGGTCAGGAGGATGACGGAGGCAGCGTATAGGAAGGTGGTTGCGGAGGCGACGGACGCCTCGAAGTCCTTGGCGAGGCGTCGGTTACGATTGATCCATGCGAAGAAGCGCTCGACGACCCAGCGGCGCGGAAGAACCTGGAAGCCGACCTGACCGGCGATCTTCTTGACCACCTCAATGGCGATGCAGGTCGCGTCCTCGATCCGTCGGGCGTTGTAGGCGCTGTCGACGAAGGCCAACTCGATGAAGGGAAACGAGCGCTGCGAGGCCTGCAGCAGCGGGACAGCGCCATCACGATCCTGGATATCGGCCGGATGGGCGTGGAGAACCAGCCCCCCGACCGTTGGTGTCGACCATGGCGTGGCGCTTGCGGCCCTTGATCTTCTTGCCCGCGTCATAGCTGGGATCGACGGCCTCGATCGTTTTGACGCCCTGGCTGTTGATTACGGCTGCTGGTGGGTTGGCCTCGCGCCTGACCCGCTCGCGGTCGAGTATGACCAGATGGTGGTTGAGGGCCTCGAACAGGTGCTCGCGGCGAAAGCGCAGGAACCAGCCGTAGACCGTGCTCCCTGGCGGGACGTCCTTCGGCAGCCGACGCCATGCGCAGCCGGCCCGAAGCACGTAGAGGATCGCGTTTATGATCTCGCGCATCGGCCATGCGCGCGGCCGCCCCGTTCTCGCCGGCTGCGGCAGGAACGGCGCGATGATCTCCCATTCACCATCTGTCAGATCGCTTGGGTAAGACAGGTGACCGCGGCTATGCTGCCGCCGGGTGGTCGGCGTCCACATGAGGCTCTCCAGACTGGCTTCGACAACCGTTTGGAATCACATCTGAACCCGGCCATCCACCTCCATCATGCGTTTCGAGACAGCCTCTTATAGGCCTAGACCTCCATCTGCGCCAATCACTTGGCCAGTTACCCATGAACTTTCAGGCTCAGCGAGTTTCACAATCCATCGAATTAGGGAAACAGGCAGGACATCGAGCTCGACCGTCCGCAGATCGACCGTGTGCGGTTCGGCATAGGCTGCAACCGCGCCGATCTGAGCGGCGTTCTTGCCGCTCGATGCGCCGGTGATGAGAATGACTTGTTTCATGGGATCACTGGTCAAATCACGCCGCCGTTTGCCCGCACGACCTGACCATTGATCCATGCGCCGTCGGGCCCGAGGAGGAGGGACACGACGCGCGCGATGTCGTCGACCTCGCCCAGACGGCCGAGCGGGTTCATCTGCTTGATGCGGTCGATCGTCGCCTGGTCCTTGCCGTCGAGGAAAAGCGCGGTGGCGACCGGTCCGGGTGCCACCGCGTTGACGGTGATCCCGCGCGGCCCCAGCTCCTTGGCAAGGATATGCGTCAGGGCTTCAACCGCGGCCTTGGTGGCGGCATAGGCGCCGTAGGCCGGCTGATAGAGCCCGACGACGCTTGATGAAAAGCTCACGATCCTGCCGCCGTCGCGTAGCCGGTTCGCGGCTTCGCGCAGACCGTTGAACGTGCCTTTAAGATTGATCGCGATCATCTGGTCGAACATCGCGTCGTCGGTCGTGGCGACCGGGGCCAGCTTCATGATGCCGGCATTGTTCACCAGCGCGTCGGCCCCGCCATAGGCGGCTTCGGCGGCATCGAACATCCGCCGCACCGCTTGCGGGTCACTGACATCGGCCTGGCAGGCGATGGCCTGGCCGCCCTCGCTCTCGATCTCGTCGACCAGCATCGCTGCCGCGTCGGCACTGCCTGAATAGTTCACGATGACCTTTCGTCCATCGCGCGCCAGCCGCCGGGCGATCGCGGCGCCGATGCCGCGAGACGCTCCGGTGACGATCGCAACCTTGCTCGTCGCTCTTGTCATTGTCTGTGCTCCCAGGTGATGGTGGCGCAGCGCGGGCAGCGGCGTGAAGGTTGGCCGCCCGCCGCTGACATCAGTCTTTGGCCCGGTATTCCGCAGGGATCGCGTAGACCTCGTCGGCGCGTGCATAGCCCCCGTCCTTGATCTCTTCGATCAGAACCATGGTGTGCGGACGGCTGGCCTCGGAGAAGTACTCGACCAGCATCGCGGTCGTCCGATGGACGATCTCTTCCTTCTGTGCGCGACTCAGCGCGGCCTCGGGCACTTTGAAATTGGCGAACGGCATGATCTTCATCCCTTTTGGCTGGTTGATCTGGTGATGTGAGGCGCTTCGGCGTCTTCGACCGGCCATTCCGGCCGTCGTCGATCGCCAGCCTCTGGAATGAAGGTAATGGTTATGAAAATCCGGGGTAGAAAGCCGATATCAACATCACTATTTCAAAAGCGATAACAATCGGGGCACGGGCATAACAATCGCGCCGGGCACAACAATCGGGCAAGGGATCATGGATCGCATCGACGTCATGCGGCTGTTCGTCAGGATTGTCGAGCGTGGGAGCTTCGCTCAGGCCGCGCGAGACCTGCAGATCCCGCGCCCCACCGCCACCCATGCCATCCAGCGTCTGGAGGCGGATCTGGGCGTCCGTCTGCTCGAACGGACCACGCGAACCGTCAGGCCGACGCTCGACGGCGCGCTTTATCACGAGCGCTGCGTCAGGTTGCTCGCGGATCTCGACGAGGTGGAGAGCGTTTTCCGAAATGCCGAACCGAAGGGGCCGCTTCGGGTGGACATGCAGGGAACTATCGCCCGATTCTTCGTGCTGCCCGCGCTGCCCGGCTTTATCGCGCGCTATCCCGACATTTCGCTGAGTCTCAGCGAGGGCGACCGGATGGTCGACCTCATCACCGAGGGTGTCGATTGTGTCGTGCGCGCCGGAGACCTTTCCGATTCATCGCTGATCGGCCGCCGCATCACCATGTTCGAGCAACTGACCCTGGCAAGCCCCGATTATGTGAAGCGCCATGGCATGCCGTCGACGCCCGCCGATCTCGATGGCCATCGTATGGTCGCCTACAGCGCCTCAACGACGGGGCAGCCCTATCCGATGGAATTCGAAAAGAACGGCCGGATATGGGAAATCCCGTTGCCCTACGACGTGGTCGTCCGCGGCGCCGAACTCTACACCGCCTCGGGCGTTGCCGGATTGGGATTGATTCAGGTCCCGCACTATCGCGTTGCGCATCAAATTGCCGCCGGACAGCTTGTTCGGATCCTGGACGCCTTTCCGCCCCCACCGATACCGGTGTCGGTGCTCTATCCGCAGAGCCGCCATCTCTCGTCGCGGCTCAGGGTCTTCATCGACTGGCTGGCCGGCATTTTTCCCAACCGCATCCCATAGCATGGCCAATGCCAGCGGTACGGCGGGGATCGTCGGAACAGTGGGTCAGCCCGCGCTCCGCCCTGGAAGCTGCATTTCGATCGCGTGCCTGTCGACGACCGACCAGACCTCTCGAATCCTGCCGTCCTCAAAGGCGTAGATGACGTTTTCCGAGAAGGAAACCCGTCTCCCGTTGATTGGAAGGCCCAGGAAGTCGCCGATGGGCGTGCAGTCGAACGTCAGGCGGCTCGCCACCTTCGGCGGGTCGATCACCAGAATGTCGATCCGGAACTGCAGGTCCGGTATGTCGCGATAGTTCGCCTCCAGCATGCCGCGATAGCCGCTCAGCCCCAAAGACCGTCCGTTGTGGACGACCTCGGGATGGACGAACCGGTCGAGGCGGCTCCAGTCCCGCGCGTTCAGGCAGGCGATGTAATCGGCATAGAGGGCCGAGAGGGATGGGATCATAGCGGGATCCTCAATCATGGGGCCGGGCGTCGTGCCCCTGGTTCCGTCAGAGCGCCAGCGTCAGAGCGTCAGAGCAGTTTATCCAAAGTGATGGGCAGGTCGCGCACCCGCTTTCCCGTGGCGTTGAACACGGCGTTGGCGATCGCCGCGGCAACGCCCGTCACCCCGATCTCACCGATCCCGCGCACGCCGAGCGGCGATCGCGGGTCCGGGATTCCGGTCCACATCACCTCGATGTCGGGCACGTCCAGATGGGTCGGGATATGATAATCGGCCAGGGTCGCATTCATGATCCGCCCTGTGCGCGCGTCGACCAGCGTCTCTTCGGTCAGGGCAAGACCCAGGCCCATGATCATCCCGCCCTTGAACTGGCTTGCCGCGGTCTTGGGGTTGAGGATCGTTCCGCAGTCGAACGATCCAAGCATTCTGTCGACACGGATTTCTCCCGTCACCTCGCTGACGCGTACCGCACAGAACACGGCGGACGTGCTGTGCATGGCGTATTTCAGCATCTCGATCGGGAGATTGCCCGAGGCAGTGACCGTGATCGCATCTCGTCCCGCACGCGCGAGAATGGACCGATAGCTTTCATGGCGGGAGAGGTCGGCATTGCAGGCGATGCCTCTGTCGACCAGCCTGATCTCGCCTGTGCGCAGGCCGGCGACAGGGCTGTCGTTGCCGGCCAGCCGCAGCAGCGTGCCGGCCAGCTTCTCGGCCGCCGCGATGACGGCGCTGAGGATCGACGCCGTCTGCCCTGAGCCGCCGGCGAACGGCGCGGGCGGCATCGCGGAATCGCCCAGTTCGAAGCTGACCGCCTCGGTCGGGACACCCAGACGATCGGCGGCGTGCTGGATCTGAGCCGTCGCGGTTCCCATGCCCATATCCTGAGCGGAACAGGAGATGGTCACCGACCCATCGCGACGAAGCGTGAGCCCGACCGTGGCACCGGGCATTCTCGTATAGGGATAGGTGCCGGTCGCGCAGCCCATGCCGAGACGCCATTCGCCGTCACGCCGCGCACCCGGCGTGGCCAGGCGCTTCTCCCAGCCGAACCTTGCGGCACCATCGCAATAGGCTTTTACCAGCGCGCGCTGCGAGAATGCGCTGCCATTGACAGGATGACGGTCGGGTTCGTTGCGGCGGCGCAGGTCGATCGGGTCGATGCCCATGTCATGAGCCAGCTCATCGATCGCGCTTTCGAGTGCGAAGGTGCCGATCGCCTCGCCGGGTGCGCGCATGAACGTATTGGGCACCACGTCGAGATCGAGATGGCGTTGGAGAAATTCCCAGCTCCTGGCCCCATAGAGGACGCGGCCGGCGAAAGAGAATTGTTCCGGACAGGCGGCGTATGGCGGCATCACGGTGTAGCCGGTATGGATCAGGGCGGTGAACCGGCCATCCGCATCCGCACCGATCGCAACCCGCTGTTCCGAGGGGCTGCGGCCGCCGACGCTGCGATAGACGCCTTCACGGCTCAGGACCAGGCGGACAGGACGGCCCGCCAGCCTGGAGGCGGCGATGGCCACGATCTGATGATCCCACAGGCCTTTGCCGCCGAATCCGCCGCCCACGAATGGCGAGAGAACCCGGACCTGCTCCTTCTTCAGGCCGAACAGCCTGGCCAGAGCCTGGGCACTCGCCGCGATCATCTGCGTGGAGTCGTGGACCAGCAGCGCATCGTCTTGCCAGGCGACGGTGACGGCATGCAGCTCAAGGGCGTTGTGATTGAGCGTCGGCGTCGTGTATCTGGCATCCACCCGATGGGTGGAGCGCTTCAGCACATCTTCGGCATTGCCCTTTTTCTCGTGGTTCTTCTCGATCAGGATCGATGCGGGTGTCCGCGCGTCTGTCTTCGCGGCTTCGAAGCTTGTTCTCGCGGCACCTCGGGTATAGTCGATCTCGATCAGCGAGGCGGCGTGATCGGCCTGCTGTTGCGACTCGGCGATCACGACGGCGACGATCTGGCCATCATACCGCACATCTGCGTCCTGCATGATCGGCAAGCTGCTGTTGCCGATGGCGGACAGGTTCGTGACGCCGATCAGGTCGAGCGTGCCGATCCGGGGCATGTTGCGATAGGTCATGACCAGCCCAACGCCCGGTGCCGCCTCCGCCGCGACGGTGTCGAGGCGGGTGATCCGTCCCCGTGCAACCGTGCTGTGCACGACCGACGCATAGGAGAGACGGTCCATCGCGATCTCGGCCGCGAACCGCGCCTCGCCGCTCACCTTGGCCGGGCCGTCCACCCGCACGTCCTGTCGCCCGATCGCAGCCGTGCGCCCGATCAACGGGTCGGGCCCGCTGCTCAGCCATCTGTCTGGAACCCAGCCCAGGGTGGTCTTCACCGAAGAGATGATCGCGTTCTGAATCCCGCTCATCTGGCGCTCCCGCTCAATTCGGTCAGGACGGCGACCGATGTGCGGATCGCCAGATCGACCTTGAAGGCATTTCCCGCTTGCGGGGCGGCGTCGGCCAGGGCGCTTGCGATGGCATCTGCAAACGCCGCGCGGCCCGCTTGCGCACCCGACAGGATCGCTTCCGCCCGCAATGCCCGCCACGGCTTTGGCGCGATACCACCAAAGGCGATGCGGACGTGCCCGATGCGATCGCCGTGCATGCCGAGCGAGCCGGCTATCGAGACGAGCCCGAAGGCATAGCTCGCCCGATCGCGCACCTTGCGATAGGCCGACCGCGTGCCTGGCGGAAGGGCCGGAATCTCCACGGCCGTAATCAGGTCGTGGCTGTCCAGCACGGTGTCGAGATCGGGTCGATCCCCGGGCAGACGATGGACATCGACCAGCGGGACAATGCGCGGGCCGTTGGGGCCGGTCACGTGAACCGACGCGTCAAGCGCCGCCAAGGCCACGCACATATCCGACGGATGGACCGCGATGCACGAGGGCGACGTGCCGATGATCGCATGATGTCGGTTCAACCCGCCGATCGCGTCGCAGCCGCTGCCGGGCACGCGCTTGTTGCAGCCTGTGGCGGGATCCTGGAAATAGAGGCAGCGCGTGCGCTGCATGATGTTGCCGCCGACCGTCGCCATGTTGCGGATCTGGGCCGAGGCGCCCGCCAGAATTGCGCGCGCCAGCACCGGATATTTCGCACGCACCAGCGGATGGGCCGCGACGGCGCTGTTGCGCGTCGCGGCGCCGATGAACAGGCTGCCATCGGCTCTGGTTTCGATCAGGTCCGACAAGGCCGCGACATCGACTAGCCCCGATGGATGCTCGATGCCTTTGCGCATCAGGTCGACGAGATTGGTTCCGCCGCCCAGAAGCCGGTGGCCGGGATGTCGCATCAGCGTCGACGTCTCGTCGACCGATGGCGGCTTGATATAGCTGAGCGGGTTCATGATCCGGTCTGCTCCGTCGCCACGTGCAGGATGGCATCGACGATGCCGTTATGCGCACCGCATCGGCACAGATTGCCGCTCATCCGTTCGCGTATTTCTTCCCGAGACAGCGGTGCTGGTGCGTTCAGCTCTTCGGTGACATAGCTGGGCAGGCCCGCCCGCATCTCGTCGAGCATCGCTATGGCGGCGCATATCTGCCCCGGTGTGCAATAGCCGCACTGAAGGCCGTCGCATTCAATGAAGGCGCGTTGCAGGGGATGCGGTTCGTTCCGGGTTCCGATGCCTTCGATCGTGACGACGGACCGGCCGTCCATCTGCGCCGCCAAGGTCAGGCATGACAGGACGCGCCTGCCGTCGACCAGAACCGTGCACGCTCCACAGGCGCCCTGGTCGCAACCGGGTTTTGTGCCCGTCAGGCCGGTTTGCATGCGCAGCAGATCCAGCAGGGAAACACGAACGTCCTCTGGTACGGCAATCTCGCTGCCGTTAATAATGATCGCCATGCAGGTGCTCCTCTCTGGAGACGCAGATGGAAATGTCATGTCGCAAGGGCACATATACGGACACGGGCACATATTTATAACTGCCTAGGCACTCATTATATGTGCCGTCATTCGCGGAATTGCAAGTGCGAGGCTCTGCCTGCGCAGAACTATGGAGGACTATGGATGGCTCGCCAGAGAGATGAGGAAAAGCGTCTCGCCATCTTGTCAGCGGCCGCCCGTGTCATAGCCGATGAGGGTTTGAGCGCGCCGACCGCGAAGATCGCCAGAGCGGCGGGTGTCGCGGATGGAACGCTCTTCGTCTACTTTTCCAACAAAGACGTCTTACTCAATGATCTGTATCTGCATTTGAAGGAAGAACTGAAGGCGAGGGTTGCCGCTTCGGTGTCGCACGAAGCGGATCTGCGGACGCAGCTCAACGGGATCTGGAAGACCTGGACCGACTGGGGCGTTCACGAGCCGGCGAAGCGCAGGGCGCTCGCTCAACTTCAGGTATCGGACAAGATCACGGCCGACAGCCGGGCGAAGGGGCTCGATGGCGTCGCCGATATGCTTGCGCTGGTCAGACGGGTCAGCGGGCAAGGACCGATGCGCGACGCGCCGGTCATGTTCATTGGCGCCGTCATGGAAGCCATGGCGACCACCACGATCGATTTCATGTCCGGTGAACCCGAGCGGGCCGCGGCGTTCTGTGACTGGGGCTTCGAAGCGATGTGGGGAGCGCTGGCGGCAAAGACGCCCGTGACTTGAGGGCCGTGACTTGAGGGCCTTGTGCCGCCAGCGCCTTGCGTCGTCAGGGCCTGGCGCCGTCGCCGAAACGCGGCGGGCCTGTTACGCCTCGATATAGGCTGCCAGTTCATCTGGCGTGCCCTTCGGAAAGGCCTCTTTCAAATGATCGAGGAAAGCCGATACGCGCGCGCTTAGAAGCCGCCGTGACGGATAGAGTGTCCACAGGGCTATGTCCGGTCCATCCACATCACCCCAATGAACCAGCCTGCCGGCAGCCAGATCGTGACCAACGAGCGATATCGGAAGACGGGCGGCGCCGGCACCAATGCGCACCGCATCGCGCACCATGATCATTGACGACAGTTGCAGGACCGGCTCCACGGTGATGCGCGATCTTCCCGTTGATGTCGCCACATCCCAGACAGCGCTCTGATCGCCGGGTCCGCGGACCACGGCCGGGACAGCGACATTATCCGTGGGCCGCGCGACAGCCGGACTTGCCACAACGACCAGCCGGTCGCGTAGAAAGACCCGTCCGACGAGGCTTTCATCTCGCTCCGGATTGACCCGGATCACCAGGTCATACGCTTCCTCGACCATGTCGACGGCTCGATCTTCGGTCGTGATTTCCAGCCGTACCTCCGGGTATCTGACCGCGAATTCAGCGGCGAGCTTACCCATTGCAACCTGTGAGAAGAGCAGTGGCGCGCTGATGCGCAACCGGCCTCGCGGGCGGTTTCCACCCGAGGCGATCGCCGCTGCGGTTTCATCGATCTCGGTCAGCAACACCGCTGTCCGCTCATAAAGCGCCCGTCCTTCCTCGGTGAGCTTCAGCGCGCGGCTCCCGCGTTCGAACAGGCGCAGACCAAGGCTGGCCTCCAGCTCCGCGACCCGCCGCGACAGGGTCGCTTTCGGGCGCGCGGCGGCGCGCGCGGCCTTTCCGAACCCCCCGTGCCGGGCGACGAGATTAAAATCCGCAAGGGCGAGGAGATCCATAAGCGTTCCATATGTGAGACGAACTATCCCAGTGTACCGGTTATTACGGCTGATGTGGATCACCGATCTGCCGTTGGATGTGGTGCCGGCGGCACCCGGGATGCCGCTCGTGCCTGCGCAGATCGCGATATCGTTCTATCAGTGAGACAGTCTGTCTAAATTTGGCGTCTATCTGCATGAATATGGATCGTTAGAGTCGGAGCAGGCAAACGGCTTAACCGAGGCGTGACGCCATGACCATTCTCGTAACCGGTGCGACCGGCACTGTCGGCCACAACGCCGTCGAGCAACTCGTCAAGCGTGGCGCAACGGCCGGGTCGTCCGCTTCGCGCCTATCGTGATGACGTCGCTCAGATCACGGCTTGATCGCCACGGGCTTCGGCACCCCCCTGTCAAGGAGACGGACCATGATCTATTCGACCGCCACCGTTCCGGTGAACCCTGAAGGCGACATCAGGCTCACCCGTGAGCAGGCCGAGCAGCAGCAGTTCGACAGCGAGGATAAGGGCTACAGATCCGCTCTGCTGTCGACGCTGAGGCGCACCCGCGAGCTGCTTGCCGTGGGTCGGCTCTGATCCTTCCCCCTGATGCCATCGAGGCGCGCGGGCAAACGCTCGCCCCGGTAAAGCGGAGACGCTCAGCCGCCACTCCGACAAGGATCTTCCCATGAAGACGACAGGAAGCACCATCCTCATCACCGGCGGTGGCACAGGGATCGGCGAAGCGCTCGCGCACCGCTTCCACGATCTCGGCAACACCGTGATCATCGCGGGCCGGCGGATGGAAACGCTGGTCCAGGTGATCGGCGACCGGCCGAATATCCACGCTTTGACGCTCGATATGGACGATGCCGCAAGCGTTGCGGCTTTTGCCAAGACGCTCGTTGCCGATTTTCCAGGCGTCAACGTGCTGTTCAACAATGCCGGCATCATGCGCATGGAAGGGCCGCTCGACACATACCGCGATCTGAGCGATGCGGAGGCCTCGGTCACCACCAATCTGCTCGGCCCCATCCGGGTGACCAATGCGCTCGTCGAGCATCTGGGCCGCCAGCCCGATGCGGTCATCGTCAATGTCAGCTCGGGTCTGGCCTTCGTGCCACTGGTGATCGCGCCCACCTATTCGGCGATCAAGGCGGCCATCCACAACTACACGGAATCACTCCGTGCGGTTCTGAAGGGCAGGATCGAGGTCGTCGAACTGGTGCCGCCTGCCGTGCAGACCGATCTGACCCCCGGCCAGAAAACCAATGCGCGCTTCATGCCGCTCAATGCCTTCGCCGATCAGGTCATCGCGCTCTTCCAGAAGACGCCCACGCCGCGCGAGATCCTGGTGGACGGCGTTGATTTCATGCGCAATGCCGAGACAGAGGGACGCTTCGACGACACGCTGGCGGCGATCAACCCGTTCCTCAACAAATAGGGTGCCGCCGGCCCTGATGGCGCAAGACGCCGAGGCCTTGCGCCATGTCAGCCGCGCGTCGCGTATGTGCGGGGCGCGCACCCCATGACACGCTTGAAGGCCGTGCTGAAAGCCGCTTCGGATTCGTAACCCAGCGACAAGGCGATTGCAGAGACGGGCTCGTTCCTCCTGGTCAGGCGTTCGCAGGCGAGAAGCATGCGCCAACGCTTGAGGTAGTCGATCGGGGACGAGCCCGAAACCGCCTTGAACCGCGCGGCAAATTTTGATCGCGACATGCCGGCCTTTTCGGCAAGCGCCGGCAGCGTCCAGCGCGCACCTGGACTTGCATGGATTGCTTCAACGGCTGCTGCAATTTTGGCGTCGCCCAACGCAAACAGCCAGCCTGCGCCCCGTCCGGTTCCGTGGGACAGGTAGAGCCTTAAAGCCTGGACGAGCAGCAGATGAGCAAGGTGCTGAACCACGAGGGCGGTGCCGGGCTGGGCGGCAGACAATTCCTGCCGCATCCGTTCCAGAACCCAGCGTAAGCCCGCCTTGTCATTTTCGTCTCGCAGGCCGACGACCGCCGGCATGGTTCCCAGCAGCATATCGGTATGCGGTCCGGAATAGTCAAAATGACCGCCAAGCATCATCGTGTCGCCACCACCATTCATGGTGATGATTCCGCCATTCCAGCCCGATTCAGGTAAATCTTCAAAGGGTGTAGGATCGAAGGCAAGATTATTGGAGATAACGAACCGCCTGCCATTCGGCAGGAGAACGCAATCACCCGCATCCAGCCTTATCGGATCGCACTCTCCTTCGACTGCCAACCAGGCAGATCCTGATACGAGCGCGTAGTACTTTACGCCGCTGTGCTTCTCGAACTGAACCGACCAGTCACCACCCAGATCGAATCCGCCCACAACATAGGTATGCGGTTTCAGCAATGACAGGACGTCGGACAGAGGGTCGGCGAGCATGGGGACGTTCTCGAAGAAAATATGGATATTCAAGCATAGTTCGTACCGCCTGGAATTGCTATCCCCATGAAATCACGCCCGCCACAGGGGCGCGTTCATGTGAAGGGGGCTTTCATGATAAAGGTCATTCTCGGCTTCAAGCGCCGGCAAGGAATGGGCGTTCAAGACTTCAGGGACTACCGCCGCGACGTGCACGCGCCTCTTCTCTTCGCAATCCCCGAAGCGAAGAACATCCGCCGCTTCGTCGTCTCCTATCCGTTGCTTGCGGCGCATTCTGCAGAGCTGCGATTCGATGCCGTGGTCGAGGCATGGTTCGACAGTTTGGACGATATGGACGCTCTGTTCCTGTCGGAGAACTTCCAGGCAAAGGTCGATCCGGATCACATCAATTTCATCGATCTGTCCTCCGTGGTCAGGCTCGTCACGGAAGAGGTCGTTGTGGTCGAACAGCGATGACGTTGGTGCTGACGCTTGCGGGCGCTGCGGGGCTGAGCACCGGCACGATCACCATCGGCCACATCGGCCGATGGTGATCGGTGGGCCGTGTCGATAGCAGTTCCGCGGATCCTTGAGGATCACATCAACGACGCGGCCACACCGCCGGTCAGAGCGTTTCCAGCGCCAGAGCAATTCCCTGGCCGCCGCCGATGCAGAGGGTGACGATGCCTCGCCGAATGCCGTCGCGCTTCATGGCGTAAAGCAGCCGGGTGGTGAGGATTGCGCCGGTGGCACCGATCGGGTGACCATGCGCGACGGCGCCGCCGTCGACATTGATGATATCCTCGGGCAAGCCAAGCTCGCGGGCGACGGCGATGGGCACGGCCGCGAAGGCTTCATTGATCTCGATGCGCTCGATATCGCCGAGTGTCCAGCCGGCCCGGCTCAACGCCTTGCGCACCGCCGGCACCGGGCCCAGCCCGAACAGGCCGGGTTCGACGGCGGCGACGCCATAGCCGGCAAGGCGGGCCATCGGCTCGATGCCCTTGGCCTCGGCAAAACCGCGCTCGGCGACGATCATCGCCGCGGCGGCGCTGTTCAGCCCGGGCGCGTTGCCGGCGGTGATGGTGCCGTCCGGACGGAAGGCGGGCTTCAGCCGGGCGAGCGTCTCGATGGTGGTGTCCGGGCGGGGGGCTTCATCGACCGCGAATTGCTCCTTGCCCTTGCGGCCCTTGATGTCGACCGCGACGATCTCGTCTGCGAATCGCCCGGCATCGCGTGCGGCGGCGAAGCGTTGCTGAGACCGCGCGGCGAAGGCGTCCTGCGCCTCACGCGTGATCTGGAGCCTGGCCACGAGGTCTTCGGTGTGCCAGCCGGAATGCTGACCGGAGAAGGCGTCGTTGAGCCCGTCGGTCAACATGCTGTCGAAGATCTGGGCCGGCCCCATCCGGTAGCCCCAGCGCCCGCCATCCATCAGATATGGCGCCCGGTCCATGTTCTCCATGCCGCCGGCAATGGCGGCATCACTGTCGCCGGCGGCAATCTCCAGCGCGGCGGACAGGATGGCCTGCGCGCCCGAGCCACAGACGCGGTTGACGGTCAGTGCCGGGACGGAAACCGGCAGCCCGCCGCCGATGGCCGCCTGGCGGGCCGGATTCATCCGATTGCCGGCCTGGATGACATTGCCCATCACCACGGTGCCGATGTCATCGCCTGAAAGCCCGGCGCGTCGAAGGGTTTCCTGCACGACGACGGCGCCGAGGTCGGTTGCCGGCACGCCTTTGAGCGCGCCGTTATAGGCGCTGATCGCCGTGCGGACCGGGTGGCCAAGGATGATGTGACGCGTGCTCATGATGTTCTCCAGACCTCGATGTCGGCGTCGATGGTGCAGCGTTCAGATGATGGAAGGCGATATTGCGGCTGCAATGGTCGGATCGTCCGCGGCGCCCGCACCATAGAGCGCGGCCGGGATGAATGCCGCGAGTGGCCGCCGGCTTGCCCTTTCCCTGATGGCGCCCATATTCATGATGTTTATCATCATAGATCACAAATATGACAACCATCATGTAAATGTCAACGGCACGGACGGAGAATTTCAGCCGGGGACGACCTGATCGGGTAGTCCCTCGTTCCGTCGGTCACGGCGCAGTCGGGATCACCTGAACAGGCCACATCGGGGTCGGCCGGTTCCGCGCGCCCTTCTGCGGGAGAGCGAATGCGATGACCTCGTCGCCATTGCGAGACCTGATGCCACCATGCCCGCCGGCGGCGAACCACATATTGCCGACCGTCCGCGCCTATGTAAGTCAGCGGCTTGGTATTGCCGCCGGCCGGCAGATGGACCTGCGGGCGCAGGGCACACCCAGGACATTCAGCTAGTCGGGCGTCTTGTCATAGACCCAGCCGCTCAACACGATCCTGCCGTTCATCACCAGCGGTGGCGCGGTGATGAAATGGAAGCCGGGCGGCACCGGCCCCATGTTCTGACGCAGATCGACCATGCCGCCGTCACCGGACGTTTCATCGCCCGTGGTCGCGTCGAGCGCGATCACGTCGCGGTGCGGTGTGCACAGATACAGCGAATTGCCGGCCTTGATCGGGGTCGCCTCGAAGCTGAATTCGCGGCCGCGCCTTTTCTCGCCCGGCTTCGGCATGTCGCCGATCGAGAACGACCACGCCTTTTCAAGCCGGGCGACATTGTCGGGGGTGATCTGGTCGAGCGCCGAGAACCGGTCATTCGCATGGGTGCCGCCATAGGATCGCCAGTCCGCTCTGGCAATGAAGCGGTCGGCGGGCGCCTGCGCCCCGGCCGTCCAGCCCGATGTGTCGACGGCGCGGGCATAGCGCATGTCGGTGATCCTGTAACCCGCCGCGAAGACGAGGCCGACCAGAACCATACAGGCCAGCATGCCGCCCCACGACACCGCCCGGCTCTGGCTGTGGCCGGCAACAGGACGTCTGGCGAATTGTTTCCGATCGATGTCTCCGCGCCGTGGCGATCATCCGGGCATGCAGCGCCACGCAGGCGGTCATACTTGCCCCTTGAGACGGCCGGAAATCTCCCCTACAACTGACGCGACATCAAGAGTTGGGGCGCGCCCAACGCCAACCTGCCGACCGGGCAAGGTGGCACTCCCGTCCTGTTTCATGGGGGAGGATGTGGCCGGACCGGCAATCAATCGGATCACGCCACGGCGCCAGCCCCGCACTACGTCGGAGGATGAACGCGTCGATGCCGATCAAGATTCCCGATGACCTGCCGGCCCGGAGCACGCTCGAAGCCGAAGGCGTGATGGTCATGCGTGAGACCGACGCCATACGGCAGGATATCCGGCCGTTACGGGTCGGGCTGCTCAATCTCATGCCCAACAAGATCCGGACGGAAACCCAGATCGCGCGCCTGATCGGCGCGACGCCGCTACAGGTCGAATTGTCGCTGATCCGCATCGGCAGCCACGTCGCGCGCAATACATCTAATGATCATATGAGTTCATTCTATCGAAGCTGGGACGATATCCGGTCGGAGCGCTTCGATGGTTTCATCATCACCGGTGCCCCCATTGAACGGCTGCCCTTTGAAGAAGTCACCTATTGGGGGGAGCTGTGCGACGTTTTCGACTGGACCCAGACGAACGTTCATCGCTGTTTCAATATCTGCTGGGGCGCGCAGGCGGCGGTGCATCATTTCCACGGTGTGCCCAAGCATGACCTGCCGGAAAAGGCCTTTGGCGTGTTCCGGCACCGCAATCTGGCGCCGGCCTCGCCCTATCTGCGCGGCTTTTCCGATGATTTCTCGATTCCCGTATCACGCTGGACCGAGATCCGGCGAGAGGATCTGCCCCGGGATGCCGGCATCACCGTGCTGGCCGAGAGTGACGACGCCGGCTTGTGCCTGCTTGACGATCCACGGCACCGCTCGCTGCACATGTTCAATCATCTTGAATACGACCGGACCTCGCTTGCCGAGGAATACCAGCGCGATGCGGCGACCGGCGATGCGATGCAGGTGCCGAAGAACTACTTTCCGAAGGACGATCCGACCCGGGAGCCGGAAAACCGCTGGCGCAGCCACGCCCATCTGCTGATCGGCAACTGGATCAACGAGATCTACCAGACCACGCCATTCGACATCGAGGCCGTCGGCGCCGATTGACGGCGCGGTCAATCGCCATGGTCGCGGCCGGCATCGCCAAGGGCGGCGATCCGGCCGCGCAGCCAGTGCTGGCCGGGATGGGTGTCGTTGCGACGGTGCCATGACATGACGAACGGTACCGCCGGCAGATCCAGCGGCGGTGGCAGCATCACCATGGCATCGGCATGGCCCGAGGCCATGACCATGCCTTCCATCAGGGTCGCGATCAGGTCCGACCGCGCCACCAGCAGCGGCGCCGCGTACATATGGGGCAGGGTCAGGGCCAGGTGCCGTTTCAGACCCCGTCGCGCCAGAGCCGCGTCCACCTGCCCGAACTGGTCGCCTTCGGGCGAGACCAGCAGATGCGACAGCGTGAGGAAAGCGGTCAGATCCAGCGGTGCCTGCGCGGCCGGGTGATCTTTCCGCAGCACACAGACGAAGCGTTCCCTGAACAGCCGCTGGTGCAGGATCCGACCGCCGCCGGTTGCGGTGGGCGGAACGCCGACGGCGATATCGACCGTGCCGGCATCCAGCATCGCGATTGCATCGTCTCGGGCCGCGATGTCGCGGATATGCAGAGCCATGCCCGGTGCGTCACGCCGCAGCCGGTCCAGCAGTCGTGGCAGCATCAGAAAGCCCGGATGATCCGATATGCCCAGCGAGATCGCGGTTGTCGCGGTCGCGGGATCGAAGACCCGCTCAGTGCCCAGTGCCCGCTCTATCTGGGCCAGCGCCTGAGCCAGCGGTTCGGCCAGATCGATCGCCCGCGGTGTCGGTTGCAGACCGTGCGGCGCCCGGACGAACAGGTCATCCCCGATCAGCGCGCGCAACCGGGCCAGTGCCGCACTCATGGCGGGCTGGCTGCGTCCGATCCGGATACCGGCGCGGGTGACGCTGCGTTCCGTCATCAGCGCGTCAAAGGCGATGAGCAGGTTGAGGTCGATGCGATGAAGATCCACGCGTTGGATGTTCACATATATTCTCTATCGATCTCAATGATGACGCAGCCGGGCCTATTCCTGTGGGGGTGACGCCGACATCAACTCTCATTCGGGACGACCGGACCCATGGCCATGTCGCCACACCATCAGGAACAACCAGGCCCGCAGGGGCTGGGCGCCGACGACCGCCGTGTCGTCGAGCTGCTCTGTCGCGTCTTCAGTGATGGCAATCCGGGTGGCGCCGACCGGGCGATCGTTCCAGATCGCGATCCACGAATTCCGCGCCATGGCCGATGGCCGGCTGACCCATACCTGGCATCTGGAGGACTGGTTCGGCTGGCTGGGGCAGGTGGGTGCCTGGCCGATGGTGTCGCCGGAGGTGGGATCATGAAAGCGGCGCGGCTCCATATCATCGGCGGCGCCATGGCCGGCTCGGCGGCGATACCCGCCGATCATCCGGTGCCCGTGCCGGCAGGGCTGTCGCTGACCGATGCCGCCGGCATTCCCATCGCCGCCGGGACCGCATGGCAGGCCCTGGACGATCTGGCCGGGGCGCTGCGTCATCAGGCGTCGGGCAGGGCGCGGGGCAAGATCATCGTTGCCATGGGTTGACACCGACCCGGCGCCATCAGCCTTGCTCCATCACCAGCCGTCCGGCCGTGGCACCGGTCAGGGCGCTGAAGCGGCGGTCGAAATCGCGCGCGATATCGGCGATGCTCACCTGGCCCAGGCGGTCGAGCAGCACGGCTTCGGCCGCCTGCATCGCCTGGGCGAGCGTGGCGTTGACCGCCTGTTCCACCAGACAATCGGGCTGGTCGACCGACGGCCCGATGGCGAAGACCGGCGGATCGCCCAGCGCGCGATAGACGTCGAGCAGGGTGATGTCGTCCAGCCGGCGCGCCAGGGTCCAGCCGCCGCCATGGCCTTTTTCCGACCGCACATAGCCTTGGTCGCGCAGGCCGGCCATGGTCCGGCGCACCACCACCGGGTTGGTGTTCAGCATGCCGGCGATGGTTTCGGATGTCGCGACGCCGTCATGGCGATCCATGTGGATCAGCACATGCAGCATGCGTGACAGGCGGCTGTCGGCGCGCATCGGGTGGTGCTCCTTCATCACGGCGTCGATTGGCTCGGCTGTCTTACGATGATAGCAGGGCACCGCTATCGTAACCAGAAAAGTGGCGTGACGGCTTGTGCCGCCGATATACGTAACTTATAAAGATGCGTGATATTCAGGCATGACCGGAGGCCCGCAGCCATGAACCACGACGTGATCATTATCGGGGGCAGCTTTGCCGGCCTGTCCGCCGCCATGCAGTTGGCACGTGCCCGTCGCCGGGTGCTGGTGATCGACGCGGGACGCCCGCGCAACCGCTTCGCCGTCGCATCCCATGGCTTTCTGGGCCAGGATGGTCAGAGCCCGCAGGCGATCATGGATCTGGGCGCCCGCCAATTGCTGGCCTATCCGACGGCGCGGATGATCGGGGGCGAGGCGATCTCGGCCTGGAAAATCGATGGCGGCTTCAGTGTCATGCTGGGCTCCGGCGAGGCGTTGACCGCACGCCGGCTGATCCTGGCCGTGGGCGTTGCCGATGATCTGCCACCCCTGCCGGGGCTGACCGAGCGCTGGGGCGTCGGCGTGATGCACTGCCCCTATTGCCACGGCTATGAGGTGGCGGGCCGCGATCTGGCGGTGCTGGCCTATGATGCGCGGGGCGTTCATCAGGCGATGATGCTGCCCGACTGGGGGCCGACCACCCTGCTGGCGCATGACGGATTTAGTCCCGATGCCGATCAGGCGGCCGGGCTCGCCGCGCGCGGCGTGACGATCGAGACCACGCCAATCGCGCGGCTGACCGGACCGGCGCCGGCGCTGGCGGCCGTGGAACTCGTCGATGGTCGGGTTCTGCCGGTTGCGGGCCTGTTCGTCGCACCGAACACCCGCATCGCCAGTCCCCTGGCCGAACAACTGGGCTGCGCGGTCGAGGACGGACCGATGGGGCCATATCTGCGCGTCGACGGCTGGAAGCAGACCAGTGTCGCCGGGGTATTTGCTGCTGGCGACACGGCAGGGCCGATGCACAACGCCACATTGGCCGCGGCCGCCGGTGTCATGGCCGGTGTCGGCGCCCATCAGTCGCTGATGGCGGCGGCGATCAGTCCGGCCGTTTCGGGATCTCCATACCCCGCTGCACCGCCGGCCGCGCCAGCCCGCGCGCCAGCCACGCCGGAACATGGGTGAGGCTGCCATAATCGACCAGATCACCGGCGCCATAGAAGCCGATCAGATTGCGCACCCAGCCAAGGGTGGCGATATCGGCGATGCTGTAGTCATCACCCATGATCCAGTCGCGGCCTTCAAGCCGCGCTTCAAGAACCGCAAGCAAGCGCTTGCTTTCATCACGATAACGGGTGAGCGGGCGCTTGTCCTCGATCTCGCGGCCGGCGAATTTGTGGAAATAGCCGAGTTGGCCGAAGATCGGGCCGATCGCCGCCATCTGGAACATCACCCATTGCACGCACTGCCAGCGTGCGGCCGGGTCGGCGGGCAGGAACCGGCCGGTCTTTTCCGCCAGATAAAGCAGGATTGCGCCAGATTCAAACAGCCCCAGCGGCGCGCCGCCGGGGCCGTCCGGATCGATGATCGCCGGAATCTTGCCATTGGGGTTCAACGACAGAAAGGGCGGCGTCCAGGTCTCGTTCTGGCCGATATCGATCAGATGCGGCTCATAGGCGAGGCCGGTTTCTTCCAGCATGATCGATACCTTCACCCCGTTGGGCGTGGGCAATGAATACAGCTGGATGCGGTCCGGGTGCTGTGCGGGCCAGCGGGTGGTGATCGGGAAGGATGAAAGATCAGCCATGGATGGGCTCCTGCTGCGATGTCGGGTCTGGATCCGCCTGGGCGTCGGCCGCGGCGGACCGGCCGAAGACGGTGCGTCCGCCATAGGTGGCGGCGCGGCGGCGCTCTTCGGCTATGAAAGCGTCGACCGAGGGGCCGGTTGCATGCCGTTCCAGCCGCCGCGCCTGTTCGTCGAGCCTGCGGATGGCATCGAGCCGCTCGTCATTGCCCAGCCGCGCGGTCGAGACCGCCGCCTTCAGCACCGTGATCGTCTGATCGTAAACGGTGAGCGGCACGGGAAAAGGTGCGCCGTCCTTGCCGCCAAGGGCCAGCGAGAACCGGGCCGGATCGGTGAAACGGCACGGGGCACCATGAACCACCTCGGCCACCAGCGCCAGTGATCGCACCGTGCGGGCACCCACCCCCGGCACCAGCAGCAGCTCGGCGAAATCCGCCGGGCCATTGCTGGCGGCGGCGGCAAGCGCGCCATGCAGGCGCCGGCTGACCACGTCTTCCGGGCGGACGTCGTGACGCGCCGGCATCACCAGATACGGCAGCAACGGCTGGTCGGGGCAGGGTGGGGCAGCCGTCGCCACGGCCGGCCGGACCGCGCGGTCGATCGCCGCCATCTCGCGCAGGATGCCATCGGGCCCCAGATCGTGAAGCAGATCCAGTTGGCCATGCCGCGAGGCGGCGGCGCGATGGTCGGTCAGGTTGATGATCTGACCCTGGGCGTGGCCGTCGATCGCCGCATGGGGCGCCTCGACGAAGCTGGTCAGATCTTCCGACAGCCAGTGATAGCGGCGGGCCATGCGGCTGTCGCCATTCATCCCCTGCTGCACCACCACCCAGCGCCCGTCATCGCTGACGATGAAGCCATGAAGATAGAGGTCGAAGCCGTCCTGCACGGCGGCGCTGTCCACCTTGGCGACCAGCCGGCTGGCCCGTGCCAGCGCCGCACCGTCCAGGCCCGTCCTGTCGCCCACCGCCAGCAATTCCTGAGGCGTGCGTCGCGAATGGCTGCCGCGCCCGCCGCAGACATGAATACCCAGCGCCGCCCCGCCCAGCCCGCGTTTCAGCGCGCCCATCACCGAGGTGGTGATGCCCGAGGAATGCCAGTCCATTCCCATCACCGCGCCGAAAGACTGGAACCAGAAGGGATGGGCCATGCGGCGCAGGAATTCGTCGCGGCCATAGTGATGAATGATCGCCTCGGCGACCACGGCGCCGAGACGCGCCATGCGCTGGGCCAGCCAGCCCGGCACCCGGCCATTATGCAGGGGCAGATCGGCACGTCCGGCCCGTTTCGCCACGATCTTTCACGCCTCCTCAGGAACAGATATCGAACGATTTTATCATGTCGACCACGGCCGGGCCATGACCGGCAGCGACGACGGCGGCGTAATTCGCGGGCGACTTGATCGGTGTCAAGCTGCGCGGCACCAGGCCGTGCGACAGTTGATGGCGCATCAGGCGAGGGTGATCCGATGAAAGCGATGGTTCTGCATGGCCCAGGCCAGGCCTTGGTTCTGGAAGACCGGCCCGATCCGCAGCCGGGTGCGGCCGATGTGGTGGTGCGGGTGGAGGCCTGCGCGGTCTGCCGCACCGATCTGCATGTGGTGGATGGCGACCTGCCCGACCCGCTGCGGCCGGTGGTGCCGGGCCACGAAATCGTCGGCATCGTCGCCGCCGTTGGCGCGGATGTCGACCCGTCATGTCTGGGGCGGCGGGTGGGGGTGCCCTGGCTTGGCCATACCTGCGGATGCTGCCGGTTCTGCGAGGCCGGGGCGGAGAACCTGTGCGACCATCCGGTGTTCACCGGCTATACCCGTGATGGCGGCTTCGCGACCCATGTCGTGGCCGATGCCGCTTTCACCGTACCGCTCGACGGCGCCTGCGATCCCGTCACCACCGCCCCCTTGATGTGTGCCGGGCTGATCGGCTGGCGGGCGCTGTCGATGGCGGGTGATGCGCGGCGCATCGGCCTTTACGGCTTCGGCGCTGCCGCCCATATCATCGCCCAGGTCTGCCGCTGGCAGGGGCGCGATGTCTATGCCTTCACCAGCCCCGGCGATCATGCGGCACAGGATCATGCCTGGTCGCTAGGCGCGGCCTGGGCTGGCGGTTCCGACATGGCGCCGCCCGATTTGCTCGACGCAGCGATCATCTTCGCACCGGTGGGCGCGCTGGTGCCGGCGGCGCTGGCGGCGGTGGTGAAGGGCGGCATCGTGATCTGCGGCGGCATCCATATGAGCGACATTCCGGCCTTTCCCTATGGGTTGCTGTGGGGCGAACGCCGGCTGGTGTCGGTCGCCAACCTGACCCGGGCCGATGCGACAGCGTTCATGGCGGTGGCACCGAAGGTGGGCCTGCGCATGGCGGTGACGGTGTATCCGTTGGCCGACGCCAACCATGCGCTCGACGATCTGCGCCATGGCCGGTTTCAGGGCGCGGCGGTGCTGGTGCCCTGACCGGCCCGACCCGGTCTCCGGCCGATCCGGCGGCGAGGGCCTTCTCACCGGCCGGAAAACAGGAAACACTGTCCCCACAAGCCCAAGACCCGCCAAGGGCCCGCGGCAGTGGGGAGGATCGATATGCCATATAATGAACGGTCGAAGCACATCACCGGCGGCATCGCGCGGTCGCCGAACCGGGCGATGTATTATGCGCTGGGCTATCAGACCGAAGACTTCGACAAGCCGATGATCGGCATCGCCAACGGCCATTCCACCATCACCCCCTGCAATGCCGGGCTGCAACCGCTGGCCGATGCCGCGATCGCGGCGGTCAAGGCGGCGGGTGGTAATCCGCAGGTCTTCGGCACGCCGACGATTTCCGACGGCATGGCCATGGGCACCGAGGGCATGAAGTATTCGCTGATCTCGCGTGAGGTGATCGCCGACTGCATCGAAACCTGCGTCCAGGGCCAGTGGATGGACGGCATTCTGGTCATCGGCGGCTGCGACAAGAACATGCCCGGCGGCATGATCGCGCTGGCCCGCGCCAATGTGCCCGGCATCTATGTCTATGGCGGCACCATCAAGCCCGGGCGTTGGAAGGGAAAGGATCTGTCGATCGTCTCGGCGTTCGAGGCGGTGGGCGCGCGCATGGCCGGCCGCATGGACGACGAGGATTTCGAGGGCATCGAGCGCAATGCCTGTCCGTCCACCGGCTCCTGCGGTGGCATGTATACCGCCAACACGATGAGTTCGTCGTTCGAGGCGCTGGGCATGTCGCTGATGTCGTCGTCGACCATGGCCAATCCCGATCCTGAAACCGCCGACAACGCCGCCGCGTCGGCGCGGGTGCTGGTGGATGCGGTGAAGGCCGGCATCCGGCCGCGCGACATCATCACCCGGCGGTCGATCGAGAATGCGGTGGCCCTGATCATGGCCACCGGCGGATCCACCAATGGCGTGCTGCACTATCTGGCGATCGCCCACGCGGCCGAGGTGGAATGGACCCTGGATGATTTCGAGCGGGTGCGCCGCAAAGTGCCGGTGATCTGCGATCTCCGGCCGTCGGGCCAGTATATGGCGGTGGATCTGCATCAGGTGGGCGGCGTGCCGCAGGTGCTGAAGATCCTGCTGAATGCCGGGCTGATCCATGGCGACTGCCTGACCATCACCGGCCGGACACTCGCCGAGGAACTGGCGGGCGTGCCCGATGCGCCGCCGGCCGGACAGACCGTCATCCGCCCGATCGATCAGGCGCTGTATGGCGAAGGCCATCTGGCGATCCTGAAGGGCAACCTCGCGACCGGTGGTGCCGTCGCCAAGATCAGCGGCCTGAAGAATCCGGTGATCTCGGGCCCGGCGCGGGTGTTCGACGACGAGGCATCGGCGATGGACGCGATCCTGTCCGACCGCATCCGGCCGGGAGACGTGCTGGTGTTGCGCTATCTGGGCCCGCGCGGCGGCCCGGGCATGCCTGAAATGCTGGCGCCGACCTCGGCGATCATCGGCCGCGGGCTGGGCGAAAGTGTCGGCCTGATCACCGACGGCCGGTTCTCGGGCGGCACCTGGGGCATGGTGGTCGGGCATGTGACGCCCGAAGCCTTTGACGGCGGCACCATCGCCCTGGTGCGCGAGGGCGACACCATCACCATCGATGCCCATCGTCAATTGCTGGAGCTGGAGGTGGACGCCGAGGAAATCGAGAGCCGCCGTCAGGCGTGGCGCCAGCCGCCGCCACGCTATACCCGTGGCGTTCTGGCGAAATTCGCCCGTCTGGCACGGTCGGCGAGCGAGGGTGCCGTCACCGACTGATCGCACGGCATCCGACTCCTCCGCAAATTCCACGGGAACGGCCGGGGCATCCGGGCGTTGGGGACATGTCACCCATGGCGGCCGCGGCTTAGCGGCCGCGATGGCGCACGCATGGGGCACAACCCGCCCCGGCGGGCGACCGACAGCTTGCCCAATTGCCGAGGAGAGGATGCCATGGCCGACAGACGGGACATGTCCGCGAACCCGGAACGGCGCGGAGACGGCCGACCTTCCGGGGCCGGTGTCTGGGTGGTCAGGGCTCTGGCCCTGGTCATCTTTCTCATTGGCCTGGTGCTCGCGGGCGGCGGCGCGTGGCTGCTCAGCCTGGGCGGATCGGCTTATTACGTCCTGGCGGGGCTGGGGCTTATCGTGGCCGGCGTGCTGCTGGCGCGGGGCCGCATGTCGGGCGCCCTGGTCTATGCGGTGGTGTTCGCGGCCACGCTGATCTGGGCGTTCTGGGAGGTCGGCATCGCCAATGGCTGGGCGCTGGTGCCACGGCTGGTCGGGCCGCTGGTGCTGATGATGCTGGTGGTGGCGGTGCTGCCGCTGCTGCGTCCAGGGCGGATCGGCTGGGGCGGCGCGCTGGGCGGGGTGGTCGGTCTGGCCGTGCTGGCGGTGGTCGTGACCGTGATCTCGATCCAGGCGGCGCCCGATCGACAGATGGCGGCGGTGCCGCGCCCCGAAGCCGGCTCCATGCCCGACCCGTCGATCCGCGAGACCGGGGCCGACTGGCCGGCCTATGGTGGCACCTACAGTTCCAGGCGGTATTCGCCACTGTCGCAGATCACGCCCGAGAATGTCGGGCAGTTGCAGCGGGCATGGCTGTACCACACGGGCGACCTGCCGAGCGAAGAGGCCAAGGACAGCTATGGCGCCGAGACCACACCGCTGAAGATCGGCGACACGCTGTATCTGTGTTCGGCCAAGAACATCCTGATCGCGCTGGATGCGGCAACCGGCGAGGAACGCTGGCGCCATGATCCGGGGGTCGAGGACAAGTACATTCCCTATACCGCCGCCTGCCGTGGCGTCAGCTATTTCGAGGGTGCCGACGTGGCCGGCGCACCGGCGGCACCACCCGCGACGCCGACCGAAGGTGACTGCGCGACCCGCATCATCGAGGGCACGCTGGACGGCCGGATCATCGCGGTCGACGCCGAAACCGGCACGCCCTGCGCCGGCTTCGGCACCAACGGCGCGGTCGACATCAAGGAGGGCCTGGGCGATGTGGTGCCCGGCATGGTGTCGATCACCTCACCGCCGGTCATCGTCCAGGGCGTGATCGTCACCGGTCATCAGGTTCTGGACGGCCAGAAGCGCAGCGCGCCATCGGGCGTCATCCAGGGGTATGACGCCATCACCGGCGAGCAGCGCTGGGCCTGGGACATGACCCGTCCCGATCTGACCCTGCCGCTGCCCGAGGATGACACCTATACCCGCGGCACCCCCAATATGTGGACCACGGCTTCGGGCGACGAGGAACTGGGGCTGGTCTATCTGCCGATGGGCAATTCGGCGGTCGATTACTGGAGCAGCGATCGCAGCGAGGCCGAGAACCAGTATTCCACGTCTCTGGTGGCGCTGGACGTCAACACCGGCCGCCCGGCATGGTCGTTCCAGACCGTGCACAAGGATGTGTGGGATTACGATCTGGGGTCGCAGGCGACGCTGGTCGATTATCCCACCGCCGACGGCCCGGTACCGGCCCTGATCCTGCCCAGCAAGCAGGGCGACATCTATATTCTGAACCGCCGCACCGGCGAACCGTTGACCGGGGTCGAGGAACGTCCCGCCCCGCAGGGCGGTGTCGAGCCCGACGAACGGTCGCCGACCCAGCCGGCATCGCTGTTCCACACCCTGCGCAAATCCGATCTGACCGAGGCGCGGATGTGGGGCATGTCGCCGATCGACCAGATGATCTGCCGCATCCAGTTCCGTCAGGCCAGCTATAAGGGCTTCTATACCCCGCCGACCACGGATCAGCACTGGATCGAATATCCGGGCTATAACGGCGGCTCGGACTGGGGCGGGGTCGCGGTCGACCCGCTGCGGCGCGTGATCATCGCCAATTACAACGATATGCCCAATCACAACATCCTGGTCCCGCGCGAGCGGGCCGACGAACTGGGCTGGGCGCCGCGATCGGAAAGCCGCGGCGAGATCGGCGGCCAGGAAGGCGCCGGCGATCCGCAGGCCGGCACGCCCTATGCCATCAACGTCAATGCCGGCTGGCGCCTGCCGGTGACCCTGCTGCTGTGCAAGGAGCCGCCCTATGGCGGGATCCGCGCCATCGACATGGACACCGGCCAGACCCTGTGGGACCGGCCCTTGGGCGAGGCGCGCACCAACGGGCCGTTCGGTATCCCGTCGATGCTGCCGGTCACCATCGGCACGCCCAATAATGGCGGGTCGGTGGTCACCGCCGGCGGTCTGATCTTCATCGCCGCCGCGACCGACAATCTGATCCGCGCGATCGATATGGAGACCGGCGAAACCGTCTGGCAGGACACGCTGCCGGCCGGGGGGCAGGCGACGCCGATGACCTATGAGGCCGGCGGCCGGCAGTATCTGGTGATCATGGCCGGCGGTCATCACTTCATGGAGACCCCGATCGGCGACGAGTTGATCGCCTATGCGCTGCCCGCGCAATGAGGGGGCGCTGACACGATGGCTGCCGGTTCAGGGCAATCCGCGACGCCGGGGGCGGGATCGGCAAAGGCCGGATCGAAGCGCACGATCTATACCGCCCTTGCCGGCAACCTGCTGATCGCGATCACCAAGTTTGCCGCCGCCTGGTACACCGGCAGTTCGGCGATGCTCAGCGAAGGTGTGCATTCGCTGGTCGACACCAGCAATGAAATCCTGCTGCTGCACGGCATCCGGCGCTCGACCCTGCCGCCGGATGCCGTGCATCCCATGGGCCATGGCCGCGAGCTCTATTTCTGGAGCTTCGTGGTCGCGGTTCTGGTCTTCGCGCTGGGGGCCGGGGTGTCGTTCTATGAGGGCGTCAGCCATGTCCTGAACCCCGAACCCGCCACCAACCTCACGGTCAGCTATGTCGTGCTGGCGGCATCGGCCGTGTTCGAGGGCTATTCCTGGTGGGTGGCGCTGGTCGAGTTCCGGCGCCGCAAAGGCGGGCTCGGCTATCTTGAGGCGGTGCGCGCCAGCAAGGATCCGACCAGTTTCACGGTTCTGCTGGAAGACAGCGCCGCCCTGCTCGGCATCGCCATCGCCGTCATCGGCATTCTGGCCGCCGACCTGCTGGACATGCCGGCGCTGGACGGTGTCGCCTCGATCGGTATCGCCCTGGTCCTGGCGGTGACGGCGACCCTGCTGGCACGCGAAAGCATGGGCCTGCTGATCGGCGAGCGCGCCTCGCCGGCGCTTCAGGCCGCCGTGCTGGCGGTGGCCAATGGCGATCCGGCAATCCGCCGCGCCAATGGCGTGATCACCGTCCATCTGGCGCCCGATCAGGTGGTGGTGGCGTTGAGCGCCGAATTCGAGGATCACGTCGCCACGCCGGATATCGAAGCCTGCATCGAACGGCTGGAATGTCATCTGAACCGGACCCATCCCGAAATCAGTGCCCTGTTCGTGAAGCCGCAGACGCCCGATGCCTGGCGGCGGCAGATATCGCCGGCCGGCGGTACGGAAAAGGCGGGTCGCGATGGAGGATATGAGCCCGCAGGCGTAGACTGAACGGCCGCTCAACCGTCATGCAGGGAGCCGGCCCCCCGGCCGGATGATGCGATGCGCCGATATCGCCGTGCCAAGATCGTTGCCACCGTCGGCCCGGCCAGTGCCGATCCGGCCATGCTGAAGGCCCTGTTCCTGGCGGGTGTCGATACCTTCCGGCTGAATTTCAGCCATGGCAGCCATGACGACCATGCCCGGGTCCACGCGTCGATCCGGGCGCTGGAGGCCGAAACCGGCCGGCCGATCGGGATTCTTCAGGATCTTCAGGGCCCCAAGATCCGTGTCGGCACCATCCGGGACGGACGGATCACCGTGGCCGCCGGCCAGCGCGTCAGCTTCGTGCCCGACGGGGCGGATGGCGATGCCGACGCCATTCCGCTGCCGCACCCTGAAATCTTCGCGGCGGTGATGCCCGGCCATCATCTGCTGATCGATGATGGCCGGGTCGATCTGCGCGTGACCGGGGTCGATGACCAGCGGATCACCGCCGAGGTGATCACCGGCGGGGTGATCTCGAACCGCAAGGGGGTCAATCTGCCCGGCACCGTGCTCGACCTGTCGCCGCTGACGCCCAAGGACCGGGCCGATCTGGCCTTCGGGCTGGCGCTTGGCGTCGACTGGGTGGCGCTGTCCTTCGTGCAGAAGCCCGGCGATCTGATCGAGGCGCATGGATTGATCAAGGGCCAGGCCGGGCTGGTCGCCAAGGTCGAGAAACCCTCGGCCCTGGATCATCTGGACGACATCGTCCGGCTGGCCGATGCGGTGATGGTGGCGCGGGGCGATCTGGGGGTCGAAATCCCCCATGAAGAGGTGCCCGGCCGGCAGAAGGAAATCGTGCGCGCCTGCCGGATGGCGGCCAAGCCGGTGATCGTGGCCACCCAGATGCTCGATTCCATGGTCCATGCCCCCACGCCGACCCGCGCCGAGGCATCGGATGTCGCCACCGCCATCTATGACGGCGCCGATGCGGTGATGCTGTCGGCCGAATCCGCCGCCGGCGACTATCCGGTGGATGCGGTCGAGATGATGGACCGGATCATCCGCCGCACCGAGCAGCACAAATATTACCGCGCGATCATCGATGCGTCCGGTCCGGGCGAGGAACGGACAGCACCTCATGCGATCGCCTCCGCCGCGGCCGATCTGGCGGCGGCGATCGGGGCGCCGGTGATCGTGGCCTTCACCTCCAGCGGCACCACCGCCGCCCGCATCGCGCGCAAACGACCGGCCATGCAGATCCTGGCGATCACGCCCGACGAAGCCGTGTCGCGCCGGTTGTGTCTGGTCTGGGGCGTGCATGCCATCCGATCCGAAGACATCCACACTTACGAGGACATGGTCAGCCGGGCCACCGCCATCGCCGTTGCCGAGGATTTCGCCGCAGCACCGGCCGAAATCCTGGCGGTGGCGGGCATTCCCTTCGCTCAGGCCGGCACCACCAACAATCTGCGGGTGGTGCAGATCGACGGGCGCTGAGCGACGGGCCGCCGGCTGCGACTTTGGCGACCGCTCGCGGGAAGCGCCGGCCGGCGATCGGCGCCATGATGCCGGTCTGTCCCTCAGCCGTGGAGATGCCGGCGCCGATGACCACCACCTTGGAGACAGCAATGCCGACCGCCGCCGATGCCATTGCCGGGCGGACAGGCCGCATCGACTGGGCGGCCGTCGCCACAGCCCTCGACCGTCAGGGATCGGCGATCCTGCCCGGTCTTCTGGTGCCGGATGACTGTGCTACGATCAGTGGCCTCTACCCCGATGACAGCCGCTTTCGCAGCCATGTGGTGATGGCGCGTCACGGGTTCGGGCAGGGCGCGTATAAATACTTCGCGCGGCCGCTGCCCGATCTGGTGGCGGCGCTGCGCGGGCGGATCTATCCGCATCTGGCGGCCATCGCCAATGGCTGGGCGGCACGGATGGGGCTCGACGATCGCTATCCCGATGATCATGCCAGCTTCCTGGCGCGCTGCCATGCGGCCGGGCAGATCCGGCCGACGCCATTGCTGCTGGAATACGGGCCCGGCGATTATAACTGTCTGCATCAGGATCTGTATGGCGCGCTGGCCTTTCCGCTCCAACTGGCGGTGCTGCTGTCGCGGCCGGGCACCGAGGCGGCGGTGGCGGCCGGCGATGCCGATTTCAGCGGCGGCGAATTCGTGCTGACCGAACAACGGCCGCGCATGCAGTCGCGCGCCGAGGTGGTGCCGCTGGGGCAGGGGGATGCGGTGGTGTTCGCGGTCAATCAACGGCCGGTGCGTGGCACCCGCGGCGATTATCGGGTGACCATGCGCCACGGTGTCAGCCGGGTGCGTGCCGGTCGGCGCCATACGCTCGGCATCATCTTTCACGACGCGCAGTAGGGCGACCATGACCATCACACGCCAGACCGGCCTGCTGCCGGACCTGTTCGATGACCTGGGAGCACCGGCGCTTTCGGTGCCACCGGTGGCTGTGCCGGGGCTTACCGTGCTGCGCGGGCTGGCCACGCCGCAGGATCGGGCGCTGCTGGCCGCCGTCGATACCATCACCGCCGGCGCGCCGTTCCGGCATCTGGTCACCCCCGGCGGCTATACCATGTCGGTGGCGATGACCAATTGCGGCCGGCTCGGCTGGGTCAGCGATCGGGCCGGCTATCGCTATGATCCGCGCGATCCGCAGACCGGCCGGCCCTGGCCGGCGATGCCCGACCTGTTCACCTGTCTGGCGCTGCGGGCGGCTGATGCGGCGGGCTTCGCGGATTTTGTCCCGGATGCCTGTCTGATCAATCTGTATGAACCGGGCGCGAAGCTCAGTCTGCATCAGGATCGCGACGAGGGAGATTTCACCGCGCCGATCGTATCGGTATCGCTGGGCCTGCCCGCGACCTTTCTGTTCGGCGGGCTGAAGCGCACCGACCGCCAGATGCCGGTGCCGCTGATCCATGGCGATGTCGCGGTCTGGGGCGGGCCCTGGCGGCTGGCCTATCATGGCGTGCGGGCGCTGAAGGCGGGCACCCATCCGCTGCTGGGCGCCCGCCGGATCAATCTCACCTTTCGCAAGGCCGTCTGAACCCGAAAGGCCATGCGGTCTCAGGTCTCGTCCAGCGTCTGCCAGACAATCTCCGGCCGGTCGCGGAAGGCGAAGCGGGCCAGATGGATGGCGATCACCTCCTGTGTGCGGGCAAGCTCCGGCAGGGCGGGTGCCGTGCAGATGATGTCGAGCCGGTCGGCCATGGCCCGCATGTCGGCCCTGGCGCCCCAGGGAAAATCGGCGCGGGCGGTGTCGCCGGTCACCTCGGCCGGCACCTTGTGGCGGAAATGCCGGCAGAGCAGGGTCATGTAGCGCTGGCCGAGGGTGGTGGCGATGCGCGCCTCGGAACGGGGCATGGGCTGGCTGTCCTCGGGATATCGCGGGGAAGGCGGATCGGGGGCGCGGCGCCGGTTCAGAAGCTGGCTTTCAGCGACAGCATGGCGTTACGCGGCGCGCCGTAATAATTGAACAGCCCGGCGCCGCCGACCCGGTCGTAATAGGTCTCGTCGAAGATGTTGTTGACCGACAGGGTCAGATCATAGCCGGGCGCGAAGCCCCAGCCGGCCTGAAGGTCGGTGACGACATAGCCGTCCTCCTCGATCTTCAGCGCGCCCGCCATGTTGTAGAAGCTGCTGAGCCAGCGCACCCCGCCGCCGACATGAACCCCCGCCATCGGGCCGTTCTGAAGCGTATAGCGGGTGAAGGCATGGACGACATGCTTGGGGGTATAGGTGCTGAAGGTGGTGCCCGACGTGCTGGTCGCCGCCTTCAGATATTCGGTGCGGGTGAAGGTATAGCCGCCCTGAACCTCCCAGCCCGGCAGGATGGTGCCGGAGACCTCGGCCTCGATGCCGCGCACCTCAACCTCGGCGCCGGCGGCATAGCGGGTGCTGTCGGTGATCGCGACCGCCCGGTTGCTGTCGCGCAGCCGGAAGGCGGCCAGGGTGGCGATCAGGCCGCTATCGCCCAGCGCCGCCTTGACGCCCAGTTCATACTGCTCGCCGCTGCGCGCCTCGATCGGGTTGCCGGCCTCGTCGAGCTGGGTCTGGGGCTGGAAGATGCCGGCATAGCTGGCATACAGCGCGATATCATCGGTCAGGTCATAGACCAGCCCGATATCGGGGGTGAATTCGGCATCGGCATCGACCGTGCTGGTGGTGCCGGTGTTGCGATCGGTGGCGGTGCTCTCATACCACGACAGCCGGCCGCCCAGCAGCACGGTCACGTCCTGAACCGGCCGCAGGGTCAGCCGGCTGTACAGGCCATATTGTTCCGGCTCCACCCGGGTCCGCTCGGTCATGGCGATATCGGGTTCGGCGATGTCGGAAGACGGGGCATAGACATTCACCGTGCCAAGTCCACGGGCGGTGCCGCTGTCCAGGGTCTGGACATAGCGCCGCCAGTCGGCGCCGATCAGGATTTCGTGGCGCCCGCCCAGCGCCTCGAAGGGCTGGCTGTAATGGGCGTCGAGGGCATAGCTCCGCTCTTCATAGGCACGCTGGATGGCGATGAGGTTGGTGGTGCCGATGGCCGGATCGACGGCCGTCGAGCCATAGGCATATTTCAGATCGACGTCCCGGTCGGTCGCCCGGCCCGAGATTTCGGCCCGGCCGCCGTTGTCGAAACTGTGGGTCAGGCTGGCGATGGCTTCGTTGGAGCTGTTCTCGAACCGGTTCCAGTCGGCGCCGATGAAGGTCGAGCGGCTGATATCGAGGAACTCGCCGGTGGTCGATACCGGCAGGCCATTGAACGGTGTGCCCTCGCGTTCCTGGCGCCACACCCCCAGCGACAGCATGGTGTCGTCGGTGATGTCGGCATCGATCGCGGCATAGCCGACGCCGACCTGGGTGTCGGTGGTGTCGGTGAAGCTCTCGCGGTCCTGATAGGCGCCGACCACCCGGCCGCGCACCCGGCCGTTACCGGCGATGGGGCCGCTGACATCGGCCACACCGCGATAGTTGTTCCAGGATCCGGCTTCCAGCGTGCCGCGCGCGCCGAAGGTTTCGGTCGGGCGTTTGCGGATCAGGTTCACCGTGCCGCCGGGCTCGCCGGTGCCGCCGAACAGGCCGGCGGGGCCGCGCAGCAGTTCCACCCGGTCGAAGATCGCAAGGTCCGGCTGGGTGCCATAGATGCTCGACAGCGGCGCCGGCAGGCCATCGACCAGGGCATTGTCGAGTTCGAACCCGCGCGAGAAGATGCTCGACCGGCCGGGATCGTTGCTCAGCGCCAGAAAGCCGGGGGTGCGCCGGGCCACGTCTTCAAGCTGGGTCAGGTTCTGGTCGTCGAGCCGGGCGCGGGTCATCACCGTCACGCTGCGCGGCACCTCGCGGATCTCACGCACCGACTTGCCGCCGACGCTGACCCGGTCGGTGCCATAGCTGGTGCTGCCCTCGGTGCGGCCGGGATCGGCCGGATCGGTGCGGCGATCCTCGATTTGGAGCGTCGGCAGCGCCTCGGCCTCGTCGGCACGCGCCGCGCCGGTCATCAGCGCCGCCGTGGCGACGGACACGCCGAGCGACAGGAACAGGAGCGGGCAGGGCTGGCGCATGACGGGGCCTCCGAAGGGCAGGATGGGATGCAGCAAGTTGCGACTGCGTTTCAATTACACCGCCAGTGATGGGGTCGCCAGATCCATGGCTTGTGCGCGGCGGCCGCAGTTTTGTGAAAATGTGCCAGCCTGCCCCGCCTGCGTCCCCGCCTGCCTGAACCTGCGCGGGCATGTGATGCCGGCCAGCAGGCCGGGCTTGCCTTGGCGTCGCCAATAAATGAGAATAAGTCGCAATTGCGATATGCGACGTCATGTGACAGCGGGAGCGGATCATCATGCAGGCACGGGAGCCCCTGGAGAGCGCGGCGCTGGCCGGCGCGTTGACCGTCGCCCATCCGCGCCCGGGGCTGATGGTCCACACCACCGACGGCATCGAATGCGACGACCGGGTGCATGACCGCGAGATCGCGCCCTCGATCACGGCGGTGATCGTGCTGGACGGACTGGTGGAGGCGAGCTTCGGCGGCCGGCGCCAGATCTGCCGGGCCGGGCCCGCTGGTGCGGCGGCTTTTGCGGTGTCTCTGGCCGAACCCGACCGCCTGTTGCGGCAGTTTCACGCCGGCGCCCATGTCCGCAAACTGACCCTGCGTCTTGACCGGGGCTGGCTTGAGGCAGCCGGGCTCGCCGCCGAAACCCCGGCCGGGCGGTTCTGCGGCCGTCATCTGGCAGCGGTGCGGTGGACACCGTCGCCGCGGCTGGTGGCGCTGACGGCCGGGCTGATCACAGCCGAGCCGCCGGGTGATCCTTTCAGTCACCTGATCGCCGAGGCTCGAAGCCTTGAAACTGCCGCCGCGGTGCTCGCCGCGGTTGCCAGCCAAGGTGGTGCGGTCGGCGGCGATGTCCCGGCACCGGGCGGGTTGCGACCGGCCGATCTGCGCCGGGCCACCCGGCTGCGCGAGCGGCTGGAAACCCTGTGCGATGCCCTGGAACGCGATGGCATCGCGCCGTCTCTGACGGCGGTGGCGGCGGATTGCGGGGTCAGCGTCAGCACCATGCAGCGGCTGTTCCGCGCGGCCCATGGCCAGTCGATCGCCGGCTGGCTGCGCGGCCGGCGGCTCGATCATGCGCGCGCTGCCATTGCGTCGGGCCATAGCAGCATCGCCGAGGCCGCGTTTCATGCCGGCTATGGTGATGTCGGCAATTTCACCACCGCCTTCCGGCGCCGCTTCGGCACCACGCCCGGGCGGGTCGCACGCGGCGGCTGACGCGCCTCGGCACTTGACGGCGGCGGGGCCGCGGCGTGGTATGGGACGGATCGATGACAGACATCGATGGCAACAGCCCTGCCCAGACCGGAAAGCCCGCTCCATGACCACCGCCGCGCCGCCGCCGATCCCGTCCGAGACCCTGGTGATGCGTGTCGACCGGCCGGGCGGGCCGGAGGCAATGGTGCCGGCGATGGTGCCGCTGCGCCGGCCGGGGCCGGGCGAGGTGCTGATGGCCACCCGCGCCATCGGCGTCAACCATCTGGATCTCTATTACCGCGACGGCACCCTGCCTTTCGATGCCATACCGGCACCCGCCGGTGCGCCGGCGCATGTGCCGGGGCTGGCATCGGTGGGGGAGGTGCTGGCGGTGGGCGCCGGTGTCGACCGCTTCGGGCCCGGCGACCGCGTGGCCCATGCCGGCCCGCCGCACGGTGCCTATGCCGCCCACCGTGTGCTGCCGGTCGGCCGGCTGGTGCGGTTTCCTCACATGATCCCCTGGGATGTCGGCGCGGCTGCACTTCTGCCCGGCATCGCCGTGCATATGATGGTCTATGGGCTCGGGCTGCGGCTGGATGGCCGCACGGTTCTGGTGCGCGGTGCCGCGGGCGGGGTGGGGCTGATCCTGGTGCGCTGGGCGTCTGCCATGGGCGCGCGCGTGATCGCCATCGTCGGCACCCAGGCCAAGGCCGAGGCGGCGCGTGAGGCGGGGGCCGAACATGTCGTCATCGGCGGGTCGGCGGCGATCGCCGATGCCGGCCGCGCGGTGCTGGACATGACCGGCGGTGCCGGGGTGCATCTGGTGTTCGACGCGATCGGCGGCGCCAATTTCACCCGGCTGCCGGCATTGGTGCGGCCCTTCGGGCGGATCGTCAGCTTCGGTCAGGTGGCGGGGCCGATCCCGCCGCTGGATGTGGGGGTTCTGGGGCCGCAGCGGTCGCTGGGCCTGGACCGGCCCGGCGTGTTCGCCCATATCGACGATCGTGAACGGCTGCGCGAGGCGACATCGGCGTTGTTCACGGCGCTTGTGGAAGGCCTGCTGTCACCGACCGTGGCCGGGGTGCTGCCGCTGCGCCGGGCGGCGGACGCCCACCGCCGGCTGGAAGCCCGCGACGTCATCGGCTCGCTGGTGCTGGTGCCCGATGCCTGAGGTGCCCGATGCCTGAGGTGCCCGACGCCTGAGATACCCGACGCCTGAGATACCCGACGCCTGAGGCCTGCCGTCAGCCGGCGCTGGCCGATGGCTCCGCATCGCTCACCGGATCATCGGGCCACAGCATTGCCGGTTGCGGCTGCGGGCTCTCATACACCGTGGTCGTGCCCGGTGCCCGGCGGATCCGTTCATTCTGAAGCCCCAGAAACACCGGCGGCGCGTTCAGACGGTGCAGCGTGCATTTGGCATTGAAGAACCGGCAGGGCAGACCGTCCGGCCGATCCAGTTCGTAACGCTTGATGGTGAAGACGCCCTCGATCAGCCGGTCGCCGGTCAGATAGGTCACCAGCCGGTTCAGGGCGGCACCGCCCATCTTCTCGCCCTCGATCCGATCCAGCAGGCCTTGGGCATGGCTGATGAAGCGGGGGGTGTCGACCATCCGATAGATCCGCCCCTGACGGATCGGCCCTTCCGCCAACGGTGCGGCGAACTGCCCGATCAGAAGCTGATCGTCGGTCGCGATCGTCAGCATCTGGCGGATCATCCGCACCGCCTCGCCCATGGCGACCGGTATCGTGCCCGGGCGATCGCCTTCGGGCGGATACATCTCGACATGGCTGCCGACATGGAATGCCGCCACCAGACCGCTGCCGTGATGCGGGTCAAGCCCGTCCTCGGCGGCCTGTTGTGCCGGCGTGGGTGGGGCCGGCGGCGGCGTCACGCCTGCGGCGATGGCGGCGGCGTGGGCAGCGGCGGCCTGGGCTTCGGCCACGGCCTCGGCTTCGGTCATCCGGTCCAGCGTCGCATCGGCCAGCACCAGCAGCAGCAGGGCGAACAGGGTGGTGTCGGATTTGTGGCCGATCTGGCGGCTCCACAGCAGCAGCGTGTCGCCGCTCTGCTGGCTGACCAGATCGATATCGAGCCCGGAGCGCACCAGCAACTGCCGCGCCCGCACCACCCGTGACCACAACACGGCGGTCGCCTGTGCCGCCTGCATCGGGTCCAGTTTCTGAATGCCGCGGATCTCGAACCCGGCGATGCCGCGGTGCTGCACCTCGGTGCAGCCATAGCGGCGGACGGCGGCATCCACCGCGGCTTCCGGCAGATCGACGCCGGGGGTGAAGGGCAGTTCGATCGTGACCGGCCGCAGGCCCAGGGTCTGCAGCGCCCGGCGCATGCGGGCATAGCTGAACTTGCGCGGCCCCACCATCAGAAACGGATCGCGGGCGATCGCATCGTGCAGATGTGACGTCGACAACATCAGCAGATCCAGCCGGGCGCCATAGCTGTTCCAGGCCAGGATCTGCATGCGGCCCTGACGCCAGCGCTCGGCCAGTCGCCGGTCCAGTTCGGCGATGTGGTGGCGCATCATCCGGCGTGGGTCACCCGCCACGGCCGATCCATCGGCTGCACGGCTGCTATCGGCGGGCGAGGATGATGCGGGAGCGACAGGTGAGGCCATGCGATCTGAACTCGCGTCGAAAAACTTGAGAGCGGGACCAGGAGACGGGCCGGGTCGTCTATGACCGGCCCGATCCTGGCGTCTGGCTTCACCCTAGGCCGCTGTTGGTATCGAAGTGGTTAAGACGGTCACAGAATTTCCATCCGGCGGTGCCGCTCTGTCACCGGTGGCATCGTGACCGCCGCACGGGTTCAGCGCCGCCGGCGGCGGCGCGACACGCCATGCGGCCAGATATCGGCATCGCGCCACGGCGATGGCGGGCCGCCCCAACTGGTCGTCGCATGGCCACGGCCATCGAAGCCCGGCTGCACGCGTCCGCCCGATGTGGCGAGCATCGGATACTCGCTGTCGTCGGGTGCCTCCAGTTCGGCGAAATCGTCCAGATCGTCGAGGCCGGCGCCGACATGAGCCAGACCACCGAAGGCACCGAGGCTGCTGTAGACCGGCCCCTCATGACCGAGCCGGCTTTCGAACAGGTGCATCGCATCCACCGTGAACGGCGGCACGGCCGCGGCCGCATGGGTGGTGAGATAGCGATCGAGCCGGTCATCGGCGGCGCGGCGCAGCCGGGCGAGGGTGATATGCGGTGTGAACCGGCGCCGGTCGCGGGGCAGGCCGGCACCGTCGATCGCTGCATCCACGCGGCGCTGCAACTCGATCAGCTCAGGGCCGCCATCGACGTCGATCCACAATATTCCGGGCCGTCTCGCCGGCCCGAACAGACCAAGCCCCTTGAGAGACAGGGTCAGCGGCACGACATCTATCGTGCCGAGGGCGTCGAGCGCGTCGGCGACCGACGGCCCGTCGACCTCGCCAATGAAGCGCAATGTCAGGTGCAGATTGGCCGGCGCCGTCCAGCGGGCGCCGGTGAGCCCACCCCGGAGGCCGGACAGCGCCTCCCTGACGGCTTCGGGGAGGGGAAGAGCGACGAACAGCCTGGGCATCGGGCACTTCCTTTCGCTCGCGCTGTCGGCCGGGCGATCCGGACCGCCATCGGAGACGAGCATCGCATGACCAGACCCGTCGCGCCAACCCGAACCAGCAACAATCCTCAAACTTCTGCCGCAGCGCACAACCCGCCGGTGCGCCCCGGACCGGCACCGGCAGCCATGGCGGCAGCCGATCCGACACCCAACAAACCACCCCCCGTGGCGGACCCGTTGCCGGCGGCCGATCCGGTGCCGCCACGCCGCCGCCGCCGGCGGCGCGCCGATGCCGCCGCCCGTCGCGGCGATCCGGCGCCGCAGGCGCTTCGCCCGCCGGTGATCGGTGTGGCGCTGGGTTCAGGGTCGGCGCGCGGCTGGGCCCATATCGGCGTTCTGGACGGCCTGCTGCGCGAGGGCGTGACCCCGACGGTCGTGGCGGGCGCCAGCGCCGGGGCGATTGTCGGTGCGTTCTATGCGGCCGGCCGGCTGGATGAATTCGAGATCTGGGTACGGGCGCTGACCCGGCTGAAAGTGGTGCGGCTGGGCGATTTCCGCATGGGGGGCGGCGGCCTGGTCGCTGGCGACAGGCTGGCATCGGTGCTGCGTGAGGCCTTTGGCGACACCCGGATCGAAAATCTGCCGATGCCGTTCGGTGCCATCGCGACCGATCTGGCAAGTGGTCAGGAGGTCTGGCTGACCGAAGGCGATCTGGTCGACGCGCTCAGGGCATCGATGAGCATTCCCGGCATCTTCGCGCCGGTGCGCATGGGTGGGCGGTTGCTGGTCGATGGCGGGCTGGTCAATCCGGTGCCGGTCTCGCTCTGTCGTCATCTTGGCGCTGAAGCGGTGATCGCCGTCACCCTGCATGGCGATCTGGCCGGCTATCGTCGCCGCTTGCGGATCGATGCCGCCCGGCAGGCCGCTGCGGGGCCGTCAAGCGCCCGGCCGATCGATGGCGCCGATGCGATCGCGCGGGCGGCAGATGAAGATCGACCGTCGGGCCACGCGCACGGCCCATCGCTGCAGGCCCATCCATCGGCCCATGCCCACGGGCTTGCGCGCGGGGCACCGGCCGGTGTGGCGAGCGCGGTGCCCGATCGTCGCGGCGCCCGCCGGCTGCTGGGGTTCGGTGGCCGGTTGATCGGCTTCGGCCCGCGTGGCGCGGCCGAGATGGAACGCCGGGCGGTGGCGCAGGCCGGCCGGGCCACGCATCCCGGCATCGGTGACGTGATGATGAGCGCGATCGCGATCATGCAGGACCGGATCAGCCGCAGCCGTATGGCCGGCGACCCGCCAGATCTGGTTCTGGCGCCCCGTGTGGGTCATATCCGGTGGATGGAGTTCGATCACGGCGCGCAGGCGATCGGTGAAGGGGCGGCCTGTGTCCTGCGCAGCCGTGCGGCGCTTCAGGATCTCTGCCATCTTCACGATCCGGTGCCCGGCACGCGGCCGGGCGGTCTTGCCGATGGTGGTGACCCTGATATCGGGAATGGATCCTGAGGATCATCCCCACCACAGACCTACCGCCGTTCGGCCTTCAACTTATGTCCCACCGCGACGATCGCGTCGAGCGCCGGGACGAGGTCGTGCCCGAGCGCTGTGAGGGCATAGGCGACCGATGGCGGCGTCGTCGGTTGGACGGCACGCGACAGCACGCCCCGGCCTTCGAGTTCCTTCAATCGCTGCGAAAGCACCTTGGCTGAAATCGGTGGGATGTCGGACCGCAGCTCGCTGAAGCGCCGTGGTCCGGCACGTAGGTGCCAGATCACATTCGGTGCCCATGCACCGGCGATGATCGACATGCATTCGGTCAGCGCGCAGGTCTCGGGCGGCGGCGCGCTTCGGTTCTTCCGGACTTTCAAACTCATATCGGACAGCAGTCTCAGATCGGGGAGGCGTTACCGCGGGGAAACCTGAAAATGAAGTAACCAGGAGAAACTAAATTGTCAATGGTAACGCCAGTTCGTAGTCTTGGCGTGCCCACCGACACATGAGGTTTCCATGTTGCTCTACTTCAAACCCGGCGCCTGCTCGCTCGCGTCCCGCATCACCCTGACCGAGATCGGCCGGGATTTCGACGCGATCAAGGTTGACACCGAGACCGCCACAACGGCAATCGGGGCCGATTATCTGACGGTGAACCCGAAAGGCTATGTGCCAGCTCTGGAGATTGAACCGGGGGTGATCCTCACGGAGAACGCGGCCATCCTGCAGTATCTCGCAGACATCGCTCCGGACGCGGCGATTGCGCCCGCCGCGGGAACGATCGAGCGGGTCCGGTTGCAGGAGTGGCTCAACTTCATCGCGTCCGAACTGCACAAGAGCTTCAGCCCCTGGTTCAGCGGTCGCACGCTTGAAGACGACGAGATGTCCCGTGCGGAGGCGACGCTTTTCCGCCGCATCGGCGATGTCGAGCGCGCGCTGTCGGACGGACGGCCCTTTATCCTCGGCCAGACCTTCACGGTCGCCGACGCCTATCTGTTCGTCGTCCTCAACTGGAGCAACTTTATCGGCGTCGATCTGGCGCGCTGGCCGATGGTCGCCGCTTATGTCGGCCGCATCGGCTCACGTCCGGCGGTGCGCAGTGCGCTGATGGCCGAGGGCCTTATTCAACCGGAGGCAGCATGACGAACGACACGTTCGACCATCTCAGTCAGGTCATTCAGGATTATTTCGACGCGCTCTACGACTGCGACGTCGGGAAGCTTCAGCGTGTCTTTCACCCCCGGGCGATCTATGCCACGGCGGACGAGACACCGTTCCTGTATCGGACCATGGATGAGTATTTTCCGGTTGTCGCGGCGCGGCAATCTCCGGCATCTCGCGGCGAACGGCGTCGTGATCACATCGACGGGATCGACCTTGCCGGAGACAATACCGCCGTCGCGCGTGTGCGCTGCTCCATCGGCTCACGTGATTTCGTGGATTTCCTGACATTCGTCCGGGTGGACGGAACGTGGCGGATCATCGCCAAGGTTTTCCAGATCACCGAGACCAGACAACAGGAGGCGTGACGCACATGCCTTCTGTCCACGACATCAGGCAACATCAGGATCACGCGCGATGGCGTGACACCGGTCGGGGACGATAACAGATCGCCCGAACAGCCGTCATAGAGTGCGAGGGACCGTGTATTGCCCGCGAGGCGCCAGGGCGTTTGTCCACGGCGCCAAACCAGCCACCGCACAAGCTGCAAACGGGGGGCGCCGCCGTCATGCGGAGCCCCCCGTTGCTTCGATGTCGTGACGACGGCCTGTATGTCCGGTCGCAGGGCCGGGGTCAGGCCTGGGCGGCGCGGCGGCCGCCGCGGGCGCGGGGCGCGTTGGTGGCGCGGCCAAGGCCGATCTTCTTGGCAAAGTCCGACCGCTGCTGGGCGTAATTCGGCGCCACCATCGGATAGTCCGGTGCCAGGCCCCATTTCGCGCGATATTCTTCCGGCGTCATCCCGTAATTGGCGCGGAGATGACGCTTCAGCATCTTCAGCTTCTTGCCGTCTTCCAGGCACACGATGTAATCGGGCGTGATGGACTTGCGCACCGGCACGGCCGGCTTCTGCGCCTCTTCGCGTACCGCTTCCTGTGGCGACGTGCCGCCATTGCGCTGATCGCTCAGCGCCGAATACACCGTCTGGATCACTTCGGGCAGTTGCTGGGCGGGCAGGGTATTGTGGCTGACATAGGCCGCCACGATCTGCGCTGCCATGCTCAGCAGTTTGTCATGGGCGATGATACTGGTCTCGGAACTATCCGACATGGAACGCTCGCTTTCCGATGGCTGTCCGCCGTTGAAGTCACCGTGCAAAAAACCGCTGAAGGGCCAGATGCGGCCGCTATGGACGCCCTGATATCGGAAGCCCGTCTATCGGTAGCATCATCGGATCTTGATCCGCCTCTGCAAATGCCCCTCGCGGCAAATATCACCTGCCGCATGATGACTTGGCCGAACAGATATCACAACAGAAATATCGTCGATAGCGTGCCCTTTTGCAGTAATGGACACACTTCTTCCGGGTGTTCTTGGTGCTCAGCCTTTCTCGAACGACGAATTGGGGTGGCGTGGCGTCCCGTTGCACGTCGTGGCGGCCGGGTGCGCGGTTCCATGATCCGGCCATGACCGGGCGCCTCATGCACCTGCCCATGCACCCGATGGCTGGTTACCATGTGTGCGGCGCAGTTGGCGATACGGGCGGGGTGTGTTAAGGGAAGAGGCATCGCGGCCGGGCACACGCGCGACGGTCGTATCCGGGCCGGAGAGGTTCCGGCCGGCGTTCAGGATCAAGGAAGGGATCGGCATGTCCATTGACAGCACCCGCGTCGTGGCGATCGCCTCGGATCATGGCGGCGTCGATCTCAAATCCACGCTGAAGAAAGAGCTTGCCGCCCGTGGCCTGGAGGTTCTCGATCTCGGCACGGATGGCACGGCATCGGTCGACTATCCCGATTTCGCCAATGCGCTGGCCGCGGCCATGGCCGAAGGCCGCGCGGCCCGCGGCGTGCTGATCTGCGGATCGGGCATCGGCATCTCGATCGCGGCCAACCGTCACCCCCATATCCGTGCGGCCCTGGTGCATGACGCCTTGACCGCGCGCCTGTCGCGGCAGCACAACGATGCCAATGTTCTGGTGATGGGCGAACGGGTGATCGGCCCTGAAACCGCGCGGGATGCCCTGGATGTCTTCCTGACCACCGCCTTCGAAGGCGGCCGTCATCAGCGGCGGGTCGACAAGCTCGGCTGACCGCTCAACCGACCGCGGTGCGGTGGCTGATGCCGAATGGCAGGCTGCCGCACCGTTTCTGCTTAGGCGGACACCCGGCCCGGCTGGCACCGGCGCCGGGTGTCCGCGCCTCACCTCCGGACAGGTGCGCGACCGATGACCGACCAGACCCCCAGCTATAATGCCCAGGCGTTCTTCCGCGCCTCGCTCGCCGATGACGCCGAGCTGATGCGCTCGATCGACGGCGAGCTGACCCGTCAGCGCGACCAGATCGAGCTGATCGCCTCCGAGAATATCGCCAGCCCCGCCGTGATGGCCGCTCAGGGCACGGTGCTGACCAACAAATATGCCGAGGGCTATCCGGGCAAGCGCTATTACGGCGGCTGCGAATTCGTCGACATCGCCGAGGTGCTGGCGATCGAGCGCGCCTGCAGGCTGTTCGACTGCACCTATGCCAATGTTCAGCCGCATTCCGGGGCCCAGGCCAATCAGGCGGTGTTCCAGGCGCTGCTGAAGCCGGGCGACACCATCCTTGGCATGTCGCTGGCGGCCGGCGGCCATCTCACTCATGGCGCCGCCCCCAACCAGTCGGGCAAATGGTTCCATGCGGTCCAGTATGGCGTGCGTCTTCAGGATGGCCGCATCGACATGGACGAGGTCGAGCAACTGGCCCGGGAACACGAGCCGAAGCTGATCATCGCCGGCGGTTCGGCCTATAGCCGCATCTTCGATTTTGAACGCTTCCGTGCCATCGCCGACGCGGTCGGTGCCTATCTGATGGTCGACATGGCCCATTTCGCCGGGCTGGTCGCGGCCGGTGTCCATCCGTCGCCGCTGCCGCATGCCCATGTCGTCACGACCACCACCCACAAGACCCTGCGCGGTCCGCGCGGTGGCATGGTGCTGTCGAATGACGAGGCGCTGGGTAAGAAGATCAATTCGGCGGTGTTCCCCGGCCTTCAGGGCGGCCCGCTGATGCATGTCATCGCGGCCAAGGCGGTGGCGTTCGGCGAGGCGCTGCGGCCCGACTTCAAAGACTATGCCCGCCAGGTGGTGGTCAATGCCCAGGCGCTGGCCGAAACACTGGTCGCGGGGGGCCTCGACATCGTCACCGGCGGCACCGACAATCATCTGATGCTGGTCGACCTCAGGCCGAAGGGTCTGAAGGGCAATGCCACCGAGGATGCGCTGGAGCGGACGGGCATCACCTGCAACAAGAACGCGATCCCCTTCGACCCCGAAAAGCCGATGGTGACCTCGGGCGTGCGTCTCGGCACGCCGGCCGGCACCACCCGCGGTTTCGGCGAAGAGGAATTCCGCGAGGTCGGGCGGCTGATCGTGCAGGTGCTCGACGCGCTTGCCGCCAACCCAGAGGGCGACGCGGCCGTCGAGGCGGCGGTGCGGGCCGAGGTCAAGGCGCTCTGCGACCGCTTCCCGATCTATCCGGCGCTCTGATCAGATCGGCGCCCTGATCGGGCGCCGATCGTCCTGACATATCCGGAGGTGCGATGCGCTGCCCGTTCTGTGGCAACGAAGAGACCCAGGTGAAGGACAGCCGCCCGGCTGAAGACGGTGCCGCCATCCGGCGGCGCCGTCATTGTGCCGCCTGTGGCGCCCGCTTCACCACCTTCGAGCGCGTCCAGCTTCGTGATCTGGTGGTCGTGAAGAAGGATGGCGTCCGCGAACCGTTCGAGCGCGAGAAGCTGGCGCGATCGATCCGGATCGCGGTGCGCAAGCGCCCGGTCGAGGCCGAGCAGGTGGAACGGATGGTCAGCGCCATCCACCGCCGCCTGGAAGGCATGGGCGAGACCGAGATCGAGAGCCGGATCATCGGCGAGTTGGTGATGGAGGCTCTGATCGGCGTCGACAAGATCGCCTATGTCCGCTTTGCGTCGGTCTATCGCGACTTCCGCGAGGTGGGCGACTTCCAGGCCCTGATCGGCAGCCTGGCGGGCGGCATGCCGACGCCGACGGCCGATGGCGGCGGGAATGACGATGTCTGATGCGGTATATGCCGGCCTGCAGGCGCCTGAAACGGACGGGCCGGCGGTGTCGGCGCCGGTGATCTGGTCCGACGCCGACCGGCACCACATGACCCATGCGCTGGCGCTGGCCGGGCGCGGCCTCGGACGGGTCTGGCCGAACCCCGCCGTCGGCTGCGTGCTGGTATCGCCCGATGGCCGGGTTGTCGGGCGCGGCTGGACCCAGCCCGGCGGGCGCCCTCATGGCGAGGCCGTGGCGCTGGCGGCGGCAGGCGGTGCGGCGCGCGGCGCCACCGCCTATGTCAGCCTTGAGCCCTGCGCCCATTGGGGCAAGACCCCGCCCTGCGCCGATGCCCTGGTGGCGGCGGGTGTGGCGCGGGTCGTGATCGCCACCGGCGATCCCGATCCGCGGGTCAGCGGCCGTGGCATGGAAACGCTGACCCGTGCCGGGGTCATCGTCGATCTGGGGCTGATGGCGGCCGAGGCCGGCGCGCTGAATGCCGGGTTCTTCTCGCGCATTCTGACCGGGCGGCCGCTGGTCGCCTGGAAAGTCGCGACCACGCTGGATGGCCGTATCGCTACCCGCAATGGCGAAAGCCAGTGGATCACGGGGCCTGAGTCTCGCGCCATGGGCCACATGCTGCGCGCCTCCCATGATGCGATCATGGTCGGTGTCGGCACGGCGCTGGCCGACAATCCGCGCCTGACCGTGCGGGTGCCGGGGCTTGAGGACCGCTCGCCGGTTCGGGTGGTGATCGACAGCCGCCTGAAGCTGCCATTGACCCATGCGCTGGTGCGTGAAGCCGCCCGCGGCCGCGACACCGGCATGGCGCCGGTCTGGCTGGTGACCCGCGACGATGCCGATGTCAACCGCCGGGCCGCTCTGGTTCAGGCGGGGGTCGAGGTGTTGGGCGTGCCCGACGGCGCCGATGGCCGCCCCGACCCGCTGCGGGTGCTGGAGGTTCTGGGCCAGCGCGGCATCACCCGGGTGCTGCTCGAAGGCGGCGGCGAGCTTGCGGCGTCTCTGCTCCGCGATCGGCTGGTCGACCGGGTCCACTGGTTCAGGGCGCCGGTGGTGGCCGGCGGCGACGGGTTGGCGGCGGCGCGCGCCTATGGTGTGGACCATCTGGTCGACATGGCGGCGTTCGAGCGGCTGGACGTCCTGTCCCTTGGACCCGACATATACGAAACCTATGCGGCGACCGGCACCGTCGCCCCCCGGATCTGACAGCGTCCCTCCCTTCAGAAAGCGCGTTCAGCCATGTTCACCGGCATCATCACCGATATCGGCGAGATCGTCAGCGTCACGGCCCCCAGGGCCGGGGCCGCCGAAGACCGCCGGCTGCGGATCGCCACGGCCTATGATCCCGACGGCATCGATATCGGCGCCTCGATCGCCTGTTCCGGTTGCTGCCTGACGGTGATCGAGCGCGGGCGCGACGGCGGCGGGCGGGCCTGGTTCGATGCCGAAGCCTCGGGCGAGACGCTGTCGAAGACCACGCTTGGCGGCTGGACCCAGGGTCGGCACATCAATCTGGAGCGGGCGGCGAAGGTCGGCGACGAACTTGGCGGCCATGTCGTGCTGGGCCATGTCGACGGCGTGGCGCGTCTGGTGTCGGTGACCCCTGAGGGGGGATCCTGGCGGCTGGCCTTCGAGGTGCCGGCAGAGCTCGCGGGTTTCATCGCCCCCAAGGGCTCGGTCACCCTCGACGGCATATCGCTGACGGTGAACGAGGTCGACGGCACGCGGTTCGGTGTGAACATCATTCCGCACACCTGGACCAACACAACCTTGTCCGAGCGGACGCCCGGCGATGCGATTAACCTTGAGATCGACGTGCTTGCGCGCTATGTGGCGCGATTGAACGAATGGCAGGCCGGCATCCGCGGCTGATCATCCGGCATCCCCAGCCGATCACATGTTGCGGACCTGAAGAACACGGCGCAACGGGAGAGGACGACGACATGACGGTGATCAAGGACCAGGCGGCCGACGATACGCGCGCCTATATCTCCGACATCGAGGATGTGATCGAGGATGCCCGTGCCGGCCGCATGGTGGTGCTGGTCGATGACGAGGATCGCGAGAACGAGGGTGACCTGGTCATTCCGGCCGAGATGGTGACGCCCGAGGTGATCAACTTCATGGCCAAGCACGGCCGCGGGCTGATCTGTCTGACCCTGACCAGCGAGCGGGTCGAGGAGCTGGGCCTGCCGCTGATGACCCAGCGCAACGCCTCGCGCCATCACACCAATTTCACACTGTCGATCGAGGCGCGCGAGGGTGTGACCACCGGCATTTCGGCCGCCGACCGTGCCCATACCGTCAAGGTGGCGATCGACCCCGAGGCGGGGGCCCGCGATGTGGTGACCCCGGGCCATATCTTTCCGCTGCGCGCCCGTGATGGCGGGGTGCTGGTCCGCGCCGGCCATACCGAGGCGGCGGTCGACATCGCGCGGCTGGCCGGCCTGAACCCGTCGGGGGTGATCTGCGAGATCATGAACGATGACGGGTCGATGGCGCGGATGCCCGATCTGGTGCCCTTCGCTCAGTTGCACGGCCTGAAGATCGGCACCATCGCCGATCTGATCGCCTATCGCCGCCGCACCGAAAAGCTGGTGGAGCGTCTGACCGACGGCCTGTTCCGCAGCCATTTCGGCGGCGATTGGCGGATGATCGTCTATGCGAGCAAGATCGACGGCGCCGAGCATATGGCGCTGGTGAAGGGCGATCTGGCCGCCGCCGGCGAGCAGCCGGTTCTTGTGCGCATGCATGTGGTCAATGCCTTCGACGATCTGCTGGGCGATCGCAGCAGCGGCCGGGCCGGCGCCGTGCGGGCCGCCATGGAGCAGATCGACCGCGCCGGGCGCGGCGTGCTGGTCCTGCTGCGTGAGCCGCGCCCCACGGGCCTGTCCGAGATGGCGCGGCTGCGGCTGGAAAGCCCGCAGGCGGCATCGTCGCTGCGCGATTACGGCACCGGCGCGCAGATCCTGCTGGATCTGGGCGTGCGCAACATGATCCTGATTTCGAATTCGCGGCAGACGGTGGTGGGGCTGGACGGTTACGGCCTGCACATCGTCGGCCATGCCCCGCTTACCATCGAGAAGGTCTGACGCCCCCATGGCCACGGCACCTGCATCCGATCTGCGCGTCCTGATCGTCGAGGCGCGTTTCTACGAAGACATTGCCGATGCGCTGGTCGAAGGCGCCGTGGCGGCGCTTGAGGCCGCTGGCGCCCAGGTGGAACGTCTGGCGGTGCCGGGGGCGTTCGAGATTCCGGCCGCGGTCCGCCTCGCCATGGACAGCGGCCGCTTCGACGGCTTCGTGGCGCTTGGCTGTGTGATCCGCGGCGAGACCAGCCATTATGATTATGTCTGCGGCGAAAGCGCCCGCGGGCTCAACCAGCTTGCGATCGAGCGCAAGGCCTGCATCGGCTATGGCATCCTGACGGTCGAGAATCGCGAGCAGGCCTGGGCCCGCGCGCGCGTCGACCGTGCCAACAAGGGTGGCGACGTGGCCAATGCCTGCCTGCGCATGATCGAGATCAAGCGTCAGTTCCAGCAGGGCTGAAGGATTTCCGACCATTATGACCGACAAACAGCGTGACGCCGCCAAAGGGGCTTCGGCACCCGACACCCGGGCGCCGGCTGCCGCACGCGGCCCCAAGCCCACGCCGAGGCCCGGTCGCGGCGACGGCACGCGTGAAGCCGGGATGGCGCGGCGGACCGCTGCCCGTCTCGCCGCCGTCCAGGCGCTCTATCAGATCGACTTCAGTGCCCTGAAGCCCGAGGTGGTGGTCACCGAGTTCCTGAACCACCGGATCGGCAAGGTCATCGACGATGGCCTGGAGCTTGATGCCGACCGCGACCATTTCCGCGACATCGTAATGGGCTTCGCGGCGGCGGCGGCCGAGATCGACCCGATGCTTGAGGCGTCGCTGGCCGAAGGCTGGCGGCTGGAGCGGGTGGAGCAGACCCTGCGCGCCATCCTGCGCGCGGGCGCCTATGAGCTGACCGCGCGCACCGATGTGCCCACAGCCGTGATCATCAATGAATACGTCAACGTGGCGCATGCGTTCTTCGCCGGTGGCGAGCCCGGTTTCGTGAACGGCGTTCTCGACCGCCTGGCGGGGCTGCTGCGCAAGGATCATCGCGGCGGACGGCCGACGGCGCGGTGAGCGGCGGCGGCGAGGGCGGCGGCGAGGCGCCGGATGATGGGGCACCAGTGGCGCGCGCGCCCGACGAGGGCGAGCCCCGGCTCGGCGAGTTCGGGGCCATCGAACGCTGGTTGCGGCCGCTGGCCCGCACGCTGCCCGGCGCGCTCGATCTGACCGACGACGCCGGCTGGCTGGCGCTGCCGCCGGGCCGGATTCTGGTGGCGGCCAAGGATGCGATGGTCGAGGGCCGGCATTATTTCCCGGGCGAGCCGCCGGAGCAGGTCGCCCGCAAACTGCTGCGCGTGAACCTGTCGGATCTGGCGGCGATGGCGGCGACACCTGTCGCCTATCTGCTGGCGCTGGCCATTCCCGGTCCGGATGCGGGCAAGTGGATGCGGCGTTTCGCCGCGGGGCTGGCGCAGGATCAGGCGCGCTATGGCGTGGCGCTGCTGGGTGGCGACACGGTTGGCACCGACGGCCCTGCGGTGATGAGCCTGACCCTGCTGGGGCACGCGCCGGCGGCGGAGCGTCTGCTCACCCGCGGCGGTGCCCGCCCGGGCGACGATGTCTGGGTGTCGGGCACCATCGGCGACGCGGCGCTGGCGGTCGAGGCCGGCTATGGCCGTATCGACCTGGCAGCGATGGGTCTGGATGCCGCTGCCTGTGCCGCTGTCGAGGCCCGGCGCCTGCTGCCCGAACCACGGCTGGCCCTGGGATCGGCATTGGCCGGCATCGCCACCGCCTGTGCCGATGTGTCCGATGGCCTCCCGGCCGATCTTGGCCATATCGCCGAAACATCCGGCGTCGACATCCGCATGCGTGTCGATCTGGTCCCGCTTTCGCCGGCAGCACGCCGGGTTGTGTCGGCCGGGTCTGTGTCGGCTGGGGCCGGGCTTGCCCCGGTGGTGTGGACCGGCGGCGACGATTATGAACTGGTCTTCACCGCGCCGCCCGCCGCCCGCCGCGCCGTGATGATGCAGGGCGCCCGCGTCGGTGTCGCCGTCACCCGGATCGGGCAGGTGACCGGGCAGGCCACGGGGCGGGGACGGGTGGTGCTGACCGACGCCGGTGGGCCGATTGTTGCGGGCGGGCAGCCCGGACATGTGCACTTCTAACAGCTTCCTGCATGGGCGGCATGCGTGAATGACCGTTCTCGCGACGGCAACGATGGCGTAACGTCCGCGGATACACCATGTGGCGGTCCCGCCATATGGATTCTGCCGATCGATCGCGGGGGGACGAACGCAGACGATGCTGGCGCTTCAATACACCGTGCGTCTGAAGGCGGATCTGGACGCGGAGACCATCCGCAACCGGGTTGCCGAGCGCGGACAGCTTTATGATGCTCATCCCGGATTGGTGATGAAGTCGTTCCTCCTGAACGAGGAGGATCAGGTCTACGCGCCATTCTATATCTGGCGCTCGGAAGAGGACTGGAAGCAGTTCGTCTTCGGGGATCTGTTCGCCGATCTGGCCGCGGCCTTCGGACGGCCGCGGGTGCGGACCTGGTTCGTGCTCGGCTTCGGGCATGGCACCTGCGCCGACAGTCCGCGCTTCGCGGTGCGCGAGGTGGACGTCATCCCGCCCGAGATGTCGCTGGATGCGGTGCATGAGCGTGAGGCCGCCCTTCAGGCCGACATGCTGGGCAAGCCGGGCCTCTATGCCCATTCCATTGCGCTCGACGCCGATCGCTGGGAGCTTGTGCGCTACAGCCTGTGGTGTAACGAGGCGGCATCGCGCGCTGCCGCGGTGGGGGCGCAATCCGATTGCGTCAACACCTATGAAGTGCTGCACTTCTCCGAGCCAGGCGGCCGCGGCTGATCCGGCTGCCCTGATCACCACCACCGGACCACCTGCCGATGCGCCCCTTGCTGATCGCGATCGTGACCATTCTGCTCGCCGTCGCCGGCGGGGGCGGCTGGTTGCTGTATCAGGCCGATCCGCTGGGCGTGCTCCACGGCATCAGATCGTCGCAGCCGCCTGCTGCGGCGCTGCCTGTGTTCATCAAGCCGGAACCGGTCAGCGTGCCCATCTTCCGCAATGGCGTGGTGTATCGCTATCTGGTGATCAACATCATGCTGGAGTTGGAGCCGGGGGTCCGCAGCGACGACATCGTCCCCGCGGTCGCGCGGATGAGCCCGGTCTTTGTCAACGCGGCCCATATCGTGGCGTCCGATGCGGCCCGCTTCGGACGTGAGCCGACCCTCGACGAGATCAAGCGCGGCCTGGCCGATGCCGCCAATGCGTGGTTCGGCCGCAAAGTCGTGCGCGATGTTCTGGTGCAGGGCACCAATGATGTCGCCGCACAGCGCCACGCGGGATGAAGCGCCGATCGGAGTGATAGCGCGGCGGAGTGACAGCGGGGCGGAGTGATAGCCGGTCGGGCCGCCTGCGCGGCGATCACAATCTCCCGAATGATGAAACGGCCGGAAGAAGATGATGATCTCCCGGCCGTTTCATCATGCCGTCTTCTCCATCCCGCCGTCTTCTTCATCCCGGCGGGCCGATGCCTGCGGTGGTGTTGAAGAGCGGATGCGGGGGGCGCGTCGGATCAGCGCCGGCCGCCCATGCCGCTGGGATTGCCGGGCCGGTTGGCGCTGCCTTCCGAGTTGAACCGGCCGATATTGCCGACGAACTGTTCAAGAACCGTCAGCTCGTTGCCCGAGGTCGGGGTGACCCGGTCGACATAGCTGATGGTGCGCCCGTCATCGAGGCCGAAGCGGACGATGTCCGCCAGCCGGCCATCATCGCCGAACCGCAGGCCAAGCACGTCCTGTTCGGTCACATCGGCCGAATAGAACGCAATCGTGCTGGTGCGGCGCTGGATATAATACCAGGTATCGGTTTCGAAGGTGCCGGTGGTCGACGGCGCCCCCAGAATGGCCCGCACATCCTCGCGGGTCTGTTCACCCGGCCGGAGCTGGGCGATTTCATCGGTGGCCGGCATGAAGCCGTGGGTGCGCACCACGGGCTGGCAGGCGGCGAGGGCGATCGACGCCATCACCACCGCGGCCATGGACGCGGAGCGGAGAACGGGGCGGGCGATGGAGCGGCGCCGGGGCGCAGACCGGATCATCTTGGCGATGTCACCGTTGACGCTGTGGTGCGTCGCCGCCATAACCACCCCGACGATGTGTCGATGCGGATGAGGGATCCGGGCGCATCGGCCCGGCCGGATCCGAAACAAGGTGTCGGCTGCGACGGCCCGTCTGCTTACGGGCGGCCCAAGATTGCATTCCGCGGCGCGGGGTGTCAATCGGCCGACCGGGGTGCGGATCATCTGTCGGTGGCGAGCGAGCAACAGGAGGAGACGGCCCCCATGTTTCTAGACAGGCTGTTCGGCCGGACGGGCCCGCGTGCGGCTGCCGAGGCCCAGTACGATACCGCGGTGGCCCAGGCCCGCTCGGTGGTGTTCTATCGCGATCTGGGCGTCCCCGACACCGTCGACGGCCGTTTTGACATGATCGTGCTGCATGTCTTCATGATCCTGCATCGGATGAAGCGCGAGGGCGAGGGCGGACGGCGCACCGGTCAGGCGCTGTTCGACCGCATGTTCGCCGATATGGACCGCTCATTGCGCGAAATGGGTGTGGGTGACCTCAGCGTCGGCAAGCAGGTCAAGCGCATGGGAGAGGCCTTTTATGGCCGCGTGAAAGTCTATGACGCGGCCGTGGCGGCGGTGGCGGGCGATGGTGGCGCCGCATTGAACGAGGCGATCGCCCGCAACGTCTTCGGTATCGAGGCCGCCGGCGCGGCCCGGCCGCCGGAGGCGACGCTTCAGGCCATCGCGGCCTATGTCATGGCCAGTATCGGCGTGCTCGACGCCATGGCGACCCAGGACATCCTTGATGGCCGCGTCGCCTTCGCCGCTGTCCCGGCGACCCGGGCTGATGCCGAGGATGCGTCCGACGCTGGTGAGGGCTGATCCCGGCACATGCCCGGTGGCCCTGCCAAGGCTGGCGGAGCGCCATTCAATAGGGTAGTGTGCGCCGCCACGGCCGCTTGTGGCGGTTACCACCCATCTATCTGTTCCGACACGAGGATCTGCCGCCATGACCGGCCCAACCGCAGCACCTGGTCCGTCCGCAGCGCCTGGTGCGACCCCGGAATTCTCGCGCATCATCGAGATCGATGCACTCGATCCGTCAGAGCCGCGTGTGTTTCGCCATTCAGCCGATGCGGCCGAATGTGCGGCGCTGGCCCGGCGTCTCGACCTGCCGGCGCTCAATGCCTTCGATGTCACGGTCACCATCGGCCGGGTGCGCGGCGGGGCCCATATCGAAATTACCTTCTCTGCCCGGTTGATTCAGACTTGCGTCGTGACCAATCTACGGTTTGAGTCCACGGTCTCGGACACGGTGGCGGTGGATGCGTTGACCGAACCGGAATATGGCCGGCGTCTGGCCGCCATCGACGCCGCCGAGCCCGAGGAGGCGCCCGAACCGCCGGAGCTTCTGGTGGACGGTCGGGTCGATGTGGGGGAACTGGCGACGGAATATCTGAGCCTGGCGATCGATCCCTATCCGCGGGGGCCCGAGGCGCCGGCGGAGGCGGTCGAACGTGAAGTCTTTGCCCTTCGGGCCGGCACGGCCGGGGGCGAAAAGCCGCGTGAGCATCCATTCGCGAAGCTGGCGGTTCTCAAGCAGCAGGGCGGGAAAGGGCGGTCCGACGAGGACGGTTCTTCCGGATCTGCATGACACCGGACGTGAATTCCGGGAGAAGCCTTGCCATCGCGCCGGTTTTTCGCTAACTAAGCGCGCTATTCGGCTTGTGCCCGTCACCGTACCGAAAAGTCCCATCCTGAAAGGCGAAGACTATGGCCGTCCCCAAGAAAAAGGTCTCCAAGTCGCGGCGTGACATGCGTCGCGCCCATCACGCGCTCACCGCCACCAACGCGAACGAGTGCCCGAACTGCGGCGAGCTGAAGCTCCCCCATCATGTCTGCGGCTCGTGCGGCTTCTATGACGGCCGTGACGTCGCGACGGAGGCGGCGGCCGGCTGACGCCGGTCGATGCCTTTGGGTATCGGTACGTGGCGTCGGGCCGGTCCAGGCCCGGCGAAAGGCGCGGAGGTGAGGTGGCGTTGTCCGGTGATGTAACCATCGCACTCGATGCGATGGGCGGCGATCAGGCACCAAAGATGGTGGTCAAGGGCGCCGCCATTGCGCTGAAGCGCTATCCCGGCCTCCGGTTCCTGATGGTCGGCGACGAGCCGCGGCTGCGTGCGCTGATGAAGCGCCGCAAGAAGCTGCTCGCCGCGACCGAGTTTCTGCACACCGACGAGGTCATCCCCGGCTCGATGCGGCCGTCGGTCGCCTTGCGGCAGGGGCGCAAGTCCAGCATGGGGCTGGCGCTTCGGGCCGTGCGTGAAGGCAGGGCGCATGCCGCTGTCTCGGCCGGCAATACCGGTGCGTTGATGGCGATGGCGCGGATGATGCTGGGCATGCTGCCCGGTATCGACCGCCCGGCCATCGCCGCCACCATGCCGACATTGCGCGGCGAAACCGTGGTGCTGGATCTTGGTGCCAACACCGAATGCGACGTGCGCAACCTGATCCAGTTCGCGATCATGGGTGAACTGTTTGCGCGGATCGTTCTCGGGTATCAGAATCCCAGTGTCGGCCTGTTGAATGTCGGTGAGGAAGAGGTCAAGGGGCTGGAGGCCGTCAGGGAGGCAGCAGCCCGCCTGAAGACCATCGACGGCATCCGCTTCCATGGCTTCGTGGAAGGCGACGATATCGCCAAGGGCACGGTCGACGTCGTGGTGACCGATGGCTTTACCGGCAACATTGCGCTGAAGACGGCTGAAGGCACGGCCAAGCTCTACAGCCATTATCTGAAATCGGCGTTCCGCCGGTCGCTGCTGGCCCGGATCGGCTATCTCTTCGCCCGGGCAAGTCTGAAGGCGTTGCAGAAGCAGACCGATCCGCGCCATCACAACGGTGCCATGTTCCTGGGGCTGGGCGGCATCGCCGTCAAAAGCCATGGTGGTACCGATGCGTTGGGCTTCGCCAATGCGATCGGTGTTGCCTATGACCTGGTGGCTCACGGTTTCAACGACCGTATCAGTGGCGAACTCAAACGGATCGCGGCGGGCCAGATCGATGGCGCCTCCGTTCAGCAGAAGGCGGCTACGGCATGACGGTTATGCGCGCGCGCGTGCTCGGCGTCGGCGGCTATTTGCCCGCCAGGGTGTTGACCAACGAAGACCTGTCGAAAATGGTCGACACCTCGGATGAGTGGATCCAGGAGCGGACCGGCATTCGCGAGCGCCGCATCGCCGCTCCCGACGAGTTGACCTCGACGCTGGGGCTGCATGCCGCACGTGCGGCGCTGGCCAATGCCGGGATCGATGCGCAGGAGGTCGATCTGATCATCCTCGCCACATCGACCCCCGACGAGACCTTTCCTGCCAGCGCCACCAAGATCCAGGCGGCGCTGGGCATCACCCGCGGTGCCGCCTTCGATCTTCAGGCGGTGTGCGCGGGTTTTGTGTTCGCACTGTCGACCGCCGACAATTTCCTGAAGAGCGGCCAGTTCCGGACCGCGCTGGTGATCGGCGCCGAGACCTTCTCGCGCATCCTGGACTGGAAGGATCGTGGCACCTGCGTGCTGTTCGGCGACGGCGCCGGTGCGATGGTGCTGCGCGCCGAGGCCGGCGCGGGGACGAATGCCGATATCGGCGTGCTGTCGACCCATCTGTTCTCGGATGGCCGACATCACGACGCGCTCTATGTCGATGGTGGCGTCTCGTCCACCCAGACCGCCGGCCATCTCAGGATGGAAGGCAAGGAAGTCTTCCGGCACGCGGTCGTCAAGCTGGCCGACAGCGTGACCGAGGCGCTGAATGCCAACGGCCTGACCGCCGACGACATCGACTGGCTGGTGCCCCATCAGGCCAATGCCCGAATCATCACTGGCACCGCCCGCAAGATGGGCCTGCCGATGGACCGGGTGGTGATGACGGTCGATCGCCACGGCAACACCTCGGCCGCATCCATTCCGCTGGCGCTGGCGGAGGCGGCCGCCGATGGCCGTATCCAGCCGGGGCAGGTGGTGCTGGTCGAAGCCATCGGTGGTGGTCTGTCCTGGGGGTCGGCGCTGATCCGCTGGTAATTGTCCATCATGGCCGGCCGGGCCCCCGTGCCTGCCGGTGACGCAGACGGCTCCCGGGCCGTCCCCCGCATTTCGACAATGACACAACCGCGTGTCGCAAGGCCCTGAAGCGCAAGGCGTTTGACAAGCTTGTCCGCCATGGCGCATAAACAGGGTGAAGCTGCGCGCGCAAGTATTTGAGGACAAGACGATGGCACGCACCGTCACTCGCGCGGACCTGGCCGAGGCGGTCTATCAGGAAGTTGGTCTGTCGCGGCACGAATCCGCTCAACTGGTCGAGGCGGTGCTGGCCGTTGTCTCGGACAGTCTGGTCGAGGGCGACACGGTCAAGATCTCGTCCTTCGGCACGTTCGCGGTGCGCCAGAAGGGCGAGCGCGTCGGGCGTAACCCGAAGACCGGCGAGGAAGTTCCGATCCTGCCGCGCAAGGTGCTGGTGTTCCGGGCCTCGAACGTGCTCAAGGACCGTATCGGCAAAAGCCTGATCGATGTCGACGACCTTGAGGAAGATCTTGAGGACGCCGAAGCCTGACCAGCGGATCGGCATTGTGGACATCAGGGTGAGATGGAGGCGTTGACGAGATGACCGACACCACCGCCAATGATGGCGAACGGCGGCGCGGCGGCGGCAAGGCGCCGGGCGCGTACCGCACCATCAGCGAGGTGGCGGAGGAGATCGACGTCCCCGCTCACGTCCTCAGATTCTGGGAAGGCAAGTTCCCCCAGGTCAAGCCGCTGAAGCGGGCAGGCGGCCGGCGCTATTACCGGCCCGAGGACGTGGTGTTGCTGCGCCGTATCCGCAGCCTGCTCTATGACGAAGGCTATACCATCAAGGGCGTGCAGAAATTGCTGCGCGAGGGTGGTGTGAAGGCGGTGGCCGAGCGGGTCGAGGCTGGCACCGCGGGAACCGCGGCTCAGGATCCCGATCTGCTCGATGCCCTGGCAGCACGTCTCGATCGTGACGGCGATGATCTCGACGATGCGTCGGATGGCGACGAGGGCGGCGGCGACGATGATGCCGGGCATGACGATATAGACCTGGACGACGTCGACGATCCCGACGACATCGGCGATGACGGCCTGATCGCCGCCGATGACGCGCCGTCCCCGGCCGAGCCGGCCGCGTCGCCGACCTCCATTGTTGCACAGGCAGCGCCGCCGGTTGTCGCGGTGCCTGTGGCCGGCACCACCGGCCTCGCCGATCTGTCGGCCGCCCGTATCCGGACCCTGCTGGCGGAGGATGAGCGACGCCAGGGGCTGATGCGCGAGGCCTTGGCCCATCTGGAGCGTGCGCGTGCGTTGCTGCATGGCGATGACGAGGCCGACGCCGCCCTCGGACTTGTCGATGGCGATGTGGCCGGCATTGACGAGAGTTTTGCCGAGGATGTTCTGGTGATCGAGCTGTCGGGCGAGGGCGCCGGAGCATCCGGTATCGCTGGCGGCGCGCAGCCGGCAGACGGCCATGACCAGGTTCAGGCGGCAGATGAAGCCGCCGCTGAAACCATCGGAGATGACACGATGTCCCCGGACGCCGATGGCGAGCGCGGGCAGGATGGGGCGGCCTGAATTTTTCAGGCCGTAACCTGTCGCAGAAGGGTTGCGCGGGATGATCCGGTTGGATATAGTCCGCGCACTTCGCAGGGGGCAGTCAAATGCCCCCAGGAAGACCGGTCGGAGCGTGGCGCAGCCTGGTTAGCGCACTAGTCTGGGGGACTAGGGGTCGGAGGTTCGAATCCTCTCGCTCCGACCATTACTTCTCTTTGGCATCATCTTCCCCGGATGATGCCCGCAGATGGCGAAGTCTGCATCATTCGACGGCCGCGGCCCTGCATAAGGGTTCGCGGCCGTTGTGCTTTGAGGCTTGTGTCTGGTTCAATGCCGGCCGGCAGGCGGCCGGCAAGGGGTCGGGAGCGGCGGACAGAGGGGATGCGTCGGGTATGCGGAAGCCGGATCTGGATGCGGTGGTGGTTGGTGCCGGTGTCGTCGGGCTGGCGGTGGCCGAGCGTCTGGCGCGTGCCGGCCGCTCCGTGGTGGTGCTGGAAGCCGGCCCACGGTTTGGCGAGGGCGCCAGCAGCCGGAATTCGGAAGTGGTGCATGCGGGGCTGTATTACCCGCCGGGCAGTCTGAAGGCCGTATGCTGTCTGGATGGTCGTGACCGGCTGAAGGCCTTCGCCGCCGCGACCGGCGTCGGCTATCAGGCGGTGGGCAAGCTGGTGGTCGCCGTCACCGCCGACGAGGCACCGCGGCTCGACGCGATCCTGGCGCGCGCTCATGCCAACGGTGCGATCGAGGTGCAACCGGTGTCGGCGGTTGCGGCACGGGCGCTGGAGCCGGCGCTGGCGGTGCATGCCGCGCTGTTGTCGCCTGCGTCTGCGATCATCGACAGCCACGGCCTGATGGCGGTGTTGCTGGCGCGGCTGGAAGCCGCCGACGGCATGCTGATCACCCGCACCCCGGTGATCGGCGGCCGTGCGGATGCTGAGGGCATCCGTATCGCCACCGGCGGCGACGACCCGGCCGAGATCACCTGCGACATCCTGGTCAATGCGGCCGGGCTGGGCGCGCCCGCCTTGTCGCGGGCGATCGAGGGACCGGCGGCGGCTGCGGTCACGCCGCCCCTGCGGTTCGCCAAGGGTAATTATTTCCGCCTCGACAGCGGCCGGGCGCCGTTTCGCCGGCTGATCTATCCGGTGCCCGAGGCCGGCGGCCTTGGTGTGCATCTGACGCTGGATCTGGCCGGGCAGGCCCGATTCGGGCCCGATGTCGAATGGGTCGACGACCCGGCCGATCTGGCCGTGGATGCCGGCCGGGCGCCACGGATCGCCGAGGCCATCCGGCGCTGGTGGCCCGCCATGCCCGACCTGCCGCTGGTGCCGGATTATGCCGGCATCCGGCCCAAGATCGTGGGGCCGGGCGAGGCGGATGCCGATTTCCGGGTCGATGGTCCGGCGGATCACGGCGTCGACGGGCTGGTTCATCTGCTGGGAATCGAAAGCCCGGGGCTGACCGCGGCACTGGCCCTGGCCGAGCGTGTGGCGCTGGCGCTGGGCGTCGTGTCGCCTGAAATATGACGGGCGGCGGCGCACCGCTTTCCCCGCCGCGCGTCCCGGCCTATTCTTCGTTCATCCACATGGGGTCGATGGCGTGGGGGCCGTGATGGCTGACCTGACACATATTCTGCTGGCGGAAGATGAGCCGGATCTGCGCGAACTGGTGCGGATCTCGCTGGCGGTGGTCGGCGGGCTTGAGGTGACGGTCTGTGAAGACGGGGCCCAGGCCCTGGCGGCTTTCGATGCCGGCCGCCATGACCTGGTGGTGCTGGACGTGACCATGCCGGGCATCGACGGGCCCGAAACCCTGGCACGGCTGCGCCGTCTGCCCGGCGGTGAGCGGGTGCCGGTCGTGTTTCTCACCGCCCGCCAGCAGCCCGAGGACAATCTGGCCTTTCTGGCAATGGGGGCGCTGCACGTGATTGGAAAGCCGTTTGATCCCATGACCCTGGCCAATCAGCTGCGTGTTCTGTGGGAACAGGCCGGTGTCGCGGGAGAGGACGCGTGAGCGACAAGCTTGAGACGGCCATGGCCACGGCCGGCGATATCATCGCGACACTGACCGAGGAATTCCGCCAGGGCCTGCCGGCACGGCTCGAGCGGGTGCGTGGCGGATTGATCGGCTGGCGGGTGTCGGGCGATCGCGAGGCGCTGGAGGAGGCCGAGCGCGCGACCCATTCCCTGGCCGGGGCCGCGGGCAGCTTCGGCTTCCCCGATATCGGCGATGCCGCGCGTATCCTGGAGCGGCTGCTGGAGGCGGCGCAGGCCGGCCACCCCGATGCCGGCGCCATCGACCATGCCATCGGCCATCTGCAGGCCGCCATCGACACGGTGGCAGGTGCGCCGGTGGGTACCGCCGGGTCCGGCATGTCCACGCAACCACCGGCCACCGGGCCGGACGCCGTATCCGGGGCGGCGCCGGATGCGCGGGCCGGGTCGGATATGCGGGCAGGGCCGGAAATGCGGGCCGGGCCGGGCGGCGATCAGCCGATGGTGGTCTACATCACCTGTGGCAGCCGCGACGAGGCGACGGCCATCGGCCGGGCGCTGGTCGACGAGCGTCTGGCGGCCTGCTGCAATCTGATCGCCGGCATGACCGCGATCTATCGCTGGCAGGGCGCGATCGAGACCGGGGCCGAGGTGGTGTTGCTGGCCAAGACCGTCGATCGCCTGGTCACGGCGCTGACCGACCGGGTGCGGACGCTGCACAGCTATGACCTGCCGGGCATCTCGGCCTGGCCGATCACCGGCGGCAATCCGGACTTCCTGGACTGGATCGCCGCCGAATGCCGTGCATGACGGGCCGGTCCGGTGCATGATCGGCGGATGGGGTCAGTGAGCGGAGCAGGCATGAGCGGACGGCAGATCACGATCTGGGACTTCGGCGTCGAGACGGTCGAAGCGCCGCATGTGCCACCGGCCGTCGATGCCTTCGATGATCTGGCCGACTGGGCACCGGTGTCGTGGCCTGACGCCGGCACCACCGCCGGCGACCTGTTCCCTGAAGCACCGCGCTTCCGCTTCCGGCTGGACGACGCCGCGATCGCTGCCGCGTTCCCGCACAGCCTGCATCGCGACCTGATCGCCAGCGCCGGGTTTCAGCGGCTGCGCGACGTTTCGTTCCTGGGCGTGATCGACCGGCTGTTTCACCCCAATGGCCGGCCGTCCTTCGTCCGCCACAACCGCTTTCATCACTCGCTGGGCGTGGCGCTGCTGGCGGTGAGCTATTGCCGGATGGCGGCGGTGGCACCGCGCGACCGCGAGATCCTGATCGCGGCGGCGCTGCTGCATGACGTCGGCCATGGTCCGCTGTCGCATACGCTGGAGCCGGTTTTCGCCGACCGGTTCGGGATCGATCATCACGCGGCGACAGCGTCGATCATTCGCGGCGAGGTGCCGCTGGGCCTCGACATCCGCGCGGCTCTCGGCCGTCATGGCATCGATCCCGACGAGGTGGTGGGGCTGATCGCCCGCCGGTCCAGCCGTCTCCACGCCCATCTGTTCTCGGGCCCGATCAATATCGACACCATCGATGGCATCTGCCGGGCCAATACCTATCTGCACCGGGCCCCGGTCGATGCTCATCCGCTGATTTCGGTGCTGGCGCTGGCGCGGGTCGATCGGGCCGGCGTGCGGCGGCTGGACGGGTTCTGGCGGCTGAAGGAACAGATCTACGAGACCTTCATCTATGGCGATGTCTGCCGCTCGGCGGATGCGCTGGTCCAGCGCCATGTCGATCAGACCATCGATCGCTATCGGCCTGAGGATTTCTTTCTGTCGGAACGTGCATTGCTGGGCCGGGCCCGTGACCTTCAGACGCTGATCACCATCCTGGTCGGCCATATCCACGCCGATTTCCGGGCCGCGCATGCCGCGGCCGCGGCCGGACGGCGGCGTGGCGCGCCGGCGCCGGCGCCGGCGATCGAGACGGTGATGGGGCGCGAGCGTCGCTTCACCATCGAACCCGATGTGGTGCTGGACAGCCCGGAGGCCTATGCCCGGCGGTATCGCGAGATCAAGGCCCGGCGCAGACGGCCGCTCTATGGCCTGTCGGCCCTGGCCGCGATCGCGGGCGATGGCGGGGGCCGGCGCCAGCATGATCTGTTCGCCGCCGCATGATCGCCGGCGACCTGGCCGTGGATGGCATGGCACGCGACTGGACCGCGCTCACCGATGCCGCCCCGCATCTGGTACGGCTGCGGCGGCGGACCGAGGATCTGCTGTCCGGTCTGGCGGCGGCGCTGCCGGCCATGCCGGTGCTGGACGAGGACGACCTGTTCCGTGATGCCGACACCGCGCGGCCGCCCGCAACCGCCGGTCTGGGCGTGGTTGTCTGTGGATCCTATGGCCGTGGCGAGGCCGGACCGCAGGCGGATTTGGATAGTTATGTGCTGTATGATCCGCGAGCCGCGGCCGGCAAGCGCGGCGACGGTTGCGAGATGGCCGCGCGGCAACTGGCCGGACGCGTGCATCGCGCGGCCGCAATTGCCGGCATCCGCCAGCCCGCCGATGGCGGAGCCTTCGAGGCCACCCAATCCGCCGACGCGCTGATCAACACCATCGGCGGGGTCGAAGACGGCAACCAGATCACCACCCGTCGGCTGCTGATGCTGCTGGAAGGCCGCGCCCTGGCCGGGGCGCCTGTGTTCCGTCGCAGCCTCGATGGCCTGATCGCGACGTATGTGCAGGATCATCATGGCCGCGACGATCCGGCGACCTTTCTGCTCAACGACGTGATCCGCTATTACCGCAGCATCTGCGTCGATTTCGAAATGAAGACCCGGGGTGCCGCCGCCAAGGGCTGGGGCCTGCGCAATGTGAAACTGGTGTTCTCACGCAAGCTGCTCTATGTCTCGGGCGTGGTCGCGGCGGGAGAGACGGCGGGGCTGGACGTGCCCGCCAAGCGTGCGCTGCTGTCGCGGCTTCTGGGCCGGCCGCCGATCGACCGGCTGCTCGACATCTATGGCCCGGGCCCCCTGCTGCCGGCGTTGGCCCGCTATGACCGCTTCCTGGCCGCTCTGGACGATCCGGCCAACCGCGCAGCACTCGACGTGCCGCCGGCCGAGGCGCGCGGCCTGCCGCTCTATCGCATGCTGAAGGACGAGGCGGCCGGCTTCAGCCGTGATCTTCTAACCTTGATCAACAGCCGCTACCCGGCCGATCACCCGCTGCAATTGCGGCTGGTGCTATAAAGTCGCGTATCGACGTAAACCTGCCGCCGGTCGCCCGAGGTGGCCGGCGGCTGCATGAGCGCTGATCTACCAGCCCTGTTCGGTCGGCAGAACGAAGAGTTCCGCGACGTTGACATGGCCCGGGGCCTGGAGCGCGAACAGGATCGTGGCGGCGATGTCCGCGCCCTGCAGGAAGGTCATCTGCCGGGCAAGGTCGTCCATCTGCTTGCGGTAGCCGGGGTCGGTGATCCGATCATAGAGTTCGGTGGCGACGGCTCCAGGCTGAATGCAGGTGACGCGGATATTGTGCTTCTGCCCCACCTCCATGCGCAGCCCGTCTGAGAAGGCGGTCACCGCATGCTTCGTCGCACAATAGACAGACAGGCCCTTGAAGATCTTGCGGCCGGCAATCGACGACGTGTTGAAGATGTGGCCGGCATGCTGTCTGATCATCTGCGGCAGAACCGCCGCGGTTGTGTTGAGAAGACCTTTGACGTTGACGTCGACCATGCGGTGCCATTCGTCGGTCTTGAACTGGTCGATATCGGAAAGCGGCATCAGACCGGCATTGTTGACGAGAATGTCGATCGAGCCGCAGGCATCGACGAGTGCCCTGACGCCGGCCTCGACAGAGGCCGGGTCGACCACATCCATCTCGATCGCCAGGGCATTGCCGCCCCGTTCCGCGATGTCGGCTTTCAGCGCATCCAGGCGATCGGTGCGCCGGGCCGCGAGGCCTACCGTTACGCCGGCCTCGGCCAGCCTTGTCGCTGTGGCTGCGCCGATACCGCTCGATGCGCCGGTAATCAGGGCGATTTTTCCGTTGACGGTGGTCATTGGTGTCCCTCCTTGTTGCAGGCGGGCCCATCCCGAGCGGAGGGTGGGCCGTTGCCTTCGACAGGAGGACATCTATGACGTCCCGACTTTTCCATCTCGCGGTGGATTGCTCACGCTGTCGGGATCTTGCGCAATTGACGACGGAAAGGGCGATCGCGTTGCGTCGGCCTGGCGATAGGCGCTGGGTGAGAGACCCGTCTCACGCCGGAAAACCTGCGCGAAATGGCTTGGGCTTGAATAGCCGACCGTCATCCCGATTTCGATGATGCTGATGTCGGTTTCCTGCAGCAATCTCTGTGCCCTGGCGACACGCTGCCGGATGAAATACCGCGAGGGTGGAAACCCGGTCGCGGCCTTGAACAACCGGCTGAAGTGGAACGCGCTCATTCCAACCTCATGTGCCAGACTGGCGAGATCGAATGGCCGATCGAGCCGACCGGCCATGGCGGCGATCGCGCGGCGCAGTTTCGCGCCGGGCAAGGCATTTCGCGGCCGCGCCGAAGTATCCACGGCGGCATAATGGCGCAGAAGATGCACGGTCAGGCTCTGCGCCAGCCCGTCGACGAACAGCCTGCTGCCACCGGCATTGTCGGCGATCAGTTCACGGTGCAGGAGGCTCAGGATATGAGAGATCGTCGGGTCGCGACCACCTGATACGTCCTTCAGGGTGATGACGCCGCCGGCCCCGCCCGGCATCTCTCGCGCCACTTTTTCGAACAGCGGCACAGAGACGTATAGATGCATCACCTGAAACGATTGATCAGCTTCGGCCTGCCATCGCATTTCATAGGGCGCCGGCGATCGGGTCAGGAAGAAGTCGCCGAGCTGCGCGTGGCTCGCCTGCCAGTCGCCGCCGATATCCCGTTCCTCGACGACGGCCCTGCCAGACATGACCCAGACGAGCAGTGGTTCGGCGACGGCGGGCACCAGAAAGGGATGCTGGACGCGATTGCGTGCGAAGACCTGTATGAAAACGTCTTTCCAGGCTGGCCCGTCGCCGCTGATCAACCTGCTGCCGGCGATATGCCGTTCCAGCCCCAGCGGCGACGTCCGCTCAGGGGTGCCCGCTCCTGTCGGCATGTCATCCACAGGCATATGGACCTCCCGATTGCCGGTCGCGGCGCCATCCTCAAAGCATGCGCGGGTCGAACATGGCCGATTTGTCGATCCGCCGCCCTGAGATCATGAAGATGCCATCACCGGTATAGTGCAGGGTCGCAGGTCGGCGCCGCCGTGTCGTCACATGTGCTGTGACCACCTCGAACACGAAGAAATTATGGCTGTCGACCAGCCGGTCATCCGAGATGCGGCATTCGAAGCTGGCGAAGCATTCGGCGATCGCGGGCGCCTCGATTTCGGCGGAGAGTGTCGGCGTCAGGCCGAAGGTCCGGAACTTGTCGATCGCCGCACCACTGGTGTTGCCGATGCCGACCACCGCGTCGATCAGCGAGGCCGGCGGCAGGTTGATCACACAGGCGCCGCTTCGCCGGATCAGATCGAAGCTGTGATTGCCGGCCGAGATCATGCATCCCACCAGCGACGGCGTGAACTCCATCACCGTGTGCCAGCCCAGCGTCATGATGTTGGTCGCCCCATCATGGGCCGAGGTGACCAGAACCACCGGCCCGGGCTCCAGATAGCGCCGCACCAGATGGACGGGCAGTGGTGACTTGGCGAAGCGGCGGTGCTGGTCGGCAGTCATTCGGCGGCAGTCTCCGACAGGCCGGATTCGCCATTGAACTCGTCGGCCAGGCGATCGATCAGGTGGCGCACTGCCGGAACCAGCCCGCGGCGCGAGGGGAAGGCCGCATGGACGGCGCCGGATGGTGGCCGCCAATCGGGCAGGAGCGTGACCAGCCGTCTGGCATTCAGATCGTGTTGAACCAGATAATGCGGCAGGATCGTGATGCCAAGACCGGCACGGACCATGTGGTGCAGGGTCGGCAGGTCGTCGGCGGCGAATCGCGGCTCGTGCGGTATCCGGACGGTTTCGCCCCCGGGGCCGGTCAGCGTCCAATGGCGGATCGCGGGCGCGACGGCCTCGATACTGCCGCGTCCCCCGGCTGGCATCTGGGCGACGGTCGGCAGGCGGGCGAGGTCGTCCGGATGACGAACCGGGGCATGGCGGTCGAGCAGGGTGGGTGCCGCCACGATCGCGACCGTGCTGTGCCCCAGGATGCGCACCACCAGATCGCTGTCCTCCAGCGGCAGTGGCCGCACCCGCAAGGCGAGATCGAAACCTTCCTCGACGACATCGACCCGGCGCTGGGTGGCGTCGACCTCGATGCGCACCTCGGGGAAATCGATCATGAACCGCGCAAGGATCGGCGCGATGGCCGTCGACAGCAAGGGCAGCGGGCAGCTCATCCGGATCAGCCCGCGCGGTTCGGCCTGATTATGGGCAATCACCTCCTGTGCGGCATCGGCGGCGGCAATCATCGCCTGACAATGGCGGTGATAGGCGCGGCCGACATCGGTCACCATCGATGCCCGGCTGGTGCGCTGGATCAGGCGGACGCCCAGCCGGTCTTCCAGCGCCGACAGCCTGCGGCTGACGGTCGATTTCGGCAGGCCCATGGCCCGCGCCGCCGCCGCGACACCGCCATGCTCGACGATGCGGGCGAAGATCATCAGATCGTTCAGGTCATGCATGGGCGCCAATCCGGTGTCGTTCCATATATGGAACCTATCATCCAGGTTTTGCCATCTGGCGTCATGATCGTTCCACTCGTAGCTATAGGGCAGGAAACAAAGTTCTGATCATACCCGGAGACCTGACCTATGAAGCTGCTTCAGATCCATTCCAGCGTCGCTGGCGCTCAGTCGCTGTCGCGCCGGCTGACCGACAGCATCACCAATGCCATTGCCGATGCGATGCCGGGGCTGGAGATCGTGAGCCGCGACCTCGCCGCCGATGAACTGCCGCATCTGTCGGGCGAACGCCTGCCGGTGGTCCGCGCCGGCAAGACCGAGGATCTGACCCCGGTGCAGGCCGAGGAATATGCGTTGGCCGAAGCGGTCCTGGCGGAATTCCTGTCCGCCGACATCATCGTGATCGGCGCGCCGATGTACAATTTCGCCGTGCCGTCGCAGTTGAAGGCCTGGATCGACCGCCTGGCCCGTGCCGGCCGCACCTTCCGCTATGGCCCGAACGGGCCTGAGGGCCTGGCAGGCGGCCGCAAGGTGATCATCGCGTCCAGCCGTGGCGGCGTCTATTCGACCAGTGCCGCCGGTCAGGCGGCCGATCATCAGGAAAGCTGGCTGAAGCTGGTCTTCGGCTTCATCGGCATCACCGATGTCAGGATCGTCCGGGTCGAGGGCGTCGGCATGGGGCCGGACGCGCTTGCCGCGGCCTTCACCGCGGCAGAGGCCGAGATCGCGGCCCTGGCCCCGGCGGCTGTGGCTGCCTGACCGCATGATCTTGACTGGCTGCCGGGTCAGCGGCCCGGCAGCCAGCAGCGCCACGAGCGGTCGCGGGCGCGCTGGAAGATCAGCGGCACGGCGTTCTGGGCCTTGTCGACCGGCATCGGGCAATCCAGCAGCCGTGACAGGGCCAGCGCGGTCCCGGAATGCGCCACGATCAGCGGCCGGCGTGGTGTGCCCATCATCTTCAGGGCGCCGGCCACGGCATGGGCGGTGCGGTCGATAAAGGCCGGCCAGGGCTCGCCGCCCGGCGGGGTCTCCTCGTAAGGCGGCCGCTCGCCCAGCGGCGCACCTTCATACATGCCCCAGTTCCGTTCGCGCAGGCCCGGCACCAGTTGCACCGCATCGTCGCCGAAACCCAGACCGGTTGCGACGATAGCGGCGGTGACCCGCGCCCGCTGCATCGGGCTTGCCGCAACCGCATCGACGCCGAGTGGCCGCAGGGCCTCGATCGCCGCCCAGGCTTCGGCGCGGCCGGTATCGTCCAGCGGGATATCGGTCTGTCCGGCCACACGGCCTTCGGCGTTGAAGGCGGTGCGGCCGTGGCGCAGAAAGATCAGGCGGTCAACGGCGGCAAGGGCAGGGGCGGCCGGCCCGGCGGCGGCCGGGATTGATGTCGGCATGGCGATGGCGGGCTTTCGGACAGAGGGCGGGTGGCGGACAGAGGCGGGTGGCGGACAGAGGCGGGCGGCAGGCAGGATGCAGGTGGCGGCAGCGCGTCAGCAGCGCGTCAGCAGCGCGTCAGCGCCTGATCCAGATCGGCGATCAGATCCTCGACCGACTCGATGCCGATCGAGATCCGCACCACATCGTCGCCGGCGCCGCTCTGGGCCCGGTCTTCCGGCGACATCTGGCGATGCGTGGTCGATGCCGGATGCAGGATCAGCGACCGGGTGTCGCCGACATTGGCCAGATGGCTGAACAGCTCCACGCCCTCCACCAGCCGGATGCCGGCGTCATAGCCGCCGGTCAGGCCGAAGGTGAACACCGGCGCCACGCCGCGCGGCATCTGGCGCAGACCCAGATCGTATTGCGGGCTGGTGGGCAGGCCGGCATAGGATACCCAGGCGACCTTCGGATGATCGTGCAGCCAGGCGGCGACCAGCTTGGCGTTGGCGACATGGCGTTCCATGCGCAATGGCAGGGTCTCGATGCCGGTCATGATCATGAAGGCGTTGAACGGCGACAGGGTCGGCCCGAAATCGCGCAGCGCCACGGCATGGGCATGCACCGTGAACGCGAAATCGCCGAAGGTCTCGTCGAAGCGCAGGCCGTGATAGCCGGGATTGGGTTCCGACAGCGACGGGAATTTGCCAGAGGCCTTCCAGTCGAACCGGCCGCTTTCCACGATCGCGCCGCCCAGCGAATTGCCGTGTCCACCCAGGAACTTGGTCAGCGAATGCGTGATCAGGTCGGCGCCCAGGTCGAAGGGCCTGCACAGATAGGGGCTGGGGATGGTGTTGTCGACGATCAGCGGCAGGCCGTGGGCATGGGCGACATCGGCGAGTGCCGCGATGTCGGTCAATATGCCCGACGGGTTGGACTGGCTTTCCACGAACACCGCCTTGGTCCGCGGCCCGATGGCCGCGGCAACCTGATCGGGGTCGCGCGCGTCCACGAAGGTGCAGCCCCAGCCGAAGCGTTTGAAGCTCTGGCTGAACTGGGTGAACGATCCGCCATACAGGAAGCGCGACGCAACCAGATCGTCGCCGGTTTCCATCAGGCTGGTCAGGGCCAGGAACTGGGCGGCATGGCCGCTGGCGCAGGCGGTGGCACCGCGGCCGCCTTCCAGCGCCGCCACCCGTTCCTCCAGCGCCGACACCGACGGATTGCCCAGGCGTGAATAGATATTGCCGAAGGTCTGAAGGTTGAACAGCGATGCCGCGTGATCGACGCTGTCGAACACGAAGGACGATGTCTGATAGATCGGCGTGATCCGGGCACCGGTATGCGGCTCGGGCCGGTTGCCGGCATGGACGGCCAGGGTCGCGAAGCCGAAATCGCCGCCGGATGCAGGCCTCTCCCTTGGGTCTCGGGCGCTGTCGGGCGTCTTCGACTGATCGGTCATCGCGGTGGCCCCATGCGCTTGGCGCTGATCACGCCGGTGTTCACGCCGCTCCAGCCCAGTTCGCCGGACAGGCGGCCATATTCGATCTTCGGGCAGCGGTTCATCACCACCTTGAGCCCGGCGGCCTCGGCGCGGGCGGCGGCGGCATCATTGCGCACGCCAAGCTGCATCCACACCACCTTGGCGCCAATGCGGATAGCATCGTCGGTGGCCGGTCCCGCCGCTTCGGAATTGCGGAAGATATCCACCATGTCGGGCACCACCGGCAGATCGTCGAGCGTCGCGTAAACCGGCTCGCCCAGAATGGTCTGGCCGGCGGCGACCGGGTTGACCGGGATCACCCGATAGCCCTTTTCCTGCAGATATTTCATCGCGAAATAGCTGGGCCGGTTCCAGTTGGGGCTGGCACCGATCATGGCGATCACCCGGCACTGGCGCAGGATGTCGCGGATATAGGCGTCGGGATAGCGGTCGTGGTTCACGACGGTGGCTGGCGGAATGGTATCGGCGGTCATCGGCTCAGCGTCCCTGCCAGACCGGCTTGCGCTTGCCAAGGAAGGCATCGATGCCCTCGACGGCATCGTTGGTCTGCATGTTGTCGGTCATCACCTTCGATGCATAGGCATAGGCGTCGTCCAGGGTCATCTCGACCTGGGCGTAGAATGCCTCCTTGCCGGTGCGCAGGGTCAGTGGCGATTTCGAGGCGATCAGCCGGGCCATGCCCATGGTGGTGTCCGACAGCGCCTCAGGTGCCACCACCCGGTTGACCAGCCCGAAGCGGTGCGCGGTTTCGGCATCGGCCATCTCGCCCATCAGCAGCATTTCCATCGCGTGCTTGCGGCCGACGGCCCGCGACAGCGCCACCATCGGTGTCGAGCAGAACAGGCCCAGATTGACGCCCGGGGTCGCGAAGCGGGCGGTGGTGGCGGCGACCGCCAGATCGCAGCTTGCGACAAGCTGGCAGCCGGCGGCGGTGGCGATGCCACCCACCTCGGCGATCACCGGCTTGGGCAGGCGCACGATCCGGGTCATCATCCGGCTGCACTGGGCGAAGAGCGCGGCATGAGATGCCTTGTCGGGATCGGCCCGCATCTCCTTCAGATCATGACCGGAACAGAAGGCCGGGCCCTCACCGCGCAGCACCACGGCGCGCGCGGCCGGGTTGCCCGCGATCTCGTCCAGCGCCGCCTCGATCGCGCTCATCATCGCCAGCGACAGGGCATTGCGCTGGGCCGGGCGGTTCAGGGTCAGGACCGCGACGCCATCGTCGTGGACATCGAGACGGACGAGCGTATCGGCTGCGGCAGCCTCGGTGCGGGCGGGGGTCTGATCGGTCATTGGTCGCATCCTTGAACCCTGGGGGCGCCACACCCATCCCCGGTCGTCAATGGTTGCCGGGGCTGCCTGGGGATGTGGTCGAATTGGGCCCTGATCCGGCGGTTGCGGATCGGCCCTCGCTGGCCATCATAACGCCGCAAGAGCGCCGCGTCCAAGCACCGCGCGCGGGGGCAAGATCGCACCCGATCGGCCTCAAACCGGCGCTCAGCCTGACGTCAGAGATGTGGTAAAATAATACCGATTTCACAAGTCATTGAAAATACGGCATTCTTTGCCGTTGACGGCGGAAAGATCCGTGGCATACTCCGCCTCCAGTTTCCCGAACCCATCTCGGTGCCCAGGCTCATGAAGACCTATACCGCCAAGCTGGCAGACATCGAGCACAAGTGGTCGGTGATCGACGCGAACGGTCTCGTTCTCGGTCGTCTCGCCGTCCTTGTTGCCAATCGTCTGCGCGGCAAGCACAAGCCGATGTTCACGCCCCATATGGATTGCGGCGATCATATCGTGATCGTCAATGCCGAAAAGGTGGTGCTGACCGGTCGCAAGCGTGCCCAGAAGACCTATTACTGGCACACCGGTCACCCCGGTGGCATCAAGGAGCGGACCGCGGACAAGATCCTCGACGGCCGCTATCCGGAGCGTGTGATCGAGGCTGCCGTGCGCCGCATGGTGCCCCGTGGTCCGCTGGGCCGCGACGTGATGCGCAAGCTGCATGTCTATGCCGGCCCCGAGCATCCGCATGTGGCCCAGACCCCTGAGCCGCTGGATGTCGCCGCCCTGAACCGCAAGAACGTGGGGTAATCGAGCCATGACCGAAACCAACGTTCAGGCCCAGGGTCTTGGCGCGCTGAAGGACATGGCCCAGGCGGCCGGTCTGATGGCGGACGAGCAGCTTCCCGAGCCGGTGCGCGATGCGCAAGGCCGGGCCTACGCCACCGGCAAGCGCAAGAACGCGATTGCCCGCGTGTGGGTGAAGCCGGGTTCCGGCAAGATCACCGTCAACGGCCAGGAAGCCGACGCCTATTTCAAGCGTCCGGTGCTGATGATGGTCATCCGTCAGCCGTTCTCGGTTGCCAACGTCGTCGATCATTTCGACATCGTTGCCACCGTGGTCGGTGGTGGTCTCTCCGGTCAGGCCGGCGCGGTTCGCCACGGCATCAGCAAGGCGCTGATGCTGTACGAACCGAACCTGCGCAAGCCGCTGAAGAAGGAAGGCTTCCTCACCCGCGACAGCCGCGTCGTCGAGCGCAAGAAGTACGGTAAGGCCAAGGCCCGCCGCAGCTTCCAGTTCTCGAAGCGCTGATCCGGGACGCGCCCTTTTCCAAGGGTGCGGGCCGCCTCTGCCTTGTACGGAAAGCCGGCAGTCCTTATTGGGGCTGCCGGTTTTTCGTTGTGGCGTGCCGAACGTGCAGGGGCTGGCGGGTATGGGACGATCTGCGCTATAGCGATCGTGACAGGCGGCCGTCGTCCGCCAACCATCATCAACCGCGGTACTTTGCATGGCGTCGTCTGCGACCGGCCTGAACTGGGACGATCTGCGGCTCGTGCTGGCGGTGGCCGAACATGGCACCCTCTCTGCCGCGGCGGTGGCGCTGCGGATCAGCCATCCGACCCTGTCGCGACGCTGCCGGCTGGTCGAAGACCGGCTTGGCGTGCGCCTGTTCGAGCGCATGCCCGGTGGCTGGACGCTGACTGATGCGGGCGAGGACATGTGCGTGCTGGCCCTGCGCATGCGCGGCGATATCGCCGCCCTTGAAGAACGGATCGCGGGGCGCGACGACAATCTGCACGGCAGTGTGCGGCTGACGGCTCCCGATGCGGTGTCGGATCATCTTCTGCCGGCAATTCTGGCCGATCTGTGCCGGGAGCTGCCGCGGATCACCATCGATCTGGTGGTGAACAATCAGACACTGCCACTTGCCCGGCGCAGTGCCGATATCGCCTTGCGCGTCACCAACAGCCCAGATCCGGCCCTGAAAGGCCGACGGGTCGGCACCATTGCCATGGCCGTTCACGCAGAGGCGGCACTGGCGGCGCGGCATGCCGATCCGGTCGATGGCCCCTGGGTCGGCTATGACGACGCTCTTGCCTGTTCAGGTCCGGGCGCGTGGATCACGGCAGAACTGCCGCCAGACGCGATCCGCTTCCGGGCGAATACCTTACCCGGTGCCGCTCAGGCGATCCGTGCCGGCATCGGCTTCGGCCTGCTGCCCTGTTTCGTGGGCGCGGCCCTGCCGGATGTCGTCAGGGTCGCACCGCCGGTTCCCGAGCTGTCGACCGAGCTGTGGCTGCTGGTTCATCCCCAGATGGCCCGTGTGCCCCCCCGGGTGCGGGCAGTCGGCGATGCGCTGGCCGGTGCCTTGAAGGCGCTGGCGCCGCGTCTGTCGGGTGATGACGGTCTCTGAGATGACAGGATGCTGAAACAGTCTTGCAGGGGCCTGTTCAGTTTCTTGTGTCTTCCGTCCGCCGCCCTGATGGCAGACTGATGCACGAATACAGCCGCGGCGCGGTGCCGCGGGGCAAATGACCGGGAGATATCCGATCGTGTTCATCGTGCTTCTGACAGTCGCGGCCGGCCCTGCGCCCGGCAATGGCGAGGCCGCGCGTCGTCTGATGGCGGATCACAACGCATGGCTTGCCCAGGGATTCGACGATGGCGTGTTTCTGCTCGCCGGCAGCCTGAAGCCGGCGGCGGGTGGCGCCATTCTGGCCCACGGCGTCTCACGCGACGAGATCGAGGCGCGGGTGATGGCCGATCCCTTCGTGGCTGGCGGCGTGGTCACGCCACGGATCGTTGAGGTGGCGCCGGCGCGTTCCGATGCCCGGCTCGCCTTCCTGGCCGCGTAGCCCATGACCATGGCAACGATCCAGGGGCCGGACGGCCTGCCGCGCTGCCGCTGGTGCGCGGCGGCGCCGGATTTTCTGCGCTATCACGACACCGAATGGGGATTTCCGGTCGGCGACGATCAGCGTCTGTTCGAGAAGCTGTGCCTTGAGACCTTTCAGTCGGGCTTGAGCTGGCGGACCATTCTGGCCAAGCGCGAGAATTTCCGTGCCGCCTTTCATGGCTTCGACATCGCGCGCGTGGCCGGCTTTACGGCTGCTGACGTCGAACGCCTGCTCGGAGATCCGGGCATCGTGCGCAACCGGGCCAAGATCATGGCGGTGATCAACAATGCCCGGCGTGCCGCCGACCTGATCGATGCCGAAGGCTCGCTCGCCGCCTGTCTGTGGCGCTATGAAGCCGACCCAGAGCGCGCGGCCCCGATCGAGGCGGTGGCGACCTCGCCGGAATCGGTCGCCTTGTCGGCGGAGCTGAAGCGGCGCGGCTGGTCCTTTGTCGGGCCGACCACGGTCTATGCCTTCATGCAGGCGATGGGGCTGGTCAACGATCATGTCGCGGGTTGTGTGACCCGTGCGGCCGTGGCCAGGGCGCGTGCGGCCTTCACCTCGCCCGTGTCGGCGATTATTTCCCCCGGCCCGCGATGATTTCTCCCAGCCTGCCAGCCGGATAGCCCGGTTGCGGCATCCGGCGCCGCATGTCACGATAGCCGGCGATCGTTCCGCAATCTGGGACAGGCCGATGACCTTTGGTATCCGGACCTTCTCGGCCTATCTCAAGGATGCCGACGGGTTTCTTGAACAGGCACCGCCGCTTGCGGCCCTCGATCATTGTGTCGACCGGCTGGCGCAGGTGCTCGGCTTCGATTCCGCGTGGTACGGGTTCATGAGCTGGGGACCGCGAGGTGGCGGCGCCGGGGCCGGTCTGTCCGGGCCGGGCGTGGTTGTTCATGGCACGGCGACGCTGAACCTGCCCGGCGGGTATTTCCAGGCCTGGCAGGCAATGCGTCATGATGACCTGTTGCTCGACCAGATCAGCCGGGCACCGGGACAGGTGGCTACCTGGCGCCGCGGCCAGAGCCGGGAGACAGACGGGCTGGTCGCCATGGCCGATCGCTACGATCTTGGCGCCGTCGCCTCGGCGACACAGATCCGCCCCGATGTTCAGGGGGCGCTGTTTCTCGCCTGCTATCGCCGGGGCGGCGCGCGGCTTCGCAACTGGCATGCGGATGAACAGGACTTCATCTACGCCGCCGTGGAGGTGCTGGACCGGCAGATCCGCGACCGGGCCGAGCGACCCGTCGCCACCGACGAGGCGGGTGTCGAGCTGCTGGTCTCGGCGACCGGCCATTGCATCTTCGGCGGCGCGCGGCTGCGCGCGCTGGGGATCGATATCGACGGTCCGCTGCGCTATCGGCTGAAGGCGGCGTTCGGCGGGGCGCTGGCCGGCCCCGGCCCGGTCGTGATGGACGATCTGGGGCTGGTCGTCACGGCCATGCCGACAGCCGCCGGTGACGATGCCGGCCTACGGGCGGTGCGGGTGACAGCCCTGTCTCCGGCCAGCCGGTTGAGCCGGCGTGAAGCCGAGGTCGCGGCGCTTCTGGTGCAGGGGCTCAACCACAAGCAGGTCGCCCGGCAACTGGGTGTGGCCCCCGCAACCGTGCGCAACCAGACCAGCCGGATCTATGACAAGCTGGGGGTCGGCAACCGCGCGACCCTGGCCGCAGCCCTGGGGGGCGCGGCCCCGGTCGGCGGCAACGGCCAGGGGTCGGCATAGGTCATTTGCACCATGGTCCTCTGATCGCGGGCGGCCGAAGATCACCCTGTCCGGCACCAGACCGGCAGACAACAGGGAGGAGCCACCCATGGATCTGAAAGACTATACCGCACAGGACGCAACCGGCCTGGCGGCCCTGGTCAAGGCCGGCGAGGTCAGCGGCGCCGAGCTTGCCGATTGCGCCAACCGGGCGATCGATGCGGTGAACGGCACGATCAATGCCGTCATCCGCAGGTTGGACCCACCGGTGGCTGGAGACGACACCGGGCCGTTCGCCGGTGTGCCGTTTCTGGTCAAGGATCTGGTTCTGGCTGTGGGCGGGGTGCCGCAGATGATGGGCACGCGCATGCTGGCCGAGGGTGCTTTCGTGCCGCCAGTCGACAGCGAGCTGTTCACGCGCTTTCGCAAGGCCGGCCTCAACACCATTGGAATCACGGCCACGCCGGAATTCGGCTTCAACGCCACCACCGAGGCGGTGCTGAACGGACCGACACGCAATCCGTACAACACCGAACGCTCGCCCGGCGGCTCGTCGGGTGGGTCTGCCGCCGCGGTGGCGGCCGGGATCGTGCCTGTGGCCCATGCCAATGATGGTGGCGGCTCGATCCGGATTCCGGCGGCGTCCTGCGGACTGGTCGGATTGAAGCCGTCGCGGGGCCGGATCCCGTTCGGGCCGTATTACGGTATGCCGCTGCTGGGCATGGCCAATGAATTCGCCGTCACCCGCACGGTGCGCGACTGCGCGGCGCTGCTGGATGCCGTCTCCGGTCCCGATATTGGCGCAACCCTCGGCATCGCGCCGCCCACCATGCCCTATACCCGTGCCATCGCCGCCGACACCCGGCCGCTGAAGGTGGCGCTGGTGCGGGACTGGCCGAAGGCGCCGGCGGTTGAGCCGCAGATCGACGAGGCGCTGTCGCGCACCGCGCGTCTGCTGGAGGCAAACGGCCACATGGTCGAGGAGGCCGCGCCGGAATACGATGTCGATGCCTTCAATCGCGCGAATTTCGCCGCATGGATGTCGTTCCTGGCCGTCGGCCTCAACGGCGTGGCCGCCGCCACCGGCCGCGAGCCGGGGCCGGATACGGTGGAAGCGGTCACCCTGGCCTGCGCGCGCGCCGGCAACCGGCTGACCGCCATGGATATCGAAGACGTGTTTTCGGTGATGAACACAGTATCCAGAAGTTTTGGCGCGTTTCTAACGCAGTATGACGTCATCCTGATGCCGGCCCTGAGGCGCACACCGTTGCCGCTGGGCTATCTCGATCAGAACGATCCGGATCTGGATGCCCAGGGTTGGTATGACCGCCTGTTCGATGCGGTTCCGTTCACCGCCCAGTTCAACATGACCGGGCTGCCGGCGATCACCGTGCCGGCCGGCATGCATGATGCGATGCCGGTGCCGATCCAGATGGCGGCGGGCATGGGGCGCGAGGACGTTCTGCTGCAACTGGCCCATGATCTGGAACGGCAGCAGCCCTGGCGGGACAGCCGGCCGGGGGTCTTCGCCGGCTGACACGGGTCGTATCAGCGGGGCCGGGCGAGGTTGCAGCGGTCGGGGATTTGGTCCAGATTTCGAGGGCCGATCCCCGCCGCCGTCAGGAGTGCCCGGTCCCGTGTCGCATGCCGATTTCGTCCATCTCCGCGTTCACACCGCCTATTCGCTGTCGGAAGGGGCGGTGAAGACCAAGGATCTGGTCAAGATGGTCAAGGCGCAGAAGATGCCGGCGGTGGCGGTCACCGATACCGGCAATCTGTTCGGCGCCATGGAAATCTCGTCGACCCTGCCGAAAGAGGGCATCCAGCCGATCCTGGGCATGGTGATCCGGCTGACCCGCAGTGCCGGCGAAGACCGCTTCGGCCGCAGGCCCGAGCCCGAGCCGCTGGTGCTGCTGGCCCAGTCTGGCACCGGCTATGACAATCTGGGCCGGATCGTCAGCCATGCCTTCATGAAGACACCTACCGGCGACACGCCGCAGGTGTCGGAAGACGTGCTGGCGCAGTTCGCGACCGATCTGATCTGCCTGTCGGGTGGTCCGGCGGGGCCGGTGGGCGCGCGCGTGCTGGAAGGCCGCGACGACGAGGCCCGCGCCCAGGCCGAACGGCTGGCGGCGATCTTCCCCGGCCGGTTCTATATCGAGCTGATGCGCCATTGCGGGCCGGGGGAAACCCCGCCAGCCCTGGAAGCCGACAGCGAGCCGGGCCAGGTCGATATCGCCTATGACCTGGATCTGCCGCTGGTCGCCACCAATGACGTGTTCTTCACCACCGAGGCGATGTACGAGGCCCATGATGCCTTGCTGTGCATCGCCGAGGGCCGGCATATCGAAGACACCAACCGGCGCCGACTGACCCCGCATCATTATTTCAAATCGGCCCGGCAGATGCGGGACCTGTTCGCGGACCTGCCGGAAGCGGTTGATAACACGCTGGTCATCGCGCGGCGCTGTGCCGCCAAGGCACCCTTCCGCAAGCCGATCCTGCCCAAATCCACCCGCGATCCGAATGCGCGCGAGGAAGACGAGTTGAGGCGCCTGTCGCGTGAGGGGCTGGAGGCGCGGCTGGACAGCATCGTCTATACCTATACCCCCGGCCTGGATGCGGCCGGACGGGAGGCGGCGGCCAAGCCCTATCGCGACCGGCTGGATTACGAGCTGGACGTGATCATCAAGATGGGGTTCCCCGGCTATTTCCTGATCGTCGCCGAGTTCATCCAGTGGTCGAAGACCCATGGCATTCCGGTTGGCCCTGGACGCGGATCGGGCGCCGGGTCGGTCGTGGCGTGGTCGCTGACCATCACCGATCTCGACCCGCTGCGCTTCGGGCTGCTGTTCGAGCGGTTCCTGAATCCGGAACGCGTGTCGATGCCCGACTTCGATATCGATTTCTGCCAGGACCGGCGCGACGAGGTGATCCAGCACGTCCGTGACCTGTATGGCCACGACCGGGTCGCCCAGATCATCACCTTCGGTAAACTTCAGGCCCGCGCGGTGCTGCGCGATGTCGGCCGTGTGCTGGGTATGCCCTTCGGTCAGACCGACAAGATCTGCAAGCTGGTGCCGAACAATCCGGCCAATCCGGTCACCTTGCAGGAGGCGATCGATGGCGAGCCGGCATTGCAGCGGGCGCGGAATGAAGACGAGCAGGTGGCGCGGCTGATCAATATCGCGCTGAAGCTGGAAGGACTTTATCGTCACGCCTCCACCCACGCCGCCGGCGTCGTGATCGGCGACCGGCCGCTCGACGAACTGGTGCCGCTCTATCGCGATCCGCGCTCCGACATGCCGGTCACCCAGTTCTCGATGAAATATGTCGAGCAGACCGGGCTGATCAAGTTCGACTTTCTGGGTCTGAAGACCCTGACCGTGATCACCACCGCCGAACGGCTGATCCGCGAGGTCGATCCGGATTTCGACATCAACCGGGTGCCGCTCGACGACAAGCCCAGCTTCGACATGCTGGCGCGCGGCGAGGGCGTCGGCGTGTTCCAGTTGGAAAGTTCCGGCATGCGCGATGTGCTGCGCAAGCTCCGCCCCGACAAGTTCGAGGACATCATCGCGGTGGTGGCGCTGTACCGTCCGGGTCCGATGGACAACATCCCGCGCTATATCGCGGTCAAGCACGGCTCCGAGAAGGCCGAATATCTGCACCCGCTGCTGAAGCCGATCCTTGAGGAAACCTATGGGATCATGATCTATCAGGAGCAGGTGATGCAGGCGGCCCAGGTGCTGGCCGGCTATAGCCTGGGGCAGGCGGATCTTCTGCGCCGCGCGATGGGCAAGAAGATCAAGGAGGAGATGGACGCCCAGCGCGAAAGCTTCACCAAGGGCGCCGTCGCCCATGGCGTCGACAAGGACACGGCCGGCCTTATCTTCGATCAGATCGCGAAGTTCGCCGGCTATGGCTTTAATAAATCACATGCCGCCGCCTATGCGCTGGTCGCCTATCAGACCGCCTATCTGAAGGCCAACTGGCCGGTCGAGTTCATGGCGGCGTCGATGACCTTGGATATGCACAACACCGACAAGCTCGCCGGATTCCGCCAGGAGCTGAACCGGCTGAAGATCGGCGTGGTGCCACCGGATGTGAACCAGTCGGATGCCATGTTCGCCGTGCGCCGGACGGCCAAGGCGCCGCGCGGCGACATCCTGTATGCGCTGGGCGCGCTGAAGCAGGTAGGTCCGCAGGCGATGGCCGAACTGGTGGCGGAACGCCGGCGGGGCGGCGCCTATGGCGACCTGTTCGACCTGTCGGCGCGGCTGGGCACCAAGGTGATCAACAAGCGGATGATGGAAAGCCTGACCAAGGCCGGGGCCTTCGATCATCTGAACGCCAACCGCGCCCAGGTGATGAACGCCATCGACATGGTGCTGCGCTATGGCCAGGCGGCGCAGGAGGAACGCCAGAGCAATCAGGTCAGCCTGTTCGGCGGCCCGGGCGGCGAGGCGGTTCCCAAACCGCCGATGCCGGCGATCGACCCGTGGATGCCCATGGAGCAGTTGAAGCGCGAGCTTGAGGCGGTGGGATTCTATCTCTCCGCCCATCCGCTGGATGCCTATGACAAGGTCATGGACCGGCTGGGGGTGGTGCGCGCCGGCGATCTGGCGGCGAAGCTCGAACGGGAAGGGGCGGCGGGGCTGAAGCTGGCCGGCACCCTGATCGCCAAGCAGGAGCGTCGCTCCGCCAAAGGCAGCCGCTTCGCCTTCGCCCAGATGTCGGACCCGACCGGAGTGTTCGAGGTGACCCTGTTCTCGGAGGTGCTGTCCCAGGCCCGGGATCTGCTTGAACCGGGCGTGCCGCTGCTGATCGAGGCCAGCGGCGAATGGCGCGACGATACCGTGCGGCTGACGGCGCAGAATGTCCGCTCGCTCGACGACGTCGCCGCATCGTCGTCGTCACGCCTGACCATCCAGGTGGCGGAGGAACGCGCGCTCGCTCAGATCCGCCGGGTCATCGAGCGCGAACCCGAAGGTCGCGGCCGCATTACCCTGGAACTCGACATCGATCTTGAGGGCGAACGCCAGGTGGTCCGGCTTGAACTGCCCAAGCCGGTCTCGATCACCCCGGCCCTGCGTGCGGCGCTGAAGCTGACGCCCGGTGTGACCGATGCGATCGAGACCTGAGAGCTAGGTGTTATTTTGGCGCGATCATGAGACTTGCCGCTTGTGCGGCGGCTGTGGCCGGCGGGGGTATGCGTCGGGTGGGTCATGCGGATCTCGCATGACGATGTGTTGAGAGCGCATTGTCCCGAAGCTGTGTCCGGCGGATAGGATGCGGAGGCCATCAACGTCGTCTGCCGACATGATCGGTGGCGCACGCGCTTTGAGGACCGCCTTTCGATGCCTTCGCGCAGACTTGCCGGATTTGCCGTTCTGCTCATCGACCGCATGACCCGCCATGGCACGACGCTTCTGGCGAGCTGCGTCTGTCTGGGCCTGATCTGGCCGGCCGCCGCCGATACGGTGCGTCCGGCCATGCCGGTGATGGTCTTCATCTTCGTGCTGGGCACCCTGCTGCGGGTGGAGCCGCCGGTGGTGATCGCCACCGCCCGGCGCACCGGCGTGTCGGTGGTTCTTCCGGTCTTCGTGATGATCGCCTGTCCGATCCTTGTCGGTGTCGCCGCGATTGCGGCCGGGCTGCGGACGGATCTGGTGTTGGCGCTGGTGCTGGCGGTGTCGGCGCCGCCATCCTCGGGCACGTCGGCGGTGGCCCGCATGCTGGGTCTCGATCCGGCGGTGCCCCTGGTCGCGACGCTGGCATCGATGGCGTTGACCCCCCTGACGGCGCCGGTGATCGCCGATCTGTTCTCAGCCGGCAGTTCCCTGGCGGTTGCCCCCCTTGACCTCGCGCTCCGTCTGGTGTTGCTGATCGGCTCGGCGGAAGGGGTGGCACTTCTGCTGCGTCGTTTCGTGGGGCGCGCGCTGAACCGCCACGCCCGCGCGGTCGATGCCGTGGTGGTGACCGCGCTGATCCTGTTTGCCCTTGGGACAATGTCGGGCGCGCGGGCGATGATCGAGAACGACCCCGAGTTCGCCATGGGGGTCGTCGCCCTGGCATTTGGGTGCAATATCTTCCTTCAACTCTTTGCGGCGCTGATGTTTCCCGGCAATCTGCGGATGCGGTTCACCACCGGGCTGATCGCGGGCAATCGCAATGTCGGCTTGTTGTGGTCGGCGTTGGGTGCTGCGGTCACACCAACCATGGCGCTCTATTTCGCGGCGAGTCAGTTGCCGATCTTCACGCTGCCCAGGGTGATCCAGTCGGTGCTGTATCGTCTGGAAGCGGCTCGCCGGACCAGGTCCGCGACCTGATCCGGCGTCGGGCGCACCCGTCGGCGAGGACATGTCCCCGTCGACCGCGTTCGGGTGTGGTGCATGACAGCGGGCGTGGTTCGTAAGGCCGGCGTGGTTCGTAAGGCCGGCGTGGTTCATAAGGCCGGCGTGGTTCATAAGGCCGGCGTGGTTCATAAGGCCGGCGTGGTTCATAAGGAATGGGCGAGGAAAAGACCGGCTGTTCCGTGGCACCATGTCCATCCTGCATTGGCGCGCCACAGCAGAGGGATCGACCGATGCTCGATATCCGTTGGCTGGAAGACCTGATTGCCCTGGCCGAGACCGGCAGCTTCACGCGGGCCGCGGACCGGCGCAATGTCACGCAATCCGGCTTCAGCCGCAGGATCCAGTCACTGGAGCGGTGGGCGCGCGCACCGCTTGTCGACCGGGCTGGCATCCCGCTTCGTCTGACCGATGCCGGCTACGAGGTGCTGGGCGTCGCGCAATCGGTTGTCGGCGAGGTGACGCATCTCCGCGACCGGCTCACCTCTCATGCGGCAAGCGGGCGATCGACGATCCGGATCGCCGCCCCTCATCTCATGAGTGTCAATTTCTTTCAGGGTTGGTTCCCGCAGGTCGAGGCCGTTCTCGGCCATCTTCCACTGGTGGTGACGTCGCTGAACGTTCTGCCATGTTTCGCGGCCCTTGATCGTGGCGAGGTCGATGTCGTCATCTGCCTCGCCGATCAGGCAGGGCATCTGTTCCAGCGGCTGCCTCAGGCGCTGCGTCCCGATCCCGCGGTCCGTGCGCTTCTGGCGCACGATGTTCTCATACCGTTCACCGCTTGCGACGAGGAGCAGCGGCCACGATATCGCCTGGGTATCGGTCGGGTGCCGGTGCTGGACTATCCGGAGGATTGTTCCCTGAACTGGTCGCTCGATCTGGCGCGGGTGCATTGGCCGGACGTCGATCTCTGCCGCGCAGGGGCCACGCATTATTCCGACGGGCTGCGTCTCATGGCGAGACGGGGCCTCGGTGTCGCCTGGCTGCCCCGGAGCATCACGACGGCCGATCGGGCGGAGCGGCACCTCGTGCGCGCCGGCGGTCCTGAATTCGATGTGCCGCTCGTCGTTCAGGCGATCCGGCGTCAGGCGCGCCTGTCCGCCGATGCCGAAGCATTCTGGCAGGATCTTGTGGCGGGCAGGCTCGGCGGACCGGAGGCACCCCCGGCCGGGCAGATCACGACCGACCGACGGGAATCCGTCGACCCGGGACTGGTTCGGCTGCGATCCGGCCGCTAAACTCTTGCCAAATGCGCCCCGGCGGGCTATAGAGCGGCCGTCCCGGTGACCTTATCGCCGGGGCGTTCACACGCACGCGAGGCCCGCGGCCCGATGCAGTGGATCAGCCGGATGTCCGGCGCGGTCCGGTTATCGGTGTCGCTCCGGTGTCTTCGTCGGGGCCCGTCGCACGACGTCTTTTCAGGTCGTGCGATGCCGGCGAAGATCTCAACCTCGCGGAGGCCGAACCGGAAAAGGACCGTTTTCCATGGCACTCCCCACCTTTACGATGCGCCAGCTGCTTGAAGCCGGCGTCCATTTCGGGCATCAGTCCCGCCGCTGGAACCCGCGCATGTCGCCGTATCTGTTCGGCACCCGCAACGGGATCCACATCATCGACCTGCGCGAGACCCAGCCGCAGATGTATCGTGCGATGGAAGCGGTGCGCGACATCGTCGCCAACCGCGGCCGCGTTCTGTTCGTCGGCACCAAGCGTCAGGCACAGGATCTGGTTGCCGAAGGCGCCAAGCGCTGCGGCCAGTATTATGTCAACCGGCGCTGGCTGGGCGGCATGCTGACCAACTGGCAGACCATCTCGAATTCGATCCGGCGTCTGCGCGAGATCGAGCAGCTCCTCGACCAGCAGGCCGATCTGGGCCTGACCAAGAAGGAACTGCTGAAGCTGACCCGTCAGCGCGACAACCTCGAATCCTCGCTTGGTGGCATCAAGGACATGGGCGGCCTTCCGGACGCGCTGTTCGTGATCGACACCAACAAGGAAGAGCTGGCGGTCCGCGAGGCGACGAAGCTGGGCATTCCGGTGATCGCGATCCTGGACAGCAATTCCAACCCCGATGGCGTCACCTTCCCGGTTGCCGGCAATGACGACTCGACCAAGGCGATCCAGCTGTATCTGGAGCTGATGTCGGGCGCGGTTCTCGACGGCATCCAGCAGGAGATGATCCGCTCGGGCGCCGACATGGGCGCGCTGTCCGATCCGGTCGCGGTCGATCTCGACGACGAGGGCATGGCTGACGAGGCCGCTGCTGAAGAGCCGGCCGCCGCCGAGGCGCCCGCTGGTGAGGCGCCGGCCCAGGCCTGACGCATCCGGCGGTTCGGATGAGCGGTCGCCTCTCCCCAGAGTGCGACCGGCGATGCGGCGGCGCCCCGGGGGTGCCGCCGTTCGTGTTTCCGGCAACCGGACGCCCCGGCCTCTTGGGCGGGGCCAGAGCTTGACAAGGCACAAGACGGGTGGGTGCCGGCGGCATCACGCTGTATGGCATCCAGCCCGCGACGATTTCCGTGACGCGACGCACACAACGCGACTGCGCTCGATAGAACTTACACGAGGTGGATTATGGCTGAGATCACCGCTGCCCTGGTGAAGGAGCTTCGCGAGAAGACCGGCGCCGGCATGATGGACTGCAAGAAGGCGCTGACCGAGAACGGCGGCGACCTGGATGCCGCCATCGACTGGCTGCGCACCAAGGGTCTGTCGCAGGCGGCCAAGAAGGCGAGCCGCGTTGCCTCCGAGGGCCTGGTCGGCCTGAAGGTCGCCGGCACCCGCGGCGCCGTGGTCGAGGTGAATTCCGAGACCGACTTCGTCGCCCGCAACGAGAAGTTCCAGGATTACGTGACCAAGGTCGCCGGCGTTGCCCTGAGCACTGGCGCCGAGATCGAGGCGCTGAAGGCCGCGTCGTTCCCGGATGGCGGCACCGTCGCCGAGAAGCTCACCGACCTGATCGCCACCATCGGCGAGAACATGAACCTGCGCCGAGCCGCGGTGCTTGAGGTTTCGGATGGCGTGATCGCGGCCTATGTCCACAATCAGGTCACGGATGGCCTGGGCAAGATCGGTGTGCTGGTGGCGCTGGAATCGACCGGCGACAAGGCCAAGCTGGAAGAGCTGGGCCGCCAGATCGCGATGCATGCCGCCGCCGCCCGCCCTGAGGCGCTGGATATCGGCGATGTCAGCACCGATGCGCTGGACCGTGAGCGTGCCGTTCTGATCGAACAGGCCCGCGAGAGCGGCAAGAACGAGAGCATCATCGAGAAGATGGTCGAGGGTCGCATCCGCAAGTATTACGAACAGGTCTGCCTGTTGGAGCAGGTGTTCGTGATCGACGGCGAGACCAAGATCCGCAAGGTGGTCGAGAACGCCAAGGCCACTGTCGGTGCGCCGGTGACCCTGACCGCCTTTGCCCGCTTCGAGCTGGGCGAGGGTGTCGAGAAGAAGCAGGAAGATTTCGCCGCCGAGGTCCAGAAGACCCTGGGCGCGTGATCGCCTGAACAGGCAGGGTCCGGTGCAAACCGGGCCGGAGAGGGGCGCCCGTATCGGGCGCCCCTTTTTTGTCGCCGCCATCCGGCGCGGATCGGCGGTTGCGGCGGTTGCCATGCCGGGCCGGCGCGGCTATACGTTACACGGCCCGTGCCCGGCGTATCCGCCGTGGCAGGTAAGCCGTGCCCATGCCATGAGCCGGCGGGCGCCATCACCGCCGGATTGCCGGACGTCAGCCCCCGAACGTGCGCGCGCCACCAGGCCGCCGATGAGCGTCGTCGAACAGGAGACATCCCATGTCGTTCTCCACCCCGCGGTTCCGCCGGGTCCTTCTGAAGGTCTCGGGCGAAGCGCTGATGGGCAACCGCCAGTACGGCCTGGACGTCGACATGGTCGAGCGGGTCGCCGGCGAGATCCGCGGCGTGCAGGCGATGGGTGTGCAGGTCTGCCTGGTGATCGGCGGCGGCAACATCTTCCGCGGCATCTCGGGTGCCGCGACCGGCATGGAGCGGGCCACGGCCGATTATATGGGCATGCTGGCGACCGTGATGAACGCCCTGGCCATGCAGAGTGCGCTGGAGCGGATCGGCGTCGCCACGCGTGTGCAGTCGGCGATCCCCATGTCGAGCATCTGCGAGCCCTATATCCGCCGCCGTGCCGTCCGCCACATGGAGAAGGGGCGGGTGGTCATCTTTGCAGCCGGCACCGGCAATCCGTTCTTCACCACCGACACGGCGGCAGCCTTGCGGGCGGTGGAGATGGGCTGCGATGCCCTGTTGAAGGGAACGCAGGTCGACGGCGTCTATACCGCCGACCCCAAGAAAGATCCGCGTGCCGAGCGCTATGACAGCCTTGGCTATCTGGAAGTGCTTTCGCGCGACCTCAAGGTGATGGATGCTTCTGCCATCACGCTCGCACGCGACAATAATATCCCGATCGTGGTGTTCAACCTGCATCACGCCGGCGGCTTCGCCGAAGTGATCCATGGTCGGGGGCCGTTCACCATCATTGCCAACGAGGCCTGAACCGTGTCCAAGGATGACATCATCAAGGACGTCCGCCGTCGGATGGACGGCGCGATCGACGCCCTGAAGCACGAACTGGCGGGTCTGCGGACCGGTCGCGCATCGACGAACATGCTGGAGCCCGTCCGGGTCGACGCCTATGGTTCCGAGATGACGGTGTCACAGGTGGCGACGATCAGCGTTCCCGAACCGCGGATGCTGTCGGTACAGGTCTGGGACCAGAGCCTTGCCAAAGCCGTCGACCGCGCAATCCGCGACAGCGGTCTTGGCCTGAACCCCATCGCCGAAGGTGCTGTCATCCGGGTGCCGATTCCGGAGTTGACCGAGGATCGCCGCCGTGAAATGGGCAAGGTTGCCGCCCGCTATGGCGAGCAGGCCCGGATTTCGGTGCGCAATGTCCGCCGTGATGGCCTTGACAAGCTGAAGAGGCTGGAAAAAGACAGCGAAATCAGTCAGGACGAGCTTCGCGGCGCGTCGGATCGGGTGCAGACCGTCACGGATGAGCGGATCAAGCAGATCGACGAGTTGGTGAGCGCGAAGGAAAAGGAGATCATGCAGGTCTGAACCCAGAGGCAACGTCGATGGAGCCGAGCCCCATGGCGCTGGCCACTGAGCCCACCCTGCGCCACATCGCGATCATCATGGACGGCAATGGCCGCTGGGCGAAGTCCCGTGGCCTGCCGCGTACGGTCGGCCATTACCGTGGCGCTGAGTCGGTCCGCAAAGTGATCGATCGGGCGATCGACCACGGCATCGCCTATCTGACGCTGTTCGCCTTCTCATCCGAGAACTGGAAGCGCCCCATGGATGAGGTCCGCGACCTCATGGGGCTGCTGCGTTTCTATCTGGATCGTGAAGTGCGGTTGCTGGCCGATCGCAACGTGCGCCTGAATTTCATCGGCGACCGGTCTCGATTGTCCAAGGATATGTGTGATCTGCTGGTGAGATCCACCGAGCGGACCGCGCATTGCACCGGCATGGTGCTGACCATTGCGATCAGCTATGGCGGGCGCGCCGAGATTGCCGAGGCGGCCCGCCAGATGGCGGCCGAGGTGGCGTCGGGTACATTGTCGATCGACCAGATCGACGAGGATGCGATCACCGCCCACCTTCAAACCAACACGCTGCCCGATCCGGATCTGGTGATCCGGACCAGCGGCGAGCAGCGGATCAGCAATTTCATGCTCTGGCAGCTGGCCTATGCCGAAATGATCTTCCTGCCGGTGCTGTGGCCCGATTTCGATGCGGCCGCCTTCGATGCCGCGATCGATGAATACAAACGCCGCGAACGTCGCTATGGCGCTGTTTCGCCGGCGTGACCCGGCGGCCCTGGCCGCCGCCGATACCGAGCTCACGGCCGAGGAACGCGCCGCGGCGGCCGGATTGAAGGCCGAGCGCAGACGGACCCTGGAACTGCGCCTTCTGACGACGCTGGTGCTGGGGCCGCCGGTCCTGGCCCTGATCTATGTCGGCGGGCCTGCCTTCCATCTGTTCGGTGGCGTGCTTGCGGTGCTGCTGCTGAATGAATGGCGCCGGCTGGTCGACCTCAAGGGCGGTTTGTGGACCACCATCGGGCTGGCCCTGGGCGCGGTTCTGGGGGCAGCGGCCTGGATGGCCGGGCAGGGGCGGTTCGACGTGGCGCTGGCGCTTGTCGCCACCTCCGCGGCCTGTGCGGGCTTCGTTCATATCCAGGGCGCACGCCGGCGCTGGCTTGGTGCCGGCGTGGTCTATGTCGGGCTGCCGATTCTGGCGCTGATCTGGCTGCGCGCCCGGCCACAGGGGCTGGAACTCACCCTTTGGCTGATGCTGGTGGTCTGGGCGACCGATATCGGCGCCTTCGTGTTCGGGCGGGCGATCGGCGGCTTTCGTCTGGCGCCGCGGATCAGCCCGAACAAGACCTGGGCGGGGCTTGGCGGCGGCATGTTTTCTGCGGCGGTCGTCTCGATGCTGATCGCCGTTCTGGCGGGCGGGCGCGAACTGTCGGATCTGGGCTGGATCGCGGCGGCCGGCGCCATGCTTGCCGTGGTGGAACAGATCGGCGACCTTGTCGAGAGCGGCGTGAAGCGCCATTTCGGCGTCAAGGACAGCGGCCGGCTGCTTCCCGGCCATGGCGGTCTGCTCGATCGCCTGGACGGCCTGTTGTTTGCAGCACCCGCGCTGGTGATCATGCTGCTTCTGACCGGTGGTCTGATTGCCGAGGGATTATGACCGACACATCCGCGACCGCGTCGACCGCCCGCCATGTCTCGATCCTGGGGGCCACAGGATCGGTGGGCCGACAGACCATCGACCTGATCGCCCGTGACCCTGAGCGGTATCCGGTCGAGGCACTGACCGCCAACGGCAATATCGACCAACTGGCCGAGGATGCGATCCGGCTCAGGGCGCGCTTCGCGGTGACCGCCGACCCGGCGCGCTATCTGGAGCTGAAGCAGCGCCTGTCCGGCACCGGCATTGCGGTCGGCGCCGGTCCCGATGCGTTGATCGAGGCCGCGGAGCGACCGGCCGGATGGGTGATGGCGGCGATCGTCGGTTCGGCCGGGCTGGCGCCCACGCTTGCCGCCGTGCGGCGTGGCGCGCTGGTGGCGCTGGCCAACAAGGAGTGCCTGGTCTGTGCCGGCGACCTGTTCACAGCCGAGGTCCAACGCCACGGCGCTCGTCTGCTTCCGGCCGACAGCGAGCATAATGCCATCGCCCAGATCCTGGAGCCCGACCGGATCGATGCGGTCGAGCGCGTGGTTCTGACGGCGTCGGGCGGGCCGTTCCGGTCCATGCCGCTCGACGAGATGCGGCGCGTGACGCCTGAGCAGGCAGTGGCCCATCCGAACTGGTCGATGGGCGCCAAGATCTCGGTCGACAGCGCGACGATGATGAACAAGGGGCTGGAACTGATCGAAGCCCATCATCTGTTTCCGGTCGGCATCGATCGCCTGGATATCCTGGTACACCCGCAATCGATCGTCCACGGTCTGGTCTATTATGCCGACGGGTCGGTGCTGGCGCATCTGGGCGCGCCCGACATGCGCACGCCGATCGCCTGGACCCTGGCCTGGCCCGACCGGCGTCACGCCCCGAGCGACCGGCTCGATCTGGCACGGGTCGGGACATTGTCGTTCGAGGCGCCGGACGACCGCCGGTTCCCCTGTCTGGCGCTGGCCCGGGATGCCTTGAAATGCGGGGATGGCGCCGCCACAATCCTGAATGCTGCGAACGAGGTGGCGGTGGCGGCTTTCCTGAGCCGGCGCATCGGCTTCCTCGACATCGCCGGCATCGTTGCAGATACGCTTGATGGCGAAGCCAGGCGTGCGCCAACATCGATCGACGAGGTGATCGCGCTCGATCAGGCGGCACGCCGGCGCGCGACGGATCTGGTGGCGGCACGCTGACCCCACGTGCCCGGCAAGGCGTCAGGCGGCGCGCGCGCCGAGACCTGCCCGATCCGTGCCGCTCGCCCTCGTCGCTCTCGGACCACCCTTTGCGCCGGCGCCCACAGGCTGTCGCCCACTTAATCGCTGGACCTGAAGCCACAGATGGACCAATTGATCCAATCGCTGAGCTACCCTATCGGCTTTGCCGTGGTGCTTGGCATCGTCGTCTTCGTTCATGAGTTTGGTCATTACTGGGTGGCGCGGCGGTGCGGCGTGACGGTCGAGACGTTCTCGATCGGATTCGGCCCCGAGATATTCGGCTGGACCGCCCGATCCGGCACCCGCTGGAAGGTGTCGCTCCTGCCACTCGGCGGTTACGTGAAGATGTACGGCGATACCAATGCCAGCAGTGCCGGCGGCAGTGCCGCCGACGACCTTGAGAACGGCAAGGTGTCGTTCCAGGGGCGGCCGCTGAAGGCGCGGGCAGCCATCGTTGCCGCCGGTCCGGTGTTCAATTTCATTTATGCGATCGTGGCGCTGGCGGCGCTGTACATGATCTGGGGCCAGCAGACCACGCCGGCCGTGATCGGCACGGTGGTCGAGAACAGCCCCGCCGCGGCCGCGGGCCTGGAACCTGGAGACAGGGTCATCGGCATCGACGGCCAGCCCGTCACGCGATTTGAAGAGCTTCAGACCGCTGTGATGGCTGGAAACGGAGCGCCGGTGACGCTGGCCGTCGACCGGGACGGCCGTATGCTCGCCATCGGACTGACGCCCGAAATGGTGTCGGTGGACGACCGCTTCGGCAACACCCATCAGATGCCGCGCATAGGCATCGCGGCATCGGGCACCGAATGGGTCCGTCAGGGACCGGTGGAGGCCATCGGTGGTGCGGCGCGTGAGACTATATCGATCGTCGTCCTGACCTTCACCTCGGTCGGCGAGATGATCGCCGGCGACCGCGGCACCGAAGAACTGGCTGGTGTGATCGGTATCGCACAGATGTCGGGCGAGGTGGTCCGCATGAGTGTCGCCACGGTGATCTGGTTCACGGCGATGCTTTCGATCAATCTGGGTCTGATTAATCTTTTGCCTGTCCCCTTGCTAGACGGCGGACATCTGGCATTCTATGCCGCCGAGGCGGTGCGCGGCCGGCCATTGAGCCAGCGTTCGCAAGAATATGGTTTCCGCCTTGGGCTGGTCTTGGTATTGACGTTGATGGTGGTTGCCACCTGGAACGACCTCGTCAGGTTGCGGGTGGTCGATTATCTTTCCGGCCTGTTCAGCTGACCCGGCGCTTCGGCGCGGGCTCTGCCGGACGGCCATTCCGCCGGGGCGTCCCGGCGGAAGACATGAATGTTCTGATCGCGTCGGACGGGCGACACTGCCTGTCCGACAACAGGCTTGAGGTGGGAGGCCCCGCGTGCCGCGTTCTTGGCTGGCCATGACCCTGACGGCGACATTGCTCGCCAGCACGGCAATCGCGCATGCACAGGCGCCGGTGGCGCCGCAAGCCGCATCCGCCCGGATCGACCGGATCGAGGTCAACGGCAATCAGCGCATCGAGGCGGAGACCATCCGGTCCTATCTTGCGCTGCGCGCTGGTGACCCGGCCGATCCGGCATTGATCGACGACAGTCTGAAGACCCTGTATGGCACCGGCCTGTTCGCCGATGTCGCGCTCAGGGTGCAGGGCGGCACCCTGATCGTCGATGTGGTCGAGAACCCGGTGATCAATCGGATCGACTTCGAGGGCAATCGACGGCTTGAGGATGAGGATCTTGAACGCGAGGTGCTGCTGCGCCCGCGCACGGTCTATACCCGCACCCGCGTCTCTCAGGATGTCGAGCGGCTGCAGGAAGTCTATCGGCGCAATGGCCGCTATGGTGCCCGGATCGATCCCAAGATCATTCAGCTGGATCAGAACCGCGTCGATCTGGTGTTCGAGATCGAGGAAGGGCCGCGCACCGAGGTGCGCAAGATCAGCTTCGTCGGCAATGACCGGTTCAGCGACGGCGCGCTGCGCGACGTGGTGCTGACCACCGAGGCGCGCTGGTACAACTTCTTCACCTCCAACGACACCTACGATCCCGACCGTCTGAACTATGACCGGGAACTGCTGCGCCGCTTTTATCTGAAGAACGGCTATGCGGATTTCACCGTGCAGTCGGCCGTGGCCGAACTGGCGCCCGATGGCGAAGAGTTCTTTGTGACCTTCGTGGTCGATGAGGGCGAGCGCTACAAGATCGGTTCGGTCGATGTGGAGACGACCCTGCCGGGGCTCGATACCTCGACCCTTCAGGATCTGGTTCAGCTTGAGGCGGAAGACTGGTACGACGCCAGCAAGGTCGAGACCACTGTCGAGGCGTTGACCACCGAAGTCACTGATCGCGGCTTTCCATTTGTGCGGGTCGAGCCGGCGGTCACCCGCGACCGCGAGACCCAGACCATCAACGTTGCCTACCAGATCGATGAAGGGCCGCGCAGCTTCGTCGAGCGGATCGAGATCAACGGCAATGCCCGGACGCTGGACGAGGTCATCCGGCGCGAGTTCCGGGTGGCCGAGGGTGATCCCTTCAATGCCGAGCGGGTGCGGGTATCGCGCGACCGCCTGCGCAACCTCGACTATTTCGACAAGGTCGAGGTCACGACTGAGCCCGGCAGCGATCCCGACAAGACCGTGGTGAAGGTCGACGTCGCCGAGAAGTCGACCGGTGAAATCTCGTTCGGTGTCGGCTATTCAACCGGCTCAGGTCCATTGGGTGACGTCGGCATCCGCGAACGCAACCTTCTGGGGCGCGGCCAGGATCTGCGCGTCGGCTTCACCCTGTCGGGCGATGAACAGCTGGTTGATCTCAGCTTTACCGAGCCCTATTTCCTGAACCGCGACGTCGCCGCCGGTTTTGACCTCTTCCGTCGCGAGATCGATCGCGAGGATGAATCGAACTACGTTCAGAAGACCACCGGCGGCGCGCTCCGCGCCGACTACTGGCTGACGCCAAGCCTGCGCCACGGCTTGAAATACACTCTGCGCAACGACGAAGTGACCGATGTCGGCGAGAATGCATCGCGTTTCATTCGGGAACAGGAAGGCGAGCGGCTGAGTTCTATCGTCAGTCAGACCTTCACCTATGACAAGCGCGACAGCCGCATCGATCCACGATCCGGCTATCTGCTGCGCTTCACGCAGGATCTGGCAGGCCTTGGCGGCGATGCGCGCTATGCCCGCCATCGCGCCGAAGCCGGCTGGTACTATCCGATCACCGATGACGTGGTCGGCAGTCTTTCGGGGCAGGTGGGCTATATCGTCGGCCTGGGCGACGATGTGCCGATCAACGATCGCTTCTTCCTTGGTGGCGACAGTCTGCGCGGTTTTGCGACGGCCGGCGTGGGCCCGCGCGATTCGGTGGCCGACGATGCGCTGGGCGGCAATCTGCTCTATGCGGGCTCGGTCGAGCTGGGCTTCCCGCTTGGCCTGCCGGATGATTACGATGTGCGCGGCCGCGTGTTCTCCGATTTCGGCACGGTGACCGAGATCGATGACAGTGGCTCCGAGATTCAGGACGTCAACTCGATCCGCGCCTCCATCGGCGTCGGCCTGACCTGGATTTCGCCATTTGGCCCTATCCGCCTGGATGCCGCCCAGGCGGTTCTCAAGGAGGACTTCGATGACACCGAGGTCTTCCGTTTCAGCTTCGGCACGAGGTTCTAACCCATGACTCCCATGATCGGCCGGCGCCTGCGTGAAATTGCGCTCGCCGCCGGGCTTGCCTTCAGCGCCACCTCCCTGCTGGCCGTCGGCCCTGCCGCCGCACAGCAGACCCTGAATGTCGCTGTGGTCGACGTTCAGAAGGTGATGGAGGAGACCAGCGCCGCGAAGAGCCTTCAGGAACAGCTCGGCAAGGTTCGCGCCGGCTTCCGTGACGGCATCGCCAAGGACGAGGAGGCGCTGCGCAAGGAGCAGGAAGACCTGCAGAAGCAGCGGTCTCTGTTGTCGCCCGAGGCCTTCCAGAAACGTCGTGAGGATTTCGAGCGTAAGTTCGGCGAAATGCAGAAGGCGGTTGCCGAGCGTCGCCGGTCTTTCGACGAAACCAGCGCCCGTGCTCAGGTGGAAATCGACCGGGTGTTTCTGCAGATCCTGGCCTCGTTGGCCGAGGAGCGCGGCTACACGCTGGTGCTGCCGCGTCAGACCACCATCCTTGTCGACAACAGCCTGGACGTGACCGACGAAGTCATCCAGCGGATGAACAAGGCGGTGCCACGGCTGGATCTGCCGAAGGCTCAGGGCAAGTAGACACACGACCTCATGGCGACGCCAGGCGGGCTTTGTGTCCTGCGGCGTCGAAGGTCGATCGAACCGGTCGCGGCATCGTGATGGCAACGTCACGGTGCCGCAGCCGACATGAGGGACAGGCAGAGATGGCCGATCCGCGCTTTTTCGAAACCGCAGGTCCGTTCACCGCCGAGGCGCTTGCCGCAGCAGCGAATGGCGTGCTCGACGGTGCACCGCCGGCGGGGCTTCTGACCGGCGTTGCCTCCATCGACAGTGCTGGTCCCGGGGACGTCACTTTTCTCAGCAATCGCAGCTATATTTCCAAGCTGGCCGAGTGCCGGGCCGGGCTGTGCATCATGGCGGCAGCCGATGTGCCGCGCGCGCCCGAACATCTGCCGCTTCTTGTGGCACCGGCCGCCTATATGGCGTTTGCCCGGGTGTCACGCTGCTTTCATCCGCCGCTTTCAGCGAATCCTGGCACGCATCCTCGCGCTATAGTTGAAGATGGCGCCGTGATCGGGCAAGGTGTCGAGATCGGTCCGGGTGCTGTGGTGATGGCGGGGGCCGAGATCGGCGACGGCACCATTATCCAGGCAAATGCCGTCATCGACCGGGGCACGGTGATCGGGCGGAATTGTGTGATCGGGGCCGGGGCCTATGTCGGCTTTGCCTGCCTGGGCGACCGGGTCTATATCTACACCGGTGCGCGGATCGGCCAGGACGGTTTCGGTTTCGCCAGCGATCCCGCCGCCGGCCATGTGCGTATTCCCCAGGTGGGGCGGGTGATCATCGGCAATGACGTCGAGATCGGGGCAAATTCCACCGTCGATCGTGGCGCCGGTCCGGATACCGTATTGGGCGACAACTGCATGATCGACAATCTGGTGACGTTGGGCCACAACGTCCGTCTCGGGCGCGGCTGTGTGGTCGTGGCCCAGGTCGGCATTTCCGGGTCGACCGAGTTCGGCGATTATGTGGTCGCGGGCGGTCAATCGGGCTTTGCCGGTCATCTGAAGGTGGGCAGCGGCAGCCGGATCGCCGCCCGCAGCGGGGTCACCCGCGCCATCGCACCCGGCTCGGAAATGGGGGGCTTTCCGGCCATCCCCATCCGGGACTGGCATCGCCAGACGGTCGCTCTCGCGCGGCTGGCCAAACGCAAACACGAAGACTGACATCAACAGACCGCAGGTCAGACGACGAGAACACGAGGGATGTCGACGAAGATGAGCGAGGCCCCCATGCCAGATGCAACCGTGTCGCCCGATACTGCGTCCACTGTGATCGACGCGCCGTCCGAGGTGATCGAGATCGAGCGGGTCATGGAAATGATCCCGCATCGCTATCCGTTCCTGCTGATCGACAAGGTCGTCGACGTGAAGCCGAACGTCAGCGCTGTCGGTATCAAGTGCGTGACCATGAACGAGCCGCAGTTCCAGGGCCATTTCCCTGGCGCGCCGATCATGCCTGGTGTGATGATCATCGAGTCCATGGCGCAGACCGCTGCGGTCTTGGTGGTGCGCACGCTGGGGCCCGACAGCGAGGGCAAGCTGGTTTATTTCATGACCATCGAGGAAGCCCGATTCCGCCGCCCCGTCAAGCCGGGGGATGTGATGCGTGTCATCGTCATCAAGAAACAGAGCCGTGGTAATGTCTGGAAGTTCGAATCCCGGGTGACCGTCGACGACAAGGTGGTGGCGCAGGCAACCTTCGCCGCCATGATCGTCGACCGCGCATGAATGTGGAGCCGATGAGCGCAGACAATCCGGACCATCCCGCTGCCGATGCCCCTGAGGCCCAGATCCATCCGTCGGCGATTGTCGAGCCGGGCGCCATCATCGGCGCGGGCAGCCGGATCGGGCCGTTCTGCCTGATCGGTTCCGATGTGCAGCTTGGCGCCGGCGCCGTGCTCCACAGCCACGTCGTGATCACCGGCACCACCCGGATCGGCAGTGGCTTCCGGGCGTTTCCGTTTGCGGTCATCGGCCATCAGCCCCAGGATCTGAAGTATCGGGGCGAGCCCAACCGGATCGAGATCGGCCGTGACGTGACGGTGCGCGAGCATGTCACCATCAATCCGGGAACCGAAGGTGGCGGGGCTGTGACCAGCGTCGGCGACCGGGTTCTGCTGATGGTGGGCGCCCATGTCGCTCATGACTGTCATGTCGGCAATGACTGCATCCTGGTGAACAACGCCACGCTGGGCGGGCATGTCCGCATCGGCGACCATGCGATCATCGGCGGGTTGTCGGCGGTGCATCAATGGGTCCGCATCGGCCCGCATGCGATGATCGGCGGGATGTCCGGTGTCGAGGCCGACGTGATCCCGTTCGGCACCGTCACCGGCGATCGGGCGCATCTGGCCGGCCTCAATATCGTCGGCATGAAGCGGCGTGGATTTTCGCGCGACGACATGCACGCCCTCAGAGCGGCCTATCGACGCCTGTTCCAGGGAGACGGCACCCAGGCCGACCGTCTGGCGGCTGTGGTCGCTGAGTTCGGCGGCAATCCTGTGGTCGATCAACTGATCGATTTCGTCCGCGCCGAGGCCGACCGGGCGCTGACCCGCCCCCGCGCCAGGACCGGGGCGGATGGCGCATCGTGAGCGGCGATACGCTCGGTGTCATCGCCGGCAATGGCCGACTGCCTGAACTGGTGATCCAGGCGGCGCGTGATGCCGGGCGGGCGGTTTTCGTGGTGGTGCTGGACGGCACCGAAAATCCGGCACGGTTCGCGGATCTGCCCCATGCCGTCATCCGCATCGGTGCGGCCGGGCGGATCATCGCGGCTCTGAAGCAGGCCGGTGTCGGCGATCTGGTTCTGGCGGGTGGGATCAAGCGTCCGTCCTTCTCGACCGTGATGCCGGATGCGCGCGGCGCCCGGCTGCTGGCCCGGGTCGCGACCCGGATCGGGCAGGGCGATGATGCGCTGTTGAAGGCGGTGATCACCGATCTTGAGACCGAGGGTTTCCGGGTGGTCGGCGCCGATCAGGTGGTCGACGGCCTGAACGCCCCCCCCGGCATCTGGGGCCGTGTCCAGGCCGATGATCAGGCGCGCGCCGATATCCGCCGTGGCATCGAGGTGCTGGAGGCGCTGGGCCGGCTGGATATCGGACAGGCCGTGGTGGTGCAGCAGGGTGTGGTTCTGGGGGTGGAGGCGATCGAGGGCACGGCGGCCCTGATTGCCCGCGCCGGCGACCTCGCCCGTCCGGGCGCGCGTCCGGTGCTGGTCAAGACCGCCAAGCCCGGTCAGGAACGGCGTGTCGACTGGCCGACGATCGGGAGCGAGACCATCGATCAACTGGCCCGTGCGGGCTTTGCCGGCCTGGCGGTCGGCGCCGGGCGGGTTCTGGTGATCGATCGGCCGGCGCTGATCGCCGCGGCCGATCGGGGCGGGCTGTTCATCATGGGGGCGACATGAAGCCGGCATCCTCCGCCGGTTCCGACCAAGGACCGCTGATTGCCATCATCGCCGGTGAAGCGTCGGGCGACCTGATCGGCGCACGGTTGATCCGGGCGCTGGTTGAACGGACCGGCGGCCGGATGCGGCTGATGGGGGTGGGTGGCGAGGCGATGGCGGCCGAGGGCTTCGACAGCCTGTTTCCGATGGAGGAACTCAGCCTGTTCGGGTTGCTGGAGGTGCTGCCGCATCTGCGCAATCTGCGCCGCCGCCTGGATCAGACCGCTGACGCGATCGCGCAGGCGCGGCCGGACATCGTGGTGACCATCGACAGCCCGGGCTTCAACCGCCGGCTGGCCACACGACTGAAGCCGCTGGGGCTGGTGCTGGTGCATTACGTGGCACCGACCGTCTGGGCGTGGCGGCCGAAGCGGGCGGAGAAATTCGCCGCGATCTTCGATCATCTTCTGGCCTTGCTGCCGTTCGAGCCGCCCTGGTTCACCCGCGTCGGTCTGCCCTGCACCTTTGTCGGCCATCCGGCCGTCGAAGATGCGGTGACGACGGGCGACGGGCCGGGCTTTCGCGCCCGGCATGGTATCGCTGTGGAGGATACGGTGGTGCTGGCGCTGCCCGGCAGCCGCAAGGGCGAGATCAGCCGGCTTCAGGGGCCGATGGGCCAGGCCTTGTCGATGATGGCCGCGACCCGGCCGGGATTGCGCGTGGTGGTGCCGGCGATCCGGGCCGAGGCCGATCGGGTGCGGGCGGCGGTGGCGCAGTGGGCCTTGCCGCAGCCGGCGGTGGTGGTCGACGATGCCGCCGGCAGGCGCGATGCTTTTGCCGCCGCCGATATGGCGATTGCGGCATCCGGCACCGTCACACTGGAACTGGCCCGGCAGGGCGTGCCGATGGTGGTGGTCTATCGGGTGAACGCCCTGACCGGCGCGATCGCCCGCCGGCTGGTGCGGGTGCCGCATGTCAGCCTGCTCAATCTGGTGATGGCGCGGGAAATCGTGCCCGAGCTTCTGCAGGCCGAGGTGACGGCGGACCGGATCATCGCGCTGGCGGCGCCGCTGATCGACCAGCCGGCGGCGCGTCAGGCTCAGGCCGCTTTGCTGCGTGAGGCCCTGGCGCGCCTGGGCGGCCCCGCCGATGACGGCCTGAAGCCCAGCGCGCGGGCCGCCGCCGTGGTGCTCGATCTGGCAGGCCGCCGCCGCCGCCGGCTGTCGTAATCGCCAGTTGTCGTGATCGCCGGCTGGGGTGATCAGAGCGCCGCGTCGAGCCGGCGCAGGCATTCGGCGCGGCCCAGCACGCGCAGCACCTCGAAGATCGGGGGCGACACGGTCGTACCGGTCATGGCGGCACGCAGCGGCTGGGCCACCGCGCCAAGCTTCAGGCCGTTCGTGTCGGCATGGGCGCGGGCAGCCTCTTCCAGGGCGGCATCGTCCCAGTCGGGAAGCGCGAGCAGCGCCGGGCGGAGGGCTGCCAGGACGGTACGACCGCCGTCATCCAGAATCTTCGCGGCCTTGGGCGTGAAATCGAATGGTGGTTCGGCGGCATAAAACACGCCACTATCAGCCAGTTCGATCAAGGTCTTCGCGCGATCCTTCAATCCGGGCATACCGGCGAGCAGGCGTGCCCGTGCATCCTCGGTCAGACCGCGGCCCAGAGCCTTCTCGATAAACGGTACGACCAGTTCGACCAGCCGGTCATCCGCGGTATTCCGCAGGTAGTGATAGTTCAGGTTGGTCAGCTTCGCCATGTCGAAGCGCGACGGGCTGCGGCCGATCGCCGACAGGTCGAACCATTCGATGGCCTGGGCATCCGAGATGATTTCATCGTCGCCATGGCCCCAACCCAGACGCAGCAGATAGTTGCGCACGGCTTCGGGCAGCAGACCCATATCGCGATAGGCATCGACCCCGAGCGCACCATGGCGCTTCGACAGTTTCGCACCGTCGGGACCGTGGATCAGCGGGATGTGGCTGAACACCGACAGCGCCCAGTCGTTGGCCTGAGAGATCAGGATCTGACGGGCGGTGTTGGTCAGGTGGTCATCGCCGCGGATGACATGGGTGACGCCCATATCGTGATCGTCGACCACCACCGCCAGCATATAGGTGGGCGTGCCGTCGCCGCGCAGCAGCACCAGATCGTCGAGCTGGTCGTTGGCGAACCGCACCGTGCCCTGAACCTGATCCTCGACCACGGTTTCGCCTTCGGACGGCGCCAGCAGCCGCACCACAGGCTTCAGCCCGGCCGGAACGGTCGCCGGGTCACGGTGACGGCAGCGGCCGTCATAGCGCACCGGCCTGCCGGCGGCACGCTGCTCGGCGCGCTGGGCCTCAAGCTCTTCCGGTGTGCACCAGCAGTGATAGGCCCGGCCGCGCGCCAGCATGTCATGGGCGACGGCGGCGTGGCGATCGGCACGGGCGGCCTGATAGGTCTCGGGCGCGTCCCAATCCAGGCCCAGCCAGCGCAATCCATCCAGAATGGCATCAATCGCCGCTTTGGTTGACCGCTGGCGATCGGTATCCTCGATCCGCAGTAGAAAGACACCGCCGGTATGTCGCGCATACAGCCAGTTGAACAGCGCAGTGCGTGCGCCGCCGATATGCAGATAGCCGGTGGGCGAGGGGGCGAAACGGGTGACGACGGTCATGGAACACGGCTTTCGAATGGGCGCCGCGCCGGGCACGGCGAGTGGCCCCCTGATTAGCATGAAAAACCGCACCGCGCATCCCGGATGCCGCGGGTCGTTATCCGGTGGGCGGCTGCCATGACCCTGATTGGCGTAGATGGCGGCGCCGACCAGGACGATGGCCGATTGCGGCGGCTGTGGCGGCAGAGCGGCGGCCGCCTGACCGGCTGGATCCAGACCTGCCTTGGCGCGGAACAGGACCGCTGGCGTCTGTGGGGTGCGGTGCTGTTCGCCACCGGTTGCGGCATTCATGTCGATCTGGTCCGCGATCCGCCGCTCTGGATATTGTTCGCGGCAACCGCCGCCATCTGGTCGCTGTCGGTCATGGCGCGGGCGCGGCGGCCATGGCTGGCCCTGACCTGCCTGGGATTTGCCTGGATGGCCGGCGGTATGGCCGTGTCGGGGCTCGGCACCGCGCTGGTCACGGCACCGGTGCTGGAACAGCCCTATCGCGGGCCACTGGCCGGCCGGGTTCTGGCTGTGGAGCCCGATGGTGCCGGCGGCGGCCGGTTGCTGATCGTGCCGGCCTGGATCGATGGCCTGACCCGCGACACCCTGCCGGCACGGGTGCGGGTGACGGTGCGGCCGCAGGCGGGCGGGCTGCCCGCGCCGGGCGATGGCGTGCGGATGCGGGTTAATCTGTCGCCACCGTCGGCACCGGTAATACCTGGTGGGTATGACTTTGCCCGTGCGGCTTATTTTCAGCAGCTTGGCGCCATTGGTTACGCCTATGGATCAGCCATGGTCACCCGCCCACCGGCACCGCGCCTGACCCTGCAGACCACGCGGGAAGCGGTGGAGCGCGGCCGCCTGGCCCTGGACCGCCGTATCCGGCAGGCGGCGCCCGGCGCCGGTGGCGCCGTGCTCTCGGCCATGGTCACGGGCCTGCGCGGCGCGATTCCGGACCCGGTCGATCAGGCGATGCGCGACAGCGGTCTGGCCCATCTGATCTCGATCTCGGGCCTGCACATGACCATGGTCGCCGGGCTGATCTTCGGCGTGGTCCGGCTGGTGATGGCGCTGTTGCCGGCAGTGGCCGACCGGATTTCCGGGCGCAAGGTCGCAAGCCTCGCGGCCCTTGCCGGTGCCGCCGGCTATCTGGCGCTGGGCGGCTTCGCGGTTCCCACCCAGCGCGCCTTCATCATGACCGGGCTGGGCCTGCTCGCGATTCTGGCCAATCGACCGGTGCTGTCGATGTCGCTGATCGCGAGTTCGGCCATCGTGGTGCTGGCGGTTCAACCGGCGGCGATCATCGGCCCCAGCTTTCAGATGTCGTTCGCGGCGGTGGTGGCGCTGATCGCGCTGTATGAAAGCGCGGCGATCCGGCGACTGGCCGGCATGGATGCGGGCGGAGGCCGGCCGGCGTTGTCGCGGGCCGGCGCCTGGATCTTCGGCATGCTGGCGACGTCGAGCATCGCCGGCCTCGCCACCGCACCCTATGCCGCCTATGCCTTCGGACGCGCCACCGGCTATGGGCTGGTATCGAACCTGATCGCGGTGCCGCTGACCGGGTTCTGGATCATGCCGACGGCCCTGGCCGGCAGTCTGGCGACGCTGTTGCCACTGCCGGACGGCTTCAACGCCGACCTGCTGTTCACCCTGTCGGCGCGTGGCATGGATCTGGTGATTGCCACGGCGACCATGATCGCCTCGTGGTCCGGTGCCGTGGTGCTGGTGCCGGCATTCGGCGCCGGCGCGCTGCTGCTGATGACCTTTGGCGGATTGTGGCTGGCCATCTGGCGGCGGCCGTGGCGCTGGGCCGGGCTGGTGCCGGTGCTGGCCGGCGTGATCATCGCGGCGCATCCGGCTCTGCCTGACATCCTGGTCAGCGATGATGGCCGAAGCCTTGCCGTCCGCGGCCATGACGGCGCGCTGCTGGCGACCGATTACCGCCGCAACCGCTTCGTGCTGAACCAATGGGCAGAGGCGCTGGGCACCGATGCGATCCGCCCGCTCACGGCCGATACGACGGAGCCGGGCCTTGCCTGCCGCGCGGGCCTGTGCCGCATGACCCGACAGAACCTGACGGCTACCCTGGTGATGGATGGCGGCCGGCTCGCCGAAGCCTGCGCCACGGCACAGTTGGTGGTGATCGCCGCCAGCGCCGCCGGGCCCGACGACACCGGAACCCCGCCCTGCGCCGCCCGGCTGATCGACCGGCGGCGACCGGACCAGACTGCCGGCAGCATCGCCATCAGGTTGGGCTCGGATGGGGTGGCGATCGACGAGACAGGATCGGTGCGCGGGCAGCGCCCCTGGGTGCGTGCCGCCGTGACACCGGTCGATGATGCCGGTCGATGATGCCGCGCCGTCCGATAGCCGACCGGATGAGGTCGGCGTCGGTGATCATCATCGGCAACGCGGGCCGTCGGCGCCGCCGTGGCCACCAGCGACACAAGGCCGCCGCCGGAAACCGGCGGGCGGCCTTGTCATCCTGTCATGATGGCGGACAGGCTTGCCGTCAGGCATAGCGACGGAACAAGGCCACCAGTTGACCCTGAACCTTCACCTGATCAGGACGATAGATCCGGGTCTCATAAGCCTTGTTGGCGGGCTCCAGCGCGATCGCCTGACCGCGGCGGCGCAGGCGCTTCAGCGTCGCCTCGCCGCCATCGATCAGGGCGACCACGATGGTGCCGTTATCGGCCGTATCGGCGCGACGGATGATGACGGTATCGCCGCTCATGATCCCGGCTTCGATCATCGAGTCACCGTCGACTTCCAGTGCGAAATAGTCGGCACCAGACGGCACCAGTCCGGCCGGCACCTCAACCGTGCGTTCGGCATCGGACAGTGCCTCGATCGGCGTGCCGGCGGCAATCTTGCCATAGAGCGGCAGGACGATGTTGTGTGCGTCATCGGCCTGGGTGCTGCGTGGTGGCGCGCTCAATGGCGGGCGGGTGATGCTGCGCAACCGGGCACCTCCGGCGCCACTGCCGTCGCCACCCTCGGCCACAAAGCCGCGACCGGTGGTGACGTCGACCAGCCGGGGCCCGCGCGGCTGCGCTTGCGGCATGGCCGTGCCGGCAGGGCCGCCTGCCGGCGCATTGCTGACCTGGCCGCCATGATGGGCGCCGGGCAGCACATCCCCCGGCATCTGGAAGGCGGCGCCGTCCGGCAGACGGATCACCTCGATCGCGCGGGCGCGATGGGCGAGCCTGCGGATGAAGCCACGCTCCTCCAGCCCCAGAATCAGGCGGTGAATGCCCGATTTGGACTTCAGATCCAGCGCATCCTTCATTTCCTCGAAGGATGGGGCGACGCCGGTGGCGCGCACCCGGTCGAGGATGAACCGCAGCAGTTCATGCTGCTTGCGTGTGAGCACCAGCACCTCCCCCGAAATCGATCGCAAGCCGGCCTCACGCCACGCCGATGGGGATGGCGGGCCCGCCTGTCTGTCGGTCTGTCGGCGCCCAGAACAAAGACGCAACATCGAATTGAAGCTACGCCCGGTCAGGGCGAGCGTCAAGCGCGGTGTCGCTGTTTTGTTTCAGTCTTGTTCACGGCTGTTCGCAAAATGCAATTGGTGCGCGCAATGAGTACTGCGCCACACGTTTCGTGTGCCGATGCATGCGATCAACCCATGGGCGACAAGCGCAGAACCTCGACCTCGGTTCCCGGCTCTGCGGCCGGCGCATGCGGCCGACGCAGGATCAGCGCATCGGCATCGGCCAGCGCCGAAAGCAGAGAACTGTCCTGATCACGCACCGGCAGCACGGTCTGGTGTCCGTCCGCGTCGGTCTGAAGCCGGGCGCGCATGTAATGCTGGCGCATGGTGTTCTGCGCCACGGGTGCCGCCAGGGGCAGGCGCGCCGGTGCCGGATCACGCGGTGTGCGGCCGGCCAGCCGGTCGATCAGCGGCAGGGCGAACAACCAGCTGCAGATGAAGGCCGACACCGGGTTGCCCGGCAGGCCCAGCACCGGCATGCCGCCCATCCGGCCATACATCAGCGGCTTGCCTGGCCGCATGGCGATCTTCCAGAAATCGATGCTGGCGCCGTGGCTGATCAATGCTGCCTGCATCAGATCGTGATCACCGACCGAGGCGCCCCCGATGGTGAGCAGAAGATCGCAGCCATGGGCGGCGGTCAGCGCCGCATCGATCCGGTCGCGAGCATCGGGCGCGATGCCGAGATCGACCGGCACGGCGCCGGCATCCTGGATCAGCGCCATCAGTGCCGGGGTCACGGCATCGACGATGGTGTCGGGGCCCATCGGCTCTCCGGGCCGGACCAGTTCGTCGCCGGTCGCGAGCACGCCGACCCGTGGCTGCCTGATGACCTGCAACCATGGATGGCCCATGGCGGCCGCAAGGGCAATGGCGCGGGCATCCATCACCCGTCCGGCCTGCAGGCCGACGGCACCGGTGGCGAAGTCGATGCCGGCGGGGCGGATATTCGCGCCGGCAACCGGCTCGACCCTGTCGGTCAGGGCCATCCGCAGCGGCTGGCCGTCATCATCATGAGCGGCAACGTGGGTGTCTTCCTGGATGACCACGATATCGGCCCCGTCCGGGACAGGGGCACCGGTGAAGATGCGCGCCGTCTGTCCCGCATCGACCATGCCGGTAAAGCCGCTGCCGGCCCGCGACACCCCGACCACATGAAATTCGGTGCGCCCGGCGGCCAGATCGCCTGTGCGCAATGCCCAGCCATCCATCGCCGACATCGCCTGCGGCGGCTGGGTTCGCCGCGCCACCAGATCACCCGCCAGAACCCGGCCGCGGGCATCGGCCAGGGCGACTGTTTCCGTGCCAAGCGGTCTGGCCTCGTCGAGTATGCGGGCGCGGGCGTCGTCGACGGTCAGCATGATCGGGCTCTCAGCATGATGGGGCTCAGGGCTCCGGAATGAGGGTCGGCGCCGTCCAGTGACCCGAACGGCCGCCGCGTTTCTCGATCAGCCGCACGGCTTCGATGGTCATGCCACGATCGATCGCCTTCAGCATATCGTAAACCGTCAGGCTTGCGACACTGGCGGCGGTCAATGCCTCCATTTCGACACCGGTACGCGCGGTGACCCTGGCGGTGGCCCGGATCACCAGGCCGGGCAGGGCGTCGTCCGGCTCGATATCGACTGTCACCGATTGCAGCGGCAGCGGATGGCAGAGCGGGATGAGATCGGCAGTGCGCTTGGCGCCCATGATGCCGGCGAGCCGGGCGATGCCGATGACATCGCCCTTCCTGGCATCGCCCCGCCGCACCACCACCAGGGTTTCGGGCGCCATGCGCACTCGGGCTTCCGCGATCGCGACCCGTTCGGTCACATCCTTGGCCGAGACATCGACCATGACCGCCGCACCCGTCGCGTCGAAATGGGTCAGGCCACTGGCGCCGCCGTTATTCGTGCTGTCGGTCATCAATCCCTCACTCAGCCACGGCCGGCGCGCGGGCGCTGAGCAGATGGCGGGTGGCCGCCTCCACATCCGCCTGCCGCATCAGGCTTTCACCGACCAGGAAACGATGCATGCCATGAGCCATCATCCGCTCCAGCACGGCCGGGCCGTCGAGCCCGCTTTCGCAAACCAGTTCCCGATCGGCCGGCACCCCTGCCGCAAGATCGATCGATGTCTGAACATCCACGACCAGGGTCTTGAGATTGCGGTTGTTGATACCCAGAAGCGGGCTGGTCAGCTTGAGCGCGCGATCAAGCTCGGCCCGGTCGTGAACCTCGACCAGAACATCCATGCCCAGGTTCATCGCCAACGCTTCCAGTTCCGCCGCGCGCCCGTCGTCGAGCGCCGCCATGATCAGCAGGATGCAGTCGGCGCCGAGCACGCGCGCTTCGACCACCTGATAGGGATCGAGCATGAAATCCTTGCGCAGCACCGGCAGGGCGGTGGCCGCGCGCGCCGCGACCAGATAGGCGTCCTCGCCCTGGAAATACGGCGTGTCGGTCAGCACCGACAGGCAGGCGGCTCCTGCCGCCTCATAGGCACGCGCCAGCACCGCCGGGTCGAAATCGGCCCGGATCAGGCCCTTGGACGGCGACGCCTTCTTCACCTCGGCGATCAGCGCCGGCTGGCCGGCGGCGATGCGGGCCGCAAGTGCCGCGCGAAAGCCGCGCGGCGGAGCCGCGTCCGGCAACAGGGATTCCAGCGTGGAGAGAGGCCGCCGCGCCTTGCAGGCGGCGATGTGAACACGCTTGTCGTCGCAGATCCGGGCCAGGGTATCGGCGGTCGCCGGCGATGTTCCGGTCATGGCGGTCAGCCCTCCCGGCCGTTGGTGATGGCGATGACCCTGTCGAGCACGGTCGTGGCGCGCCCGCTGTCGAGGGCCTCACGGGCGCGGGCGACGCCGGTGGCAAGGTCGGGCGTGGCCCCGGCAATGACCAGGGTCGCCGCCGCATTCAGCAGCGCCACATCGCGCAACGCGCCCGGCGCACCGGCCAGCATGGCCTGGATCGCCGCGGCATTGGTGGCGGCATCGCCGCCCTTCAGGTCGTCCGGCGCGTAGCGGTCGAGGCCGACCATCTCGGGCGCGATCGTGAACCGGCGAACCTCGCCATCGACCAGTTCGGCGACATCGGTCTCGCCGGTGATGGTGATCTCGTCCAGCCCGTCGCGGCCATGGACCACCCAGGCGCGCTCGGAGCCCAGATTGCGCAGCACATGCGCCACCGGCTCCACCCAGCGGGCCGCAAACACCCCCATCAACTGAAAGCGGGTGCCGGCCGGATTGGCAAGTGGTCCCAACAGGTTGAAGATGGTTCTTGTTCCAAGCTCGACACGAGGTCCTGCGACATTCAGCATCGCCGCATGATGGCGTGGCGCCATCATGAAGCAGAAGCCGGCGTCGCGGCCGGCACGCTCCACGCGCTCAAGATCGGCATCGATGTTCAGGCCCAGTGCCTTCAGCACATCGGCAGACCCGGATTTGGACGACAACGCCCGGTTGCCATGCTTGGCGACCGGCACCCCGCAGGCGGCCACGATCAACGATGCGGCAGTGGATATGTTGAACGTGCCCCGGGCGTCGCCGCCAGTGCCGCAGGTGTCGACCGCGCCGTCGGGCGCCCGCACCGACATCGCCTTCGCGCGCATCACCTCGGCGCCGGCGGTGATCTCGTCGACCGTCTCCCCGCGCACGCGCAGCGCCATCAGAAAGCCGCCGATCTGGGCCGGCGTCGCTTCGCCACCCATCATCAGGCGGAAGGCATCGCGCGCCTGATCGCGGGTGAGGGGATGTCCGTCGGCGACGCGGGCGATCAGCGCACGGAAATCTTCAGGGGCGGGCTCGGGCGGCTGGCCGGTCGTCTGGGAACTCATACGCTCTCCGTCGCGGATGCGGTCGCAAGGGTTGGGGTCTGGGTAACGGTCAGGAAATTGGCGATCAGGGCATGGCCATGAGCCGATGCGATGCTCTCAGGGTGGAATTGTACCCCATGGATCGGCAGGTCGCGATGCGACAGGCCCATGATCACGCCGTCATCGTCCTCGGCGGTGATCCTGAGGCTGTCGGGCAGACCGTCGCGCGCCACCACCAGCGAATGATAGCGGGTGACGGGAAACTGCGCCGGCAGACCATCGAACAGCACGCCGCCCAGATGCCGGATCGGCGTCACCTTGCCATGCATCGGCCGGGGACCACGCACCACCCGGCCGCCGAAGGCCTGGCCGATGGTCTGATGGCCCAGGCACACGCCCAGCAATGGCAGCCGGGCGCGGGCCGCCGCCGCCACCATGTCCAGGCAGATACCGGCGCGGTCGGGATCGCAGGGGCCGGGGGAGAGCACGATGCCTTCAGGGGCACGCGCCATGGCCTCGGCCACGGTCAGCTGATCATTGCGCACCACCTCGACCTCGGCCCCGGCCTCGCCCAGATAATGGACGAGATTCCAGGTGAAGCTGTCGTAGTTGTCCACCAGCAGGATCATCGGGCCTGTGCCCCTTCCAAGGATGTGCGGCATGCGCGACCGGGCCACAGGAAACCCCGCGCGTCCCGCCGCGTCAAGATGTCCCGCGGCCGGGCTTGCCGTCGATGCCGCTTGACCTTCCAGTCGCTGGAAGCTGCACACTGCCTGTCGAATGGTTCCCAACGCCACCGCATCGCCGATGGATGCGCCGCTGCGGTGGGGGCCGCCGCACGGAACAGCCAGGACGACGATGATGACCATGATTGCAGGCGAACACGATCTCGACCGCCCGGCCGATGCGGCCGGTGATGCGGTTGAACGGCGGCTGGCGGTCGAAGGCATGACCTGCGGCACCTGCGTGAACCGGGTGGGACGAGCGTTGCGCAAGCTGCCCGGCGTGCGCGATGCCGAGGTCAGTCTGGCGACGCACGAGGCGCTGGTGACGCTGGCCCCGGGTGATGGTCAGCCCGACGACGATGCCCTGCTGGCGGCGTTGACCCGCGCCGGCTATGAGGGTGCGATCATCACGGAAGGGGCCGCCGATGGCGGAATCGGCGCCGATCCGCGCGACGCCCGCCAGGCGCAGGAGGTGGCCGACAGCCGCCGTCTGGGTATCGAGGTGATCATCGGGGCCGTGCTGGCATTGCCGCTGGTCGGCCAGATGGTCTGGATGCCGTTCGGTGTGCCGCCGCTGCCGGGCTGGGCGCAGCTTCTGCTGGCAGCGCCGGTGCAGATCGGCCTTGGGCGACGCTTTCTGCGTCCGGCCTGGGGTGCTTTGAAGGCCGGTGTCGGCAATATGGATCTGCTGGTGGTGCTGGGCACCTGGGCGGCATTCGGATTGTCGGTCTATCTGTGGCTGGCGCGCGATCACGCGATGCATCTGTACTTCGAAGCCGCAGCGGCGGTGACGGTTCTGGTGCTGTTCGGCCGCTGGATGGAAGGCCGGGCGCGCCGCGCCACGGGTGCGGCGATCCGCGCGCTGGCGGCCTTGCGCCCCGACACCGCCCGCCGCCGCAATGCCGATGGCAGCGAGAGCGACGTGGCCGTGACAGCATTGCGGGTGGGGGATGTGCTGTCGATCCGGCCGGGGGAGCGGATCGCCGCCGATGCCCGGGTGATCGAGGGCGAGGGCAGCACGGATGAATCCATGCTGACCGGTGAAAGCCTGCCGGTCGACAAGGCGCCGGGCGCGAGCCTGTCGGCCGGCACCGTCAATGGCAGCGATCCGCTGCTGGCGCGGGTGGCGCGGGTCGGGCGCGACACGACGCTGGCCCAGGTGGTGCGGATGGTGGAGCATGCCCAGGCGACCCGGGCGCCGGTTCAGGCGGTGGTCGACCGGGTGAGCGCGGTTTTCGTGCCGGTGGTGGTGGTGATCGCGCTTTGCACCTTCGGTGGCTGGCTGATCGCCGGCGCTGACTGGCCGGATGCGGTGATCGCGGCCGTGACGGTGCTGGTGATCGCCTGCCCCTGTGCCATGGGCCTGGCAACGCCGGCGGCGATCGTGGCCGGCACCGGTGCCGCCGCCCGCGCCGGGATTCTGGTGCGGTCGCCGGCTGCCTTCGATCATGGCGTCGGCATCGATCTGGCGCTGATCGACAAGACCGGTACCCTGACCGAAGGCCGCCCCCGGCTGCTGCGCCAGATCGACGGCGGCACCCCTGAGGTCGCTGCGGCCGCGGCCCTGGCCCGTGCCGCCGGCCTGCAGCAGGCGAGCGAACATCCGCTGGCCCGCGCGATCAGGGCGGCGGCCGAGGATGGGGACGTGGTTCCGGCCGTGGTGGCGGGGCGCCGCAACCGGCCCGGTGCGGGTGTGGAAGGGCTGATCGGCGATGTGCCGCATCGCCTCGGGTCTCGGCGCTTCATGACCGATGCCGGCATGGCGCTGCCCGATGCGGCCGGCGCCGAGGCCGACGATGCGGAGGCCGATGGCGCGACGGTGGTATGGCTGGCGGCGGTGCCCGATGATGCCGCCCCCAGGCTGCTTGGCGGCTTCGTGCTGGCCGATGCGCCGCGCGCGGACGCGGCCGATGCCGTGCGGGCCCTGACCGGGCGCGGGATCACGGTCAGGATGTTGAGCGGTGACGCACCGGCGACCGCGCGCGCCGTTGCCGCCAGACTTGGCATCGCCGAGGCGACCGGCGGCGCCGATCCCGCTGCCAAGGCCGATGCGGTGACGGCGGCCAAGACCCAGGGCCACCGGGTGATGATGGTCGGCGACGGGGTGAATGACGCGCCGGCGCTTGCCGCCGCCGACCTGTCGGTGGCGATCGGCGGCGGCACGGATGTCGCGATGGCGGCGGCCGATATCACGCTGATGCGCCAGAGCCCGTCGCTGCTGCCGGCAACCCTGGACATCTGCCGGCTGACCCGGGCGAAGATCCGCCAGAATCTGGTCTGGGCCTTTGGATACAACACGATCGGGATTCCGCTGGCGGCGCTGGGGCTGCTGGATCCGGTGTTTGCCGGTGCCGCGATGGCGTTGAGTTCGGTGAGCGTTCTGGCCAACGCCCTGCTGCTGGCGCGCTGGCGCCCGGCGGATTTGGAGCGAGGTGTGGCATGAGTGTTCTGACCATCGGCGTCCTGGCGGCAGCCGCCGGCACCAACCCTAAGACCGTGCGCTATTACGAGGAGATCGGCCTGCTGCCGCGGCCTGACCGGCAGGCGAACGGCTATCGCCAGTACCCGCGGGCAGCGGTCGACCGGCTGCGGTTCGTGCTGCGGGCCCGGCGGCTGGGCTTCGCGGTCGACGAGGTCCGCGACCTTCTGGCGTTGTGGGATGATCGCGACCGGGCGAGCCGCGATGTCCGCGACCTGGCCCTGGCCCGGATCGCCGAACTGGACCGGCGCATGGCCGGGCTTGCGGCCATGCGCCGGACGCTGGCGCATCTGGTGGAGACATGCCATGGCGACGGCCGTCCGGACTGCCCGATCCTCGACGATCTGGCCGATCCTCATGAAGACGACGCGGGCCTTCATGATGATGGCGCCGGTGACCAGTTCGGGGCCGCAGGCGCATCTGATCGGCACACATCGCATGATCCGGTATAGTGCGCCCGCCGGCCGCGGGCCGGCCCAGAACAGATCGGACACGGACCAGACACGATGACCAAGGGCGAGGACGGCAGCCGCACGGGCAGTGGCGCCGGCCGCAAGGCAAGAACCGGCACCAACGGCGGCCAGCAGACGGCCAAGGCGGCTTCGTCGAAGCCCCAGGCCAAGACGGGCTCCAGGGCCGCGACCCCCGCCTCGAAGGCGGCGGCCACAAAGGCTGCCGCCAAGGGCGGCGGTGCGAAGACAACGGGTGCAAAGGCCGCGGGCACCAAAGGGACTGGCACCAAAGGCACGGGCACCAAGGCTGCGGGCCCGCGCACCCCGCCGGCAAAGCCCGGCGCGCGGCCGAAAACGCTGCGCGGGCCCACCGCCGGCGGCCAGCGGCCCGCCGGCCCCGGCCTGTTGGCACGCTTCGGTGCGGCTTTGCTGGCCCGTCGGCAGTTCGCCGCTTATGGGCTGGTCGGCATCGCCCTGCTGGTGGTGGCGGGGGCGGTGATCGGGTCGCTGATCACGCCCGCGCGTTACGAGCAGGTGGCACGCCCGACGCTGCCGGCCGGTGCCGCGGTGCCGGCACCCGATGCCGCGCCTGCCCCTGCGCCGGCCAATGCCGCCGCCGGAAGGCCGTCCGCGCCGCCGCCCCCCACCGGCCGCGAATGGCGCCCGGATCTGGCCGGTAGCGGCGCCACCATCACCGGCGAAGATGCGAGCCGTGAGTCCCGGCCGCAGGCGGCCACGTCGGGCGCGGCTTCCGCACCTGTCCCGGCTCCGGCTCCGGCGCAGACCGCCGCCCAGGCTCCTGCTCCGATGCCGGCTCCCGCTCCGACGCCGGCTCCAGTGCCGACACCTGCGGCGCCCGCGGCCGGCCCGGCGCAGGCGGCACGGGCGCCGGATGCCGCGGCGCCACAGCCGCCGGCGGAACCGGAACGTCAGGTCGCAGCCATGGTGCCACCGGTGCCGGATGCGGCCGTGCGCCCGCCCGAGGGCGGGGGCATGCCCGCCTGGCAGCGCTTTGCGATCAAGGCCCCTGCCGTGCCGAAGGGGCCGAGGGTCGCGATCGTCATCGACGATATGGGGGTGAACAAGCCGCAGAGCGCCGCCGCCATCGCCCTGCCGGGCCCGATCACCTTCGCCTTTCTGCCCTATGCCCGTGATGTCGGCGTCCAGGCGGCCAAGGCCCATGCCGCTGGCCACGAATTGCTGGTGCATATGCCGATGCGGCCCAGCGGCCCCGCCGATCCCGGACCCAAGGCCCTGGATCCTGCGCTTTCGGTTGCCGACAATGTCGCCCGGCTGAAGCATAACCTGGACATGTTCGGTGGCTATGTCGGCATCAACAACCATATGGGCAGCCGTGCCACCGAAAGCGCACCGCTGATGCAGGCGGTGATGGCTGAGTTGAAGGCCCGCGGCCTGCTGTTCCTGGACAGCCGCACCACCGCGAAATCTGTGGGCGCCAGCAGCGCGATCGCGACCGGCATTCCCAACGCCACCCGCGACATCTTTCTGGATCACGAGATTGACGAGGCCAAGATCGCGGGCCAGTTGGACAAGCTGGAAGCCGCCGCACGCCGCCATGGCGGCGCCATCGCCATCGGCCACCCGCATCCCGAAACGCTGCGGGTGCTGACCCGCTGGCTGCCGGCGGCGAGGGCGCGGGGCATCGAACTGGTGCCGTTGACGGCCCTGATCCCCGTGCCCGGCGATGCCGGCACCGAGGAACCAAGGACCGTAGCGGACCAGACGGAAGCAGCCCCCGCACGGGCTGAGGAGGGCGCCGTCTTCATGGATGGGCCCGTCGTCAAGGAGTGAGACCCGAATGAGTGCCCAGACGCGTTATCACGTCGCGGGGATGACCTGCGAAGGCTGTGCCAAGGCGGTGCGCCGCGCCCTGTCATCCCGCCTGCCCGACGCTGTGATCGCGGTGGACCAGCCGGCCGGCCTGGTCACCGTGACCGGTGATCACGAGGAAGCCACGGTCCGCGAGGCGATCGACGATGCCGGCTATGATTTCGGCGGCAAGGCAGCCTGACGCCGCTTTCTGACCCGGCTCAGCGGGCGAGGCCGCCGGCATATCGCCAGGCCTCGCCGGCAGCACGGATAAGGGCCCGGGCCTTTGCCCGCGTCTCTTCATATTCCGAGGTCGGATCGCTGTCGGCAACCACGCCGGCGCCGGCCTGGACATGCAGTTCGCCGTCCTTGATCACGGCGGTGCGCAGCACGATGCAACTGTCCATGGCGCCGCCGGCCGAGAAATAGCCCACCCCGCCGCCATAGACGCCGCGTCGGTCGGACTCAAGCTCGTTGATGATCTCCATCGCCCTGACCTTGGGCGCGCCCGACACCGTGCCGGCCGGAAAACCGCCGATCAGCGCATCCAGCGCATCATGGGCCGGCGCCAGCTCACCCTCGACATTCGACACCAGATGCATCACGGCGCTGTAGCGCTCGATGATCATGTTCTCGGTGACCTTGACCGTGCCGATGCGGGCGAAGCGGCCGACATCGTTGCGCGCCAGATCGAGCAGCATCAGATGCTCGGCGACCTCCTTGGGGTCGGCTGCCAGCTCCTCGGCCAATGCCTGATCCTCGGCCGCATCCTTGCCGCGCCGGCGGGTGCCGGCGATCGGGCGGACCGTGATCACGTCGTCGCGCACCCGCACCAGAATCTCGGGGCTCGACCCCGCGACCTGGAATTGGCCGTAATCGAGATAGAACAGAAAGGGCGAGGGGTTCTGCCGGCGCAGGGCGCGATAAAACGCGAAGGGCGGCAGCCGGAAGGGCAGGGTGAAGCGCTGTGACGGCACGATCTGGAAGGCGTCGCCCGCCAGGATGTAATCCTTGGCGGTGCGGACCATGTCCTCGAACCGCGCCTGACCGACATTCGACACCGGCTCGGTCGCCGGGGCCAGGTCGGCGGCCGATGGCGCCAGCCCCACCGGCAGGCCGCGTCCCAGATCCGATACCACATCCATCAGCCGTTCGCGCGCCAGCCGCCAGGCCATGGCGGCGGTGCAGCCGGGTTCCGGGCGCACCGGTGTGATCAGGGTGACGGTGCTGTCGACGGCATCGAAGATCGCCATCACCGTCGGCCGGGTGAAGATGGCGTCGGGGATGCCCAGCGCGTCGCGGCGCGGCTCGGGCAGCCGCTCCATGAACCGGACCATGTCATAGCCCAGATAGCCGACCAGCCCCGCCGCCATCGGCGGCAGGGCCGCCGGCAGGTCGATGCGGCTTTCGGCGATCAGCGCGCGCAGCGAGGCGATCGGGTCGGTGCCGTCTTCCACCACGAAGCCGTCGAGGTCGGCCCTGGCGTCGCGGTTGATCTCGACCCGCCCGTCGACCACCCGCCAGATCACGTCGGGCTTCAGGCCGATCAGCGAATAGCGGCCGCGCACCGCGCCGCCTTCAACCGATTCCAGCAGAAAGCTGTAGGGTCGGCGATCGGCCAGCTTCAGCATCGCCGAGACCGGCGTCTCCAGATCGGCGGCCAGGGTCGTTGACACCACCTGCGCGCGGTTCTCGTCATAAATGGCGGCGAAGCGGTCGAAATCGGGCGCGATATCCATCGGGGATCGAGGCTTTCCGGCGCGGCCGGGCGATCGGGACCCGGCCGGATGATTGTGGCGAGACGGCGCGGCGACGAGCTCAGGAGCCCTGCGCCGGATACATCTGGTCGATCAGATTGGTGTTGATCGTGGCCGGGTGGCGGGCGCGCAGCACCTTTTCGTACTGCGACAGGATGCCTTGCGACAACCCCTGCTCCAGCCGCGCGCCGGCGGCGGCGGCCTCGGCGCCCTCAGGTGCCGGCGGGGTGATCACATCGGCCACGACCGCGACGATGCGGCCGCCATTGGCGGTCTCGGCCATCACCGCATCGCCGGTGCGGGCGGCGAAGGCGTCCTGGACCAGTTCGGCCGGCAGATTGACCGGCTGCGGCTGTGCCGCGGCGTCGGCACCGGCGATGCGGCCGCGACGGTCAATCGCCGGCGGGGTCTCGACATCGATGCCGGCCTCGGCGGCGGCGGCGGCGAGCGTGCCGCCGGCATTCACCGCCTCGACCATGCGGTTGGCCGCGGCTTCGGCCCGTGTGCGGGCTTCCTCGGCACGCCAGTCGGCGATCACCCGATCCTTCACAGCGTCAAGCGGCCGGTCCTCGGGCTCGGTGACGCTGTCGACGCGCAGGATGAAATAGCGCCCGTTCTCCCATTCGGTCAGCGCCGTGGTGGCGCCCCGGTCGGTCGAGAAGGCAAGGGCGGTGAAACGGTCGGTTTCGGGGGCGCGCTCGACCTCGCGGCCCAGGCCGTCGGTACCGTCGGCGGCGATCGCGTCGATCTTCACCAGATCGAGCCCGAACTGCTGGGTCAACTGTTCCAGGGTGGCGCCGCCGGCCAGGCTGTCCTCGATGCCGGTCGCTTCCTCATAGACGCGGTCGAGGGCGCGGTCGAGCTTCAACTCGTCGTCCAGACCGCGGCGAACCTCGTCGAAGCTCTGAACCCGGCCCTCCACAACATCGCGCGCGATCAGAAGATGCCAGCCCAGCGGGCTCTCGACCGGCGCCGACACCTCGCCTTCCGCCAGCGCGAAGGCGGGATCGGCCAGTTCCGGCAGCATCTGTTCGCGGGTGACCCGGCCAAGATCGATCGTCGAGCGGTCGAAACCCAGATCGGCGGCGACGGTGTCGAAATCCTCGCCGGCCACGATACGAGCATGTGCCGCCTCGGCGGGGGCCTTGTCGGGGAAGGTCATCTGGCTGACCGACCGGCTGGCCGGGGTGGTGTAGCGGTCGAGATGGATGTCATAGGCCTCGCGCAGCGCCGCTTCGTCGACAGTGATCTCGGCGGCCAGCGCCTCGGGTGTCAGGGTCGCGAAGCTGACCGCGCGGCGCTCGGGGATGGCATAGCGGCCCTTGTTCGCCTCGTAATAGGCGGTGAGCGCCTCGTCGGACGGGGCTTCGATGGCTGCCGGATCGGCGGGCACGCGGGCGGTGATCAACCGGCGCTGCTCGGCTGCAAACATATGGTCCAGCCGGACCAGCGGCTCCGGCGCCGGCACAGGAGCCGCGAGCGCCTGGATCAGTTGCTGGCGGCGCAGATCGCGGGCCAACGAGGTCTCGTAATCGGCGGGCGTATAGCCGTTGCGGGCCAGAACCTGCTCATAGACCTGCCGGTCGAAGCGGTTGCCCAGCCCCTGGAATGCCGGCGCTTCGGTGATCGCGCGGGCGATCATCTCGTCGGTGACGCCAAGCCCCAGCCGGTCGGTCTCGGCCCGGATCATCGCGTCGCCCACCGCCAGGCCGACCGAGCGTTCAAGCAGACCCATGCTGCGGGCCATGGACTGGTCGAAGGTCGGGCCGAAGACCTGGCGGGCGCGTTCGATCTCGCCCTGATAGATCCGGCTGAGTTCGGCCGGCGTCACTTCGGCGCCGCCGACATCGGCAATGATGTTGGTCTGCCGGTCGCGGAAGATGTCGCCGATGCCCCAGACCGCGAAACTGGCCGCAAGCGCGATCAGAAACACACGGAATAACCAGTGGCGAGAGGCGGAGCGAAGCTGGTTCAACATGTGTGCTAGGTCCTGATCTCTGTAATCGGCGCCGATGGCAGGATGTGCCGGGCATGCCGCTCGGGTGCGGTGCGGGGCGGTCCGGTTTGGGGCGCATCATAGAAGCGGGTATGCCTGCGTCGCAATCTTGAAACCGGCCGGCCGCATATCGGCCCTGCTGTATATGGTGCCGCGCCGACTGGAAATGGCTTTCAAGGCATGTTATAGCAGCCGCGACCGGACGCGGAGGACGCGTTTGCCGGAGGTGGATGCGTGCGTGATCGCACGGGGTTCTGCCGGCAAGGACCCCGGCACCGGTCTTCCAGGCTTCGGCCGGGCGTTTTGAACAAGCATCTTCTCGGAGGAGTCTTCAGGCATGCCGCATCGTCCAACGCCGCTGGTCGCCGGGAACTGGAAGATGAACATGCTGTCGGCCGATGGCCGCGCGCTGGCCGCCGCCGTGGCCGCCGGTGCCGGGTCGATCGCCGCCGAGCTTGCCGTCTGCCCGCCGGCGCCGCTGCTGCCGGTGGTGGGCGATGCGCTGACCGGCTCGACCGTCGCGCTGGGCGCGCAGGATTGCCACGCCGAAGCCTCGGGCGCCCATACCGGTGACGTGGCCGCCGTGCTGCTGGCAGATCTGGGCTGCCGCTATGCGATTGTCGGCCATTCCGAACGCCGCCAGGACCATGACGAAGGCGATGAGCAGGTGGCCGCGAAAGCCGCCGCCGCCGCCGCCGCCGGCCTGGTCGCGATCGTCTGCGTCGGTGAGACGCTGGACCAGTACAAGGCGGGCGAGGGGGTCGCGGTCGTGGAACGCCAGATCGCCGGCTCGATTCCGGCCGGGGCCTCGCCGGACCGGCTGGTCATCGCCTATGAGCCGGTCTGGGCGATCGGCTCGGGGCTGGTGCCGACCAATGACGATATCCGGGCGGTGCATGGCGCGATCCGCGCCCGCCTGGCCGAACGTTTCGGCGACGACGCCCATGGCATCCGCATCCTGTATGGTGGGTCGGTCAAGCCCGGCAATGCCACGGAAATCCTTGCCATCGAAAATGTCGATGGCGCCCTGGTGGGTGGCGCCAGCCTGAAGGCCGCCGATTTCCTCGCGATCGGGGCGGCCGCCCCGGCGCGTTGAGCCGACGGCCACCCTTGACGATCGCACCCTCCGACACGAGATCCGCGGACAAGCCCTGAGACGGCCCCGCATCCACACTTTCGAGAACGGACCACACGCCCCATGGAAAGTGTTCTGCTGGTCATCCACCTGCTGCTGGCGATCGCGCTGATCATCACGATCCTTCTGCAGCGCAGCGAAGGCGGTGCCCTCGGCATCGGCGGTGGCGGCGGTGGTGGCGGCGGCGGTCTGATGTCGGTGCGCGGCCAGGCCAATCTGCTGACCCGCGCAACCGCCGTGCTGGCCACGCTGTTCATCATCACCAGCCTTGGCCTGGCGATTCTGGGCGGAACCCATTCCAAGGGCAGTTCGGTCCTGGATCGCATCGAGACACCGACCGGCCCCGCGGCCCCGATCGCGCCGGCCGTGCCCAGCACACCCGCGGCCCCGGCGGCACCCGCGACCTCCGATGCGGCCCCGGCCGCGCCGGCGGCACCGGCACCGGCGGGCGACACGGTGACGCCGCCCACGGCGCCGGCCGCCGACTGAAACGACACCTCTTCGGGCCCCGCGCCGCTTCGGCCGCGGGGCTCGGAGCTTCCGGACCCCGCATGACGCGGGTTTGCAGATCGAGATCAGGTCAAGGGCCGGTGCGTCGATCGCCGGCCGCCTGCGGTTCTGGGCGCGGCAGCATGATGCCGGACGCAGACCCGCCAGGTGCCCACCTATCGACGTGCGCGCGCCCCCGCGCCAAAGACCAGGACGAGCTTTTCCCATGACGCGTTTCATCTTCATCACCGGCGGCGTGGTCTCCTCGCTGGGCAAGGGCCTGGGTTCGGCGGCGCTGGGTGCGCTGCTCCAGGCCCGCGGCTATCGCGTGCGCCTGCGCAAGCTCGACCCCTATCTGAACGTCGATCCGGGCACGATGAGCCCGTATCAGCATGGCGAGGTCTTCGTCACCGATGACGGTGCCGAAACCGACCTGGACCTTGGCCATTACGAGCGCTTCACGGGTGTGGCCGCCCGCCGCAACGACAACGTCACCTCGGGCCGGATCTATTCCGAGGTGATCGCGCGGGAACGGCGTGGCGATTACCTGGGCGGCACGGTTCAGGTCATTCCGCATGTCACCGACTGCATCAAGGAGTTCATCCTGGCCGATGCGGATGCCCATGATTTCGTGCTGTGCGAGATCGGCGGCACGGTGGGTGACATTGAAAGCCTGCCGTTCATGGAGAGCATCCGCCAGCTTGGCAACGAGCTGGGCCCCGAGGGGGCGGTGTTCATCCATGTCACGCTGGTGCCTTACATCAAGGCGGCGGGCGAGCTGAAGACCAAGCCCACCCAGCATTCGGTGAAGGAACTGCGCGGCATCGGCATTCAGCCGAACATCCTGCTGGTGCGCTGCGACCGCGAGATCCCCGCATCCGACCGCCGCAAGATCGCGCTGTTCTGCAATGTCCGCGAGGAAGCGGTGGTGCCGGCCTATGACGTCGAGACCATCTATGAGGTGCCGATCCGCTATCACGAACAGGGCCTGGACACCCAGGTTCTGAAGTCGTTCGGGATCACCGGCGCGCCGCGCCCGGACCTGTCGGGCTGGGAACGGGTGGTCGACCGGGTGAAGCGGCCGGAAGGCGAGGTCACCATCGCGGTGGTCGGCAAGTATGTCGAGCTGATGGACGCCTATAAGTCGCTGAACGAGGCCCTGACCCATGGTGGTATCGCCAACAACGTCAAGGTCCGGCTGAAATGGATCGATGCCCAGGTGTTCGAGCGCGAGGATGCGATCGAGCATCTGAGCGGCGTGCACGGTATTCTGGTGCCCGGCGGTTTCGGCGAACGTGGTGCCGAAGGCAAAATCGCGGCGGTCACCTTCGCGCGTGAACGGCGCATCCCCTATTTCGGCATCTGCTTTGGCATGCAGATGGCGGTGATCGAGATCGCCCGCCATCTGGCCGGTCTGCCCAAGGCCTCGTCGACCGAGTTCGGCCCGACGGAAGAAGCCGTGGTCGGCCTGCTGACCGAATGGCAGCGCAGCGACGGCTCGACCGAAACCCGCAGCCATGGTGGCGATCTGGGCGGCACCATGCGTCTTGGCGCCTATGACTGTGCTCTGGTGCCGTGTACCCGTGCTGCCAGCATCTATGGCAATGTGGAGCGGATCGCCGAACGCCACCGGCATCGCTGGGAAGTGAACGTCAATTATCGCCCGCAGCTCGAAGCGGCCGGTCTCAGCTTCTCGGGCCTGTCGCCGGACGGCGTGCTGCCCGAGATTGTGGAGATGCCCGGTCATCCGTGGTTCGTCGGCGTCCAGTTCCATCCGGAACTGAAGTCGCGGCCATTCGAGCCGCATCCGCTGTTCGTGTCGTTCGTGCGTGCCGCGATGGACCAGTCGCGGCTCGTCTGACGCTCCGGCCCGGGCCATATCCGGTCATCCGGTGTGGCCCGGGCTGCCGACCATCGATGGAAGGCCCACCGATCATGACCGAGACCCCGAACACCCTGCGCCGCGTGCGCGTCGGCGCGCTCGAGATCGCCAATGACCTGCCGCTGGTGCTGATCGCCGGCCCGTGTGTGCTGGAAAGCCGGGCCCATGCGCTCGAAGTGTCGGCGGCACTCAAGGAGATGTCGGTCAAGCTCGGCATCGGCCTGATCTACAAGACCTCGTTCGACAAGGCCAACCGGACCTCGGCCAATGCCGAGCGGGGGCTGGGTCTGAAAGAGGCGCTGCCGATCTTCGCCGAGATCCGCGAGACCACCGGCATGCCGGTGCTGACCGACGTGCATCTGCCGGAACAATGCGCCATGGCGGCCGAAGCGGTCGACGTGCTTCAGATCCCGGCATTTCTGTGCCGTCAGACCGACCTGCTGGTCGCCGCAGCCGAGACCGGCCGGGTGGTCAACGTCAAGAAGGGCCAGTTTCTGGCCCCATGGGACATGGCCAATGTGGTCGCCAAGCTGGATGCCGCCGGCAACGGCAATGTCATGTTGACCGAGCGTGGCGCCAGCTTCGGCTATAACACGCTGGTGACCGATTATCGCGGCCTGCCGGTGATGGCCCGCACCGGTTGCCCGATCGTGTTCGACGCCACCCATTCGGTTCAGCAGCCGGGCGGCCTGGGCGGCCGCAGCGGCGGCCAGCGTGAATTCGTACCGGTGCTGGCACGGGCGGCGGCGGCGGTGGGTGTCGCCGCGATCTTCGCCGAAACCCATCCCGATCCCGACAAGGCGCCCAGCGACGGCCCGAACATGGTGCCGCTGAAGGCCCTTCCGGCCATGGTGGAAGACTGGATGGCCTTCGACGCCCTGGCCAAGGCCCGGCGCCTGATCGTCTGACCTGCCGCGCTGCGCCGACGCCGCAGTGTCACCTGATGCCGTTACACTGCTCCTCATGCCGGGGTTGCCTGCCACGAGATCCACCCGATCCCCCGGCCCCGTACTGCCCCCGAAGCCTTGCCCTGAACGGAGAGCGAGACATCTCATGACTGCCATTGTCGATATTCGTGCCCGCGAGATCCTGGACAGCCGCGGTAATCCGACCGTCGAGGTCGATGTCGAGCTGGAGAGCGGCGCCATCGGCCGCGCCGCCGTGCCGAGCGGGGCGTCCACCGGCATCCGCGAAGCGGTGGAGAAGCGCGACGGCGATGCCAGCCGCTATCTGGGCAAGGGCGTCGAGCAGGCCGTCGACGCAGTGATGGGCGAGATTTCCGATGAGCTGATCGGCTATGACGGCGAGGACCAGATCGGTATCGACCATGCGCTGATCGAGCTGGACGGCACCGAGAACAAGGAGCGCCTGGGCGCCAATGCCATTCTCGGCGTCAGCCTTGCCACGGCGCGCGCCGCGGCCGAGGAGGCCGGCTGGCCGCTGTTCCGCTATGTCGGCGGCGTGATGGCCCACACCCTGCCGGTGCCGATGATGAACATCATCAATGGTGGCGCCCATGCCGACAACCCGATCGACATCCAGGAATTCATGATCATGCCGGTGGCGGCGGAAAGCATCGGCGATGCCATCCGCACCGGCGCCGAGATCTTCCATCACCTGAAGAAGCAGCTATCGGCGGCCGGCCATAACACCAATGTCGGCGACGAGGGCGGCTTCGCGCCCAATCTGGGCAGCAATGCCGAGGCGATCGACTTCATCATGAAGGCGATCGAAGCCGCGGGTTACACGCCCGGCGACGACGTGATGCTGGCGTTGGATGCCGCCTCGTCCGAGTTTTTCAAGGACGGCAAGTATCGTCTGGACGGCGAAGGTCGCGTGCTCGGCGCCGACGAGATGGTGCGCTTCTACGAGGATCTGGTCGGCCGCTATCCGATCGTGTCGATCGAGGACGGTATGGCCGAAGGCGACTGGGACGGCTGGGCGGCCCTGACCCGCGCGATCGGTGACAAGGTGCAGCTGGTCGGCGACGATCTGTTCGTCACCAACCCGGCGATCCTGGCCGAAGGCATCGAGAAGGGCGTCGCCAACTCGATCCTGATCAAGGTCAACCAGATCGGCACCCTGACCGAGACGCTGCGCGCCGTCGAGATGGCCCATCGTGCCGGCTATACCGCGGTGATGTCGCATCGCTCGGGCGAAACCGAGGATACCACCATCGCCGATCTGGCGGTTGCCACCAATTGTGGCCAGATCAAGACCGGCTCGCTGTCGCGGTCGGACCGGCTGGCAAAGTACAACCAGCTGATCCGGATCGAGGAAATCCTGGGCGATACCGGTTATTACGCCGGGCGCGGGGCGCTGAAGGCGCTGGCCCGCCGCTGAGCGGCAGGCAGGCGGAACTTAAGGCGAGACAACGGAAAGCCGGCTGGAGCGATGTCTTCAGCCGGCTTTTTCAAGGGGCCGGGCCGGGGCGAGGCCTCGACAGGCCCGGCCCGGCACCCGGCCGTCCCTGTCCCGGCACAACCGTGCGAGGCGCGCCACTCACGGCGCGCCAGGTTTGTCCTCGATGTCGGGTTCGTCCCCGACCACATGGATTTCCGGGGCACGTGCGGTGGCGGGCCCATCGAGAACCAGAGTGATGGTGGCGAGCCAGCGTGGCATACCATCCAAGCCGGCCAATGGCGCGATCAGCCATTCCGTGCTGCGCCATTCGCCGCGCGGCCAGGTGGCACGGTCGATACCCCACAGCACCACGGCGTCATCGATGGCGCGGGCATAGGTCTTCGCGACCACTTGCCAGCGATCGCCATAGAGATCGGGGCCGACAATCCTGCCGGTGGCATCGCGTCCGGCCAGATTCACAATGGTGCTGCCGACATAGCGGTGCACGAACTGGCCGTCGGGCAGGCGTTCCAGGATGACCATCATGGGCAGCAGCCGCGGCCTGGCGATCAGGATATCGAAATCCCGTCGCATTGGCATCGGACGCCCATGTCTGCAGGCGCGCCAATAGGTGATCAGGCTGTCAATGCGCGGGTCACGGCGCCTGTCCGAACGGGGTGGCGTTGATGGGCCGGAAGCTGAGGGATAAGCGGGAGCATCACCAGTCATCTCCCAATCATCAGCGCTGCCGCCCGGATGCGCAAGAGGCTCGTCGTCGCAGGCGTCGTCTTGCCGGGCCTGCAAGTCGGTGATCCCTTACCGACAGGTTCCATGTTATCCTGCCCCTTCTGTTTCAGCCTCTCGCAGCCGGGAGCACGTGGGATTGGCCGGTCTTAAAGCGATCATCGAACGTCGAATGCCGCGGCTTTATGCGCGGTTGATCGATCTCCGCGACCGGATGGCGCCGGATTATGGCGAGATGGAGCTGGCGCTTGTGCCGCTGCTGGCCGAAGCCGATGCGGATGCCTATGACATCGGTGCCAATCACGGATCCTACACCGCGCCGATGCTGCATGCAGCCGGCCGGGTGGTGGCCTTCGAACCCAACCCGACGCTTGGCACCGTGTTGAAAACCCGCTTTGGCCGTGAATTGCGGGAGGGCAAGCTGGTGCTGATGGCCATGGCGCTGGGCGACGCCGATGGCGAAGCGGTGCTCCATGTGCCTGAGGCCGGCTCCGGGCTGGCCTCTATCAAGGCCGATGCCGTGGAAAGTGTCGCGACGCCGGCCATGCTTCACATCACGGTGGCGATCCGCCGTCTGGATGACCTGGCGGTCGAGATCGGCCGCAAACGCCGGGTGGCCTTCATCAAGATCGACGTCGAGGGGTTTGAGGGCACAGTGCTGCGCGGCGCCCTCGCCACCCTGCGCGAACAGCGGCCAAGCCTGCTGATCGAGGCGGAGGAACGCCATACCCCGGGCACGTTGGCCGAACTGCAGGCCATGCTGGACCCGATCGGCTATCGCGGCCTGTATCTGCGCGATGGCCGCCTGCACGACATGACCGGCTTCGATATCGCCCGGCTTCAGGATCGTTCGGCCCTGAATGCCGATGGCACCCGGCGTCTGCCCGACCGGGTCTATGTCAACAACTTCATCTTCGTCGCGCGGCCAGAACCGCTTGCCCGGCTGGAGGCGGCGTATGGGCCGGTAACCACCACAGGCTGAATGGGCCACCACAGGCTGAACGGCTCATGGCGATCCCACGAGGACCGCCCGCATGGACACTGTGCCACCGGCGCCTCAGCAGGTTTCGCCGCCAAATCCCTCGCACACCGCCTGAAGCATCATCATGCCGCTGGGGCTGGACGGGTCACCGCCACCCGGCGGCGTGCCCAGCATGCCATAGATCATGATGCCGGCAAGGTCGCGGGCGGCGAGTCGAGCGGCGAGGTCACGGATGCCCGCCATGTCCGGCACGGTCTGACCGGTGGGGTCGGGCGGCACGATCAGTCCCAGCGCCAGCGGACCATCCCAGATCGCACGATAGGCATCGAAGGCACGTTCCGGCTGAAAGGCGGGGCCGCCGGCATAGGCCATGATCGAGACCATATCGACGGCGGCAGCCGCCTCGCGGTCGCGGCCCAGCCACAGCATCGATCCGGTATGGGGGCTGGGTGGCCGGTCGTTCAGAAAGTCGCCGGTACCATAGGCGCCGGTGCTCCAGGCCGGCACCGCCAGCATCATCGGACGCGGCAGGGCGGCGCGGGTCCGGGCGATCAGCCGCGCCCATGTGGTATCGGTCAGGCAGACGACGGTCGGGCCGCGGCGAGCCTCGGCCGACTGGCACCCCGGGTCGGCCGGTTCGTAGTCCAGATCGATGCCGTCTGCGCCCAGGTCACGGACAAGCCGCGCCAGCGCCGCCGGATCGTAGAGCGACCAGCCTGTCATATAACCGGAGCCGCCCACCGAGATCAGCACCCGGATCGAGGGCGCGCGCGTCTTCAGGGCAGCGATCGCCTCTGCCAGAACCTGTCCCGACACCGGCACCTGAATGCCGGTGCCGTCCAGGTTCAGATCCCCCCGATACACCAGATCCGGCTTCGCGAAACCGACTGCCAGCACATCGACATGGGCGGGTGTGGCGGCAAGCAGGGTGTCCGGGCCGGATACCCCCGGCAGTTCGGACCAGCTTTCATAATAAGCCATGGAAAACGGCGCGGGCAGCGGCACGCGCGGCTCGGCCGCGCCGGCCGACACCGACATGACCGGTGCCAGCGCCAGCATCGACGCCAGCGCCATGGCGGTGCAGGCCGACCGTGGTTGCCGGTGTCGTCCTGTCTGCCTGTCCATGCGCCACCTCCTCGCGATCAGAACACGTCGCGGCCGGCCATGCCGCCGAACAGCGTGCGGACCATGATCCGGATGTCGAACCACAGCGTCCAGTTCTCGATGTATTGCAGATCCAGTTCCACGCCCCGTTTGGCTTTGTCGGCATCGTGGATGCCGCCGCGCATGCCGTTGATCTGCCCCCAGCCGGTGATGCCGGGCTTCACGCGATGGCGGGCGGCATATTCCTGGACCGTCTCGAAGTAGGTTCGCTCGCCAACCAGCATGTTGGGGACATGGGCGCGTGGTCCCACCACCGACATCTCGCCCCGCAGCACGTTGAACAACTGCGGCAGTTCATCGATGCTGGTCCGACGGATGAATCGCCCGATGCGGGTGATGCGCGGATTGTCGAGCGGCGTGCCACGTGAGCCGTCATCGGTTGGATCGACAGTCATCGACCTGAACTTGAACATGTCGAAACCGCGACCGTTGAAGCCGACCCGGCTTTGCCGGAACAGGACTGGTCCGGGGCTGTCGAACTTGACCATGATTGCCACGGTCAACAGCAAAGGTGACAGCAGGGCGACGGCGGTCCCGGCCACGATGTAGTCCAGAATGCTCTTCAGAATCGCGTCGGAGCCCTTCAGCGGCCGGCGAGCGACCTGAAGGAAGGGCAGGCCGCCGACGCTGAACAGCCGGGCCCCACGCAGATTGATCCAGTCGGCCTCGATCGGCAGCAGCACGTCGGCCGGAATCGAGCACAGTTTGCGCATCATCTCGGCAATGCGCTGTCCCGCGCGCCAGGGCAGGGCGATGATCACCACATCCACCCGCTCCTGCCGGGCGCGCTTGACCAGATCGTCAACGCCATGCGTGACGGTCAGGCCGGCGATTTCGACGGCGCGGCGTGCCGCCCGGTCATCGAACACGCCAATGAGTTCATAAAGATCGCGGTGGCCCGGGGCGGCCAGATAGCGGATCGCGGCCTCGCCTTCCTCGCCGGCACCGATAACGGCCACCCGCCGCTTCAGCGCGCCGCGGGTTTCCATGCCGGCCACCATCAGCCGGGCGACGGCGCGTCCGGCCATCTGCAACACCAGGGCGCCCAACGCAAAGGCGACCAGCCAGCTCTCAACGATGCTGTCGGGCAGGAAGACCACCGCGAACAGGCCGGTGACCGCGGTGGCGATGATCAGCGCCAGCACCACATCCACGATCTGTCCGCGCAGGCTGCGATACCGCTCCCAGCGATACACCCGGCGGGACTCGTTGATCTGCACCAGCGGGATCACCGCCAGAACGCCCAGCAGAAGAGATTGCGCCCAGGTGATATCCGTCAGGGTCGCTTCCGACAGCGGACGGGCGAGTGCCGCCGCCACCAGCAGCGTCAGGGCATCGACTGTCTTGACCGCCCGGTTCACCAGCCCGAAGGTCACATTGCGTACGCGTGGCGTAATGCTCTCGGATGTCGTCATGCGCGCCTGTAATCGGGTCAGGGGGCGGATCGGAAGTGCCGGTCGGGGACGGTTTGCGCGAAATCCGGCATCAGCCGGCCCGCACCGTAAGGAAGGGCTGCAGGCGGGGGGGCATCGGCGGGGCTGCCAGTGGACGGGCTGCCGGCAGCAGCCAGCGCACGACCATCGCGGTGCCGATGCCGCCCTGTGCCGTGGCGACGGCCGTGGCGATGGCCGCGCCGACGGCGCCTCCGAGCGGAATGAACACCAGAGACAATAGCAGAACCATCACAAGCTGCGCGAGGTTTAGCCGCCGCAGGGTGCCGCCATTGCCGGTCATCGCCAACAGCACGTCCTGGCCGGTATACAGTGCGTTGACCGCCTGACCTGCGGCCAGGATCATCAGTGGCAGGCTCGCCATGACAAATTCGGGCGACAATATGCCCAGCAGGGTTTCGGGGATGACGATCATCATCACGCAGACCCCGCCGCCGAGCCCGGCCCCCAGCAACTGGATCTGCCGGTTCAGGGCCGCGAGGCCCGCCATGTCGCCACGCCGGTGCAGGGTGGCAAACCGTGGGCTCGCCACTGTTCCCAGGCTGACCAGAACCATCCAGACCAGCATCGAGATGCGAAGGGCGACGCTGAAGGCGCCGACATCGGCCGCATCGGCCACCATGCCCAATAGCAGGACCGGCAGCGACACGATGGTCGCCTGAACCATTTCCACCACCATCAGCGGCCAGGCCGTCCGCATCAATGGCGGCATCGGCGCGGGCGGCAGGCCCGATGCCAGCTCCCCGGCAGGCAGATCTTCGGCGAACCGGGCACGGTCGGCGAGAAAGATGGCGAACGCGATCGCGCCGCAGGCCCAGATGGCGATACCCATCGCCGTGACCAGCGTCGTGGCGTCGCGCGCGCCCAGCATCAGTGACAGAACGGTCAGCGCCGGCCAGAACGCGTTCTGAAGGAACTGGGCGGATGTTGTGCGTCCGGCGCCGGCAAGGGCCGCGGTCAGGGTGAAGGTTGTCGACATGCCTGATACGGCAATCGCGCCGCACATCAGGGGCGTGGCGAGGCCCGGGTCCTTGAAGACGTGGATCGCCAGGGCCCGCGCCGCCACCGCGGTCAAAAGGCCCAGCGCGGCACCGGTCGCTGTGACCCGCAGAACGCCGGTGATCAGGGTGGCGCGGGCCTTAAGGCCTTGATGCAGACCAAGTTCCGCGCCCAGATGCCGTGTCAGCGCCCTGTCTATGCCCATACGGCCGAAGGTGGAAAACCAACTGGCCCAGGTGAGGCACAAGAAGAACAGGCCGGCCTCCGCGGCGCCCAGCATCCGCGCGGTCAGAAGATAGAGCGCCAGCTTGGACATGATCTCAAATCCGCGTACCGCGAACCCGGCCACCACAGGACGCCCAAGAAGAGCGGCTAATTTTCCCATGCTGCATCCATCTCTTCTGAACGGATCGTAGATTGATACGGCTGACAGATACCGGTAAAGGGCGTGCGACACTATAGCCTGTGGTGAGCACATCGGGCGCGCTTGAACTTGTTGGACGGTGCAAATATGCTGGCTTGCCGATATGGTCTTTGCTGATATCAATGACCTTGCAGACAATGACCGATGGGTCGCCGCGGGTGCCGCAGCCGAGCGAACATTTCGGGCGCGAAGGTTTTTCGGGAGCGGGTGTTGCGCGAACGGGTGCTACGGGTGCTGTTGACGACGGGGCTTGTCCTTGGCGTGATCGCCAGCTGTGTGGTATCGACCGTGTCGGGGCAGACGTTCCGCAGCGATGAAGACGCGTCGGGAGCGGCGGCGCAGGCAGAGCTGGCGATCGACCCTCTTCTTGAGATCAGGCAACATTTCATCCGGGCACTGCCACCCGGCTGGTGGGCGTCGGAGCCCGAACGTTTTCTTGGCGGATATCAGGTGACCGTGAACATACCCAGCAATTGGGCCGGCAATCCGCGATCTGCGATGATGGATCTCTGTCCGCCGCGGCAGAGCCCGATCTGGCGCAGCACCGACCGGGTGTTTATCGAGCCCCGGTATCGCAATCTTTCGACCGCGGGCTTTGAATGTCGCTTGTGATGGGAAATGACGAGCAGCGCCGCCAGCGCCCCGGCGCTGGCAGCCAGACCTCGTACACGCTTCGCGACCTGCTGATCGTGGCGTCGTATCACCGGCGGATCATGATCATCGTGTTCCTGGTGACCTTTGCCGCCGCCTGTGTCGCCGCATGGTTCAGCCCGATCCGTTACGAGGCCGAGGCCCGGCTTCTGGTGCTGTTCAATGCCGAGCAGTCGGGTAATCAGGACATCGTCGAGCGTCCGTCGATCCTGTCGATCGACGGTCTGCGGGCGACGGAGTCCGAGGTCGACATCCTGCGGGGGCGCACCCTGATCCGCGACATGGTGCGCGCGGTGGGGGTCTCGACGTTGTTTCCCGATCTCCACGATACCCGGATGCTGGGTCTGGGCGAGCCGGCTTCGCACGAGGAGATGGTCGAACGCGCGACCGATCTTGCCGAAGGCCGGTTCCGGATCGCGGCGCAGAGCGGGTCGAACCTGGTTCTGGTTGGCTATGCCCATGAGGATCGCGATGTCGCGATCAAGGCTGTCGATGCCCTGATCAAAGCCTATCTGGCCCGTCGCAGCGAGATTTACGCCAATCCCCGCTCGCGCTTCCTGGTCGACGAGACCGAGAAGTTCCGGGGCCAGATCGATATACTGCAGCAACAGCTCGCCAAGGCGAAGACGCGGTTCCAGGTGCTTAACCTTGAGCAGGAAATCCTGCTGGCGGTGAACCAGGAAGACAGCATCATCCAGCGCCGGCGCCATGTGCTGGAGCGGCGCGAGAGCCTGCTCGCCGAGGTGGCGACCGCGAAACAGCGGCTGGGGGACCTGCCGGAGCGGGTGTTCGATTTCGCGGAACGCACGAACCGCACCGACAATGACGAAGCCCGCAACAGCCGCATTGAATTGCAGCTTGAGCGGGACCAGTTGCGCGCCCGCTATCAGGACAACCACCCGCGGCTCAAGGAGATCGAGCGCCAGCTTCAGACGCTGCAGCGCTTTCAGGATCGCGAGCGGCCGGTTTATTTCGCCGACCGCGACGTGCGCAACCCGGCGATCGCGTTCCTGACCAATCATCTTCTGCAACTTGAAATCGAGGCAGACGCGACCGAACGCCAGATCGCCGAGCTGGATCGCCAGCGTGACGTGGCGCAGTTGCGGATCGCCGAACTGCGCCAGGGCGAGCAGACCATCGGCGATCTGGCCCGTAGCCTGGATGTGGTCGACAAACTGTATCGTCAGGCGCGCGAGCGGGCGGAAAGCGCCCGGCTTGAGGAGGAATCGGCGCTCCAGCGGGCATCGAATGTCCGGGTGGTGGAATATGCCGACGCGCCGGCGCGTGGCCGCAGTCAGGCGGTGAACCTGGTCGCGGCGGGGCTGTTCGGTGGCGTGCTGCTGGCGGCTGTGGCAGGGCTCGCGGCGGCATGGAACCGCCGGGTCTATCTGCTGCCGCTGGAAGTGGAGCGTGGCCTCGGCCTGCCGGTGCTCGCCACCTTCAACGAGGCCGGTGGCTTCATCGGTGGCGGTGCTCAGCAGCAGATGGTGTATTTCGTGGGGCGGCTGCTGGCGGGGCGCGATGACGGGCAGGCGCTGCGCACGATCCAGATCCTGTCCGCCGGCGATCAGGAACATCGCGACGGCTTTGCGCGCGCGCTGGCGACTGAACTGGCCGAGGGCCACGCCCGACGGACGCTGCTGATCGATCTGGATCGCGATGGGAATGGTCAGGCCGGGGCGCTCCGCGCGGGCGAGGCACGGGAGCTGGGGATCGATGGCATCCGCGCCGCCGCCACCCGCATTCCGGATCTGGAGGTCACGGTCGATGCCTCCGGATCGACCCTCGGCCGGATGCGGACCGAGGTCGGTGAACTGGCGACGCTGGTTGAACAGCTCTCCAACCGCTATGATTTCGTCATCATCGACGCGCCGGCCACACGCAGCAGTTTTGTGGCCCTGAGGCTGGCGCCGGTGATCGATGGTTCGATCCTGGTGATCCGGTCGGAGCACACGCGCAGCCCGGTCGCGGCAAACACACGCGATCAGGTGCTCGATGCCGGTGGCGACATGCTGGGCGCCGTGGTCACCGGCCGCCGCTTCCACATTCCGAGGGCGATCTACAGATGGCTTTGAGCGCAAGCGGAAGCCGGGGCGGGTTCGATATCGCCCGCCTGGCCATCGTCGGGCGGTGGGGCAGGGCAATCGCGATGATTGGCGTGGCGGCGGCGCTTGCGGCCTGCGAAACCGGTCAGGCCATCCGCCCGGTGGGTGGCGCCGAGGCCGGCGATGCGCAGGCGGTTGCGGCGCGTCTGGGTGAGGATGCCTTCGCGCCTTGGACCGATGCGCTGCCTCCTTATCGCATCGGCGAAGGCGACAAGCTGAAAGTGGGCTTCTGGCGCACCCCCGAATTCGACGAGGAGGTGGTGGTCCGCCCCGACGGCTATGTGTCTCTGAAGGCCACAGGCGATGTGCTGGTGGCGGATCTGACACCGCCGCAGGCCAGTGAGCGGGTGGCCGGCCAGGCGACGCGCCTGCTGCGCGACCCGGAAGTGACGGTGGCGGTCGACGATGCCATCTCGGCACGGGTCTATGTCGGTGGCGATGTGCGCGCGCCCGGTGTCTATCGCATCGTCGGCCGGATCGGGGTTGCCGAGGCGTTGACGCTGGCCGGCGGTATCACCCCCAACGGCCGGATGAACGAGATCGTGCTGATCCGCCGCGGCCCGCGGGACCGGCCGATGATGCGGACGGTCGATCTGCGTGGCTTGCTGGAAGGCCGGCTGATCGATCTGCCGATCGTGCAGGGCGACATCCTGTTCGTGCCGCGCAGCCGCATCGCCGAGGTCAATCTGTGGGTGGCACAGTTCATCGAAGGCGTCATTCCGTTCCAGCGCGTGTTCCAGTATTCGATCACCCGCAACGACACGTCGAGCAATACGCCATTCTGACCTGAAGGGGGCGGCCGATGACGGGACGGATCGACTTCCTGGGCTTGTCGATCAGTGATCTGGATTGCGACCCGGCCGCGGCGGCGGTCGCCGCGCGCGATCCGCAGGCGCCCTTTGCCTATGTGGTGACGCCGAATGCTCAGCACATGGTGCGGATCGCCGGCGGCGCACCGGATTTCGAGCGTGCCTATGACGGCGCCTGGCTGGTGCTGTCGGATGGCAATGTCGTGCGCCGGCTGTCGGCCCTGATCCTGAACCGGCCCTTGCCGCATGCCTCTGGCGCCGATGTCACCGCGCGGCTGTTCAAGGCTCATATCCAGCCTGACGACCCGATCATGATCGTTGGCGGTGACGATCGACTGGTTGGCGATCTGCGCCGGCGGTTCGGCGTCGGCCACGTTCATCTGCATGTGCCGCCGATGGGCTTCATCCGCGATCCGGCGGCGGTGGCCGATGCCGTTGCAGTGGTTCGGGCATCGCCGGCGCGGTATGTGTTCATCGCGGTCGGCTCGCCGCAATCGGAATTGCTGGCCCGGATGATCGCCGATGCCGGCGGCGCCACGGGTACCGGCCTGTGCATCGGCAGTTCGCTGCTGTTCGTGACCGGCCGGGTGCGCCGGGCGCCGACCCTGATCCGCAAGCTGGGCCTTGAGGGTGGCTGGCGGCTGATGCTGTCGCCCGTGGGGCATTTCCGACGCGTGTTCAAGGAAAGCCTGCCGATCGTGTGGATCATCCTGCGGGCGCGGTTTGGCGGACGGGGCATCCGTCCGTCCCGCGCCGGCGACGGCGGGACGCGCGGGCGATGAGCGGGCCGGGCAACAGCGCCGGCCGGATCGGCCTTGGCCCCCGTCAGCGCGGCCGCATCATCGGCGCCGGCGGGTCAGCCATCGGCCGGCCTGGTATTCTTGGTGGTGCCGCGTCGCGGAGCGGCGGTGTGCCGGGAGAGCCCGTGCCGGCCAGCGCCGCCGATCACACCACCCGCGCGACCGTCGGCCTGGAACTGGCGCTGCTGATCGCTGTTCTGCCGATGTTCGGACAGGTGTTCCATTATCTCATCGACGCCGGCCCGCTGTACTACCTGTCGAAGGCGTGGCCGTTCCTGACCCTGCCGCTGGCCATGCACGGCGCGTTCCGCCTGAGCGGCCGGCATCATCCGCTCTATGCAATGGTGCTGGGCTATGTCATCGGCATCACGCCGGCGCTGTCGATGATCTGGCTGGGCAATGCGTTTCTCGATGCCTTCGGCACCACCATCAAGGTCTGGCCGCTCACCTATTATTTCAGCGTCCTGTCGCTGCTGGTGATGCTGCGCCCGCATCCCGACACGCTCAGGCGGGTTCTGCTCGCCTATGGTATCGCGACCTTCGCCATGATGTGGGCGTTGTGGCTGGTGGTGCCCCGCACGCATTACGCTGTCGACCCGACCCAGAGCAAGCTGTTCATGTATGAGGTGGAGCGCGGCTACCGGATCTATATGCCGATGGTCTTCGGCATCATGTCGCTGCTGTATCTGGTGCGTCGGATGACGATGTCTCCGCGGCTGATCCATGTCGTGCTGTATCTGGCCGGCCTTGCCACCATGGTGATGATCTTCAAGCAGCGCACCAGCATCATGATGCTGATCGTGATCAGCGGCTGGATCCTGTATCGCAACCTGCCGAAGCTTGCGCGATCCGTGGCGACCCTGGTGCTCGGCGTGATCCTGGTCGCCGGCACGGTGCTGATCGTGCTGCCTGCGATGGACAAGGTCGCGGCGGGATTCGGCAATTCGCTGTCGATCCGGATGAACTCCCTGGCGCTCGCTTTCGACTACATGCTGGCCGATGCCTGGCGGTGGTTGTTCGGTGTGGGGTCGATCACCCGGTTCAGCGCCGTCACCCTGTTCGACCTGTTCGGCACCAATCATTTCTATCTGGCCGATATCGGCTGGGTCGGCATCGTGTTCGAATATGGCGTGGTGGGTGCTCTGCTGCTGCTGGCGCTGTATGCCGTGGGCCTGCAGAATGCCTATGGCCGCAGGGCCCGGGCACCCGAACGCCGGATGCAGGATCCGCGAACCGAGGCAATGGTTCTGGCGCTGGGCGACTATGTGCTGTTCCTGCTGGTGATCAGCAGCGTTTATTCCGCTGTGTTCACGCCCGGCGAACTGGCCATGGTGACCGCGCTGCTGATCTATGTCCGCGGCTTCTGGTCCACCCAGGCGGCTATGGGGCCGCATGCGGGCGGCGGATAGCCGCACTGGCATGCCCCGTCAGACGGCATCCACCGTCAGGCGGCGGCTTCGGCGCATGCGGCCGCGACATCCAGCGGTGCCGCATCACTGACACCCAGCCGGTCGTCAAGCCCGCCCAGGATCAGCAGCCGGTCGATGACCGCGTCGAGCCCGGCGCCGCTTTTCATGTTGGTGAACAGGAACGGCCGGCGCCCGCGCATGCGGGCGGCATCCTGCGCCATCACGCCCAGATCCGCGCCGACCAGCGGTGCCAGATCGACCTTGTTGATCACCAGAAGATCTGACCGCGTGATGCCGGGGCCGCCCTTGCGCGGGATCTTCTCGCCTGCCGCGACATCGATCACATAGACCGTGATATCGGCCAGTTCGGGCGAGAATGTCGCCGAAAGATTGTCGCCGCCGCTTTCGACGAACACGAGTTCCAGGTCGGGGAAGCGGGCGCTCATTTCGGCGACGGCCGCGAGATTGATCGAGGCGTCCTCGCGGATCGCGGTATGCGGACAGCCGCCGGTTTCCACCCCCATGATCCGGTCGGGGGCCAGCGCCCCGGCGCGGGTGAGGATCTGAGCGTCTTCCTGAGTGTAGATGTCGTTGGTGATCGCGGCGATGCGGTACCGGTCGCGCAGCCGCCGGCACAAAATTTCAAGCAGCGCCGTCTTGCCCGAGCCAACCGGGCCACCGACCCCGATGCGCAAGGGGCGGCTGGTGCCGGATGCCGTCAGCGGGATCGGCGTCGCCGAAAGACCGGTCGCGGTCGGGGGGCCTGCGGGGGCAGATGTGGTCATGAGCGGAACAGCCTGGAATAAAGGGTTTCGTGACGAAGGGCGGTGATGTCTGCCAGAACGGCGCAGCCACCCGGCGGCGCCTGGGGATGCCGCCGGGCGTCGGCCGCGATTGCGGCGATCACCGGTCCCAATGCGGCGATGGCACGTTGGCCGTCGGTCTGGCCCAACGGTACCAGCCGGACACCGGCCGAGACCAGATTGGTCGCGAAGCCATGAAGCAGAGCTTCGATCAGCATGGCCTCCGGCAACCCGGCCCAGCCGCCGCAGGCACCGGCGGCCACAGCCAGTGTCGGCGGTATGCCGGCAACGGCCAGCCGGGCCGCGAAATCCGCCGCCTGATCCAGCCCCCAGCCTCTGGCCACGGCATCGAGAAACGCGCCGCCCTGCTGGCGCGCTTCCAGTGCCCGTTCGGCCGCAGGCGCCAGCGCTGCCGCCGTCCGGGCCAGGGACAGCAGACCCTGATCGTCATGTGCCGCCGCGGCCCGCGCCGCGCGAACCGCGAAGCCGGCATCGGTTCGCCCTGCGCCGAAGCGCAACAGCCCCTCGATCCACCGGGTCAGGTCGCTGGCGGTTGCGATCGCGCCGTCCTCGACCGCCTGTTCGATGCCATGGCTGTAGCTGAAGGCGCCGATCGGAAAGCTGGGACTGGTCCAGGCCAGAAGCCGGTGCAGGGCATCGCCCGGTGCCGCCTGGAACGCGGCCCGCCCGGCATCGTCGGCCAACGACGCCCGGGGCCAGCCGTCAAAGATAGCGGTGAGCGCCGACGGCGCCTGATCAGTGATGCTGGCCATGATCGGCATAGGCGCCCTGTTCCGGATCGAACCCGTCGGCCGCCGGGATCACACGCAGGCCCAGCGCCGCAGCGATCCGCCGCACCAGGGGTTCGTCATGGGTACGCAGCCGCCATCCATCGACGATCTGGACCGGCCGGTGCCGATTGCCGATCTGCCACGCCGCCCGCGCGGTATCGGCACCGGTGCCGCCGACCAGATCCACCACCGCCGTGGCCTTCAGACCGGCACCGCGGGCGTGATCGTGCCCATGCTCATGCCCGTGATCGGCCCCATGTCCATGCCCATGCCCATGTTCGCGGACGTCATGCCGGCCGCCTGTCCAGGCCACGGCACTGGCGGCGCCCAGGATGGGTTCGGGGTCGAAAGGCGCCTCGTTGTCGATCAGATGCGCGCCCAGCCGGCCCAGCAGGTCGCGGGCTACCAGATCACGCGCCAGGCGCAGCCGCGGCGTGACGATATGGGTGGTCACCGCCACCGGCACATGGCGATTGCCCAGGTGCCAGGCGATCCGCGCAAGGTCTCGCCGATCGGTGGTCTCGGCCTCGATCACCGCTTCGGGGGCCGCACGCACCACGACGTGACCGCCCTGATCCAGCATCAGGCGGTCGCCATCGGCCAGACGCGTGGCTTCGCGCAGGTCCAGCAGGAATGGACGGCCATCATCGGTCAGCATCCGGATGCGGCGTCGATGGCGATCGGCATGGACAAGCGTCACCGTGCCCCAGCCGCCATCGGACCCAAGAGCCGGCAGGGCGGCCGTGATCACCTGAACCGCGCGCGGCAGAACCGTCTGCGGCATTTCGGGCGCCTTGCCATGGGAGGCGAGCATATCGGTGGGAATCTGGATCATTTTCATGGGAGCCGGTCTCCTGCGGGCGATGATGCGGGCGGTGGCATCGGATCGTGCATCGGGAGGGGGTCAGATCAGTGTCACGACCGGTTCGTGCAACGGCGGATGGTCATGACGATGGCGGGCTCAGATGGCTGGCGCTCCTCCGCAGGCTGGGCGGGTCAGAAGACTGGGCGGGTCAGAAGACAAGGGCGGGGTCAGAAGAGAAAATAGCGCTGGGCCAGGGGCAGAACCTCGGCCGGCGCGCAGATCAGGGGCACGCCGTCGGCGCGCACCTCATAGGTTTCAGGGTCGATCTCGATCACCGGGCAGGCATCGTTCAACACCATCTGTGCCTTGGTGACGGTGCGGGTGCCGCGCACCGCCGCAAGCCGCCGTCCACCCGCGATCGCATCGAGCCGGCCTGACGCGAGCGCCGCACCCGAGACGAAGGTGAGGCAGGATGCCGTGCGGGCGGCCCCCATCGCGCCGAACATCGGGCGATAGATCACCGGCTGCGGTGTGGGGATCGACGCATTGGGATCCCCCATGGCGGCATAGGCGATGCTGCCCGACTTCAGCACGATATCGGGCTTCACCCCGAAGAACATCGGCTTCCACAGCACCAGATCGGCCAGCTTGCCAACCTCGATCGACCCCACCTCGGCGTCGATGCCATGGGCACGGGCCGGATTGATGGTGTATTTGGCGACATACCGCCGGGCGCGCAGATTATCGTTGTCGCCGGTCTCGCCCGGCAGCCGTCCGCGCTGGCGGCGCATCTTGTCGGCGGTCTGCCAGGTCCGGATGATCACCTCGCCGACGCGACCCATGGCCTGGCTGTCGGACGAGATCATCGAGATCGCGCCCAGATCGTGCAGGATATCCTCGGCCGCGATGGTCTCACGCCGGATGCGGCTCTCGGCGAAGGCCACGTCCTCAGGGATCGACGGATCGAGATGGTGGCACACCATCAGCATATCCAGGTGCTCGTCGATGGTGTTGACCGTGTAAGGTCGGGTGGGATTGGTGGAAGAGGGCAGGACATTGGCCAGCCCCGCCACCTTCATGATGTCGGGCGCATGGCCGCCGCCGGCGCCTTCGGTGTGATAGGCATGGATGGTGCGGCCGGCGAAGGCGGCGATGGTACGCTCGACAAAACCGCTCTCGTTCAGCGTGTCGGTGTGGATCGCCACCTGAACGTCCATCAGATCGGCAACCGTCAGGCAGGTGTCGATCGCCTTGGGGGTGGTGCCCCAGTCTTCATGCAGTTTCAGTCCGCAGGCGCCGCCCTCGATCTGCTCGATCAGGCTTTCGGGCCGGCTGGCATTGCCCTTGCCCAGAAAGCCCACATTCACCGGCAGATCGGCCGCCGCCTGAAGCATGCGCATCATGTGCCAGGGACCGGGGGTGACGGTGGTCGCGAAGGTGCCTTCGGCCGGGCCGGTGCCGCCACCGATCATGGTGGTGATGCCGCTCGCGATCGCGTCGGTCGCCTGCTGGGGCGCGATGAAGTGGATATGAGCGTCGATGCCGCCGGCCGTGAGGATGCGCCCCTCTCCGGCGATGATTTCAGTACCCGGCCCGATGACGATGTCGATGCCCGGCTGGATATCGGGATTGCCGGCCTTGCCGATCGCGGCGATACGGCCGTTGCGCAGGGCGACATCGGCCTTGACGATGCCCCAGTGGTCCAGGATCAGGGCATTGGTGATGACGGTATCGGCGGCACCATCGGCGCGGGTGCGCTGCGACTGGCCCATGCCGTCGCGGATCACCTTGCCGCCGCCGAACTTGACCTCTTCGCCATAGATCGTGTGGTCGAGCTCGACCTCGATCACAAGTTCCGTGTCGGCAAGGCGGACCCGGTCGCCCGTGGTCGGCCCATAGGTGGCGGCATAGGAAACGCGGTCGATCTCGTATGCCATGGCTCAGCCCTCTCCGCCGTCGGTGGCGGGCGCCACCGCCTGCAATGCACCCGAGATCTTGCCGTCAAAGCCGTGCACCACCCGGTCGCCCTGATAGGCGACGAGGCGGACAGTGCGGGTCTGGCCGGGCTCGAAGCGCACCGCCGATCCCGCGGGAATGTCGAGCCGCATGCCATAGGCGGCCGGCCGGTCGAAGGCGAGGCCGGTATTCGCCTCGTGGAAATGATAATGCGAGCCGACCTGGACCGGCCGGTCGCCGGTATTGGCAACGGTGATCTCGACAATCGGGCGACCGGCATTGAGCACGATCACACCGGCAGCCGGGATGATCGCCCCCGGCGCGACACCCGCGGCGTCGGGCGAATAGGGCTGGGACGGATGGGAGGGCGAGACGGTTTCGGTCATCTTCGGCCCCCTCAACGGATCGGATTATGGACGGTGACGAGCTTGGTGCCGTCGGGGAAGGTCGCCTCGACCTGGATCTGCTCAATCATCTCTGGAATGCCGCTCATCACCTCGTCGCGGGTCAGCACCCGCGCACCCGCCGCCATCAGATCGGCAACGCTGCGCCCATCGCGGGCGCCTTCCACCACGAAATCGGTGATCAGGGCGATGGCCTCCGGATAATTCAGCTTCACACCGCGGGCGTGGCGACGGCGCGCCACCTCGGCCGCCATCGCGATCAGCAGTTTCTCCGTTTCCCGAGGGCTCAGATGCATGCGGCGGACGCTCCCTGGTGTTCTGGCTATGCCCGGCCTGTTCCCGGCCGGGTTGTTGCTGGTTGTTCGAGCGCCCCGTCAACCACGCCGTATCCGTGGCAGGCGGGGCGGGCGTCCCATCAATCCGGCGCGCGCGACTGCCCATAATGCGTCGAACACGGTCTTCAGACGGGCGGCATCGCGGCCCGCCATCCGGACCACCACGACCCCGTCGATCACCCCGATACCGACCACCGGGCGGGGTGCGCCGTCAGCATCGGAGGCCGAGACATAGGGGATGTTTGAAGCATGTTTTGTGCCAAACTTGGCCTCGGGGCCATTGACCTCGGTCAGGACTGCCCGCAAACGATCGCGCAGGGCCACGGCGCCGACGGCATCTGAGGCGCCAACCGCGCAGAATCCTGCGATTGCGGTCATGCCGCCGATGGCGGCCGGATGGTGTCGCGCTGCCGCAAAATCGGCCTCGGCAATATCCAGCGCATCGGCCAGAATCAGTTTGCCTGCCACCTCGATTGCCCAAGCATCGCGCAACCGGCCCCGTCTGACGCACTCGCCGTGGGCAGTCCGCCCCAGCACGATGATCTCGCCGAACAGTGCCTGAGCGGTTTCATCGGCCAGACTGACACGGGTTCGCCGCTCGAACCGCGCCTGATCATACAGAATGGTTTCCTGCGGCAGCCATTCGAAGCCGGCCCCCGGACCGACGGCGAAATGATTATCGATCTCTGAAACAGAACCGGTGCTGCGGTAGACACGTTCGGCTGCCTGCGGCATCAACAGCAGGCGGCCACCCGGCTCCAGCGTCACCGACACCGACAGCCGGTCGCCAGCCACGATGCCACCTGAGGTGCTGGTGACCACCACCATCGGCACCTCGCCGGGTTCCGCATGTGGAAACAGCGCCCGCAAGGGGGCCCGCTGATCCAGATCGCGCAGGCCCTGCCGGGCGGTGGGGGCGGGGCCCATCACCAGCATCAGGCGCCCGCGGTCCAGCGCGGAGCGCCGGATGCGCCGCGCCGCGTCATCATCGGTCGTCGTCAGGCAAGGCACCGGCGGGGTCAGTCCTTGATGGTTCGGGCCAGAGAGGTCCGGTTCAGAGAAGCCCGGTTCAGACGGTCAGATGGCGGCGGACATCGTCGTCGAGGGACGCACCGTCGCCTGAGACGATGACCTCGCCACGGTCGAGCACGATGAAGCGGTCGGCCAGTTCCTGAGCAAAGTCGAAATACTGCTCGACCAGCAGAACCGCAAGCCCCCGTTCGCGGGCCAGAAGCTGGATGACCCGGCCGATATCCTTGATGATCGACGGCTGGATGCCCTCGGTCGGTTCATCCAGCACCAGCAGCTTGGGCGCCGTGACCAGGGCGCGGCCGATGGCCAGTTGCTGCTGCTGGCCGCCCGACAGATCGCCGCCGCGCCGGCCGAGCATCGATTTCAGCACCGGAAACAGCGTGAAGATGTCGTCGGGGATCCGACGTTCCAGGCTGCGGGGCCGGGCGGCAAGGCCGGTTTTGAGATTCTCTTCAACGGTGAGGAGCGGAAAGACTTCGCGGCCCTGCGGCACGAAGCCGATGCCGGCGCGGGCACGGTCGAAGGGCGCGCGTCCGGCCAGGTCGGTGTCGGCCAGCTTGATGGTGCCGGCCGAGGGCTTCAGATGGCCGGTGATGGCACGCATCAGCGTGGTCTTGCCAACGCCGTTGCGGCCGAGGACGCAGGTGATCTCACCGGCACGGGCCTCGACCGAAACGCCCTTGAGCGCCTGGGCCGAGCCGTAATGCACATCCAGCGCATGAACATCGAGCATTTGGATCACGGTTCTCCGTCAACGGCCCAGATAGACATCCACGACCCGGCTGTCCGACTGGACATGGTCGAGGCTGCCTTCGGCGAGCACCGAGCCTTCATGCAGCACGGTCACCCGGCAGTCCAGGTCGCGCACGAAGCCCATATCATGCTCGACCACGATCACCGCATGCGACTGCGCCAGCCGCTTCAGCAACACGGCGGTCTGCGAGGTCTCGCTGTCGGTCATGCCGGCGGCGGGCTCGTCGACAAGCAGCACCCGCGGCTGCTGCATCAGCAGCATGCCGATCTCCAGCCACTGCTTCTGGCCATGGCTGAGCCGGCCGGCGGGTTCATGGGCGCGATGGGCGAGGGCGATGTCTTCCAGAACCGCCTCGATCCGTGCCGCCTTGTCAGGTGTGCGCCGGAATTTGAGCGCCGAGAACGGGGTCCGGTCGCCGGCAAGCGCCAGTTCCAGATTGTCGATCACCGTGTGGGTCTCGAACACGCTGGGCTTCTGGAATTTACGGCCGATGCCCAGTGTGGCGATCCGGGCTTCGTCGAGGCGGGTCAGGTCGATGCGGCCATCGAGCAGCACCTTGCCCGTATCGGGACGGGTCTTGCCGGTCATCACGTCCATCATCGTGGTCTTGCCGGCGCCGTTGGGGCCGATCACCGCCCGCAATTCGCCATGATCGACCACCAGGGACAGGTTGTTCAGGGCGCGGAAGCCGTCGAAGCTGACCGAGACGCCATCGAGATAGAGCGCGCTGCCCTGCGGCGACCGGCGGCCGGCCACCTCGGTATCGGCCAGAAGTTCTGCGGTATGGACCGTCATGTCCGATCCTCCGTCGCCGTGTCGCCGGCGGCGACCGGCCCCGTGACCGATGATGCGGCGACCGATGATGCGGCCGTCCGGGATTTGCGGCCGAATTCCGGGAAGGCGGGCAGCTTGCCGACCAGCCCCTTGGGCAGGAACAGGGTGACCGCCACGAACAGCGCCCCAAGGGCGAACAGCCAGAATTCGGGCATCGCGCCGGTGAACCAGGTCTTGGCCCAGTTGACCGAGATCGCGCCGAGGGCCGCACCCCACAACGTGCCGCGCCCGCCGACCGCGACCCAGATCACCGCCTCGATCGAATTGGCCGGGGCGAATTCACCCGGATTGATGATGCCGACCTGCGGCACATAGAGCGCGCCGGCCAGACCGGCCAGCATCGCCGACATCACGAATACGAACAGCTTGAAGTGCTCGACCCGATAGCCCAGGAAGCGCACCCGGCTTTCGGCATCGCGGATCGACACCAGCACCTTGCCCAGCTTTGACGACACCACGATCCGCGACAGGGCATAGGCCAGCACCAGCGCGATTGCGGTTGCCGAATACAGCGCCACCCGCATCTCGGGCGCCTGAAGGCTGAAACCGAACAGATCCTTGAAATCGGTCAGACCGTTATTGCCGCCAAAACCCATGTCGTTGCGGAAGAAGGCCAGCAGCAGCGCATAGGTCATGGCCTGGGTGATGATCGAGAGATAGACGCCGGTGACCCGTGACCGGAAGCACAGCCAGCCCAGTCCGAATGCCAGGATGCCCGGCGCCACCAGCGCCATCAGGATCGCGAACCAGGCCATGTCGAAGCCCAGCCAGTACCAGGGCAGTTCCTGCCAGTTCAGGAAGACCATGAAGTCGGGCAGGACCGGGTTGCCGTAAACGCCGCGCGGCCCGATCTCGCGCATCAGATGCATGCCCATGGCATAGCCGCCGAGCGCGAAGAAGGCACCATGGCCCAGGCTGAGGATGCCGCAATACCCCCAGACCAGATCGAGCGCCAGAGCGAGCAGCGCATAGCAGAGATACTTGCCGAACAGCGAGATCAGATAGGACGGGATCGCCAGCGGGTGGTCGGCCGGCAGCACCAGCGCCGAGATCGGCATCAGAATGGCCGAGAGCGCGATCAGCGACATGAAGACCAGGCCGCCGCGATCGCCCAGCAGGGCGAGCAGGATCGGCTTGCGCGGACCGGCGGCGAGGCCACGGCCGGCCCGGGCGCGCCCGGTGGCGCCGGACGCAGTGATGGTGGGGTCGGGCAGGGTGGGTTCGGTGGTCGATGCCATGGGATCAGGCCTCCACCGCGCGGCCCTTGAGCGCGAACAACCCGCGCGGCCGCTTCTGGATGAACAGGATGATGGCGATCAGCACCAGGATCTTGGCGAGCACCGCGCCGGCGAAGGGTTCGATCAGCTTGTTGACCACGCCCAGGGTGAAGCCGCCGACCAGCGTGCCCCACAGCGTGCCGACACCGCCGAACACCACAACCATGAAACTGTCGATGATATAGCCCTGGCCCAGATTGGGGCTGACATTGTCGATCTGGCTGAGGGCGACACCGGCAATGCCGGCGATGCCCGAGCCAAGCGCAAAGGTCAGCGCATCGATCCGGCCGGTCTTGATGCCCATCGACGAGGCCATGGAGCGGTTCTGGGTGACCGCGCGGACATGCAGGCCAAGCGAGGTCTTGCGCAGCAGCAGCGCCACACCCCCGACCACGACCAGCGAAAAGGCCAGGATCCACAGCCGGTTGTAGGTCAGCGTGATACCGCCCGCGACCTCGAACGCGCCACTCATCCACTCAGGGCTTGAAACCTCGCGGTTGGTGGGCCCGAAGACCGAGCGCACCGCCTGCTGAATGATCAGGCTGACGCCCCAGGTGGCAAGCAGGGTTTCCAGCGGCCGGCCGTACAACCAGCGGATCACGCTGCGCTCGATCGCGAAACCGGCAGCACCTGAGACCAGGAAGGCGGCGGGCAGGGCGATCAGCAGCGAGACCGGCATCAGCGCCGGCAGATTGGCGGCGATCGTCTGCTGGACCAGATATGTCGTATAGGCGCCCAGCATGACCATCTCGCCATGCGCCATGTTGATGACGCCCATCACGCCGAAGGTGATGGCAAGGCCCACGGCCGCCAGCACCAGCACCGAGCCGAGGCTGAGGCCCTGATAGACATTGCCGACCAGCGCCCACATTTCGAGCTTGGCCTCGACCCGCTCAAGAGCTTCGGCGGCAGCACCCTGCACGGCGGCGGCGGCATCGGGCGCCAGACCGGCCGGCGGCGCGGCGGCAATCCGTCCCAGAAGGCTTCGAACCTGCGGGTCGGCGAAATCGCCAAGGGTGTCGATGGCGGCCAGCCGCTCTTCGGGATTGTCGGCATGCATCGACTGCACCGCCGCCAGCGCCTTCATCAGCGCGTCGTGGGTGCGGCCATCGGTTTCGGTGTCGACCGCCCTGGTCAGCAGCGGAAGTGCCGCCGCTTCCGGCAGCTTGATCAGGGCTTCGGCGGCCGCGCGGCGACGCTCCGGCAGCTTCGCGCCCAGATCGATCAGACCCATCGCGGCCCGGGCATCGACCCGGACCCGGTTGTTGACCCGGATGCGGTCGACGGCGCCGCGTTCGGCGGCGCCCAGATTATCGCCGGTGACAGGATCGCGCATCACAGCGTCGCCGCCGCGCCCCTCGACGATAACGAGCGCGCCATCGCTGGTGCGCCGGCCGAGATTGCCCGACTGGAGAGCATCGATCGCGCGGGCGGCCCGGGCGTCACCGGTCGCGGCGAGTGCCTGGATCAGCGCCAGTGCGCCATCGAAGCCCTCACCAGGAGTGGCCAGCGCGTCGCGCAGCGCCGCGTCCTCGACGGAGGCGTCACCGGCCGCCGGCGTTGCGGTCTGGGCAAGTGCTGTTGCCGCATGGGCCGTGGCAACAGGACCGAAGCCGGACATGGTTGTCGCGGCGAGCATCAAAGCCGCCAACAGCATCACGCGGATACCGGTCGGCCGGCGAAAAGCAGTCGAAAATCCGGACATCTGGGCTCGTCTTCTGTGTCCGCGGTGATGCGGACCTGAGAGAGAGGCTTCTGGCGGCTGGCCGGATGCTGCTGGCTGAAAGCTTGAAGCAGGGCCGGGGGCCGCGCGGCCGGGTGGGGGCTCCGGGTTATGTCGGGTTGCGGCGGGAGAGCAGACCGCTGCCATCCGCATGCATCCGGAGCCCCGCATCCACCCCGGCCCCCGCGCGCACGGGCGGCGCGGGCCGGGGTGGCATCCATCAGTGCCGGTCTCAGTACTTCGGCGCCTCGCAATTGCCGCAGACCCAGGGATAGGTCCAGTCGGCGGTGAGCTTGGCGCTTTCGGGGATGAAATCCGACCAGGCATCGCCGACGATCGGGCCATCGGTCTTCCAGACGGTCGAGAACTGGCCGTCGCCCTGGATCTCGCCGATCAGCACCGGCTTCGACAGATGGTGGTTGGTATTCATCACCGCCGTGGTGCCGGTCAAGGACGGCACGGTCTGGCCATACATCGCCTGACGGACGGCATCGACATCGGTTGTGCCGGCCTGGAGAACGGCCTGCGTCCACATCTTGAAGCCGATATAGGTGGCTTCCATCGGGTCGTTCACGACGCGGCTGTCGCTCTTGATGAACGTCTGCCACTTCTTGATGAAGGCGTCGTTCTCGGGGCTGTCGACCGACATGAAATAGTTCCAGGCGGCCAGATGGCCGACCAGCGGGCCGGTGTCGAGACCAGCCAGCTCTTCTTCGCCCACCGAGAAGGCGACGACCGGAATCTCGGCCGCATCGATGCCCTGATTGGCCAGTTCCTTGTAGAACGGCACGTTGGCGTCACCATTGATGGTCGACACCACGGCCGTCTTCTTGCCGGCGCTGGCGAAGGCCTTCACGTCCGAGACGATGGTCTGCCAGTCGCTGTGACCGAAGGGGGTATAGCTCTCCATGATGTCGGCGTCATCGACGCCCTTGGAGTGCAGGAAGGCGCGCAGGATCTTGTTAGTCGTGCGCGGATAGACATAGTCGGTGCCGAGCAGAACCCAGCGCTTGGCGGCGCCACCATCCTCGCTCATCAGGTATTCCACGGCCGGAATCGCCTGCTGATTGGGAGCGGCGCCGGTGTAGAAGACGTTCCGCGAGCTTTCCTCACCCTCATACTGCACAGGATAGAACAGCAGGCTGTCGAGTTCCTCGAACACCGGCAGAACCGACTTGCGCGATACCGAGGTCCAGCAGCCGAACACGACGTCGACCTTGTCCTTCTCGATCAGCTCGCGGGCCTTTTCGGCGAAGAGCGGCCAGTTCGACGCCGGATCGACCACCACGGCTTCAAGCGGCCGGCCCATCAGGCCGCCGTTCTTGTTCACCTCGTCCACCAGCATCAGCACGGTGTCTTTGAGGGTGGTCTCGCTGATCGCCATGGTGCCCGACAGTGAATGCAGGACGCCGACCTTGATCGGCTCGGCAGCATGGGCGCCGGCAGCCGCTGCGGCAAGAATGATACCGCTGGCGATGGTGCGGACGATAAGTTTCATCGATGGCCTCCGGTAGGGCTTTTATGTTCCGATCCACCCAGGCCATCAGCAAGAAGCGGACCAAGTCACCGATATGTGGTGGCTGCAGAATGCCCGAACCGCAGGTTGCCGCGGTTTCTGCCAGCGCACCGCAGCGGCATGGCAGCCGAGGCGGTACCAGTTACCTCCTGTTTCATACGCTCAAAAAACGCCCAAACGACCCCTTGTGGTCAAAAAATGATCACAAACTTGCTGCACCCCGGCACGGCCGGCGCATCATCCGGGCGATCGGGCTGCCGCTCCGGTGCCACACTCGGCGGATAAACGTCAATCTGCGGGGTTTCGCATGTGCGGCCGCGATTGACGGAGCGGGGCGCGCATGATTCGATGGCGCCCATGTCGATGCAGAGGGATATAACGCGGCGCCTGCGCCAGATCGCACCCCAGATTTTCTGGGGGTGCCTGGTCAGCTATTTCGCGTTTCATGCAGTGCAGGGCGATCGCGGGGTGGTCGCCTGGCTGCAGATGCGCCAGCAGCTGGCACAACTGGACCAGCAACTGGATGCGGCACAGCATGAACGCATGATTCTGGAGCGGCAGGTGGCGTTGATGCGCCCGCAGAGCCTGGATCCCGACATGCTCGATGAACAGGTCCGTCGTGTGCTGGGCTATACCGACGCACGCGACCGGGTGGAATTCTATGATTCCGATGCCCGTATGCGGGCGCCGGCCCTCGACGATGCCGCGCCGGATGCGCCGGCGGGTGATGTGCTCGACGTGCTGCCGCCCCAGGAGCCGGTGGCGCGCTGATCGTCACCGCATGATCGAACGGGTGTTTCAGGATAACGAGGCCCGCGCCCAGGGGGCTGATCGCGCGCATCTTCGGACCCGATCATGATACGATCATGCATACCGTGACCCTGCGCGGGCAGCCGGCCATCGACTGGGCGCGACCCCTTTCGACCGGGTCGAACAACACCGGCCCTTTCGACCGGGTCGAACAATACTGGCCCTGATCAGCCCATGGGACCGGATTTCGCCGATCTCGGCCGGACGGGCGCCGTCGGGGCGCCTTCGCCCGGATCATCGCCAGCCACAGCGCGCCTGAATGGCAGGCCGATGTGCTTTCACGCAAGATGGCCTTCACCGAAGGCACCGGCACCGTTCACGGGTCGCATGACGATCTGTCGGATTGGGGGATCGTCGACCAGGTGGTGCCCATGCCGGACATGGCGACCGGGCCGGTTCTCATCGGCGTTTTGGCGCCGGCCACCGCTTGACGGAAGGGTTGCCGGGCGCCGGTCGCAAGACTTTCCGGATCGATATCGGTCAGCGCGATGGCGCGTGCCAGGGCCGCAATGGCGCGCAGATAGTGTTGCAGGGCAGGATCGCGATCGTCGAAGATCGCGAGCGCCGCCTGCAGGTCGACCAGTTCGCGATGATCCAGGCCGATATCGACGGCACCGGGTTGGCCCGTGGCACCTGACGGACAGGTGGCTGGCGGTTCGTCGAGCAGCCGGCCCACGGTCACGCCCAGCAGGCGGGCCAACGGCAGCACCATCACGGCCGGGATGCGGTTCACGCCGCGTTCGTATTTTTGAACCTGCTGAAACGACACGCCGATCGCGGCGGCAACATCGCTCTGGCTCAGATCCCGCAGGATCCTGAGCCGGCGGAGCCGGCGGCCAAGCGCCTGATCATCGGCATTCGCACGGGCTTTGGGCATCAGTCATCACTCCTGCGGGCGCCACTGGCGACGCCTGCCATGAATTGGTCGAGCCGCGGGCCGGCTTCCGAGAAGTCGCCCAATGCGGAATAGCCGTTGATCGCCTCCAACCTCAGCGCGTCGTCGAGCGGCCGGCCGATCAGATCCAGAATGGTCTCGCGGGCTGACTGGACGGCTGTCCGGCCATTGGCCAGGATCATCCGCGCGGTGGCCTCGGCTGCCGCCATCAGTTGATCGCGCGGCACCACCTGCGACACCAGATGCAACTGGCGCGCCTCGACGGCATCGACCGGCCGGCCGGTGAGGGTCAGGTCCAGCGCCGTGCCGATTCCGGCGACCGCCACCAGCCGCACCAGCCCGCCATCGCCCTGATGCAGCCCATAGCGCAGCTCGAAGACGCCGAACCTGGTGTCCTCGGCGGCAATCCGGATGTCGCAGGCCAGCGCCAGTTCAAAGCCGGCGCCGATGACATGACCGTGCAGCGCCGCGATCACCGGCTTGGCCATCCGGTGCCGGCCGCGGGTCAAGCCGCCACCCAGCCCCATGGCGGCATTGCGCCGCGGCGCCATCATGTCGGCGCCCCGCCAGCGCGGGATGAAGCTCTTGAGGTCCGCGCCGGCGCAGAAACTGCGCCCGGCCCCGGACAGGATGGCGACGGCGGCCTCGTCATCGGCGGCGAACCGGTCCCAGATCGCGGCCAGAGCGGCGTTCATCCGGTCGTCTATCGCGTTCAGCGCCGCCGGCCGGTTCAGGACCACATGGGCGATCCCGTCGGTGACCGTGTAGCACGCGTCGGCGGCATCGGTGGTCGACATGGTCATGACAGACAGCTCCCCGGTCCTGCTGTGGTGGAAACCGGCCCGACGACGTGCGGCCGCCAGACCCTGGCATGATCATAAGAACCGATGCTAATCTATGGAAAATGGATTGTTTGGATGCATAGCATCCAAAAAATCTTCTTAACGGACCGGAGGTGGCGGTGAAGATCCGGCAGTTGCGTTATCTGACGGCGGTGGTGGAGGCGGGCAGTATCACGGAAGGGGCCCGGCGGCTGAACGTCTCGCAGCCGGCCCTGTCGGCCGGTCTGGCGGCACTGGAAGACGAATTGGGCGGGCCGCTGGTCGAGCGTCAGCGCGGCGCGGTCAGGCTGACGCCGCTGGGTCGGCGGTTTCATCGTCGCGCGCTGGGCATTCTGCGGGACTGCGATCTGGCGCGGGCCGAGTTCAGGCGTGGGATGGATCAGCGGGTGCTGACCCTGGGCATGCTGCCGACCATCGCCATGCCGCTGGTGTTGAGCCTGATCGAGGGCGTGAAGGCGCGGGTGCCAGGCGTCGAGGTGACCATGCGCGAGGCCCGCGAGCAAGAGCTGATGGATGCCCTGGGCATGGGGCGGATGGACGCCGCCCTGACCATTTCCGATCTGAGCGCCGATGACAGCTGGGTGCCGCTGGCCGATGACCCGATGGCGGTGGTCTGCACGCCCGACCATCCATTCGCCCGGCGTGGATCGATCCGGCTGTCGCATCTGGATGGCACGGCCTTCGTGCTGCGGCTGCATTGCGAGCGGGGCACCGACGTACAGGGCCTGTTGCAGGCGCGCGGCGTGCGACCCCGGGCCGTGTTTGGAACCGATCAGGATGATCGGGCGTTTGCTGCCGTGCGCGCCGGACTCGGTATCACTATGGCGCCGCTGAGCCTGACGCCTCCCGGCCTGAGTTTCGTGCCGATCGAGGATCTCGGCCTGACCCGGCGCATCGGCGTACAGCTTGCGGTAGGATTGGACAGTCGTTTGCATGAAGTCATGGTTGCCGCGCTGCGGGAGGCGGGGGAGCAGGCATGCGCGCCAATGCTCATCAGGTCCATAGTTAACTGAAAACAAGTTAATCGTTAATACCGCAGCGCAACACAAGGCTTTTCGCGGGTTCTTCACTTGCCAGCGCAGCATGCGACGCTTAGGTTCATCGCCATCCAGGCGCTTCGGGGCCGACCGGCCTGCCGCGCGACAATTCCGGGGAGGACCGCATGGCGACTACGCGCCGCAAAGCCTCGGGCACGCCGAGCAATCAGCTCGCGCCCGAGACGAGCTCCATCGATCAACTGGTCCATTACTATCGCGAAATGCTGCAGATCCGGCGTTTCGAGGAGAAGGCCGGCCAGATGTACGGCATGGGCCTGATCGGCGGATTCTGCCATCTTTATATCGGCCAGGAAGCGGTCGTTGTCGGCATGCAGGCCGGGCTTGAGGACGGCGACAGCGTCGTCACCAGCTATCGCGACCATGGCCATATGCTGGCCTGCGGCATGAGCCCCAAGGGCGTGATGGCCGAGCTGACCGGCCGCCGAGACGGGTATTCCCGCGGAAAGGGCGGGTCGATGCACATGTTCTCGGTCGAAAAAGGTTTCTTCGGCGGCCATGGCATCGTCGGCGCCCAGGTGCCGATCGGCACCGGCCTTGGCTTTGCCCATAAATACAAGGACGACGGCAAGGTTTCGATCACCTATCTGGGCGATGGCGCCGTCAACCAGGGCCAGGTCTATGAGAGCTTCAACATGGCGAGCCTCTGGCACCTGCCGGTGGTCTATGTCATCGAGAACAATCTCTACGGCATGGGCACCTCGGTCGCCCGCGCCAGTGCCGTCACCGAACTGCACCGCCGGGGCGAGAGCTTCGGCATTCCCGGCTATTCGGTCGACGGCATGGATGTGCGCAATGTCCGCGGCGCCGCCGATTTCGCCATCGAGCATGCCCGCACCGGCAAGGGCCCTATCCTGCTGGAAATGAAAACCTATCGCTTCCGCGGCCATTCGATGTCCGATCCGGCCAAATACCGGTCGAAGGACGAGTTGAACCGCATGAAGGCCGAGCGCGACCCGATCGAGACGGTCAAGAAGCTGCTGATCGAAAGCGGCGAGTGGGACGAGACCAAGCTGAAGGCGATCGATCGCGAGATCAAGGACGTGGTGGTCGACGCCGCCGACTTCGCCCAGGAAAACCCCGAGCCCGATCCGTCGGAGCTGTGGACCGACGTGCTGGTCGAAGCCTGATCGCCCGCCGGAGGCCTGTGATTGCGCCGCCACCGATACCGCCTTCGAGCGGGTACGGGGCGGGGTGCTGACGCTTCCGGCCGATGCTGCGGATGTCCGACGGACAAGAGAGATACCGACACATGCCGAAGATTACGGTACGCGAAGCCCTCCGGGACGCCATGGCCGAAGAAATGCGTCGCGACGACGCCGTCTTCGTGATGGGCGAGGAGGTCGGGGAATATCAGGGCGCCTATAAGGTGACCCAGGGCCTGCTGGACGAATTCGGCCCTCGCCGGGTGGTCGACACCCCGATCACCGAGCATGGCTTTGCCGGCCTCGCGGTCGGCGCCGCCATGCGTGGTCTGCGGCCGATCGTCGAGTTCATGACCTTCAATTTCGCCATGCAGGCGATCGACCAGATCATCAACTCCGCCGCCAAGACGAACTATATGTCCGGCGGCCAGATGCGCTGCCCGATCGTGTTCCGCGGCCCCAATGGCGCGGCGGCCCGGGTCGGCGCCCAGCACAGCCAGGATTATGCAAGCTGGTATGCCCATGTGCCGGGGCTGATCGTGCTGGCGCCATGGTCGGCGGCCGACGCCAAGGGCCTGCTGAAGGCGGCGATCCGCAATCCCAACCCGGTGATCTTCCTTGAAAACGAGATCCTGTATGGCCAGGGCTTCGAGGTGCCCGAGGATGACGACCATGTGGTCGAGATCGGCAAGGCCAATGTCGTGCGAGAGGGCACCGACGTGACCATCACCGCCTGGTCGATCAATGTCGGCAAGGCCCTGGAAGCGGCCGAAGCTCTGGCGGGCGAGGGGATCGAGGCCGAGGTGATCGACCTGCGCACCATCCGGCCGCTGGATGTCGACACCATCGTTGCCTCGGTGAAGAAGACCAACCGGCTGGTGACCGTGGAAGAGGGCTGGCCGACCGCCGGCATGGGTGCCGAACAGGCCGCCCTGATGATGGAGCACGCCTTCGACCATCTGGACGCGCCGGTTATCCGGGTCAGCGGCAAGGATGTGCCGCTGCCCTATGCCGCGAACCTTGAAAAGCTGGCGCTGCCCCAGGCCGACCATATCGTCGAGGCCGCGAAGCGCGCCGTCGGCTACGAATTCTGAGCCGGCATCGCCGGACATCCGATCAAGGACAACCCTGAGGCGGCGGCACCACGGCCGCCCACGGGCAGGAGAGGACCGAACATGGCTCAGACCATCCTGATGCCGGCCCTGTCGCCGACCATGACCGAAGGCACGCTTGCCAAATGGCTGGTCAATGAGGGCGATACGATCGAGAGCGGACAGGCCATCGCCGAAATCGAGACCGACAAGGCGACCATGGAGGTCGAGGCGGTCGAGGAAGGCGTGCTGGCGAAAATCATGGTGCCGGCCGGTACCGAGGCCGTTTCCGTGAATACGGTGATCGCGGTGCTGAAGGAAGAGGGTGACAGCGACGATGCGGTCGCGGCCCTGGCTGGTGGCGACGCCGCCGCCCCGGCTCCGGCCGCGGAGGCACCCGCCGAGGACGATGTCGCCGCCAAGGGCGATGCCGACGATCATGCCGAGGCGAAGCCGGCCCCTGCTCCTGCCAGGGAGGCGCGGGCCGCCGCTGCCGGCTCCGATGACGGCGACCGGATCAAGGCGAGCCCGCTTGCCCGCCGCATGGCATCGCAGGCCGGGCTGGATCTGGCCGGCCTTGCCGGCACCGGCCCCCATGGCCGGATCGTGAAGGCGGATATCGAGTCGGCCCTGGCTGACGGTGGTGCCCCGGCCGCGGCCGAAGCGGCCCCGGCGGCAGAGGCGGCGCCGACCGCCGCACCCGCGAAGGCGGCAGCGGCACTGGCCGCCGGCGGTGGCGGCTACAGCGTCGCGGCGATTTCGGCCGCGGCATCGGCCCAGACCCGTGATCTGGTCGACAAGCTGGGCATGGCGCATACCGCCGAGGCCAATAACGGCATGCGCAAGACCATCGCCCGCCGCCTGCTCGACGCCAAACAGACCGTGCCGCATTTCTACCTGACCGTCGATTGCGTGATCGACCGGCTGATGGGTGTGCGCAAGGAGCTGAACGAGCGCGGCGGCGTGAAGGTCAGCGTCAATGATTTCGTGGTTCGCGCCAGCGCATTGTCGCTGCGCAAGGTGCCGGCCGCCAATGCCGCCTGGACCGACGAGGCGATCCTGCGCTTCCACGATGTCGACGTCTCGGTGGCGGTGGCGATCGATGGCGGGCTGATCACGCCGATCATCAAGAAGGCCGACACCAAGGGCCTGGCCACCATTTCGTCGGAAATGCGCGATCTTGCCGAGCGCGCCCGCGCCGGCAAGCTGAAGCCCGAGGAATATCAGGGCGGCACCTTCTCGGTGTCGAACCTTGGCATGTACGGCATCAAGGAATTCTCGGCGATCATCAATCCGCCGCAATCGGCGATTCTGGCCGTCGGTGCCGCCGAACAGCGGCCGGTGGTGAAGGATGGCGCGCTGGCCGTGGCGACCGTGATGACCGCGACCTTGTCCTGCGACCATCGGGTGGTCGACGGCGCGGTCGGCGCCCAGTTCCTGGCCGCCTTCAAGAAGCTGATCGAGGATCCGCTGTCGATGCTGCTCTGAGCGGCACTTCAGGCAATCTCGCGATCATCTCTGAAACACGCAAGACGGACGGGAGACCCAATCCCATGCCGATCAAGGTTCTGATGCCGGCGCTGTCGCCGACCATGACCGAAGGCACGCTGGCCCGCTGGATGGTCAAGGAAGGCGACATGGTCGAAAGCGGCCAGGTGATCGCCGAGATCGAGACCGACAAGGCCACCATGGAGGTCGAGTCGGCCGATGAGGGCGTTATGGCCAGGATCCTGGTGCCGGATGGCACCGAGGGTGTGGCGGTCAACAGCCTGATCGCCGTGCTGGCGGAAGAGGGTGAAGACCCGAAGGCCGCCGCCGCGGCACTCTCAGGTGGCGACGCCCCCAAGCCCGAGCCCAAACCGGTCGCGAAGCCGGAACCCAGGCCTGCCCCGAAGGCCGAGGCGAAACCCGCTGCCAAGGTCGGGCCGAAGCCTGCGCCCAAGGCGGCGGCGAAGCCGGCCGGCAGCGGCAAGAGCGGCGACGATTACGACGTCGCGATCATCGGTGGCGGCCCCGGTGGCTATGTCGCGGCGATCCGCGCCGGACAGCTCGGCCTGCGCACGGTGGTGATCGAGGAAAAGCACCTGGGCGGCATCTGCCTGAACTGGGGCTGCATTCCGACCAAGGCGTTGCTGCGCGCCAGCGAGGTCTGGACGCTGATCAACCACGCCAGGGATTTCGGCATCTCGGTGGAGAAGCCGAGCTTCGATCTGGCGGCGATCGTCAAGCGCAGCCGCGATGTCGCGAAGACCCTGTCACAGGGCGTCGCGCATCTGCTGAAGAAGAACAAGGTCGAGGTCATCGATGGCCGTGGCCGGCTGAAGGGTCCGGGCAAGGTCGAGGTCGACGGCGCCAAGGGCAAGCGGTCGATCACCGCCGATCACATCATTCTGGCGACCGGCGCGCGTCCGCGGATCGTGAAGGGGCTGGAGCCCGATGGCGAGCGGATCTGGACCTATCGCGAGGCGATGGTGCCGGAAAGCCTGCCGAAATCGCTGCTGGTGGTGGGGTCGGGCGCGATCGGCATCGAGTTCGCGAGCTTCTATCGCGCGCTTGGCGTCGAGGTGACCGTGGTCGAATTGCTGGACCGCATCCTGCCGGTGGAGGATGAGGAAATCTCCGCCATGGCCCGCAAGGCGTTTGAAAAGCAGGGTATCAAGATCCTGACCGGCACCCAGGTCAAGGGTCTGGACAAGGGCCGGGATGGTGTCTCGGCCCGGCTTGAAGACGCGAAGGGCAAGGCCCAGACCCTGAAGGTCGACCGGGTGATCGTGGCGATCGGCATCGTCGGCAACACCGATGATCTGGGGCTTGAGACCACGAAGGTCGAGGTCGATCGCGGCCAGATCAAGGTGGGGCCATATCTTGAGACCGCCGAGCCCGGCATTTATGCGATCGGCGACGTCGCCGGCGCGCCGTGGCTGGCCCATAAGGCGTCGCATGAAGGCGTGATCTGCGTCGAGGCGCTGGCCGGGGGCGAGAACGTCCATCCGATGACCCGCGAGAACATTCCAGGCTGCACCTATGCCACGCCGCAGGTGGCCTCGGTGGGGTTGACCGAAGCCAAGGCCAAGGAGACCGGCCGCGAGATCAAGGTCGGCCGCTTCCCCTATCGTGGCAACGGCAAGGCGCTGGCGATGGGCGAGCCCGAGGGCATGGTGAAGACCATCTTCGACGCCGCGACCGGTGAACTGCTTGGCGCCCATATGATCGGCGCCGAGGTGACCGAGCTGATCCAGGGCTATGTGGTCGCAAAGTCGATGGAAGGCACGGAACTGGATCTGATACACGCGATCTTCCCGCATCCCACCCTGTCGGAGATGATGCATGAGTCGGTGCTTGACGCATTCGGGCGCGCGATCCATTTCTAAGCCATGAGACCGGTGGCCGGGGCGGCACCCGCAGCGTCGGGGGCTGCCCCGGCTTTCCGCGTCGATATCCTGCCACGCCGCCGCCGGCCACCGGCCGTCCGGCGCCGTGACACAAACCCATCAGGCCGGGGACCGTTCAATCGTGGCCGTGATCATCCATCCCGTCGAGACGGCACCATCCGCCGCGAAGTCTTCCGCCGTGATCGGCGCAGACGGCACCGCCGCGGCGCCAGCTCTCCGCCAGCGCAAGCCCGACTGGATCCGCGTGAAGGCGCCGACCTCGCCGCAGGTGGCCGAGATGCGCCAGCGCATGCGGCGCCTGAACCTGTTCACGGTGTGCGAAGAGGCCGCCTGCCCGAATATCGGCGAATGCTGGACCCAGAAACACGCCACGGTGATGATTCTGGGCGATATCTGCACCCGCGCCTGCCGGTTCTGCAACATCGCGACCGGCATGCCGCGCGGCGTCGACCCGCAGGAGCCGGCGCATCTGGCGGAAGCCGTGGCCGAGATGGCGCTGGCCCATGTGGTGGTGACCTCGGTCGACCGCGACGATCTGGACGATGGCGGCGCCAGCCAGTTCGTCGAGGTGATCCGCCGCATCCGCGATGCCTCGCCCACGACCACGATCGAGGTGCTGACCCCCGATTTTCAGCGCAAGAAGGGCGCGGTCCAGGCCGTCGCCGAAGCGCATCCGGATGTGTTCAATCACAATCTGGAAACCGTGCCGCGGCTGTATGGCGAGGTGCGGCCCGGCGCGCGCTATTTCCATTCGCTGAAAATCCTGTCGCAGGTCAAGGAGATCAACCCGACGATCTTCACCAAATCCGGCATCATGGTGGGTCTGGGCGAGAGCAAGGTCGAGGTGCATCAGGTGATGAACGACCTGCGCGCGGCCGATGTCGACTTCATGACCATCGGCCAGTATCTTCAGCCGACACCGAAACATCTGGCGGTCGACCGCTTCGTGACGCCTGAGGAATTCAGCGCCTATGCCACCATGGGCCGGGCCAAGGGCTTCCTGCTGATGTCATCGAGCCCGCTGACCCGTTCGTCGCACCATGCCGACAAGGATTTCGCCCGGCTGAAGGCGGCCCGCGAGGCACAGCTTGCAGCCGGACCCGCTGAAATCGTATAGAGACTGCAGTCCCGGTCATGCAGCGCCATGGCCGGGAACACCAGCCCGGCGGCATGTCGCCGCCGGCCTGACCGCGGAGATTGCGTTCGACGATGCCGTCCTTCAGCGAAAAGCGCGTATTGCCCTACGCGCCCGACCAGCTTTTCGACCTTGTTGCAGCCGTCGATCGTTACCCCGAATTCCTGCCCTGGTGCATTGCCTCGCGCATTCGCACGCGGGAAAGCTTCGTCGACACCGATGGCCGGGCGCGGGAACGCATGGAGGCCGATCTGGTGATCGGCTTCAAGATGATTCGCGAGCGTTTCACCTCGAAGGTCGAGCTTCTGCGCCCGCATGAGGTGCTGGTCACCGACGTGACCGGGCCGTTCGACCATCTGCGCAACCGGTGGACGTTCGAACCGCACCCGGAAGGCTGCCTGATCGACTTCGAGGTCGATTTCAAGTTCCGTTCCCGCCTGCTCGACAATGTGATGGGTGCCTTGTTCGGCGAGGCGACCCGACGCATGGTCCGCGCTTTCGAGGCCCGCGCCGCCGATCTCTACGGCCGCCCCGGTCTGCAGCGCGGTCAGGCACCGCGCGCGGCCGAGCCCTGAGCCATGGCCCCCGACGCAGCACCGCCCGCCCTGGCGTCACGCTTCGGTGCCTCTATCCCGACGACCGAGGGACAGCCGACCGATGTCTTCCTGGCCCATGCTCCGGCGGCCTGGGCCCAGGCTTATCGGCTGACCGGCAGTGCCGCCGATGCCGATGACGTGATGCAGGACGCCTGGCTGCGCTGGCAGCGGGCCGGCGAGGGCCCGGAAGATGGGCGGCCGCGTGAGCCCCGGGCCTTTCTGCTGAGCGTTGCCACCCGGCTGGCGCTGGACCGGCTGCGGCATCTGAAGCGGGCCCGCACCGGCTATCCCGGCCCATGGCTGCCCGAGCCGCTGGTGTCGGACATCACCACGCCCGAGACTGGACGGGTCGAGGCGACGCAAACCCTGTCGCTGGCACTGCTGCGGTTGATGGAGCGGCTGCCGCCATCGGAACGGGCTGCCCTGCTGCTGGTCGAGGTGGCGGAGTTGAGCCCGGCGGAGGCCGCTACAGCACTCGGCATCCGTGACGCCTCGCTGCGCCAGCGCCTGTCGCGGGCGCACCGCCGGCTGGCGGCGGCCCGGGCAGAGCTGCCGGCACTGGCCGACCCCTTGCTCGACCGCACCCCCGGCAGCCCGGCTGCCGACCCCGATGCGGCACGACGACTGGCTGAAGCCGTGTTGGACGCCGTGGCCGCCGGCGACGATGCCGCCCTGCGGCGTCTGTTCGCGGCCGATGTGGTGCTGGAAAGCGATGGCGGCGGCAAGGCCGCGGCGGCCCTGAACCCGATCCGCGGCATCGACAAGGTGGTCCGTTTCCTGCTGTCGATCCATCGCAAGAACCCGACCATGGCGCTGCGGCTGGCATCGGTCAACGGCCATCCGGGGTTTGTGCAGCACCTGACCGACGGCACCATGTCGGTGACGGCGCTGGTGCCGGACGGGCAGGGGCGGGTTGGCGCCATTCTGACCATGCGCAATCCCGACAAGCTGAGGGCGATCCGCCCCGTGCCGCCAATGGACCCCGTGCCGCCGATGGACCCTGTGCCGCACATGGACTGAACCGGCAGGGGCTGAACCGGCCGGCCGGTTCAGTCAGTCGGCGAGCGCGTCGAGCAGCAGGTCGAGTGCTGCGGCGACACTCTGCAGGCGCACGGCCTGACGGTCGCCGGCGAAAACATGGCGGCGATGCACGACCGTGCCGTTGCGTCGGGCGCAGGCGAAATGCACCAGCCCCACCGGTTTGGTGGCGGTGGCGCCGCCGGGTCCGGCAATGCCGGTGACCGATACCGCCAGATCGGCCAGGGAATTGGCGATACCGCCGGTGGCCATGGCCTCGGCGACCGGGCGGCTGACGGCACCCTCCGATGCGATCAGCGCCGCCGGCACGCCGACCATGGCGGTTTTGGCGTCGTTCGAATAGGTCACGAATCCGCGGTCGACCACGTCGGACGATCCGGCAACGGCGGTGAGCGCGCCGGCGATCAGCCCGCCGGTGCAGCTTTCGACCGTGGCGATGCGCAGGCCTTGCGCGCGGGCGCGATCCAGCACGATGCCGGCGGTCTCGATCAGGTCATCGAAGGTCATGGGGGTGCGGGGCCTCCGGCCGGTGGGGATGAGGGCGGGGATGAGGGGCGGCGATCACGGATATGATGATCAGGGCGTGTGTACAAGCGGCGACAGGCCCGCGGCATCCAGGCCGGTGGCGATCAGCCCCAGCACGATCGCTGCATAGACCCCGGCGATCAGGTCGTCGAGAATCACGCCGAGCGCGCCCCGGACATGGCGATCGGCCCAGCCCACGGGAAAGGGCTTGGCGATATCGAAGGTGCGGAAGGCGATGAAGGCCAGAACCCACCACAGCCAGTCGCCCAGCCGGCCAAGCGGGGCCAGGGCTGCCAGGGTAATCCACAAGCCGGCCAGTTCGTCGATGACCACGCGGCCGGGATCATGGATGCCGTCATGGGCCGTGACCATGCGGATCGCCCACCAGCCGGCCAGGATAGCCACCAGCGCCCCCAGCAGCAAGGCTTCGGCGCCCCCCGCCCAGGCGACGGGAATGCCAAGGAAGAGGGCTGCGACCGATCCCACCGTTCCCGGTGCGCGGCGGGCGTTGCCGCTGCCCAGGACGGTTGCGATCAACTCGGCCGGATGATGTCGGGGCAGATGCTCGCGATGCCGGCGGGGGCTCATGGCGTCCGCTCCCAGATAATGGCTCCAGTGCCGGCTTCCGGTAGCAGCACGGTGGCGGTGGCCATGGCGGCCAGCCCTTCGCCGCGGCCGGTGAAGCCCAGCTTTTCGGTGGTCGTCGCCTTCACGCCGATGCGTGTCGGCGGCAGGCCGGTCAGGTCGGCCAGACGCGCCCGCATCGCCGCGCGATGCGGGCCGATCTTCGGCCGTTCGCCAATGATGGTGACATCGCAATGCACCAGCCGTCCACCCATCGCCCCCATCAGGGCCAGCGCATGGACCAGAAACCGGTCCGACGATGCCCCTTTCCAGCGCGGATCGCTGGGCGGGAAATGCCGGCCGATATCGTCGGCGGCGATCGCCCCCAGCACCGCATCGGTCAGGGCATGCAGCGCCACATCCGCATCGGAATGACCGTTCAGGCCGTGGCTGTGCGGCACGGCAACCCCGCACAGCCAGACATGGTTCCCCGGCCCGAAGCCGTGTACGTCGAAGCCGGTGCCGGTAGCCGGCAGCAGCGTTGCAGCCGGGCGACCGCCACTGGCCGCCAGCATCTGCCGCGCCCGGTCGAAATCGTCGGCGGTGGTGATCTTGAAGGCAGTCTCGCTGCCGGTAACCAGCCGGACGGCATGACCTGCGGCTTCCATCACCGCGGCATCATCCGTCAATGCCCGCCCCGCGACCGCGTGATGCGCCGCCAGCAGCAGATCCAGCCGCGCGCCCTGAGGCGTCTGTGCCCGCCACAACCCGTCGCGGGCCATGGTGCCGGCAACCAGAGCCGCGCCATCCGCCGCCGCATCGATGGCGCGCTTCAGCGTGTCGGTCACCGGCAATGCCGGCAGTGCCGCCGGAGCATCGCCCAGCGCATCGATCACCCGATCTATCATCGCCGCCGGCACGAAGGGCCGTGCCGCGTCATGCACCAGCACCAGATCGATGCCGCCCGCCGCCGCCAGCGCCTCCAGGCCCAGCCGAACCGATGCCTGGCGCTCGGCGCCGCCGATCACCGCCGGCGCGAGCTTGCCCGACCGCGGGGCCAGGCCATCCGTGGCCAGATCGTACAGCACCTGATCATCGGCGCCGATCACCACCTGGACCCGATCGATGCGGGGATGGTTCAGAAAGGCCCGCATCGGGTGACACAACACCGCCTGACCATCCAGCGCCTGATACTGTTTGGGAACCGTGGTGCCGAAGCGCCGGCCGCGACCGGCCGCCACGATCAGCGCCGCCACCCGGGGCCGCACGGCCGATGCCGGATCGGCCGGGTCTGCATTGGCCGAAGTGGCATCGGACAGGGTGGCGGTCATCGGCGGGTCTCCTCGGATGGCGGGCAGGGCGCGCGGCGGCGGGCAGGCCCGCGTCCTTCGATACCGGGACAGGACCGGTCATGCAAGCGCGCCTTCAGTGATCGGCAGGCGCGGCCCCGTGGTGCCACATCCAGCCCTCGACAGCCTGCCCGCTTACGGGGCTGTGCGGCCAGAGCGCGCGCGACGCTTGCGCGGCGGGGGCCGGCTCAATACACTTCGCCTAAACTTTATGCACCTGGGCAGGGCAACTGCCCACCCCATGATCAGGAACCCGATGACCGACCGGTTCGCTTTCCTCGGAAATCCCATCGCCGCGCTGCTGTTTCCGGCCGCCGATGCACGACCGCCGACGCCGGCACCCGTGCTTCTGGCGCCGATGGCGGGCGTGACCGACCGGCCCTTCCGGGCAATGGTGCGCCGGTTCGGCGCATCGATGATGGCATCCGAGATGATCGCCGGCGGCACGCTGGTGGAAGGCCGCGCCCGCACGCTGGGCATGATCGACCTCGACGGCGAGCCGGGGCCCATCGCCATTCAGTTGGCCGGTCGCGACCCGGCCGTGATGGCGGAAGCGGCGGCGCGGGCTGTGGAGGCGGGCGCCGCGATCGTGGATATCAATATGGGCTGCCCCGCCAAGAAGGTCACCAGCGGCGCCTGTGGCGCCGCGCTGATGCGCGAGCCGGCGCTTGCCGAAGCCATTCTGCGCGCGGTGATCGATGCGGCCGGCCCCGTGCCGGTGACGGTGAAGATGCGCCTGGGGTGGGACGAGGGCAGCCTGACCGCCCCGGACCTGGCTGCACGGCTTGAACAGGCCGGCGCGCGGCTGATCACCGTGCATGGCCGCACGCGCGCCCAGCTCTATCGCGGCGCCGCCGATCCGGCCGGCATCGCCGCCGTGCGCCGGCGTGTCCGGATACCGTTGATCGCCAATGGCGACGTGACCTGCACCGCCGATGCCCGGCGGCTGCTGATGCAGACCGGCGCCGATGGCGTGATGGTGGCCCGCGCGACCATGGGCCGGCCCTGGTTGCCGGCGCAGATCATGGCCGGGCTCAGCGGCATGGATGACGACGCGGTGGTGCCCGATACGGCCGGCATCTGGGCCCTGGCCCGCGATCATTTCGACCTGGCGCTGACGCATTATGGGGAACAGAAGGGGCGGCGGGTGATCCGCAAGCATCTCGACGCCTATGCGTCATCGGCCGGTGCCGGGCGGGTTGTGCGCGATGCCCTGGTCCGAACCGATGATGCCGGCGCCGTGCGCGACCGGCTGGCGGCATTGGCCGACGGACCGGTCGGACCGGCCGATCTCGCCCACATGTTTGGAGCGGCCGCATGACCGAGCGCCGTCGGGCCGCCACACCCGCAGATGATGCACCACCCCCCGACCCCGCCGCCATGGCCGCCGCGCCCATGGAGACCGCCCGTGACCGCAATGGCCAGGACGGATCGGTGGAGGAGGGCCTGTCCACGCCAGCCGGAGAGGCCGACGGCCTGTCCGCACCCCCCCGCCAGCGCATGTGGAAAGGTCTGGCCCAGACCATGGCTCTGACCAGTTTCGGCCGGAAACGCCGGCCATCGAAATCGCCGGTTCCCGGCGATGCCATCCTCGACGCCTTGCCCCATCCGGTTCTGGTGGTGGCGAGTGACGACCGTATCCTTTATGGCAATCCCGCAGCCGAGCAATTTTTCGGCACCGGCATCTCGGTGCTGATCGGATCGGCGCTGACCGAGTTCATCCGCTATGACAGCCCGCTGATGGAACTGATCCGCAAGGGTCTGGCGGAAGGCGTATCGGGCCTGCATGAATATGACATCGTGATCGACGGGCCGCGCACCGGCAGCCGGCTGGTCGATGTGCAGGTGGCGCCGATCGTCGACGCCAGCACGGCCGGCCCGGCGGTGCTGCTGTCGCTGATCGAACGCTCCATGGCCCATAAGATCGACCGCCAGTTGACCCATCGCGGCGCCGCGCGCTCGATCACCGGCATGGCCATGGCGCTGGCCCATGAGATCAAGAACCCGCTATCGGGTATCCGGGGCGCCGCACAGCTGCTGGAATACAATGTTCCGGAAGGCGACCGGATGCTGACCCAGCTCATCTGCAAGGAAGCCGACCGGATCGTGAACCTGATCGGCCGCATGGAACAGTTCTCTGACGGCCGGCCGATCGAGCGCGAGCCGGTGAACATCCATGTGGTTCTGGAACATGTCCGCCGGCTGGCGCAGAACGGCTTCGCCAGCCATGTCCGGTTCATCGAGCATTACGACCCGTCCCTGCCGCCGGTGTTCGGCCACCACGACATGCTGGTGCAGATCTTTCTGAACCTGGTGAAGAACGCCGCCGAAGCCGTGCCGGAGGAGGGTGGCGAGATCACCATGACGACCGCCTTCCAGCATGGTCTGCGGGTTCAGGTGCCCGGCACCCGCGAGCGGCTGGACCTGCCGCTGGTGGTGACGGTGCAGGACAATGGCCAGGGCGTGCCCGAAGACATCCGCGCCAACCTGTTCGATCCGTTCGTGACGACAAAGCCCTCGGGCACCGGCCTTGGCCTGTCGCTGGTCGCCAAGGCGGTCAACGATCATGGCGGGGTGATCGAGGTCGACAGCCGCCCCCGGCGCACCGTGTTCAAGGTGATGCTGCCCATGTACAACTCCAAGGCCTGAAGGAACGCAGACGCGATGGAGCCCGCAACCATCCTGGTCGCCGATGACGACCGCAGCATCTGCACCGTTCTGCATCAGGCGCTGAGCCGTGCCGGCCATACGGTCCGCACCACCGGCACCGCCGCATCCTTGTGGCGGATGGTGGAAGACGGCGACGGCGATCTGGTCATCACCGATGTGGTGATGCCCGACGAGAACGCGCTGGACCTGCTGCCGCGCATCAAACGCCTGCGCCCCAACCTGCCGGTCATCGTGATGACCGCGCAGAAGACCCTGCTGACCGCCGTGAAGGCCACTGAACGCGGCGCGTTCGAATATCTGCCCAAGCCATTCGATCTGAACGAACTTCTGCGGATCGTGCAGCGGGCGCTGAACACCCGGCGTGGCGACGCGCCGCCGCCGGCGCTGGACCCGCGCAGCCAGCCGCAGGCCGATGAGGAAATGCCGCTGGTCGGCCGATCGCCGTCGATGCAGGAAGTCTATCGGGTCATGGCCCGGATCATGGGCACCGACCTGACGGTGATGATCACCGGCGAAAGCGGTACCGGCAAGGAACTGGTGGCGCGGGCGCTGCACGACTATGGCAAGCGCCGGGGTGGACCCTTCGTCGCCATCAACATGGCGGCGATCCCGCGTGACCTGATCGAGAGTGAGATGTTCGGTCACGAGAAGGGCGCCTTCACCGGTGCCGCTCAACGCAAGACCGGCCGCTTCGAACAGGCCCAGGGCGGTACGCTGTTCCTGGACGAGATCGGCGACATGCCGCTGGATGCCCAGACCCGGCTGCTGCGCGTGCTGCAGGAAGGCGAGTTCACCACCGTCGGCGGCCGCACGCCGATCCGGGCAGATGTCCGGATCATCGCCGCCACCCATCGCGATCTGCGCCAGTTGATCCAGCAGGGGCTGTTCCGCGAGGATCTGTTCTATCGCCTGAACGTGGTGCCGGTGCGTCTGCCGCCGTTGCGGGAGCGGCGCGAGGATATCGCCGACCTCGCCCGCCATTTCCTGAAGCTGGCCTGCGACCAGGGACTGCCGTTGAAGAGCTTGTCCGCCGATGCGGTCGAGGTTTTGAGCGCCTATCACTGGCCGGGTAATGTCCGCGAGCTGGAAAACCTGATGCGGCGTCTGGCGGCGCTGTCGGCGGAAGACGTGATCTATCGCCCCGATATCGAAGGCGAATTCGCCGAGCCGCTGCCGGCCGACGACGATCGCCGCCGGGGCGGCAGCCTGGGCGAGGCGATCGATTTCCATCTGGCGGAGTATTTCGATGCCCATGACGACGGTCTGCCACCCGCGGGGCTGTATGACCGCATCCTGCGCGAGGTGGAGCGGCCGCTGATCGAACGCACCCTGGTCGCCACCCGCGGCAATCAGATCAAGGCGGCGCAGGTGCTGGGCCTGAACCGCAACACGCTGCGCAAGAAGATCCGCGATCTGGCGATCGAGGTGACCCGCGGGGGCGAGCCAACCCGTATCGGTGGTGGTCCGTCGGGCCGATGAGCGATACCGACCGGCCAGAACCGCACCAGACAGGTCCGGAGGATCAACGACCGGACGGCGCCGCACGTCCGGTATCGCCGCCGTCATCGACCATGCGCAGCAAGGCCGATGACGCACGTCGCGAACGCTATGCCGGTCGTATCGCCGGCAGTTTCGGCCGACGGATGACAGTGCTGTTCGCCCGTATCCGACCGGGGCGGATCTTCACCATCGCGCTGCTGGTCGCGGCGCTGGCATCGGGCGTCGCGACCTATCTGGCATTGACCGGGCTGTCGTTCTTCGGCGGCAACTGGGGCAGCGAGGCCCGTGCCGATGCCAGCACGGTATTCATTCTGCTGAATGTCGATCTGGCGTTGCTGCTGCTGCTGGTGGGGGTGCTGGCCCATGGGCTGATCCGGCTGTGGTTGCAACGCCGGCGGCGATCGGCGGGATCACGGCTGCAATTGCGGCTGGTGACGCTGTTCGCCCTGGTGGCCGCGCTGCCGGCGATCGTGGTGATGGTGTTCTCGGCGCTGTTCTTCGATTTCGGCATCCAGACCTGGTTCAACGAACGGGTGCGCACCGCGCTGAACCAGTCCAATGCCGTGGCGCGCGCCTATCTGCTTGAACATCAGCGCACGATCCGCGCCGATGTCATTGCCATGGCGGCCGATATCGATCGCGAGGCCCTGACCACCTTCGATGCGTCGGGCCGGTTGCAACGGCTACTGGAAATCCAGGCGGCGCTGCGCAATCTGCCGGAGGCCATGGTGTTTCGCGGCGATGGCCGCATCCTGGCCCGCAGCGAACTGAGCTTCAGCCTGGAATTCGCCACCGTGCCCCAACCGCTGCTGGATCAGGCGCGGCGCGGCGATGTGGTGCTGCTGACCGATCGCCAGGACGACCGGGTGCGGGCGCTGATCCAGGTGCAGAGCCTGGGCGATGTCTTCCTGTATGTCGGCCGCTTCGTCGACAGTGCCGTGCTCGACCACATGGAGCAGGTCAACCGCGCGGTCAGCCAGTATGACGAGGCCGAAAGCCGCAGATCCGGCATTCAACTGACCTTCACCGGGCTGTTCGTGCTGATCGCGCTGGTTCTGCTGCTGGCGGCGGTGTGGATCGGCTTTCTGGTCGCCCGTTCGATCGCCCGGCCGATGAGCCAGCTGGTCGGTGCCGCCGAGCGCGTGCGCAGCGGCGATCTGCGCGCCCAGGTGCCCGAAGGGCGCGAGGATGACGAGGTTGGCATCCTGGCTCGTGCGTTCAACCGCATGACCCGACAATTGGCCGCCCAGCGTGAGGCTCTGCTGGCCGCTAACCGTCAGATCGACACCCGGCGGCGATTCACCGAGAAGGTGCTGGAAGGGGTGTCGGCGGGGGTCATCGGCCTGGATGCCGATCACCGGGTCAATCTGGCCAACCGGTCGGCGCTGTCGCTGCTGGGCCTCGATTTCGATCAGGCGGTCGACCGGCCGATGGTGGACCTGCTGCCGGCGCTGGAACCGCTGCTGGCGCGCCTGGTCGACCGCCCCGACCGGGTGGTTCAGGCGCAGATCGAAGCCGACCCCGGCGGCCGCCATCGTAATCTCATGGTGCGTCTGGCCGCCGACATCATCTCGACCCGCGATAGCGGACCGGCGGCCCCGGTGGGGGTGGTGATCACATTCGACGACATCACCGATCTGATGGTGGCGCAGCGTACCGCGGCATGGTCGGATGTGGCGCGCCGCATCGCTCATGAGATCAAGAACCCGCTGACCCCCATTCAGCTTTCGGCCGAACGGCTGAAACGCCGCTACCTGAAAGAGATCACCTCCGATCCCGATACATTCGTCGCCTGCACCGATACCATCATCCGTCAGGTCGGCGATATCGGCCGCATGGTGAACGAGTTCTCGTCCTTCGCCCGTATGCCTCAGCCGGTGATGGCCGATGTCGATCTGGGGCCGCTGGTGCGTGAAGCAGTGATCACTCAACGCCTCGGCCGCCCCGAACTGGGATTCGAATTCACCCGCCCAGACGTGCCTGTCCTGGTGCGGGCAGACAGCCGGCTGCTGGGGCAGGCCCTCACCAATCTTCTGGTGAATGCCGGACAGGCCGTTGATACCATTGCCGAAACCGAAGGTGTTCCGGCGCGTGACCTGCCTCCGGAGCGGCGGCGCATCGTCGTCGCCATCGAGGCCCTAGACCGGCTGGCACAGATCACCGTCGCCGATGCCGGGCGTGGTCTGCCCGAGAGCTTGAAGGGCAGGCTGACCGAGCCCTATGTCACAACGAAGGCCAAGGGAACGGGTTTGGGCCTCGCCATCGTGCGCAAGATCATGGAAGATCACGGCGGCCGCGTGTCGATCGACGACAGGCGGGACAGCGACGGACGCATTCTCGGCGCCGTCGCCACGCTTGAACTGCCTCTGGCTGCCCCGGTCTCCGTCGCCGGTGCGGTTACCCCTGAAATCCGGCCGACCCCGCCAAGCCAAGACGGTCCTATCAGCGAACCTGGTTCTACAAGGCCCTGACGCGATGCCATCGGACATTCTGATCGTCGATGACGAGGACGACATCCGGCACCTCGTCGCCGAACTGCTCCGTGATGAGGGCTATACCGCCCGCACCGCGCGCAACAGCGACGAGGCGCTGGGGGAAGTTGCCGCCCGTCTCCCCGATATGGTGCTGCTCGACATCTGGCTCGACGGCAGCCGGCTCGACGGCATGGGGATTCTGGCCGAGATTGTGCGTGAGCATCCCGGCCTGCCGGTGGTGATGTTCAGCGGCCACGGCACCATCGAGACCGCGGTGACAGCGATCCGCGAAGGTGCCTATGATTTCATCGAGAAGCCGTTCAAATCGGACCGGCTGCTGCTGGTGGTCCGCAATGCGATCGAACAGGCGAAGCTGCGCCGCGAGATCGCCGACCTGAAGAAGCGCGCCGGTATCGATGCCGAACTGATCGGCGGATCGGCGGCCATCAGGCAACTGCGCCACACGATCGAGCGGGTGGCGCCGACCAACAGCCGCGTGCTGGTCACCGGCCCCGCCGGTGCCGGCAAGGAAGTGGCGGCGCGGCGCGTACACATGCAGTCGAAGCGTGCGGAGGCACCGTTCGTGGTGCTGAACTGCGCGATCATGACCCCCGACCGGGTCGAGGCCGAGCTGTTCGGCGCCGAACCCGGCGCGCTGGGCCCGGAGACGCCGCGCAAGCTGGGCCTGTTCGAGCAGGCCCATTCGGGCACCTTGTTCCTGGACGAAGTGTCGGACCTGCCGCTCGAAACTCAGGGCAAGGTGGTGCGGGCGCTGCACGAACAGCGTTTCACCCGTCTTGGCGGCGAACGGCCGATCGAGGTGGATGTGCGTGTGGTGGCGGCGACCAACCGCGACCTCGGCACCGAGATCCAGGCAGGGCGGTTCCGCGAGGATCTGTTCTATCGCCTGAACGTGGTGCCGTTGCGTGTGCCCAGCCTGAAGGAACGCCGTGACGACATTCCGGATCTGGCGCGCCATTTCATGGTGCGGGCGGCCGGGCTGTCGGGTCTGCCGGCGCGCAGCCTGGGCGCCGATGCGCTGGCCGTGCTTCAGGCAGGCGAATGGCCGGGCAATGTCCGGCAGTTGCGCAATGTCATCGAATGGCTGCTGATCATGGCACCGGGGGATGTTCAGGCCGAGATCCGGGCCGAGATGCTGCCGCCGGAACTGGGGGCAGGGGCGCCGGCACTGGTCAACCCGTCGGAAGATGGCGAGATCATGGGCCTGCCGCTGCGCGATGCGCGCGAGGTGTTCGAGCGCAACTATCTGAAGGCACAGGTGGCGCGGTTCAACGGCAACGTGTCGCGCACGGCAAGCTTCGTCGGCATGGAACGTTCGGCCCTGCATCGCAAGCTCAAGAGCCTCGGCATCAACACCTCGTCGTAAGCCCCTGTTCTGATCACAGGTTAGGGCCCCCGGAAGGCAGGCGTACATGAAGGTCATCATCTGCGGTGCCGGCCAGGTGGGCTATAACATCGCCCGGTCGCTCGCCCGTGAAGACAATGACATCACGGTCATCGACCAGTCGGAAGACCTGATCCGGAAACTGTCGGAGAGTCTGGATATCAAGGGGCTGATCGGCTATGCCTCGCATCCGGACGTGCTGGAACAGGCCGGCGCCGCCGATGCCGACATGCTGATCGCGGTGACCGCGTCGGACGAGGTGAACATGGTCGCCTGTCAGGTGGCCCATGCCCTGTTCAACGTGCCGACCAAGATCGCGCGCGTGCGCCATCAGGGCTATCTGCAGCCGATGTGGGCCGACCTGTTCAGCCGCGAGAACCTGCCGATCGACGTGATCATCTCGCCGGAGCTGGAGGTCGCGCGCGCCATCGGCCGGCGGCTGAAGGTGCCGGGCGCGACCGACGTCATCCCGTTTGCCGGCGACCGGGTCTATCTGGTCAGCCTGAAGGCCGATGCGGCCTGTCCGGTGGTCAACACGCCGCTGGCGCAGTTGACCGAGCTGTTTCCCGACCTGACCTTGCGTATCGTCGCCATCATCCGTGGCGACCGGATGATGGTGCCGACCCCGCGTGACCAGATCCTGCCCGGCGACCAGATCTATTTCGTCGCCGACCGCGAGCACGTGCCGCGGGCGATGGCGATCTTCGGCTTCGAGGAGCGCGAGGCCCGGCGGATCGTCGTGGTCGGTGGCGGCAATATCGGCCTGTTCCTGACCGTGCAACTGGAGAAGCTGCAGCCACGGCTGAACATCAAGCTGATCGAGGCCGATCGCCACCGCGCCGAGCGTATCGCCGACCGGCTGAGCCATTCGCTGGTGCTGTCGGGCAGCGGGCTGGATCCCGACCTGCTGGGTGACGCCAATATCAGCCATGCCGAAACCATCGTCACTGTTACCAATGACGATGAGTCCAACATCCTGTCGGCGCTTCTGGCCAAGCGGCTGGGCTGCAAGCGGGCGATGGCGCTGGTCAACAACCCGACCTATCCGCCGCTGATCAGTTCGCTGGGTGTGGATGTGGTGATCAATCCGCGGGCGGTCACCGTCTCACGCATCCTGCAGCATGTCCGGCGCGGCCGCATTCATGCGGTCTACAGCCTGCATGATGGCGGCGGCGAAATCATTGAGGCGGATGCGCTGGAGACCTCGCCGCTGGTCGGCCGGCCGCTGCGCGATACCGCGCTGCCCCCGGGCGTGATCATCGGTGCCGTGGTTCGCGACGGCAAGGTGATGGCGCCGGATGGCGACACCATCATCAAGGTGCGCGACCGCATCGTGCTGTTCGCCCTGGCCGACAGCATCCGCAAGGTGGAGAAGCTGTTCTCGGTGCGGTTGGAATTCTTCTGAGCCCGGCCGGGCCGCCCGGACCCAAGCCCCCAATGCCATGAACCGACATCAGGAGCATCGCGCATGACCGCGATCGACGACGCCACGGCCTTCGCCCGGCTGCCGCGGCCGGCTGCCGTGCTGTTCGACTGGGATCACACCCTGGTCGACGCCTGGGGCGCGATTCTAGCGGCCTATAACGACGTGATGATCGCCTTTGGTCAGCCACCGGTGCTGACGCCGGAAGAGGGCCGGCTGCGTATCCGACGGTCGATGCGCGACACCTTTCCCGAGCTGTTCGGCGATCGCTGGCAGGAAGCGGCCTTGTATTTCAAATCGGCCTATGCCGCGCGCCATCTGGATCTGCTGACCGCCATGGACGGTGCCGCCGATCTGCTCGACCTGCTGGCACGGGCCGGGGTGCCGGTCGGCGTGGTCAGCAACAAGCAGGGGCCGTTCCTGCGTGCGGAAGCCGGGCATCTGGGCTGGACCAGCCGCTTCAGCGCGCTGGTGGGGGCGGGCGATGCCGCGCGGGACAAGCCCGATGCGGCACCGGTTGCCATGGCCCTGGCGCCGATGGCGGTCGCGGCCGGGCCGGATGTGTGGTTCGTGGGCGATGCGCTGGTGGATATGGACTGTGCCATGGCCGCCGGCTGCACCGCCATTCTGCTGGTTCATGATGGCGCGAGCCTCGATGACGGGGCGCTTGCCCGCGCATCGCTCAGGGTTGTCGATTGCCGCCACCTGCATGACCTTGTAACTTCGGCGATGGGTCTTACCTGATCGGTCGGTCCGATATGGCAAGGCCCGGGCCGGCGTGTGATGGCACGCGGTAACTGGACGGGGGACGTCCGGCACCGGCTCGACAAAGATCCCGGCTAAGGCCCAGAAAGCGGCCGCGGCGGCCGGGAGATAGATCAAACTCGCCGCATGATAACAAGAAGGGGTGCCTCCATGGCGTCTGAGAAGAACCAGAATCTCCAGGATGTGTTTCTGAATTACATCCGGAAGAACAAGACTCCCGTGACCGTCTTCCTGGTCAATGGTGTCAAGCTTCAGGGTGTTGTGACCTGGTTCGACAACTTCTCCGTGCTTTTGCGGAGGGACGGGCACAGTCAGCTCGTCTATAAGCATGCGATCTCTACCGTGATGCCGACTGTACCGGTGCAGTTGTTCGACCCCCAGGCCCAGGGCGAACGTGACAAGGAGCACGGGGACCACTGACCCGGCCGCAGACCGCGCCACCGTTGCTGGCGGCGGTGGCGCCCTCCGGCCGGTCGACCATATCCAACAGACTGGGGCCGACAGACCAGGGCCGCCGCGGTATCGCTGGCGGCCTTTCCTGATGGCATCGCCCCCAGATGACATCGACCTTGAGCGACATTTTGTCGCGATCACGCCTTGCGCCTTGCGCATGAAGGAGCGGCTTGTCCGACGATCAGATCAAATTGAGAACCGGTGATGACGGCATGGGCGATGGACCGGCCCGGGCACTGGTGCTCCAACCGGACATCAAGCAACAACGCCGCAGCCGTGGTCCGGCGCCGGCTGCGACTCTGGTGGATGACGATCCCGACGCGATCCGTGGCATGCGTGCGCGACTGGACGAGGGCATGGCCCTGACCACGGCGCTTGGACTTGAGGTCGCCGAAGGGGTCGTGGTGCCGGTGGCGCGGGCGCGCCCGGCCACCTTGTTCGGCTCCGGTAAGGTCGACGAGATCAAGGCGCAGCTTGAGGCCGCCCCGGTCGATCTGGTGGTGATCAACCGGCCGCTGACACCGATCCAGCAGCGCAATCTTGAAAAAGCCTGGAATGTCAAAGTTATCGACCGGATCTGGCTGATCCTGGAAATCTTCGCCGACCGGGCGCGGACCCGGGAAGGGCGGCTTCAGGTGGAGCTGGCGCGACTCGGCTATCAGCGCAGCCGTCTGGTGCGTAGCTGGACCCATCTTGAACGTCAGCGCGGTGGCCGCGGCTTCCTGGCCGGTCCTGGTGAAAGCCAGATCGAAACCGACCGTCGGATCATCGATGATAAGGTCGCGAAGCTGAAGCTTCAACTGACCGAGGTCGTCCGCACCCGCGAACTGCACCGCAAGAACCGTCGTGAGGTGCCCTATCCGGTGGTGGCGCTGGTCGGTTATACCAATGCCGGCAAGTCGACCCTGTTCAACCGGGTGACCGGTGCGGCGGTGGTCGCCAAGGACATGCTGTTCGCGACCCTGGACCCGACCATGCGGGCCCTCGAACTGCCCTCCGGCCGCAGGATCATCCTGTCCGACACGGTGGGCTTCGTGTCCGAACTCCCGACCGGCCTGATCGCCGCCTTCCGCGCGACGCTGGAGGAGGTGAAGGAAGCGGCGCTGATCATCCATGTCCGCGACATCGCGGACCCCGACACCGCGGCCCAGCGCCGCGACGTGCTTCAGGTGCTGGGTGAGTTGGGCCTGGGACATCGCCTGCCGCATGATGTTCTGGAATTCCGCAACAAGCTCGACCTGCTCGATGGCGATGCGCGCGATCAGGTTCTGAACGAAGCGGCGCGTGCCGACGATGCGGTCGCGGGATCGTCGATGACCGGCGAGGGGCTCGACGGGCTGCTGCGCGCCATCGATGCAAGGCTGGCGGTCGGCGACGAACTGGCCGATTTCGACGTACCGCACAGCGATGGCCAGGCGCTGGCCTGGCTCTATGCCCATGGCGACGTGGCGGCACGCGCGGATGACGAGGCGGCAGCCCATGTCTCGGTCCGCCTGAAACCCCAGGACATCTCCCGCTTTCAGGCCCGCTGGCCCCATCTTTCCGCGCCGGCTTCCGACACATGATTTTTTTCGGCCGGCCGGTGTTTTTTTCGGCCGGCCGTCCTTGAACGAATTGCTAGCACTCTTACCTGAGGAGTGCTAAACAGCCCGCGTGATGCTGGCGATAACCGCATCCCCGCGGGCCGGCACATCCTCAGAGAACCGCTCAGACTGGAGAGATTAACCATGGCGATTCGTCCGCTGCATGATCGCGTCGTTGTGCGCCCGATCGAGCAGGAGCAGAAGACGGCCGGCGGCATCATTATCCCCGACACCGCCAAGGAGAAGCCGCAGCAGGGCGAAGTTGTTGCGGTGGGCAACGGCACCCGCGGCGACGACGGCAAGCTGGTGGCGCTCGACGTGAAGGTCGGCGACCGCGTGCTTTATGGCAAGTGGTCCGGCACCGAGGTGAAGGTCGACGGCCAGGACGTTCTGATCCTGAAGGAGCAGGACATCTTCGGCGTGATCGAGGGCTGATCCCTCTCAACCGCCCTAGACCTCCGGCTTCGGGTGACCGAAGCCGTCCACGATCTTCAGGGATGCAGCACCCATCCAGGCGCGCCCCTGTCACAATTCGAGCTTTCGAGGAACGAACATGGCTGCCAAGGAAATCAAGTTTGGTAATGACGCCCGCGTCAAGATTCAGCGCGGTGTCGACGCCCTTGCCAATGCCGTGAAGGTGACGCTGGGCCCGAAGGGCCGCAACGTCGTGATCGAGAAGTCCTTCGGTGCGCCACGCATCACCAAGGACGGCGTCTCGGTTGCCAAGGAAATCGAGCTGTCGGACAAGTTCGAGAACATGGGCGCCCAGCTCGTTCGCGAAGTTGCCTCGCGCACGGCCGACAATGCCGGTGACGGCACCACCACCGCCACCGTGCTGGCCCAGGCGATCTTCAACGAAGGCCTCAAGTCGGTTGCCGCCGGCATGAACCCGATGGATCTGAAGCGCGGCATCGATCAGGCGGTGATCAAGGTCGTCGAGACCCTGAAGACCCGGTCGAGCCCGATCAACACCTCGGACGAGATTTCGCAGGTCGGCACGATTTCGGCCAATGGCGAGCGTGAAATCGGCGAGATGATCGCCGAGGCCATGCAGAAGGTCGGCAAGGAAGGCGTCATCACGGTCGAGGAGGCGAAGAGCCTGCTGACCGAGCTGGACGTGGTCGAGGGCATGCAGTTCGATCGCGGCTATGTCTCGCCGTATTTCGTCACCAATGCCGAGAAGATGGAAGCCGAGCTTGAGAGCCCGCTGATCCTTCTCTACGAGAAGAAGCTGTCGAGCCTTCAGCCGATGCTGCCGGTGCTTGAGTCGGTGGTTCAGCAGAACCGCCCGCTGCTGATCATCGCCGAGGACGTCGAAGGCGAGGCCATGGCCACCCTGGTGGTCAACAAGCTGCGTGGCGGCCTGCGCGTCGCGGCCGTCAAGGCCCCCGGCTTCGGCGATCGCCGCAAGGCCATGCTGCAGGACATCGCGATCCTGACCGGCGGCCAGGTGATCTCGGAAGATCTGGGCATCAAGCTTGAGACTGTCACCATCGACATGCTCGGCACCGCCAAGATGGTCCGCATCACCAAGGACGACACCACCATCGTCGACGGTGCGGGCGAGAAGGACGAAATCCAGGGCCGCGTGGCGCAGATCAAGGCGCAGATCGAGGAAACCACCTCGGACTACGACCGTGAGAAGCTCCAGGAGCGTCTGGCGAAGCTGGCCGGCGGCGTCGCGGTGATCCGCGTCGGCGGCGCCAGCGAGACCGAGGTGAAGGAGCGCAAGGACCGCGTCGACGACGCGCTGCATGCGACCCGCGCCGCGGTCGAAGAGGGCATCGTCCCCGGCGGCGGTACCGCGCTGCTGTATGCCATCTCGGCGCTTGAAGGCCTGGCCGGCGCCAATGCCGACCAGACCACCGGCATCGACATCGTCCGCCGTGCGCTGAGCCGCCCGGTTCGCCAGATCGCCGACAATGCCGGCGTCGATGGCGCGGTGATCGCCGGCAAGCTGCTGGAGAGCACCGACACCAACTGGGGCTTCGACGCCCAGAAGGGCGAGTATACCGACCTGGTGAAGGCCGGCATCATCGACCCGGTGAAGGTTGTCCGCAGCGCCCTGCAGGACGCGGCATCGGTTGTCGGTCTGCTGATCACCACCGAGGCGATGATCGCCGAGAAGCCCGAGAAGAAGGACTCCTCCCCGGCCGGTGGCATGGGCGGAATGGGTGGCATGGGCGGCATGGATTTCTGATCCAGCCGAACCCGGACCATCCGGACCTTCGGGTCTCGGATCTGACCAAAGACGAGGCCGCAGTCCCGGAAACGGGGCTGCGGCTTTTTCTTTGTGGCGACGTCTCTGTGGGTCCTTGTGCCGGACAGCACTGCCGACGAAAAAATGCCCGCCCGGATCAATCCGGACGGGCATGTCGTCAAGCGGCGGATGGTGGCGGTATCAGCTACGCTTGATCGCGAAATTGTTGAACGCCTGCATCACCGGCATCAGTTCCAGCGTGTTGACATTCACATGCCGCGGCATCTTGGTCACCCAATGGATGACGCCGGCAATGTCGTCGGCGCTCATCGGGGTCATGCCCTCATAGACCTTCGAGGCACGGCTGTCGTCGCCCGAGAACCGCACCAGACTGAATTCGGTTTCCGCCATGCCCGGCTCGATGCAGGTGACACGGACGTTCGAGCCCAGAAGGTCGGCGCGCAGGTTAAGTGAGAACTGGTGCACGAAGGCCTTGGTGCCGCCATACACATTGCCGCCCGGATAGGGATAGGTGCCGGCGACCGAGCCCAGGTTGATGACATGGCCGCGATCGCGCGCCACCATGCCCGGCAGCACCGCGCGCGCCATATAGGTGACGCCCTTGATGTTGGTGTCGATCATGGTGTCCCAGTCGTCCAGATCCGCCGACTGGGCCGGGTTGAGACCCCGGGCGAGGCCGGCATTGTTGATCAGGACGTCGACGGCATCGAACGGTGCGGGCAGGGCGGCGATGGCGGTTTCCACCGCCGCACGGTCGCGGACGTCGAGGGTGACGACGTGAACCTCGCCGCCAAGCTCGGCCTTCAGCGCCTCAAGCCGCTCGGTCCGCCGCCCGATCAGGACGAGGCGATCGCCCGATGCCGCATAGGCGCGGGCGAGGGCGGCACCGAAGCCGGCAGTGGCGCCGGTGATCAGTACGGTCAGACGGTCGGTCATCGAGAAATCTCCCTGGGGGATCTGGTCGGGTGGGTGATGGTCGGGTGGTCAGGTGTCGGCACCGGTACGGGCCTTCGCCACCTGCCACAAAGCCTCCAGCCGATCGGCATCGACTGGGGCAGATCGTTCCTGCGGATCAAGCTGTTGTTCGACCGACCGGAAGCGACGCTCGAACTTGGCGTTGGCCAGCCGGAGCGCATCTTCGGCATCCATGTCGAGCTTGCGGGCCAGTTGGGCGACGGTGAACAGCAGGTCGCCCACCTCTTCGCGCATCGCATCGGTCCGGCCGGCCGCCATCGCCTCCCGCAGTTCCGCGGCCTCTTCCTCGACCTTGTCTAGGATGCCGCCGGCGTCGGGCCAGTCGAAGCCGATCCGGCCGGCACGCTTGCCAAGCTTGGTGGCGCGCATCAAGGCGGGCAGGGCGCGGCCGACATCGTCCATCAGGCTGGCCGGTCCAGCGGTGGTGGTTCCCTTCGCGGCGCGTTCTTCGGCCTTGATATCTTCCCAGCGCCGCTTCACCTGCGCAATGCCGGCTGCATCCGGCGCGGCATCATCGGCAAACACATGCGGATGCCGGCGGATCATCTTGGTGACGATCGCCTCGACCACGTCGGGGAATGCGAAAGCGCCGGCCTCTTCGGCCATCCGCGCGTGGAACACCACCTGAAGCAGCAGGTCGCCAAGCTCGTCGGCAAGATCGGCCATGGCGCCCCGGTCGATGGCGTCGGCGACCTCGTATGCCTCTTCGATGGTATAGGGCGCGATGGTCGAGAAATCCTGCGCCAGATCCCATGGACATCCGGTGTTCGGATCGCGCAGCCGCACCATCACCGCGATCAGGGCATCGATCTGGCGGCGGTTGCGGAGGAATGCGGCATCATCGGTCATGACGGGCAGGGCCTCGGCCTTGAGCGGGTGAGGTCGGAGCGCGGGCGGCCTGTGCCCCCGACGGGCACCATCCTCCGGCGCTCCTTTCTACCGCTCCCTCGCCGACCGGTCCATGACGAACCACCTCTGGCCCATGGTGTGGACCGGACGTGGCCCGGTAGCTCGATTGATCAGGCCGCGCTGGCGGCGCGATCCCGCAACTCGGCCACGATACCGTATGAGCGCTGGCGAGCGGCCTGGTCATAGACGGCGGCGTTGATCATGACTTCATTGGCGCCGGTGGCGTCCAGCAGGTGTTCCAGCCCGGCGGCGACCGTCTCACGGCCACCAATGACCGAGGCGCCGAGGAAACTGGCCACAGCCTCGGCCTCACGGGCTGTCCACAGTGCATCCATGCTGTCGACAGGCGGCTGCATCGGCTTCATATCATTGCGGATCAGGTTCAGAATATGCTGCTTGGCCGATGTCGAGAGATAGTCGGCCTCGGCATCGGTTTCAGCGGCGATGACATTGGTGCCGATCATCGCATAGGGCGCGTCCAGCACCTCCGACGGCTCGAAGACATGGCGATAGATCGCCAGCGCCTGCATCATATAGCGTGGCGCGAACTGGCCGGCGAAGGCAAATGGCAGACCAAGGCGGCCGGCAAGTTCGGCGCTGTAGCCGCTGGAGCCCAGCAGCCAGATCGGCACATTGGTGCCTTCGCCTGGAATTGCGCGCACGGCGTAAGGCGAGGGTGCCTCCGGCGTGCGAAGGTAATTGCGCAGCTCAGCCAGCAGCGGCTGGAAATCGTCGCCGTGACTGGTGAGGTCACGGCGCAGCGCCCGCGCGGTCATGCCGTCGGTACCCGGCGCCCGGCCAAGCCCCAGATCGATGCGGCCGGGATACAGCGTCTCAAGCGTACCGAACTGCTCGGCCACGATCAGCGGCGCATGGTTCGGCAGCATGATGCCGCCGGATCCGACCCGGATCGTCGACGTGCCGCCGGCAATATAGCCGATCAGCACCGCGGTCGCCGAACTGGCGACACCGGGAATGTTGTGGTGCTCGGCAAGCCAGTAGCGGGTATAACCCAGCCGCTCGACATGGCGGGCCAGCGCCAGACTGTCGGTGAAGGACCGGGCGATGGTCTGTCCGGCCCGGATCGGCGACAGGTCCAGGACGGAGATCGGGGTTTGGGCGAGCAGGCTCATGAGATCGACTGGCTCCGTATCGGGGCGACCTTGTACAGGCCCCATATATAAGACCGATCCGGTCGGGATTGCACCATCCCACCATAATGATTTTCAACCAGTAAATCGCATAAGCTATATTATGGAAAATAAGACTTGGCCGAAGACCCAGAACCATCTGTGTTTCCAGGAACTTCGCCGAGATATTCTATCCGCGCCCACACGACCCTTTGGATGCCATCTGACGCCATCCATCCGGTCCTTCGAGGTGCTGGAGATGCTGCCGATATCGACACCCCTGGATGATCACGACGCGCGGAAGCGGACAGGGCCGCTGGTCTGACCGGCCTGCCCTTCCCGACAGCGCGGGACTTCAGCACCAGCGGGTGCCCCATATAAAAAGCCGGGGAACGGTCTTTGAACCGTTCCCCGGGAGACAGTCACGTCCGCATCGGCGACCGATCCGGGGGCAGCCGGATCGGATGGGCAAACCTTCGGAGGTCAGGGCGGACCGCCGAAGGCACGACCGGCAAGCGGGCAAAGGTCGATGCTTGGCCGGTCGGTGGTCGATGGCCTGCACAAGATCTCGTCGTGCCGGCCATCGAACCTGGTATGGCTGCCCCCGGAGCACGTGCGATCAGCGTCCGGGGGTGGCCGAAATTCCGGTCTCGTCAGAACAACTCGTCGTCGCCACCGAAGAAGCCGCCGTCATCCGCCGGCATGTCGGCGGCGGGATCCATCTCGTCAGGCATCGGCTCTCCCGGTGCGGCCGCCATGGCCTCATCGGGGCTGAGCATGCCGGCGATCATGTTGCCGAGCACGACACCGCCCGCAACACCCATGGCGGTCTGTGCGGCGCCGGCCAGAAAGCCGCCGCCACGGCGGGGCTGCTGAGCCTGCGCACCCCAGGGAGCGCCGCCCGGCTGCTGCTGTTGATATCCGGCCGCCCCGCCCGGCTGCTGCTGGCCATAGCCGGCAGCAGCGCGTGGCTGCGGTGCCGGCTGTGGTCCGCGATTGCCGCCGCCAAACAGGCTGGACAGAAACCCGCCGCCGGCCGGCCGCGATGCCAGCGCGTGTTCAAGCTCTTGAATCCGCTGCTGGGCTGCGTTCAGCGCGTGTTCCTGAACCACGATGGTCTGCGCCATGTAATAGGGCGCCGCCGGGTGGCTCGATACCTGCTGACGGATCACCGCGTCGGCCTCGGCATCACGCGGACCGGCATTCTGCTCGACCTGTCCCAGCCTGGCGAAAAGGTCGTCGATGGCTTTGCGGTCCTGAGCGTTCATGACGTCAACGGTTCCCTGATGGAAAGATGATGTGGTCGGGTGCGTATGGGCTCAAGGCCGTCCCCTGCCCCTGCGTGGCGGAGACGGCGCCGAGCCGGGTTAGCGGATCATTCCTCGCGCTGGCCGGTCAGGCTCAGCAGAAGCTGGAACAGGTTCACGAAGTTGAGATACAGCGAGAACGCCCCGAACACGGCCAGCTTCTGGGTCGATTCCGCATCCCAGTTTTCCGAGTACTGTTCCTTGATCGACTGGGTGTCCCAGGCGGTCAGGCCGACGAAGACCAGCACGCCGATCACCGACACGGCGAACTGCAGCATGGTCGAGCCGACGAAGATATTGACCAGGCTGGCGATCACCACGCCGATCAGGCCCATGATCAGGAACGAGCCGAACTTCGACAGGTCACGCTTGGTGGTATAGCCATAGAGGCTGGTGGCACCGAACATGGCGGCGGCGATGAAGAAGGTGCGCGCGATGCTGGCCCCGGTGAACACCAGGAAGATCGACGACAGCGACAGACCCATCACCGCACAGAAGGCCCAGAACGCCATCTGGGCGCCGGCAGCCGACATTTTGTGCATGCGGAACGAGAACACCAGCACGAAGGCCAGCGGCGCCAGCATCACCACCCATTTGAGCGGGGTGCTGAAGATCGGCACATACAGGGCCGGCGTGGTGCCGACCAGAAACGCGACGAGACCGGTCAGGACCAGCCCCAGGCCCATATAGTTATAGACCCGGAGCATGTGCCGCCGGAGGCCCTCGTCGTAAACGGCGCCGCGGGTCTGGCCCTGGACGGCTTCGCGGGCGAAGGGAGGCAGGTTCATATGCGTTCAGTCCCCGTTGCAGGACCGCTTGCAGGGCCGTGCCCGCCATGACGGCGGGCGATGACACCTGTGGGTCCGGATCGTTTGTGGTCGTCTTTGAAGGGAATGGCGCCCAAAGCCGGCCGCCCTGCCCTTCGTCATGTTCTCAGTACAAACTGCGGGCCAGGCGGTCCGCAGCCGCCCCCAGATCCCGCAGATCGGCGGCACTGGCGGTCAACACATAGGCCTGATCGCCGATCTGCCAGAAGGCGGCAGTGGCGGCGTCGGCCTTCACTTCCTGCGGCCAGGACACGGCGAAATCGTCCACCCTGACCGCGAACAACGACATCCGGCCCAGCTTGCGATCATCCAGGGTCAATTCGACGCTGGGGCCATCGCCGGCCGGGAAAACCTGCACATCCACCACTTGCCAGTCCGCGGGTAACTGCGGCAGTGCGATCCGGGTCGCCGCCCGGATCTCTTCGGCATCCAGATGCGCCGCCACCGCCGCCGAGGTCATCGACTGGCGCAGCAGGGCCACCTGATGGGCAACCAGCGCCTCATCGACGAAAGCCGGCGGGCTCGGCGCCGCCTCGCTGGTGGAAATGCCGCCGAACTGGCCATGGGCCGCCCAGCCGATCGACAGCAGAGCCACGACGGCGGCAGCGCGCTGGAAACGGCGGGCCACGCCTGCGAAGGCGAGGCCACGCTCCAGTCGTCGGCCGGCTTCCACCAGCCGCGGCGTCGACCGGCCCGCCGGCGCCGCGAAGGCGATCCGCAGGGCATCGCGGGTGCGCAGATCGGCCATCACCTGGGCTGCAACATCCGGATGGCGGGACAGATAATCCTCCACATCCATCCGGCGCGCGATGTCCAACTGGCCGTCGACATAGGCGTGCAGGTCGAAATCGGGGATGCGTTCAGTTGGCACGGTCATCCGATCCTCCCACCACACGCAGATGCGGTATCCCGTCGCCGCCGCTCGTCGTCGCGGCGTCGGCTGCGTCTTCCATCGCCCGCAAGGCCGCACGGGCGCGGCCGATCCGTGACATCAGCGTCCCCACCGGCACATCCAGTGTGGCCGCCGCATCCTGATAGGACATGCCTTCGATGGCGACCAGATGCAGGGCTTCGCGCTGTTCGTCGGGCAGGCGCAGAAACGCCCGCCGCACCTGATCCAGGCGCACGACGCCATCCTGCGATGGCTCGACATGCAGCGGATCCAGGCTGGCGGCGTGATTGTCGCGCGTGGTGCGGGCACGGCTGGCGCGTCGCGCCGAGATGAAGGTGTTGTGCACGATCGCCAGCAGCCAGCCCTTCAGATTGCCGCCGCTGCGAAAGCTGCTGCGGCGCTCGTAAGCCCGCACCAGCGCATCGTGAACGAGATCCTCCGCCTCGGCCTCGTCGCGGGTCAGCACCCGGGCATAACGCCGAAGCGCGCCCAGTTCCCCCACCACATCGAAGCCACTGCGATTTGTGTTCATATCCTGTATACGCAGCAACGGCCGGGTTTCATCCCGGCCGTTGACGATTTTTATCGAGGGGGAGGCTTTTCTGGACGCGTGGGCCGGTCAGAACCGCCGGCTGCCGGCATCGGCCGGGGCATTGGAGGGGCCGAACCAGCGGTCCAGCACCCGGTCGACCCGGCCACGGTGGTCGGCCATCACATGTTCGGGCGTACGACGACGCGCCCAGCGCATCCCGAAGCCCACCACCGCCAGGTCATCGAGTACGCCGATGATCATCAGGAAGTCGGGGATCAGATCCAGCGGGCTGATCGCATAAAGCAGCACGCCCAGAATGGCCATCCGCGCCGACCAGCTCTGCCGGCGGTCACGAAGGCTGGAGATCAGGGCAAGGGCATCGCGCCCGAGCAGAGCGGCGACGCGGAACAGGCGCAGTCTGGCCATGGCTGGCTGCGTCTCCCATGATGCGACACGGGCAAGACAATCTTCCCGTCTGACGCACAAATGGGCATGACGGCGTCGCTTGCCAAGGGGAGCGATCAGCCCCGGTCGCGGCGCCCCTGCCCGCCCCGACCAGGGCTACCCCGATTCTGGCCGCCCCGACCAGGGCCACCCTGCTTTCCGCGACGGCCGGCACGATCGTCGCGGCGGCTGGCGGGGCCGGCTTTGGTTGCCGGCGTTCCACCACTGGCGCCAGTGTCGGTGCCATTCGTGGCCGAGGTGCCGCGACCCGCCGTCAGCATGCGCAGACCATGAACTGCGATGCCGCCGGCCAGGGTCAGGATCAGAGCTGACGCAACCACGATGCCGAAGGCGCCGCCTTCCAGCGGTTCATTGAAGGCCACCCGATAGATCATGCCCCGGAACAGGCCGAAGAACAGGCCGCCGGCGGTGAGCATCCACAACAGCGTGATCAGCGGCCGGTTCAGCCGCCAACCAATGGCGATACACAAGACCCACAGAATCGGATCACGCATCGTTGCATAGACAATGGTCTGAATGGCCGTCTGGTCCATGGGGCGGGGCCTTCAAGGCAGGGGCGGTCAGGCCGCGCTGTGGGGCAGGTCCAGGCTGAGGCCGTCATGGCCGGGAACGACCCCGTCCGGCAGGCGCGCCGCCAGACCGGCATAGCCGATCTCGTGATTCATATGGGTCAGAACCGCCTGTTCGGGCCCGACCCGGCCGATCCATTCCAGGGTCTGGTCCAGCCAGGAATGGGTCATATGCGGCCGTTCCCGCAGACAATCGACGATCCACAACCGGGTACCGGCCAGCACGTCGAAGGCGGCATCGTCCAGTGCGTTGACATCGGTCGAGTAGGCGATGGGACCGAAGCGGAACCCCAGGCTGGTGATCCGGCCATGGGTCTGGGGGAAGGCCCGGACCGGGATGTCGCCGATGGTGAACATACCGTCCGGCGCGATCCGCATCGCCTGTGCGGTCGGCGGATACAGCGGATTGGGCCGGGCCGGGTTGGGGAACACATAGCGGAAGCCGTCATGCAGCCGGTCCATGGTGACGTCGTCGGCATAGATCGGCATCGGCCGGTCGGTGCGGAAGGCGAAGGGCCGCAGATCGTCGATGCCATGGATATGATCGGCATGGGCATGGGTGTAGAGCACGCCGTCCAGCCGGTCGACCCGCTCGCTCAACATCTGGGCGCGGAAATCGGGGCCGGTATCGACCACGATGCGGGTCGTGGCGGTCTCCACCATGATCGAGGCTCGCCGCCGCGTGTCGCGCGGGTCGGTCGACAGGCAGACCGGGCAGCCGCAGCCGATCACCGGCACGCCGGTGGATGTGCCACAGCCCAGCACCACCACCCGGATGCGGCCCGGATCGGGCGGCGTGCGCGGGTGCGGATGGGCGGGCATCGGCGACAGCATCGTTCAGCCCGCCGCCGCAGACAGGGCCGGTCGTACGGCCTTCGAGAACAGCCGGTAGAAATTGTCGGTGGTCGCGATGGCCAGATCCCCGGCCGATACGCCCTTCAAATCTGCCAGGAATGCCGCGGTATAGGCAACAAAGGCCGGTTCGTTGCGTTTGCCGCGCTTCGGGACCGGCGCCAGATAGGGCGCATCGGTTTCCACCAGAAGCTTGTCCAGCGGCACGCGCTTCACGGTCTGGCGCAGCTCCTCGGCATTGCGGAAGGTGATGATGCCCGAAATCGAGATCGACAGCCCCATCGCCAGTGCCGCATCGGCCAGCCGGTCGGTGCCGGTGAAGCAGTGGATCAGGCCGGGAAAGACCCCCTGCCCCATCTGGCGTTCCAGCACCGCGATGGTGTCGTCATCGGCATCGCGGGTGTGGATGATCACCGGCAGACCGGTGGCGCGCGACGCGGCGCAATGGGCCTCGAAGGTGCGGATCTGGTCCTCGCGCGGGCTCTTGCCGTAATAGTAATCGAGCCCGGTCTCGCCGATGCCGATGACCTTGGGATCATCGGCCGCCAGCCCGATCAGGGTTTCGGCCGCGACCGGGCCTTCAGGGCCGGCCTCATGGGGATGAATACCGACCGAGCACCAGACATCGTCATGAGCGGCGGCAACCGCCCGCACGCGCTGATAAGTCGACAGCCGGGTGGAGATGGTCTGGAAGGCCCGCACACCCTGGGCGCGGGCGGCATCCAGAATGGTGTCCAGCTCGCCGTCGAAATCGGCGAAGTCCAGATGGCAGTGACTGTCGACCAGCATGATATCCGTCGCGGTTCCTGTTTGCAGGATGGCTCAGCCGGCGCCGGGCGCCGGTGCCGAGGTGTCGATACGGGGGAAGATGGGCTGCGGCTGGGCGATGTCACGGCCCGGCAGCAACGCATGGGCGGTGCCGACGGCCTTGAAATCCCGGTCATCGGCGGCGACGCCCAGGAAATCCAGCACACGTGCCGCCGATGTCGGCAGGAAGGGCTGCACCACCAGCGCCAGATGGCGGATGGTCTCCATCAGGATGTACAGCACCCGCGCCATGGCATCGGGATCGGTCTTGCGCAGGGTCCAGGGGGCTTCCCGGTCGATATAGCGGTTGGCGGCACCGACAGTGGCCCAGATTTCTTCCAGCGCCTTGTGATAGCTCTGCGCCACGATCAGCGGCCGCACCCGTTCGACCAGCCCGTGGGCATCGGCGATCAGCGGTTCCTGAGCCAGAAGCGAGGCGTCGACACCCGGCGAGGGCACCTTGCCGCCGCAATTCTTCTGCACCATCGACAGCACGCGCTGCACCAGATTGCCGAAATCATTGGCGAGGTCGTTGTTGATCCGGCCGATCATCGCCTGGCGCGAGAAATCGCCGTCATTGCCGAACGGCACTTCGCGCATCAGGAAATACCGGGTCTGATCAAGGCCATAGGTCGAGACCAGATCATGCGGATCGACGGTGTTTCCGATGCTCTTCGACATCTTCTCGCCCTCGATCGTCCACCAGCCATGGGCGAAGACCCGGCGCGGCGGCGTCAGGCCGGCGGCCATCAGGAAGGCCGGCCAATAGACCGCGTGGAAGCGCACGATGTCCTTGCCGACGGTATGATGCACGGTTGGCCAGAACGCCTTGAACCGGTCGTCGGTGGTGTCGGGATAGCCGAGCGCGGTGAGGTAGTTGGTCAGCGCATCGATCCAGACATACATCACATGCGCCGGATCGCCCGGCACCGGCACGCCCCACGAAAACGTCGTGCGCGATACCGACAGGTCATGCAGACCGCCACGGATGAAGCTCAGCACCTCGTTGCGGCGGCTGGCGGGCTGGATGGCCTCCGGATTGCGTTCGTAATGCGCCAGCAGACGATCGGCCCAGGCCGACAGGCGGAAGAAATAGCTGGGCTCCTCCACCCATTCCACCTCGGCGCCGGTCGGGGCCTTGCCGCCGACCAGCTCGCTTTCCTGATAGAACGCCTCGTCGCGCACCGAATACCAGCCGGCATAGGAGCCCAGATAGATCTCCCCCTTGTCGACCAGCGTCTTCCACAGGGCCTGACAAGCGTCGCGATGGCGCGGCTCGGTGGTGCGGATGAAATCGTCATTGCTGATGTTCAGCAGCTTGGTCAGTTCGCGGAACCGCTCCGACACGTCATCGGTGAACGCTTGCGGGGCGATGCCCTTCAATTCGGCCGATTTGGCGACTTTCTGGCCGTGCTCGTCGGTGCCGGTCAGAAACATCACCCGCTTGCCGTCGAGCCGCATGAACCGGGCTATCACGTCGCATGAAATCGTCGTATAGGCATGCCCGATATGGGGCTTGTCGTTGACGTAATAGATCGGCGTGGTGATGTAAAACGCGTCGGCCGCGGACATCGGCTGGCTCTCCAGATCCCGGACAGGGGCATGCCGGCCGCTCGCGGGACAGCGGGGCCGGGTCAGGTCGTGATGCGAGGCGTCGTCAACCGCCCGCCGCCGCGAACTCGGCAACGACGGTGATCAGCACCTGCTTGCGATCGAGATTGGCGGAGAGCGCCTGGCGAAGCCGCGCGCTCAACCTATCCCACAGCTCGATCCATTGTTCAAGGGGACGCGCCGCGGCCAGCCGCGCCGCAAGCCGGGCCTCACCGGTGATGACCTCGGCCGCGATCCGGCCATGACGGGCATGGGCGCGCAGCCAGCGTGCCATCCACCAACCCCAGGCTTCGACCAGCCCTTCATAGGCCTCCAGCGCGTCGGGCCGGCCGACCAGTTCGCCAAGGGCGATCAGGGCCCGCCAGTCGGGCTCGCGGCGATCGGTGTTCAGGCAGGCGATCAGGGCGGTCAGCAAAGCGGGCCCATCGCCCTCGGCCAGGGTCAGTGCCCGGCCGGGGGCACCACCGGCCATGGCACGGGCGATCAGACGTCGGGCTTCGGGCACATCTGCGGCCCGTGCCGCCAGGAAATGGTCGATGGCGACGTCATCCAGCGGTGTCAGCGCCAGACGCCGGGCGCGCGAGCGGATGGTCGGCAGCAGTCGCCCCGGCGCATGCGCAACCATCAGGATCAGCGCCCGTGACGGCGGTTCCTCCAGCAGTTTCAGCACCGCGTTGGCGGCATTGCGGTTCATCTCATCGGCGGCATCGATGATCGCCACCCGCCAGCCGCCGGCGGCCGATGTCTGGCCCAGAAACGGCCTCAGCGCCCGCGCCTCGCCCACCGTGATCTCGGCCCGCGGCCGGCCGCGATCGTCAATGCCGCGTTCCAGCACCAGCAGATCGGGATGACTGCCGGCCGCCAGCCGGCGCGCGGCCGGATGCGTGGCCGCGATATCCAGCGTCGCCGCCGGCCCGCCGTCATTGCGGCCGGCAGCACCGAACAGGCCCGGCCCGGCCTCGGCCGCCGCGGCATCACCGCTGACGGCCAGCACGAACCGGGCGACACGATAAGCGAGTGTCGCCTTGCCCAGGCCCTTGGGGCCGGTGATCATCCAGGCATGGGGCAGCCGGCCGCCATTCCAGGCATCCAGGAATGCCTGTTCCGCCGCCTGGTGGCCCACCAGCACGGCGGCGGTCCGGGGATGCCCGGCAAGGTCGCCGGCGGCCTGCATGCCGCCATCATCGCGCTTCATCAGCCCCGATCCGCCGCCGGCAGAAGCCGCGCGGTCACCAGATCACTGATCCGGGCCTCGACCACATCGGCCGTGTCCCCGGCATCGACCACGGCGCAGCGGCCGGGCTCGGTGGCGGCGATGTCGAGGAATGCCGCGCGCAAGCACTGGTGAAAGGCCAGCCCCATCCGCTCGAACCGGTCCTCGCCCGCCCCCGGCGATGCCGGGGCGGATGTCTCGATCCGCCGCCCGGCACGATCCAGGCCGATGGCCGGGTCGATATCCAGAATGATGGTCAGATCGGGCATCAGCCCGTCCAGAACCCAGACCTCCAGCGTCGAGATGATGGCGGTGTCCAGCCCGCGGGCCGCCCCCTGATAGGCGCGGGTGCTGTCGATGAAGCGGTCCGACACCACCCACCGGCCCGCATCCAGCGCCGGGCGGATGGTCTCGACCAGATGATTGCGCCGCGCCGCCGCCAGCAGCAGGGTTTCGGACAACACGTCCCAGCGCGCCGTGTCGCCCTGGGTCAACAGCGGCCGGATCGCCTCGGCTCCCGGTGCGCCGCCGGGCTCGCGGGTCTCGACGACATCGAGCCCCCGTTCCCGCAGCGCCCGGGCCAGGCGGCGCAACTGGGTCGATTTTCCCCCGCCCTCGCCGCCTTCCAGGGTGATGAACCGGCCGCGCTGGGTCACGGCTGCTTCTGCGGCTCGCCGCCCTCGGCCACACCCGATACGAAATGCGAGATGGCAGCCAGGATGCGGCCGATCGGTCCGGCTTCGGTCACCGTCTGCCCGGCAACCAGCGGCACCGCCAGGGGCTCGATGCCGGGCGCGTCGACCACCAGTTTCGCGATTTCCTGGCCTTCGGCGATCGGCGCGGGTACCGGGCCGTCATACACCACCTTGGCGGTCAGGCTGTTGCGGTCGGCAACCGGAATCGTGACCACCAGATCCCGCGCCGGCACCAGCGGCACCGTGCCGGTATCGCCCAACCAGACCTCGGCGGTCTCGACCACCTCGCCGGCTGAAAACAGCTTGCGGTTCTCGAATTCGCGCATGCCCCACGACAGCAGACGTTCGCCCTCATTCGAGCGCTCGTTCACGCCGCTGAGCCCGTTGACCACCATGATCAGCCGCCGGTCACCCTGCTTCATCGAGGCGGTCAGGCCATAGCCGCCGGCCTCGGTATGGCCGGTCTTCATGCCGTCGACGCCGATATCCTTGTACAGCAGCGGGTTGCGGTTGCCCTGCTTGATGCCGCCATAGGTGTATTCGGTCTGCGAGTAATACTTATAGTATTCGGGAAACTCGTCGATGATGTGGCGGGCCAGGGTCGCCAGATCACGCGCGGTCATATAGTGCTCAGGATCAGGCCAGCCCGAGGCATTGGTGAAATGGCTGCCGGTCATGCCAAGCTCGCGGGCGGTGTCGTTCATGACCCGCGCGAAGGCGTCCTCGCTGCCGGCCAGCGCCTCGGCCACCACCACGCAGGCATCATTGCCCGACTGCACGATGATGCCCTGGATCAGATCCTCGACCTTCACCCGGCTGTTCAGCTCGACGAACATCTTCGAGCCCCCCATCCGCCAGGCCTTCTCGCTGACCGGGAACTCGTCGGAAATCGATACCCGGCCCGATTTAAGACGATCGAACAGGACATAGGCGGTCATCAGCTTGCTCATCGACGACGGCGCCATGCGTTCGTCGGCATTCTTGGCGTAAAGGACACTGCCCGTCAGGTCATCGACCAGGATCGCCTGTTTGCCGGCGCTCTCGAAGGTCGGTGCGGCCGCAAGCGCGGTGCCGGACGCCACGAGCACGGCACCCGGGGCCAGCACGGCCGCCATCAGGGCGACAGCGACGCCCCGGGGCGCGATGCCGCTTCGGATGTCGCGGCGACGGCCGAAGGCGGCCATGCCACTGCGCAAGCTCTGTGCGATCACCGTCATACTCTTTCGATTGCTCGTCATGTTCATGCGACGCCGTCAGTCGACCACCAGCGATCCACGACCATACCCGTCGCGGCTGAGTTTCGCGACCACCTGTTCCGCTTCACGCGTGGCGCCGAACGGGCCGATGCGCACGCGATAGAACCGCTGCCCATCGACATCGGCCGTGGCGATGACCGTGCGGCCATAGTCCAGCAGGCGGTTTTCCAGCGCCCGCGCGTTCTCGGCTTCGCGGAAAGCACCGACCTGAATATAGGTCCGCGCCGACCCGGGCGTGGTGCGGGTGCCGGATGGCGGCTCGATCGGCGTGGCATACACCTGGCCTGTGGGCACCGCCTCGACCTGTTCGTCGACGATGCTGGCGGTGGCGACGACCGGGCCGCGTGGCGACGAGGCCGGCGGCTGGGCGGTCGCCTCGGCGCCAAGCGATGCCAGCATCACGCCGTCGGCTTCCGGCAGATAGTCCAGCCCGACCTGATCGGTGACATTCTCGACCCGCACCCGCGCCGTGCCCTTCTGGATCACGCCAAGAAGCTGCGCCGAGCGTTTGGACAGATCCAGAATACGGTCGCCGACGAACGGCCCGCGGTCGTTGACCCGAACCATCAGCACCCGGCCGTTCTCAAGATTGGTCACCCGCAGGATCGAGGGCAACGGCAGCGTCTTGTGGGCGGCCGACAAGGCGTTCTGGTCATAGACCTCGCCATTGGCGGTGTATTTGCCATGGAAGGTCGGGCCATACCAGGATGCCAGCCCCTCTTCGGTATAATCCGGGTCGACGGAGGGATAATACCAGTTGCCCATCACCTGATAGGGCTTGCCGATCTTCTGGTTCGGCAGGCCCGGCGACGATGTCGCCTGCGAGGCACCGGCGCCACCGGCCGTCGGTGCCGAGGTGATCGGACCGCTCGTCGGGCGCCCGGCACAGGCGCCCAGCATCAGCGTCGCGGCGGCGATGCCGGTCAGCATCAGTCTGCGGCGGTTGGCGCGGATGACGCTGCCGTCGACGGATGGAGCCATGGACGTGTCGTCTCCTTGACGATAAGCAGGCGCTGCGGATGTTACCGGCCGGCAATGCGGTCGGCAAGCGTGCCCACCGCGGTTGCGAAATACTGCGAGCGGTTCCAGCGCAGAATGACCTCGTAATTGTCGGTGGCCAGGAAGGCCGGGCCATTCTGCTTGCCGGGCAGCACGATGCGTGCGGAAACATTGGCCGGTGCCGGCAGCGGCGCGCCATCCTTGCCGGTCACGCCCGCGGCCGCCCATTGCGCGACCGTGCGGGTCTCGCCTTTCAGGCCGATGCGGCTGCGGTCGAAACCGGCCGGCAGATCGACCGGGCCGCCCCAGCCGAAGCCACGTTCCCAGCCCCGGCTTGCCAGATAATTGGCCGCCGAGGCGAACACGTCCTTGCGGGTGCCCCAGATATCCTTGCGGCCGTCGCCGTCGCCATCGATGGCATAGGATACGAAGCTCGACGGCATGAACTGGCTCTGGCCCATGGCGCCGGCCCAGGAGCCGCGCATCTGATCGGGTGAGATATGGCCTTCGTCGAGAATCTTCAGCGCGTGCATCAGCTCGCCGCGGAAGAACTTGGCGCGGCGCCCTTCATAGGCCAGCGTCGCCAGCGATGCGATCACCGGATAATTGCCGGTCACGCGGCCGAAATCGGTCTCGACCCCCCACAGCGCCACCACCACCTCGGCCGGCACCCCGAAGCGCGCCTCGACATCGGCCAGATCCGACTGGAACTCGGCCATCATCCGACGGCCCTGGTCGACGCGCCGCTGCGGCACCACCCGGGTCATGTACTGCTCGAAGGTGATGGTCGATTCCGGCTGCGACCGGTCGAGTTCGATCACCCGCGGGATCGGCTTCACGTCGCGGAAGGCCGCATCCAGAATGCCCTGCGAGATGCCCTTGCCGCGGGCTTCGGCTTTCACGCCCTGCACCCAGGCATCGAAGGCGGGATCGTCGGGGCTGACGCTGCGCGCATGGGCCAGCGACACCGGCACCGGAGCGGCGGGCGCCGCCGGTGCCGGCACCGGCGCCACCTGCGGCTGCACCGATGCGACGGCGGTTTCGGCGACCGGCGCGCTGGCGCAGGCGGCAAGCAGGGCGGCGAGGCCGCCGGCTGCCACAAGACGGGCAGCAGCCTGCGGACGACGGGCCTTGCGGGCGCGGGCGGCGGGAAGGCCGATCTGGCGGGTCATGCCGTTCTCCGGAATGTCAGGGGCGATCGGCCGGGTCGGGCCGGTCGGGGTCACGCATCGGCACCCCATATGGATGCCCGTTGCATCCGGTTGTGCCACAGGCGTCGACGGCGCGGCAAGTCCAGCCGCCGTCACATATCGCGGGAACAGGACATAGACTGCCGGATCTCGACCCCTGAAAAAAAATCGGCCACCCGCTTGACCCGGATCGGGATCGACGCCAATCCAAATAACAGGACGCATGATGGCGCTCAGGGCCGGGCCGATGAGATTGCCCCGCCTGATGCCGAAAGCCTTCATGCAACAAGGCGCGGGTGCGCGGACAGGCGGCCGGAGCGATCCTCCGCCAGCCTGACAGAGGGCCACCCGCATGAACGGTCGGAGTTGTCAGCGGCACACGCGCGTGCGGCTGCGGCCCGAACAGCGGCGACGGCGCCCCCCGCCTGAGGGACGCGTCGGACGTGCGGCCAGGGCGCCCAGCCCGGCCCCATACCCGACGTGCCATGATCCCGACGGGAACGCGACTGTCCGCGATGTCGGCCCGCCACCCGCAAGACCCGTCGCCGATGCGATGCGGTCACCTCGATGAGCAGGCGCGCGGCTCGCCCCGTCCGACTGTCGGGCCCGGCGGCGCCGGTGCGGGGGACATTCCCGTCCACCCCGCCCGTCGCTGCCGGCGCCCCCTCCTCCGCCCGGCCCCACCCGGCCGCCTCAGCCCCACACCGCCCCAGATTTCCACGCAAGACCACGCCACCATCTTGCCCGCCCGTGCGCCATCTGCTACCCATGGCCCATTCCTTCGAAGGATGGGTGGCCGAGCGGTTTAAGGCACCGGTCTTGAAAACCGGCGTGGGGTTAAACCCACCGTGGGTTCGAATCCCACCCCATCCGCCAGACATTGCCGATTTACCTCTATGACCCGATATTGCCGCCGATCATCGCACACCACCATGCGGTGTAGCGAACCGTCGATTCCACGCTATTGTCCGATACTTCCATGTCCAAGCTGGCAGCGCGACAGCTTCCGACCCAGGTTGCGACGTTCCGACGTAGTGCCTGGAATGTCGGCTTCATCGCCGATACTGCCCGTAAGTAGAGGCGAGCACATTGCATGCAATGCGTTCGCCCAAACCTGCCGGGCTCTGACTTCGCTTGGGCGATTTAGGCCATGAGGACGACTTGGCCGTTCGGAGCGATGGTCAATTGGACGTTGGCTACGTGCGTGCCTTTGACGAAACTCGCATCGGCTTCGTAGAGTGAGAACGTGCAGGCTTGTTGTCCGACGTTTGGTTCCGCAACGTAATTCCCAGCCTTGAGCGGGTGGCCCGCCGGGGCCCCACTCGTAAGAAAAAGCTGGAAGCTTTGGGCCAGGACGAGATTGATCGAAGAAACTGCAGCCACGTGAGATCTCCAAGTAAGCATTGATTTGCATGATGCCTAGCTATCATCCAATTGCGCAGTTAGGATAAAAATTTATTGAAAACAATGTTCTATGTTGCTTTACGATCTTTCTTCGTAGCGAATTTCGATTGCATCTGCATGGGTGCTGGTTGTCTTCACCGGCAGAAACTGCGCGATCTTGTCTAAGAAGCGTGCAGGGTCGTTAAGGCGGAACTGACCCGAGATATGGCCGGGAAGGCACCTTCGCCTACGCTCCGAAGCGATTGCCTCCGGCACATCCGGCACGGTTCGATGGTTTTGCCGGATGCTCTCCCGTTCAACGGCGCCAGGGAATTTGCTAATGTCCGCTTCGGCGTAATTCGATCCCAGGAGTTGCCGTTCCGGTTTCCACAACAGATCAGGCATGGCTGATCGCCAGCACGGTTAGCTCGGGAACGACAGGTACGGGCGGATCCTGCCATTCAGCAAGGGTATCCTGAATGCCCGCAATGTCCCAGTTCCCGTCGTTTGATCGATCAGTCGAGCAGGTCGGAGGAACCGGCAGATCGAAAGAGCGACTGCATGTCGGAATCGGCGGACAAAACGGAAATACCCTGCCAAACGCCCGAAATAGTCGCCGTTGGCCACCCAAATGCCGCCAAAACCCACCGACAACCGCACAACACCAAGTATCTTCATAATCATCAAAGGGTTATGACGATTTCATAGTTCTCATCTTCATCGGGCGCTGCCCGCCATTGGGTGCCTATGTCCACCTTTGGAGCGATATTGTCGCCGACCACCGCATCCGTCACAAGGCTGCATAAGAAGCTGCCGATTTTACGCTACAACCCGATATACCTAATTTAAAACAGCTTACCACTCCCGAACGGTAGCAATGAGACGCGGACAGTTCATCGAAAATGGAAATTCGAATCGAGACATGTGAAGATGACCTCGCGGTAAGAGAAGACCCATGTCGATTATTTCTTTGATTCGCCTTTATTTTCAGGCGGAATGATCTTGTTGTGAGGTTCCTTGTCTTGTTCGTAATAGAGGATCATATCTTTCAGGTGCTTTGATGCCATCGTTCGATAAGGTTCTTCCCATTGATTGAGTTTTTCCAAGACGGCAATATAAACACCGCGAGCCCATTTGATCTCCTGAAGAAGCGGATCCCCATCTTTCGTCCTATAATATCGAAAAGCCAGAAGTTTCGCTCCAGCATTTAAAGCCGGATTGTCCCGAGCCATCAGTGTGGCGAGCCTATCTACCGGAATATTTACTAAGGCAGGTTTCGTGGACAGTTCATAATCGGTGGTGTGCGTAAGATTGAACAAAGCTTCTAGATTACCAGCCTCTGCGTCAGTTAGGATGGCATTTGCTCTTTCTTCGAGGTGTGCGGTTGCAATTTCCTGCGACTTGGTACAAATATATCGGTAAATTTCTCGAAACTCTACCGTGTTACTTGAACTGAAGCCCAAGCCACCATGGTGATCGGGAGGAAAATGAAGTGGATCACATTTAACCTCTTCTAACTGATTCTTATCGGCAAGTTCATCTATGTAGCGTTTGAAGAACGTTGTCACGTCCTCATTCTCTGTGAGAGTGTGGTCGCCAATTGCCCATTGCCGGATCGCTAGTCCTGCGGCATGCAGAATTGGACCAAGCTCAGTATAAACACGTCCAGAAAGTTCATCTCTGAGATCGGATAGCGCCTGTTTTGTCTGCAATAAGGGTCTTTCGTGACTGTACCATAGCTTCCGCCAAGAGGGTTCCTTGTGTTCTTTCCCAAACCCAAACTGAGATTTGATCCACAAGTTAACTTCGGCGTCATCGAGCACACCGCTATCTTCAAAGCCTTTAACAAATTTATAATCTAAAGGTGGAGCATCAACAGAAAGTAATGGAAATGTTTCAGAAAAGTCCTTTGCTTTCTCCGTCTTTGAATCTAAAAAAGAATCTTTGCTTTGATTGCCGATTGATTTAATTTTAAGGTTTCTTAAAAGTCCGGGAATTTCCTCTAGCGCTTCTGTATCAAGTAGTCCTGATCTCATCCACAAGGTTGTCGCAACCACGAAGTCCATCACCCACACGGTATGCCGCTTCGGTATTTCGCTATCGGCGATGAGGCAATCCACAAATGCAATGGCGTTGTGCATCGCCCAACTAAGGTTTCTGAGATTTTGAACTCTTGAAGCCATAGAAATTTTAAGAAGATTATCGAGGTTGTTTTTAATGAGCGCCTTCGATGCGCCGTCTGGTAAAATTTCGATCGAATTACAGATCACGCTCTTGAAATCAGCATCGATAGAGGCTCTTCTTCCAACTATTTTTTCATTCTGTTCTTTCCAAATTTCGCCACTGACTAGTTCTTTTAATTTTCGCTCATCCGTCACCAAAATCACGCGACGCCCATGATCTGCGATAAGAGAGTTCACAAGGCCCATCACCTCACCAAATGCTTGCTTCTCCACACGCTCTAGATCGTCAAACACAAAGACAAAATCATTCAGGCGTTTAATTGCCTTTTTCCCTAGCTTATCTACTATGCCTTTAGTCGCATCTTTGACTCGAAAGAATTCTCCTATGCCGAGAGCGATCGTACCCGCGATGCTGCCTGCAACTGCTTCGCCAGGGCAAGCAGTCTTGTATATCCGCAATTCCACATCGCTAGCGGAGTTAGCTCCGAAAAGGCTGACAAAAAGAAATGGGACGTGGTGCCGGACCTCCGCCTTCATCCGCCGTATGCGGCTTGGTTCATAAATATTCCGCAAGAAATAAGTTTTACCGCTCCCCCAACACCCCTCAATCAATATTGCGTGAGGAACAGACAAACTATTTGCATCAAGGTATGCATCAAGAACTCTGATTGCGTTTTCGTTCATTGTGACCTCTGCCTCGCTTGATAAGAAACTGTCTAGGGTTTGCATACTGAAAACCTATCACAACAAAAACTGACTTCTCATGTCAGCGTGTGGGTCGGTCAATATAGCGCTTTTACCCCTTCAACGCCCTCATCCCAATCGAGCGAACGGCGTGGGCGGGCTGGATCTCCGCTCATGGCGAATCTGCCCAGAATCGCCAGAAAATGCCGTTCAGCACTCGCCGATCATAGACGGGCAACTCCCGGTAGCTTATTTGGCAGCAGCGGCGAAATGATTGACCGTTCATAGTCGGTGAGTTCAACTGCAGCGACGTGACATCAAGTCTCTCTCGGAAAGCCTTGAACCATGACAAGTTCTATATGCTAAGCAGGTTTACGAGTTTACCGCATAACCCAGCCGTCAGTCACCTGCGCGCTCGCCCCTCTGGCACAGGATGCTCAACGCCCGCCACATCTCTGGCATATCGCCTGGGCGAGCATCCCATGGTTCGCCTGAACGCCGTGTTGAAGGCGTGCTCTGACGTGTAGCCGAAGGATTGGGCGACCTCTGCGATGGTGGTGCGGCTATGGGTCAGTGTCTCGCCGGCAAGCGTCATGCGCCAGCGTGTGAGATAGGCGATCGGCGGCTCCCCCACCCGGTCCCGGAATCTCTGGGCGAAGGCCGACCGCGACATGCCGACATGTCGCGCCAGCTCGTCCACCGTCCAGGTGACAGCCGGATCGCGGTGCATGGCAGCGATGGCCGAACTCATCTGCGGGTCGGCCAATGCCGCGAGCCATCCCGTTTCGCCATGGGCGCGATCGGACAGATAAAGCCGGAGCGCCTGCACCAGCATCATATGCGATAGCTGTTGCGCGATCAGAGACGATCCCGGCCGTGCCTCGCGGAACTCCTCCATCATCAGCTCGATCGACCATCTGAGCCTCGCCTGATCGCCCGATGCCTTCACTTGAATGAGAGGCGGGAGCGTTCGCAGCAGGACGGCGGCGTGGCGCCCGCTCACCTCGAACCGGCTGCCGACCAGATAGACGTCGCCGCCGCCATTATAGGTGATGACCGCTCCGCTCCGGGTCGGGTCGAGCACCTCGCTGGCGCGCCGTGGCTCGACATGCGGATCGCTGCCGATCCTGACCTCACGCCCGCTCGGAAGAACGAAGCAATCGCCGGCATCGAGCCGGACCGGAGCGACATCGTCGCCCAACGACAGCCAGCACCCGCCCTTGACCACGGCATAGCATTTGATGCGCCCGGCAAGGTCGTCCAGCGTCAGCGCCCATCTCCCCCCGGCATCAAAGCCTGCCGTGATGTAGCTGCGCGGCTTGAGCAGGGCGAGAACGTCGGAGAGCGGATCCATAACACCCCTGGATGATCGCGAACAAATAGTGGCGTACCAAGTATAGATCGTGCAAGGTTCTCCGTCTATCTAAGGTCATGCGTTGCCGTTGCGGCTGCGCGGAATGATCAGCGGAGGACGATGATGAAAGCAGCCGTTGTAACCACCTTTGACGCAGCGCCGGAATTTGCCACGGTCGACGAGCCGGTGGCCGGCGCGGGCGAAATGGTCGTGACTGTCGGTGCGGCGCCGCTCAGCCCGATCGTCCGGGCGCTGGCGGCGGGACAGCATTATGCAAGCGCCGGAAAGACCGGCTTCGTGGCCGGCGTGGACGGCGTCGGAACCGACCCGGACGGCCGCCGTGTGTATTTCCTGTTCCCCAAGGCGCCCTTCGGGTCGATGGCCGAGAAAACGCTGGTATCGAGCGGCATGCTCGTTCCCGTACCGGACGCGCTTGGCGATGATGAAGCCGCGGCGATCGCCACCGGCGGCCTTGCGTCATGGGTGGCGCTGACGAGGCGAGCGGGATTGCGGGCCCGAGAAACCGTGCTCGTCACCGGCGCCAACGGCGCCGCCGGCCGAATGGCCTTGCAGATCGCGCGCTATCTGGGCGCCGGCAAGACCATCGCCGTCGCCCGCACACCTGCCAGGCTCGACGGTCTCGGTGCCGATGTCGGGATCGCGATGGACGACAATGCCGACGAGGCCCTGCGCGCCCAATTCGACATCGGGGTCGACATCGTCCTGGACTTCGTATGGGGAGATGTTGCCGGCCGCCTTCTGAAGGCCGCAGCCGGCAGGCGCGGTTCACCCGCAGGCGAGCCCCGGCTTCGCTATGTCCAGTTGGGAACGCTGGCGGGCGATGAGATCCCGCTTCGAGGCGACATGCTGCGCAGTTCGGGGCTGGAACTGTCGGGGAGCGGTATCGGCAGCGTTGCCGTCAAGGATCTGCTGGCCGGCGCTGGTGAATTGCTGATGGCCGCCCCCGCGGCCGGCTTTGCCCCGCCGTTTCAGAGCCTGCCGCTCAACAAGGTGGCGGAGGCCTGGAACGGGGATCCACGGGTCCGATACATCATGCGGCCCAATCCGCCGGTTTGAGCACGGCACATGGATGCTCCGTTCAGCCAGATCCGGGGTCGGTCGGCCCGCCTGCACGAAAGCGCAGACCGTCGACAAGCAGGGCCACCATACGGCGCGCCTCCTCGACCTCGCCATTGCTCGCAGGTGCCGCCAGCCGCATGGCCGCCAAGAGCAATTCGCGCGCATCCACGCCGGCGCGGATCTCTCCGGCCGCCGCTGCGGCATCGAGCAGTCCGCGCAGCGCAGGGGCGAGCTGGCCCAGAACATAATTCGGAAGCGACTGGTAAGCCGCATCGCCTGAATGAAGCGCCGGCCCCAGGCCACGCTTGGTGGCCGCGAGATCCACAAGACGCTGAGCCCATGCCCCGAGCGCCTCGCCCGGCGGCTGCGTGCGGCCCAGCGTCACGGCGGCCTGCACGCAGGCGTCGACCTCGCGCTTGATGATCGCCCTGATCAGGTCCGAGCGCTGTGGAAAGTGCCGGTACAGGGTGCCGACGCCGACCCCTGCCTCGTCCGCGATCCGCCGCATCGGGGCATCCACGCCCAGCGTGTCGAAGACGGTCATCGCCGCCCGAAGAAGAGCATCGACGTTCCGGCGCGCGTCGGCCCGCATCGGGCGGCTGTGCTCGTCGTCTGCCTCGGAACGATCGGTATCCTTCACCACGACAGGGAGTCCTTCCTTGCGATACACCTGGCCCTTGATAAACGTGGCCCTTGATAAACGGAACATGGTTCCATATAAATGGATGGCTGTTCCGTTTATATAGCGCGTCTGCCGGATGTCCGCCAGACCACCAAAGACCAGACCGCCAGGGAGACGACCATGAAATATCGCCCGCTCGGCCGAACCGGCATCCAGGTCAGCCCCTATTGCCTGGGTGCCATGATGTTCGGGACCATGGCCAATGCCGATCATGACGACTGCATCCGTATGATCCACAAGGCGCTCGACTTCGGCATAAACTTTATCGACACCGCCGATGCCTACAGCCGCGGCGACTCGGAGGTGATCGTCGGCAAGGCGCTGAAAGGACGGCGGGACGACGTCGTGCTCGCCACCAAGGCATTCCTTCCGATGGGCGACGATCCCAACCGGCGTGGCAGCTCGCGGCGCTGGCTGACGCGGGCGATCGAAGACCAGTTGCAGCGCCTTCAGACCGACTATATCGACCTCTACCAGGTTCACCGGCCGGCGCCCGACACCGATATCGAGGAGACGCTGTCGGTTCTGACCGACCTGATGCGCGAGGGCAAGGTTCGCGCGATCGGCGCATCGACCTTTCCCGCCTCCGATATCGTTGAGGCGCAATGGGTTGCCGAGCGTCGCGGCCTCGCCCGGTTCCGCACCGAACAGCCGCCCTACTCCATCCTGAACCGGTCGATCGAGCGGGAGGTGCTGCCCACCTGCCAGCGCTATGGCATGGGCGTGATGGCATGGAGCCCGCTGGCGAAGGGCATGCTGACCGGCAAATACCGCAAGGGCGCGCCGCAGCCGGACTCGTTGCGGGCGAGATACATGCCGAAGGCCATGTCCCACGAGGCCAGCCTCGACGTGGTCGAGCAGCTTCTGCCGCTGGCGGAAAGCGCCGGCATGTCGCTGATGCACATGGCGCTTGCCTTCGTGGTGACGCATCCCGCGCTCACCTGTGCGATCATCGGTCCGCGCACCATGGAGCAGCTCGACGGGCTGCTCGCCGGCTCGGAAGTGGTGCTGAGTGACGAGATTCTCGACCGGATCGACGACATCGTGCCGCCGGGTGTCGATGTGGCGCCGCTGGAGGGTGCCGCCTATGTGCCGCGCGCGATCGCGCAGACATCACTGCGCCGTCTGCCGACTGCAGAGCGGGCCGTCGCCTGATGTGACGGCACAGCCCGAGCCCCGCCGCGACGGACGACAGGTGACGCGGCGGGAGCCGAGTGACACGGCGAAAGCCTTGTGGACGCGGCGGGAAAACCGGCGCATTGCGGTATACCGGCCTCTGAGACATCCTCGCCAAGGCAGTTCGACCGCCTTCGGCCGATGTTTGCCTCTCAGGAGGGCACCGTGAATTCGACATGGATGGAAGATGTCCTGGTTCTGCTGGAAAGCGGAAACTTCTCGCGCGCGGCGGAACGCAGATCCGTGGGACAGCCCAGCTTCAGCCGCCGGATCATGGCGCTGGAGGACTGGTTGGGCGCAACGCTCATCGACCGCAGCACCCATACGGTCAAGCCGACCCCGGCCGGCGAACGTTTCAAGGACATCGCCGAGGATCTTCTTCGACGCCTGCATCTGGCGCAGGTCGAGCTGCAGCAGATGCAGGCCATCCAGACCGTCAAGCTCCGCTTCGCCGCGACGCATGCGCTGGCCCTGACCTTCTTTCCGTCCTGGCTGCGAAAGCTGGAGACGGTCAATCCGCCGACCGTCGAACTTGTCGCCGACCATATGGCCGCCTGTGAAAGCCTGATGATCAAGGCCGAGGTCCAGTTTCTTCTGTGCCACCATCATGAACTTGCCCATACCCGGTTCGATCAGGCCTTCATTTCGGCCCATGTCGGACAGGATTCCCTGCTCCCGGTCGCCGCCCCGCAGCTACTGGCCAGCATGGATGCGGCGGATATTCCGCGCATCGAGTTCACGGCCGAGTCCGGGATGGGCCGCATCCTGTCGGCGGTGCGCGCCAGTCGCCGGTTGCCGAGGCCTTCTGGCGCGGCGTCAAGGACAAGGAAGGCCAGCGCCCCTCGCCGGCATAAACCACGCGGCCCCGCCACCTGAATTCAGCCATGGTTTGATGCGTTGACGGCTGTCACAGCTGTGTCGGACTCTGGTCCGTGCCGGACGGCGCCGCATGGCGCCATTGCATCAAGCGCCTCCGGCTCAGCCCCGTATATGTCCGACAGATCAACGAACAGGCCGGCTCCGGTGACATCGACGCTTCCTCCACATCGACCGAAAGTCTTGTTCTCGCAACGCTTTCCCGACGACGGCATGATCTCGTTCTTCAAGCGGAACAGCGCGATGCCATGCGCGCGGGTCGCTGGGCGATCCTGACCGGGACCGACCTCTATGGGAAGACGGTCGGTCTTGTCGGCTTCGGGGCGATCGCACGGAAGGTGGCACCTCGCCTCATGGGCTTCGATGCGCATATTCTGGTCCACACCCGTACACCAGAAGCGGCCGCCGGCGCGCCCTCCGGTGTCGAAATCGTCGATCTGCCGACGCTGCTCTCAGGGTCCGACTATGTCAGTCTGCATGTACCGGCCACGGCCGCGACGACAGACATGATGGCTTCCCGTTCTCGCCCGCCGAGATCGAGCGTGGGCAGGTGTATGACTTCAGGCTCAACCACGTCGTCGACGTGGATCATCCCATGGAACTCGTGCGCTTGAACTGGGTCGATCTCGGCCAGCCTCAGGATGGGGACGTGGCATGATCCGCCTGGCCGACGTCACCAGATATGTCCGTTCCAAGAATGCCGGGCCGTTCTGGGTCACGATCGACATCTTGTTCAAGGACGAGGCCCACTATCGGCGCTACAAGGACGCCCCGGCGATCTCGGCCGAGAAGATCGCCGAATATTATGAGGCCGATCCCGCCGCATTGAAGGTCTTCCAGATCGACACCCTCGGCGCGATCAAGATCTCGCTGCCCCGCAAGCAGCCGCAGGGCGGTGTGCTGGAGCGCGACATGCATAGCGGCCAGCAATATGTCAGGCTGCTCGGCATCCAGGTGGAATGACCGGACTGGCCACAGCCCGAGACGCGCCCGGCCCCGGCATACCGGAGCCGGGCGCGTTCGCATCAATAGCTGTCATGCAGCTTCACCCAGCTCATCGTGCCGTCGGTTTCGTTGCGCCCCTTTGGCGCGAGATCCAGCCAGTTGAAGGCACCCATCAGCAGTTCGGTGCCGCGGTGATAGGTTGAATAGCTGTGAAAGATGGCGCCGCTGTCGTCCTTCACGAAGATGCTGGCGCCGAACATGTCGGGGCTGTTGCGGATGACCGTGCCGTAATTATAGATGGCCCGGCCCTCGGCGCGCTCTTCAGGGGTGAAGGAGACGGCGAAATCGTGGTTGAAATCGCTGTCCGCGGCCGACACCCAGGGAAAGCGCCAGCCCATGCGCCGGCGGGCCGCCTCGATCTGGTCGATCGGAGCGCGGGAGACGGCGGCGAAGGCGAGGTCGGCCCGCTCGAAATGCTGACGGGCGGCATCGACATGGTCGGCGGTAAACGCACAGCCCGCGCAGATATGGTCCGAGCCCGGGGTCAGCATGAAGTGATAGATGGCGAGCTGGCTCCGGTCGTCGAACAGGTCGGCCAACGTGCGGCGGCCATCGGGACCGTCGAAGACATAGGGCTTGTCGATCCGGACCCAGGGCAGTTGCCGGCGTTCGGCACGCAAGGCATCGAGCGCATGGGTCATCTCCCGCTCCCTGGCGAGAAGCGCCTTGCGCGCGGCGAGCCAGTCTTCCCGGGACACTATGGGATGGTGCATGATCATGATCAGTCTCCGTCAATGGGGCGTGTGGGAACGGTGCATGCGGGCCGGTCGGTGCGGGGGGTCGCCAGCGCCAGCCAGGGCGGGATGTGGAACAGGCACATCAGCAGATACATCCAGGCCATGCCGCCGATGGCGAGCGGCCCCGCGTTCTGAGCGCAGATCGGGTTGTTGTCCGCGCCGGCAGCAGTCAGCCATGCCATCAGTGCGAAGGTCGGCGCGGCCGCAAGCCGCAGCCATCCGGCGCCTCCGACCGACAGTCCCGCCCGCCCTCGCCTTTTCCAGTCTGGTGGAGCATCTGACGTCATGTGTGGAGCGCCTTGCCGATGGGTGGTTGCCGTCTGGATGGGCCTTGCAGACCCGAACCCAGTCCTAACGCCCCCGGCGCCATGGCCGGGAGTGACAAGCGTGACGGGATTTCGATGGACCGGCTGATCGCGCTTGCGGCGCGCGCGCTGTCGGCCGGCGACGTGCTGACCGCGCTGAAGCTGGTGGCGCTGCGTACCGACCCGCCGGCGCTGGCACTGCGCGGGATCGTGATGGCCCGGCTGGGCGATCTGCCGCGAGCACGCGCCCTGCTCCGCGATGCGGCCCGCGCCTTCGGCACGGATGATGCCGTGGCGCTTGCCCGGTGCCGCCTCGCTCTGGCGGAAATCGCGCTGGTGGCGCGCGATCCGGGGCGCCCCGTGCAGGCGCTGGGCGCCGTGCGCGCGACATTGGCGGCCCATGGCGACCATGCGAACGCGGCTCATGCCGGCTATCTCCAGGCCCGATACCGTCTGCTGACCGGGCATCTGGACGCGGCCGGGCAAGCGCTCGACGCGGTGGATGTCGCAGCCCTGCCGCCGGCCTCGCTGGCCGGCTACCGTCTGGTCGAGGCGGGCATCGCGATGCGGCGCATTCGCGCGGCGCCGGCCAGAGCGGCACTGATCCTGGCGGCGGAGGCCGCGCGCGCGGCGGGCATTCCCGCCCTGATCGCCGAAGTGGACCGGGCAAAGCAGTTGTTCGACGCCCCTGCCGCCTGCGCGGTCGGAAGCCGGGGTCAACAATGGCTGCGGCTCGATGCGGTCGAGGCATTGCTGGCCTCGGACGCACTGATTGTCGATACCGGCCGGCATCTGGTGCGGGCCGGAACGATACGGCTGTCTCTTGCCGGCCGCCCGGTGCTGCTGGCGCTGGCCCGCGCGCTGGCGGAAGGCTGGCCGGGCGCTGTTCCCCGCGAAACCCTGATCGCCCGCGCTTTCGGGGGGCGTGAGGCCGATGAGACCCATCGCGCGCGGCTGCGTGTGGAGATCGGCCGGCTTCGGGCGCTGATCAGGCCGCTCGCCCGGCTGCGGGCCACGACGCGCGGTTTCGTGCTGATGCCATCTGCGGCCGGTACCGTCACCGTGCTTGTGCCGCCGGTCGACGGTGCCCATGGCGACGTGCTGGCCCTGCTCAGCGATGGCGAGGCCTGGTCGACCTCGGCACTGGCCGGCGCGCTTGGGGTCAGCCCGCGCACCGTGCAACGCGCGCTCGAAGTTCTGGCGCGGCTGGGCAAGGTGGAACGCTGCGGGCGCGGGCGCGCCTGCCGCTGGATGGCGCCGACGGTTCCGGGTTTCCCGACAAGCTTGTTACTCCCGGCCGAAGGGCCGAACGGCTAGACTGACGCCATGAAACGCATTGCAGCCGATATCCTCCGGGACTATGGCCCCTTTCCCGGTGTCGACGGCGTCCATGGGGTCAGTTTCGATGGCAGTCGGGTCTGGTTCGCCTCCGGCGACCGCCTGAACACGCTCGATCCCGACAGCGGCGCTGTCCGGTCCATGATCGACATTGCGGCACAGGCCGGAACCGCCTTCGACGGCCGGCATATCTTCCAGATCGCCGATGGCGTCATCCGCAAGATCGATCCCGCGACCGGCGCGGTGCTGGCCACGATCGATGCGCCGGGCGGCGGCGATGATTCCGGTCTCGCCTGGGCCGATGGCATGCTGTGGGTCGGTCAGTATCGGGGCCGCCGTATTCATCAGGTCGATCCCGAAACCGGCGCGGTGCTGCGAACCATCGACAGCGACCGCTTCGTCACCGGTGTAAGCTGGGTCGACGGCCAGTTGTGGCACGGCACCTGGGCGGATGATCAGAGCGATATCCGGCAGATCGCCCCCGAAACCGGTGCGGTACTGCAATGCCTGGAGATGCCGCCGGGTGTCGGGGTTTCAGGGCTGGAGTCGGATGGCGGCGACCGGTTCTTCTGCGGCGGTGGCCCCGGCGGCACGCTTCGCGCCGTGCGCCGGCCGCGTGACACCATGACCGAATCATGATCATCGTCTGCGTGGGCGGGCTGCCCCCTGCCCCATCGGCCCGTCCGGCGCCCTGATGGCACCTGATGCCGCCGCCGCCATGATCCGGCGGAAGCTGGGGCATTCCATATGGCTGGGTGCCGGGCATGCGGCAGCGTGGCGCAGGCCGTCGCGCATCGCTTCAAGCCTGCGGATCGTCTGGTCCAGCGCGTCGGCCCTGGATGTCAGCATCTGCCGATCGATCTGCGCCCGGCCATCGGGCGCGAACATCTGCGCGATCTCGTCGAGCGAAAAGCCGGCGGCCCGGCCGAGCGCGATCAGCGCCAGCCGGTCGATCACGCCCGGATCGAACAACCGGCGCAACCCCCGGCGCCCGGTCGAGGCGATCAGGCCCTTTTCCTCGTAATAGCGCAGCGTCGATGCCGGCACGCCTACGCGCTGCGCCACCTCGGCAATATCCAGGTCTTTCATATCTTGACCTCAATCCGACTTGAAGTGGCAGAGTGCGATGAGAGGGCCGTCTAGGCAAGCCTGCCCTGATGGCGACCAGGATGGAGACCGGTCATGGACGACGATATCGCCCGCGATGCCAATGACATCCGGCACAATGATCAGGCAGCCCGCTGGAACGGTGCCGCCGGACAGGCCTGGGTGGACGCCCGGCCCATGCTCGACCAACTGTTCGAGCCGCTTCAGGATCTGCTGATCAGGACGATACCTGCCGGCGCCGGTGACGGCGGCAGATACAGCGTGCTCGATGTCGGCTGCGGCACCGGCGGCACGACACGCGCGGCGGCCCGCCGGATCGGCGCCACCCGGCCCGACGATTCCGGCTGCACCGGTGTCGACGTTTCGGCGCCGATGATCGAGGCCGCGCGACGCCATGCGGAACAGGCCGGGCTACCGGTGCGGTTCGTTCTGGCCGATGCCCAGACCCATGATCTCGGCACCGGCCGCTTCGATCTGATCATGTCGCGCTTCGGCGTGATGTTCTTCGCCGATCCGGTGGCGGCGTTCCGCAATGTGAGAGGTGCGGCGCGCCAGGGCGGGCAGTTGCGGTTCATCGCCTGGCGGTCCGCCGCCGACAATCCGTTCATGACCACGGCCGAGACCGCCGCGGCGCCGCTGCTGCCGGACCTGCCATCCCGCCATACCGCTCTCCCCGGTCAAGCCAATCTTCCCGGCCAGTTCGCCTTTGCCGACCCAGACCGGGTGCGGCGCATCTTGAGCGACAGTGGCTGGGCCGCTGTCGGGCTGGAGGCGATCGATGTGGTCTGTTCCATGCCGGCATCCGCGCTGACCGGCTATATCTCCCGGCTTGGCCCCGTCGGGCTGGCGCTCAGCGGGGCCGATGACGCCACCCGGACGCGCATCGTAAAGGCGATCCGCCCCGCCTTCGATCCATTCGTGAGCGGCGACATGGTGCGGTTCACCGCCGCATGCTGGCTGGCAACCGCCGTGGCATGAGAGATCACGAAGGGCTGGTGCCCCGGCGCCGTGGGCGGGATTGGCGCTGTGGTTTGGCCGCCGCCGCCCGCGTCGCGGCCTGGAAGGCGCGCGCGGCCCAGTCGCACAGCATCTCCGGATCGTCCATGATCTCGTCGGGCGCCTGATAATAGGCCCGGACGATCACCTGCCGTGAAGGACCGTCATAGCTGAACGGGCCGGCGCCCAGCGCTTCGAAGGCGGCGCGCCCTTCGGCATCCGTGCGCAGATAGAGCGTGCCATCGATGACGAAGGCGAACTGACGCCCCGCCAGCGTCAGCCCTGCGCCGCTGAAAAAGCGCGTCACCCCCACCTCGCCCAGCGGCGCCAGCATGTCTGCCAGGTCCTGGGCATGCCGGCGTTCGGTTTCCATGCTCATGGTGTCCTCGCCGCTTATGTGGTCCATGCCACCGTACAGGCGGCACGGGGTGCAGTTTGGCGTATATGGGGGCGTGACGCCACGCCCCGGCGGCATGTCCGTCACCTCATGGCTGGCATGATGTCGTGATGGTTCATGCTGGTTGGGCACAGACGGATGGTCGTCTCGTTTAGTGTCAAAAATACACTCTTCATGTCAAAGGCCGATAATGTTGCCGCTTGTCGCAACACCGGCCCGTGACAGCAGGCCCGTGACGACGCACGGGTTGGTGGCCGGCTTGCGTCTTCATCAGGTCATCTCCGGGTCCGGCCTTCCTCTCGGACGGTGGCGCGACCAGATCCTTCAGACCATCGATGTCCCAACCATCGGGGCAAACACGCCCGGAGATGAAGAACAGTGGATAGCAGCAACAACCGCGACCGGATCGCAAAGAAGCTTCAGGATGTCGGGGCCATGCTTGAAATGCAGGCGGCAAAGCTGCATGGCGACGGCAATGACGGCGGCGCCATGTCGGATGACTATCGTGACCTGAACCAGTCTTATCGCAATCTCAAGCGCCGTGTCGATGCGGGCGAAAACAGCCTCGACGAGCTTGACCGCTCGGTCAACCAGCTTGAAGAAGACGTCACCGCCTGGATGGCCGATGTCGAAACCACCCCGCCGAGCAGCCCCGCGACCTGACGCCGCGCGCCACGGATCCCGCCTTGATCTCAGCCCTCGCGGCCGGCCATGGCGAAGCCGCCGGTCGCCAGTTCAAGGATCTCGGCGGTGATGTCGTCCTGATGGATGCGACGGGCAAGGCCGGTCAGGTCGTCATAGCGGCGGTCGATGCCGCCGCGCGCGGCGATCATGGCGGTCATGCGGGCGTTGTTTTCCGCCGCATAGGCCAGAAGCAGCGCCTCGCACAGATCCGCGAACACATGCTCGCCGACCAGCCCCGCCAGCAATTGTGCCGGTGGCAGGGTGATCAGCGGCAGCAGAGGGGACGGCGCGGCCCCCGCCCCGGTCGTCACGCGCCCCAGATCGAACGGCACCAGCCGCCGGCACAGGATGTCGGCATCGGGCCGGGCATGGATGATTTCCGCGCCGGACACGGCGCCCGTGGCCATTCGGCCATAAATCGCCGATGCCAGATGATCGGCCAGCGTGGTGATGTCGTCGACATGCGCCGACATCGGCGTCGACCAGCGGATATCCACCCCCCGTGCCGTCGCCAGCATCAGGCCGCGGTCGCCGATCATCATCCATTCCGTCGCCGCATGGCGGCCGGCGGCGCGCACCGCCTCGTCGATCAGGCGGTCGGGCAGCCCGCCCACGAACCCCTGATCGGGTGTCACGACCACCAGCACGGTCGCGCCCCCCGCCCCGGCGATGCCCCCCGCTCCGACACCACCCGACGCATCGGCCGTCCCGGCATCCGGGGCCATCGCCAGCACATCGGCCATCGCCCGGCGGATGACGGCGGCATGTGCCTGAACCGCCGGCAGCCGCGTCCGCGCCTCCCGCGCGCGCGCTGACGCGATGCCGCGCATGGCGGTGACGATCGCCTGAAGCTGCCGGACCGTGCCGATCCGGGCTTCGATATCGTGCAGCCGGCCACTCATGCCCCGCCCGCCACCGATGGCGCCGGCGCTGCAGCGGCATCGGCATCGGCACCAGCCACCAGGTCGTGCATCACCTCGACCAGCTTTGCCTGGGTCGCGTCATCGAGCGCCTGCCCTGCCGCGATGACGCGGGTGGCATCGCCGGCATGGGCATCCAGATGTGCCGCCAGCAGCGGCCGGACCCGATCGACCAGTGCCGCACCGCCGGCATCAAACACCCCCGCCGACAGCCCCACCAGAACCGCGATTTCGTCGATCGGTCGCAGGGCACCGAAGCGTGGCTGACGCAGCCAGGCACGGATCGCCTCGCCCCGGTGGATGCGGTCCCGTACCCGGGTGTCGGTCATCCGCCCGAAGCGGGTGAACATTTCAAGCTCCAGGAACTGGGCATAATCGAGCCGCAACCGCCCCACGGCCTTGCGCAGCGCCGGGGTCTGGGTCTTGCCGCCCACCCGGCTGACCGACAGCCCGACATCCACCGCCGGGCGTTGATCGGCCGCGAACAGCCCCCGGTCGAGCACGATCTGGCCGTCGGTGATCGAGATCAGGTTGGTCGGAATATAGGCCGACAGATTGCCGGCATCGGTCTCGGCGATCGGCAGGGCGGTCAGCGAGCCGCCCCCCAGGGCTGGTGACAGCTTCGCCGCCCGTTCCAGCAGCCGGGCATGCAGATAGAACACGTCGCCCGGATAGGCCTCGCGTCCCGGCGGTTCACGGGTCAGCAGGCCCAGTTCGCGATGGGTCGCGGCATGGCGGGTCAGGTCGTCGATCACCACCAGCGCATGGCCGCCGGCATCGCGTATCGCCTCGGCGATGGTCATGCCGGCGAAGGGCGCGATCCATTGCAGCCCGGCCGGCGCACCGGCGGCCGCCACCACGAACACGCAGCGCTCCGGCGCGCCGAACCGGGTCACCGCCTCGATCACCCGCTTGACCGCCGATGCCCGCTGCCCGACCGCGACATAGACGCAGGTCATGTCGCCCCGCGCCTGATTGATCATGGCATCCACCGCCAGCGCCGTCTTGCCGGTGGCGCGATCGCCGACGATCAGTTCACGCTGTCCGCGCCCCAGCGCGAACAGCGCATCCACCACCAGCACGCCGGTCTCGACCGGCTGGGTGACCAGATCACGGTCCATGATCGTCGGCGCCGCCCGCTCGACCGGCATCCATCCGGCGGCGTCAACCGGGCCGCCGCCATCCAGCGGCCTGCCCAGCGGGTCGATGACCCGGCCCAGAAGCCCCGGTCCCACCGGCACGGTCACCACCTGGCCGGTGCCACGCACCGCGTTGCCGGCACCGAGATCGGCGCCGTCATCCATCAGCACCGCGCCGACGTGACCGGTGTCGAGCGTCAGCGCAAAGCCCCGTCGTCCCGCCCCCAGATCGAGCAGTTCCATCAGCCGCAGATCGGGAAGCCCCGAGACCAGGGCGATACCATCGCCCATATGCTCGATCCGGCCCACCGCCTCGGTATCCGGGCCGATTGCGGCCCCGACAATTCGGGCATCCGCGCGTGCGACCCAGCCGGCGTCACCGTCATGGTCATGGTCTCGGTCGCCGCCGCCGTTCTCGAACGTCCTGTCGTCAGCCCCGGTCATGGTCTGGCCAGTTCCTCGGTGATCCGGGCCAGATCGGCCCGGAAGCTGTTGCGGACGACGGCATGATCGGCGACCAGTTCCAGGCCCGCGATCAAGGCCGGATCGACCGCGACGCGGACCTTTGCGTCCGTGGTGGCGCGGCCCAGCGCCGCCAGTACCGCTGTCTCAAGCCGTGCCGACGTCTCACCGTCGGGGGCGACCGCCGCCACCACGTCCACCGGTCCCGCCGCCAGCCGGGCCCGCAGATCGGCCGGCAGAGCGGCAAGTGCCGATGCGAAGCCGTCGATGAAGCCGTCGATGCGCGCCGCGGGCGGCAGGCGATCGAGCAGCCGTCCGGCGATCCGGACCGCCAGATCCTGCGCACCACGCGCCGTGTCGGCCGCCCCCGCCTGGGCCAGGCGCGCCGCATCGTCGGCGGCGCGCGCCATGATGGCATCGGCATCGGCATGGGCTTTGGCGATCACCGCCGCCGCGGCGCGGGTGGCATCGGCGGTGGCAAGGGCCGTGGCGGCCGCGCGGTTCGCCTGCTGGCGATCATGGTCCTCGCGGGCCCTGGCCGCCAGCGCATCGGCCTGGCTGCGTGCGGCGGCCGCCGCGTCCATCTCCGCCACCACCGCAAGCCGGCGCTGTTCGATGATCCCGGCCACCGGCCGGAACAGAAAGCGCCTCAGCAGCCAGATCAGGATCAGGACATTGACCGCCTGGATGGCGATCGTCCACCAGTCGATATGCATCGCCCTGCCCGATCAGCCGGCGAAGGGATTGGCGAAGAGCACCAGCAATGCGATCACCAGGCAATAGATCGCCATGGTCTCGATCATCGCCAGACCCACGAACAGCGTGCGCGACAGGGTCGGCGCCGCCTCGGGCTGGCGGGCGATGGCCTCCATCGCCGCCGCCACCGCCCGGCCCTCGGCCAGCGCCGGGCCGATGGCGCCGAATGACACGGCCATGGCGGCAGCAAGAATGCTGACGAGTTCAATCCAGTTGGTCATGACGGGGTCCGTTCAGTGGCAGATGGCGGAAGTTCTGGTTCCAGTGGCGGCCGACCGGCCGGCGCGGGTGGATCGGCCGGCGCAGGTGGAGTGGGCGGCGCATGGGCCTCTCCCTCCAGCCCCGAGGCGATGAACACCATGGCGAGAATCGCGAAGATGTAGGCCTGGACGGCGCCGGTCAGCATGTCGAGCGCCATCAGCGGAATGGGCACCAGCAGGCCGGCCAGCGACAGCACGATGCCGATGACGAACACCCCGCTCATGACATTGCCGAACAGGCGCACCACGAGCGAAAAGGTACGGGTGACCTGTTCGACCAGATTGAGCGGAATCATGATCCAGCTCGGCTCGGCAAAGGTCTTCAGATAGCCGCGCCACCCGCGGCGCTGCACGCCGACCACCACCACCGACACCGCGACGATGCCGGCCAGCGCCGCGTCGGTTTCGATATGTGCGGTCGGCGGCTCGATGCCCGGCACCAGCGACGACCAGTTGGCGGTGAGGATATAGATCAGCAGGGTGCCGATCAGCGCCCGGAACGGCGCGGGGTCCAGCCGCATCGTCTCGCGGATCTGGTTGTCGAGCGCCTGCACGATCAGTTCGAGCGATGCCTGAAGCTGCCCCGGCTGCAGCCGCAGCCGCCGGGCGGCGAGTGCCGCCCCCAGAACCAGAACAATCATGATCCCCCAGGTGGTCAGGACCGGCTGGGTGATCGCGACCGGCCCCAGATGGAAGGCGACCGGGGTTTCGAGCGGCGACTGGATCATGCTGCCCGCTCCCGGCCGCGCCTGCGTGCGGCCGCGACCACCAGATGACGCGCGATCAGCAGACCCGCCGCCAGCGCCAGCAGTATGGCGGCCCCCAGTTTCGCCGCCAGGACCAGAATCGGGATCAGCAGCAGAAAGCGCCCGATCTGCCAGGCCAGCGCCGGCAGAGTGCGACCCTGGGCGAACAATGTGGTCGCCCGGCCGAGGCCGCGGAAATGCACCTGCCCCAGCGCGAAGCCGGCAACCACCGCCAACACCACCTGCAAAGCGGTCGGCAGGGTCGACGCCACGGCCGACAGATGGGTGATGTCGCGGTCGATGGTGGTGATGATGTCGATCATGGGCGCTGCATCCATTTCCAGGCCGACCACAACCCCAGCGCCGCCCCCAGCAGCAGCAGCGCTGCCGCTAAGGTGATCCCGCTCGATGCCAGCCGGTCGAGCCACCGGCCCAACAGCAGGCCAAGCAGCATCGGCGTCACGATCATCCAGCCCAGCACGCCGATCTGGCCGAGGCGGGTGCCGATACCCGCCTCGTGATCGGCCTTTGCCGCCCGCTCACGCGCCGCCTGCCGGTCGGCGGCGGCCGCCATGCGGGCATCCTGGGCACGGGCGCGCGGGCTGCCTGGGGCATCGTCGCCAGCATCGGGCGGGTCACGATCGGCAGGTACGGTCATGGCGCGGGCTCCCGCGGGGTTTCGCGCAGATGCAGCAGCATCTGGCGCACGGCGCGGGCCTGAAGCGCCAGTTGCGCGGTCCGGGCCTGACGGTCGTCATCGTCCAGGGCCGCGCGCCGGTTGGCGAGTTCCGACCGCAAGGCACCCGGATCCTGGCCGAAGATCGCCTCCCGCGCCGCCAGTGACACCCGGCCACCGCCCTCGACCCTCAGCAGTCCGCCGGAAATCAGGCAGCATTCCGAGCCGCCATCCGCCCGCCGCCAGATCACCACCGAGGCGTCGAGCACGGTCAGGAAATCGGCATGGCCGGGCAGCACGCCGAAGCCGCCGCTGGCATCCTCGGCGCGGATCGCCGTGACGTCGTCGAGATCACGCAGCATCGCCGCCGGTGTGGTCAGGATCAGATGCAGATGTCGCCGCGTGCTCATGATGCCGCCAGCCGCGCGCGCGCTTCTTCAAGATCGCCCACCATGTACAGGCTGTCTTCCGGCCAGTCGTCGCAGTCACCGTCCAGAATGGCGCGACAGCCGGCGATGGTATCGGCCAGTCTCACCGAACGGCCGGGGGTGCCGGTGAAGGCTTCGGTCACCGTGAACGGCTGGGTCAGGAAGCGTTGCAGACGGCGCGCCCGTTCGGCCAGCCGCCGGTCCTCGGCACCCAGCTCCTCCATCCCCAGCAGGGAGATGACGTCCTGAAGCTCGCGGTAATGTTCGATGGTGCGCCGCACCCGTTCGGCCGTGCGGGCATGCAGCTCGCCCACGATCAGCGGATCGAGCAGGGTCGAGGACGAGGCGATCGGATCGACCGCCGGATACATGCCCTCGGCCGCCATGCCGCGCGACAGCACCACCAGACTGTCCATATGACCGGCGATCGCTGTGACCGCCGGGTCGGTGAAGTCGTCCGCCGGAACATAGACCGCCTCGATCGCGGTGACCGCAGCACCACCGACGGAGGCGATCCGTTCCTGAAGGGCCGCCACTTCCGATGCCAGCGTCGGCTGATAGCCAACACGCGACGGCAACCGCCCCAGAAGGCCCGACACTTCCATGCCGGCCTGGACGAAGCGGAAGACGTTATCCATCAGCAACAGCACGTTGCGGCCACGCACGTCGCGGAAATGCTCAGCCACCGCCAGCGCGGTCATCGGCGCGCGCCAGCGGGCGCCGGGCGGCTCGTTCATCTGGCCGAACACCAGAACCGTGCGCGCCAGAACCCCGGACTGGCGCATGTCGAGCAGCAGCTCATGCCCCTCACGCGACCGTTCGCCGATGCCGGCGAACACCGAGATCCCCTGATAGCCGCTGGCCATGGCCTGGATCAGCTCCATCACCAGCACGGTCTTGCCAACCCCGGCGCCGCCGAACATCGCGGCCTTGCCGCCATGGGCCAGCGGGGTCAGCAGATCGATCACCTTGATGCCGGTCTCGAACACATCGGTCGCGGCGGTCTGATCGGCCAGGGCCGGTGCGGCACGCAGGATCGGCGCGCGCGGCACATCATCGGGCAGCGGCGGTCCCTGATCGGCGACACGGCCGGCGGCATCCAGCAACCGGCCAAGCACCGCATCGCCCACCGGCACCATCACCGGGCCGCCGGTCTGGCGGACGACGGCCCCCCGACGCAGGCCGCCGGTCGGCATCAGGGCAATGGCACGGACATGCGACCGGTCCAGATGCGACTGCACTTCGGCCAGGATCACCGCAGCGTCACCATCCGTGATTTCAACGACATGGCCGATCCGGGGCAGATCGCCGTCCTCGATGTGAATGTCGAGCACGGCGCCGCGCACGGCCGTGACCCGCCCCGCTCCGTCGGTTGCCGTCGGCACAGTGTCCGTCACCCTGTTCTCCTCTGCCTGCTGCTGCACCGCATCATTGCACCATGCGGCAGGCATCATGTCACCGGTACAACGTGCCGCCCTTGACGCGGATCAAGCCGCACGCGTCTCTTGATGGTTGGTCAGATGACCGATGATCGACGCAAAGACACCGCGCAACGCTGCTCGACGCTGCCCGCCGCATCACGCAGGCGACCGCCTGAATCGGGCGTTTCCAGCCCGATGCGGGATCATTCAGGGTCATTTTGGTATCGCATCTTGCGTCGGACGCGCCTATAGTGCTTGAAGTCATCGTTCGGAAACGGCGGTGGCCCGCAGGTGGACCATCCGTCGTCATGGGACGTCAGTTTGCGCCATGATGAACGGAGGTTCCGGCGGAACCTCAGGAATCAGGAGCGCGCGCGTACCGGCAGGCGAATTCGCCCCCAGCCCCCGTCCGGCAAGTCTATCGGATCCCGTCAGCGCGGCTCCAGACCTATCCGTTCAGGCAACGGCACGGCGACATCGCCGAATAGTTTCCCCGAAAGCGGTTACCAAACCTGCGGCAGAATACCTTGTGCGCCTGTTCGCGCCTTGCGAGTATCGTTGTTGCGGATCCTCGGCAACCTTTTCGGAGTCGCACCGGTTCTCATCGCCTCCTCCTTACATCAAGTCGCGCCCGGCCCGGGGAAATGGCCGGCGCTTCTAAAGTCGTATGAGAAGGGCGATGCGCCATGGCGACCGGTACCGTCAAGTGGTTCAACAGCACCAAGGGCTTCGGCTTCATCACGCCTGACACGGGCGGCAAGGATGTGTTCGTGCACATCAGCGCCGTTGAGCGCGCCGGCTTGTCGACGCTGAACGAGGGTCAGCGTCTTGAGTACAGCGTTCTGACCGAGCGCAAGGGTGAGAAGGCGGTGGACCTGGTTCCGGCCGACTGAGTGCTGCCAAGTTTCGGACCAGAGACCGGATGTCGACCACGGGGGATCCGGACCCTCGGTCCGATGTGGTGCCGGACCGGCACCGCAGATGAAGAGCTTCCGCAGATCGGCATGGCTGGGAATCCGGCTGGTGGCCGCCGGATGTTTCAGGCCCGATCTGCAGAAGACGCCTGATTGCGGACGGCGGGCGGTTCATCCGCCCGGACGGCGCAGGCGGGCGGCTCCGGCCCTTTGAGGCCGGGGCTCGTGGGAACAGGAGTGCGCGTACCGGAAGGTGCCGGCAGGATCAGGGGACGTGCCTCCCCGGGCCGGCGGCACCGATGACATTGCGGCGGCCGCCGGCGCCAGAGGCCCTGGGTCATCCGATGGGGGAGGCCAGGCCCTGAATCCGGCACCGTACGACGTCCGGTCCAACCCCGCCTCCATCATCGCACCCGGCCTCCGCCCGCGACACCATTGCGGGGGGCGGGTCATCAAGACCAGGAAGAGCGACCAGACATGTCGACCGGTACCGTCAAGTGGTTCAACAGCACCAAGGGCTATGGCTTCATCACTCCCGATGAGGGCGGAAAGGACGTGTTCGTCCATATCAGCGCCGTCGAGCGCGCCGGCCTGTCGACGCTGAACGAGGGCCAGCGCCTCGAATACAGCGTCCTGACCGAACGCAAGGGTGAGAAGGCCGTGGACCTCGTTCCCGCCGACTGATCGGCAGGGGCCAAGGGCTGACCGGACGGGCAACCGGACGGTCGGGCTTGAGGACCACAGAGGCTTTCGAAAAAGGCGACAGCTCCGGCTGTCGCCTTTTTTTGTTTCACGATGACTCCAGCCCGGTACTTCGCTGGACTGCGCCATAGCTCGATACAGCAGGTTTATCAATAGCTTACGCGCGTCCATCATATGCCGGTGCTTTCTGAAACTTGACCCGGTTTTCCCTCGCGCCGCTCCTATCTGGCTCTTGGAATCCGGGTCGTTCCAAGGAGTCATCATGGCAAAGATCAAGCTCACCAAGACCGCCGTGGAGGCGGCCCAGCCCCAGGCCAAGGATGTTGAACTGCGGGATACCGTGGTGCCCGGCTTCCTGTGCAAGATTACCCCGACGGGCCGCCGGGTGTTCATGCTCCAGTACCGCACGAACTCCGGCCAGCCCCGTAAGCCCTCGCTGGGGCTGTACGGGGAGCTGACCGTCGAACAGGCACGAGTCAAGGCACAGGACTGGCTGGCCGAGGTTCGCCGGGGCGGCGACCCCGGCGGTGCCAAGGCCGAGGCGCGCAAGGCGCCCACGATGGCCGAGTTGTGCAAGAAGTTCATGGAGGACTACTCCAAGAAGCGCAACAAGCCCAGCACGCAGGACGGCTATCAGGGCGTCATCGACCGCAACATCATCCCGCTGCTGGGCCGCAAGAAGGTGCATGACGTGAAGCGGCCCGACATTGCCGGGCTGATGGAGAAGCTGGCCTACAAGCCGACCGAGGCGAACAAGACCTTCGGCGTGCTGCGCAAGATGTTCAACCTGGCCGAAGTGTGGGGCTACCGCCCGGACGGCACGAATCCGTGCCGCCACGTCCCGATGTACCCGCCGGGCAAGGAAACCCGGCTCATCGTGGACGAGGAAATGGTGCGGATCTTCCGCCATCTGGAGAAGCTGGAGGCGGAAGGGCTGGAGAACTACGTCATCCCGCTGGCGATCCGGCTGCAATTCGAGTTCGCCGCCCGGCGCTCCGAAATCTGCCCGCTCGAATGGAGCTGGCTGGACTTCGAGAACCGGCGCGTGGTGTGGCCCGACAGCAAGGTCGGCGGCATTTCCAAGCCCATGAGCGAGGAAGCCTATCGGCTGCTTTCGACGGCGCCGCGCCGGGAGGGCTGCCCCTATGTCCTGCCATCGCCCAACGACCCGACCAAGCACCTGACCTTTGGCGAGCACTATGGCGGCTGGTACCGGGTGCTCAAGGCCGCCGGCGTCCCGCACGTCGGCACGCACGGCATCCGCCATCGCTCGACCACCGACATTGCCAATTCCGGCGTGCCGACCAAAGTGGGCATGAAGTTGACGGGCCACAAGACCGTGGCGATGTTCATGCACTACGTCCACACCGAGGACAAGCCGGTGCGCGATGCGGCCGAGCTGGTGGCCAGCCGGCGCCAAGCCATCACGGGCGCGCGCCAGCTTGCGGAGGCGGCAGCATGAACACGCGCCGGTCATCCGCAGCGTCGTCCGCAACGCCTTCGGCGCTGCTGGGCGACATTCGGGCACTGATCGAGGCGGCGCGCAAGCGCGCCGCCTCGACGGTGAATAGCGAACTGACGATGCTCTACTGGCGCATCGGCCAGCGCATCCATACGCAGGTCTTGGACGGGCGCCGGGGCGCTTATGGCAAGGAAGTCCTGCCTACCCTGGCGGCGCAGTTGGTGAAGGAGTACGGCAACAGCTTTGCCGAGCAGAACCTGCGCCGCATGGTGCAGTTCGCAGCCACCTTCCCCGACGAGCAGATTCTCGTATCACTGATACGAGAATTGAGCTGGACGCACTTCATCGCCCTGATCCCGCTGAAAGACCCGCTCCAGCGGGACTATTACGCGCAGATGGCGAGCGTTGAACGCTGGAGCGTGCGGACGCTGCGCGAGCGCATCGACTCGATGCTGTACGAGCGCACGGCGCTGTCCCAAAAGCCGGGCGAGACGATCGCACAGGAGTTGGCGAAGATGCGCGATGCGCAGCGCATGTCGCCCGCCCTGGTCATGCGCGACCCGTACATCCTCGATTTCCTGGGCCTGCGCGACACTTGGCAGGAAGGCGACCTCGAAGCCGCGATCATCCGCGAAATGGAGTCGTTCTTATTGGAGCTGGGCGCGGGTTTCAGCTTCGTGGCCCGGCAGAAGCGCATCCAAATTGACGGCGAGGATTTCCACCTCGACCTGCTGTTTTACAACCGCAAGCTGCGGCGGCTGGTGGCAGTGGAGTTGAAGGTCGGCGAGTTCAAGGCGGCTTTCAAGGGACAGATGGAGCTTTACCTTCGCTGGCTGGACAAGCACGAACGGGAGCCGGAGGAAGCCTCGCCGCTGGGGATCATCCTTTGCACCGGCAAGAAGCGCGAGCAGATCGAATTGCTGGAGCTGGACAAGTCGGGCATCCACGTCGCCGAGTACCTGACCGCCTTGCCGCCAAGGGGCGTGCTGGTGGAGCGGCTGCAACAGGCAACGCAGCGGGCGCAGTTGCAGATCGAGCAGCGCAAGACGAACAAGGAGCAGGAGTAGTCCTGTCTTAAGCCGTTGGGCGTCCCAGCGTGCCGCCCTGCGTCTTGCGCCGAGTCACGGCCATCCAGTTTTGACTCCTGATACGTTCGACGTGGGCGTTCCGCTTGCCACCAGCGGGAATCCAAGGATATAGGCGATTTATCCTGCTTGAAAGACGGCCTGAGTATGGACGGAGTCACCTTCAAAAAGACCAAGCTGGCGCATATGCGCCTCAGCCTGTTCAGGATCAGCCGTAAAAAGAACGACCGCTAAGTCTTTTAGTGCCCTTGTGCAGCTCACATAGAAAAGGCGGCGTGTTCGATCCACAGTCGTTTCTTCGCCTGCCTCGATGTGTTTTCGGTCGGTATCCGAAAGCGCCTTGAGGCCCAGGTATTTTTCGTAGGAGAACTGGAAATGGGTACTCTCCGCATCGTCTAGCACGACGAGCACCCTATCAAACTCAGCCCCTTTAATGCCTTGCTGAGTCCAAAAAGGGGAGCGTTCCGAAATGTAGGTTTGGTATGCCAGAAGCTGTCTAGCAGGACACGCTAAAAAAGCATCCATTGAGGCCATTTCCTTATCGGACTCATCATCTTCTTGATCGTCGTCATCGTCCAGCCCTCCTGCGGGCTGGGCAGGTGGAACTGCTTCTGGATCCAAGTAAGAGGCTAGCCGGGGATCGAAGATTAATAACCCTGCGGAATACACCCGCTTCAGCAGGTCGCCGATCGTTACGTTGGAATTCCCAGCTATCCCTTCTGCAATTTCGGCAACAAGCTCTCTAAGTGCTTTGAGTCGCTCTGCGACGTTCACTCCGGCGAGATCGCCTTTGTCAAGGAGGGGTGAATATTCGCGGATCAGTCGCATCACTTCGAGCTGCCGGCCTTCTGTATGGGCAATCGCTATCGGAATCAGAAATTTCACACACGGTGAAAGAGGCCATGCAGAGCCATCCAGAAAGCCGTCTTTGAATGCTGTCGGCGCTTTTGAATTAAGCGCCGTGTATAGCTCTCCGAACCCTAAGCGTTTTGCAGCCATCTGGTGAACTATGACAAGAAGCTTTACCTGCTCTTGGCCACTATCACTAAGTCGCCAGCGATTATCACCAGTTCGCGCTGCCATCCAATCGCGCACTCGAACTAGATTGGCATCTCGCGTATCGTCCGCGGGCAATACAAAAAGATGAGCCGAACCTTCAGGAGTTGGAACGATGCCTTCAGGGCCTAGACGTTGGCCCGGAATCTGAACGAGGTCATCACCATCACGGCGGATGGCGTTTGCGAGGTTCAGCACCTTAGTGGAGCACCGAAAATTCTCCGGTTTCGGAATGTCAGTCCAACTGGGTTCCGCTTCAACCAATCCGGTTCCTGTGGCATAAATTCGCTGCATCGGGTCGCCGAAGAAGCCGAGGCAAAGCGTAACGCCGGGCTCGCTCTCAACGGTCTTCAACGCCTCTATGACTTCGGTGGTCGTATCCTGACTCTCGTCCACAAATACGAAAGGAAATTGGCGCGCGAGAAGTGTTCGAAAGAGAGGTCGCTCAGCGATAAGGTACGGAACAAGCTTCAAAATGTCGTCGTGCCCCAATATCCCCTTTACATAGTCGCTACCTGTTCCGTATCGGAAGCCTTTGACTGCGGCGATCCGCCCCGACTGCCTGCGAAGGCGCTCTAGGTCTCGGGTGTCTTTGTCCTTTGTACGCTGTTGAACCCTGGGGCCATAGGTTGCCTGTTTTTGTTCAAGTGCCTCAATTTTCTCCGTGATGCGCCCGGACACCCAGATCCGAATGTCGTTCTGAAACGGTTTGGCTAGCAGCCACATGAAGCTGTGGATCGTTGAAACGTGAACCAGTGGATCACTGCCGACATCTCGCCATATCTCTCCGGCTGCGATCTCAGTGTAGGTAATGCAGGCAATGCGCTGACGGAATTTTCTCAGCTTATCACCGTGTATTCGGATGGCCGACGACAGCCCCTTAATCAGAGAAGTGGTTTTTCCGGAGCCTGCGCCAGCTTTCATTATGAAGCTGCGCGGTGGAACGTCTCCAAGGCAGTTTCGCAAGTCGATGTCTGCCTGGGTGTCCGGCTTATTCGCTCGGCTACTCATGCTCAGCCCCTGTCGCACCAGCTTCAGCCATTGGAACAGCGTCGGGCAGTACGGTTTCGAGTTCGATCCGCACTTCGTCCTTTAGCCAAACCAGCCCGTCACGGATGTATGCCGGGACATGCCAAACATCCTCGTTCTCAGTGAGTACGGCGAGCGCGAACTTCGTCTTATCGAAACTCTTCCGCGAAACTCTCTCATGAAGACCTTTGGCAAGAGCACTGGGATCGGCAGCTCCACCCTTCACAATCAGGCCAAGAGGCTTCCTATCCTCGGCTTGAGACCATTCTGGGTTCTCAAGGCCAAAGTCTTCCTCAAGGGTGCGCCCGCAGAGGGTTTCAGTGGCTCCGTTCCAAGTGATAGCCCGTTCAGTCTGATAGGCCACGCGAACCTTTGCGTCGTCTTCAAGTTCGTGAGTTTTGTCGGCTTCCGAGGCGTTACGCAAGTCCTCGATTGTTAGCTTGCCAGGAAGCCATTTTATAAGGGTTTGATTCGAGGTCGCAGCGCCTGGCTCATTGGGCAAACAAGCCTTACCGTATTTCCTCTTGGGTGGAGGCGCCGCCGGCTCGCCGGCCGGATTTTGTCCGTCACCCTGAACCTGCATGGCGACGTCTTCCTCCCCATCGGCAGGAACCTCGAACTCCTCGACTTCCTCATCATCAATTGCAGCGCCGGCCGCGGGAGCCACGAGGGCGACACTATCAATATCAGTAATGATCAGTGTCGTTAGACCGAGAAACTCGATGAGAGACTGGAAGCGATGCCCAAAGGCACCACCGACCTCCAAAATACACAAGCAAGCCGAACGAAGGGTCTTCGCAACCTTCCGAATCATGACGGGCAGGAGCAATCTCTCAACATTGCCTTCAACAAGAATAGCGGCATCTGAGAAGAAGAGATCGCAGTGCGTTAGTTTCAGATATCTTTCTAGAAAATCGCGATCATCTGGTTGGGCTTGGTAGAACGCCGATAGATTTAGAACTTCCGTCAACTGTTCCTTGCCGACTTTCTTTCGTCGGAAGTAGCGGATCGGCTTGAATCCTCGTTCGTAAAGGATGTGTGGCGAGTGGGTCGTGATGACCATTTGACTGCAAAAAATACTTCCGTCGTCGCCTTCTATGTTCAGGAGTTCAAGAACATTGCGAATGAAGACCTGCTGGAGTTGGGCGTGCAGATGGGCCTCTGGCTCCTCCACGAAAATAAGATGCAATGGGGGGCGATTGTCCATCGTCACCCACCTGGCTTGGGCGTCTAGAATCTCCACAACCATGTAGATCAAATTTTTGAATCCAAGCCCGTTGTAACTATCAGGAAGGGTGGCAGTGTCTTCGCCATCTCCGATCTGATAGTGGACTCGCGCGTCCTGACTCATGACGTGGGCGGGGTCTAGCGCTGACATGATTTTCAGTCGCGGGTTATTAATGCCCGGATAACCAAGCCTCGCGAGCCGATCAAGCATCGGCTTGAATACCCCATCTAAGTGAATGTTGAGCGCTTGCTCGGATTCGAACAGCGCCTTAAGGGCTGCGTGATCGTCTTGCCTTTGATTAAGGTTGCGCTGGTAGAAGCGGCTCAAACGCTTTGACAGGTCTTCCGATCGTCCGCCGGCTTCCGGATTGGGGTCAGCGAGGTGTCGTTGAGCCCCCAAATTGTCGATATGGATAAGCGACTTCAGAATCACTCCGCCACCTGGCTCTCCACCTAACTCTTCTGGAACATAGCCCCCGATCTCGCGAAAGTTCTCATCAAATTGCGTGCGATCCAAGATGAAGTAACGCAGCTCATATTCGCTCTTGAGTTCGCGCTGAAGATAGTCCGTCATGGAGCGAGGCCAAGGAACATATTGCGACCCTGGCGGCAACTCCGCGGCCTGCTCGGCACCTTTAGCCTTAGCTTCTTGGTAATTTTGAATAAGGTTTAAGGGGCTTCGTGCAGCCAGGGAAACCCGTATTCCGACCTTGGTTCCCTCCCATGCGGTGCTCGGAAGCAAGGGAATTACTAGATAGAGATCCGGCGCTGCAACCTCAAACCAGAGATCAAGGTCTATGTTTGGAAGTGAGAAACCCTCGGGAACCGGTTCGGCCAAGTTGATACTTCCGGCCTCATCGAAGGTTTTCCAACATGAAGAGCTGAAGTCATAAAGGCTGAAACGATCCCTTCCACCCGTGACAAACGCATGGATGGCCTGAGTTGCTGACGTTTTTCCACTGTTATTCGATCCTACAAATATTGATATGTCGTCAGCTAGCTCAATATGAGCATCCTTCAGGCGTCGAAAGTTCCTTAGGCGATACGAGTGAAGATGCACGAATCCCTCCGCTGTCTTTTGATGATTTGTAGCAGGCTGTATTCGCTATTGATGGCGAAGTGTTCCTTCCTTATCGGGGGCAGCACCAAGGCGTAGCCGAAAGCAGCCAGTTCATACAAACGGATAGTAAGCGAAACACCTCCTTACGTCTCCGCTTCGCGGAGCGCGCTGCTCCAGGTTCGCTATTCGCTCATCCCTGACGGGACTGGCGTTCGCCAGCCTTCCACATCGCTGACGCCTTCGGCCCGGCTTCCAGCTTCGGGCCTGCGCGCTTCGCTTGCCGTGCGGTCGGCGTGTTGGAGGGCCGTTGCCATGTCCAGCCGTCTTCCCTGACTCCATCACCTTGTCCGCGACTGTAGCCCGCGGCCGTGTGCCGTCAAGGCGCGCAGGGCCGTGTCCTCGGCTTCGCCTGCGGGCCGCACCAACCCTGCGCTTTTCTCCTTGACGGCCCCCGTCCGCGCGCTCCTGACCGTCGCGGGCGATGAACTCAGGAAAGACGGTGGCAACAGGGCCAACCGGGTTCCTCGTGCCGACCGCACCGAACAGCCGAAAGGCTGGGCTTCCGAATCTAGGAATCCGGTGTGCGGTGAACAGCAAACCCTTTTTTCTTTGTCAGGAGAAATGCCATGCAACTCGCATCCCGCTTCGCTTCCCGCTCCCCGGTGCTGCGTTCGGAACGTCCCTTGTCCGATGACCAAATCCGGGCCGTGGCCCCGTCGATCTTCGCCGAGGCACCGCACGAAAGCCGCTCCGAGCGGTACAGCTACATCCCCACCGCGACCGTGCTGCAAGAACTGCGCGGGGAAGGCTTCGAGCCTTTCATGGTGTGCCAGACCCGCGTGCGCCACGACGACCGCCGCGACTACACCAAGCACATGATCCGGCTGCGCCACGCCAGCCAGATCAACGGCCGCGAGGCCAACGAAATCATCCTGCTGAACTCCCATGACGGCACCAGCAGCTATCAGATGCTGGCCGGGATGTTCCGCTTCGTTTGCAGCAATGGCCTTGTCTGCGGCGACACCGTGGCCGACGTGCGCGTGCCCCACAAGGGCGACGTAGCCGGGCACGTCATCGAAGGCGCTTACGAAGTCCTGCATGGCTTCGACCGTGCGCAGGAATCCCGCGATGCCATGCGCGCCATCACGCTGGACGCCGGGGAATCGGAAGTGTTCGCCCGCGCTGCGCTGGCGTTGAAGTACGACGAGGACAGGCCCGCGCCCATCACGGAATCGCAAATCCTGATGCCGCGCCGCCATGACGACGACCGCCGCGACCTGTGGAGCGTGTTCAACCGCACGCAGGAGAACTTGACCAAAGGCGGCCTGTCCGCCCGCGCCGCGAATGGCCGCCGCCAGACCACCCGGCCCGTGCAGGGCATTGACCAAAGCGTGCGCCTGAATCGCGCCCTGTGGCTGCTGGCCGATGGCCTGCGCCAGTTGAAAGCCTGAATCCCCACGCGGCAGGGGCAGGCAGCAGCCCTTGCCGCTTCTCTTGCTGCTGCATCCCTGAACCGATAGGAGTTATCACCATGAACGCCATACTCAAAACCGAAGCCGTCGCCATCGAAGCCGCCGCACCGCTGGAAGTGGCCGACCCGACCAAGAACCTGATCTTGGTTCCCCTCTCGCAGTTGCTGCCGCGCCGCTCCAAGCGCAACGTCCGCACGACCCCACGCCAGTCCATCCCCGAACTGGCCGCGAGCATTGCCCGCATCGGCCTGCTGCAAAACCTGATCGTCATCCTCGCCGCCGATGGCGAGCAATACGAAGTCGTCGCAGGCGACCGCCGCCTGACCGCCTTGAAGCTGCTGGCGAAGAAGAAACGCATCGCCGCCGACTACGAAGTGCCGTGCCTGCTGGTGGCGGATGCTTCGGCCCGTACCGTGAGCCTCGCCGAGAACGTGCAGCGCGAGAACATGCACCCCGCCGACCAGTTCGCGGCTTTCGCCGCGCTGGTCAAGGAAGGACGCCCCATCGAGGACATTGCCGCCGACTTTGGCGTGTCCCCGCTGGTGGTGCAGCGGCGCTTGAAGCTGGCGAACGTCTCGCCGCGCCTCATGGCCGAGTACCGGGCCGGAGGCGTCACGCTGGAACAGTTGATGGCCTTGACCATCACCGACGACCACGCCGCGCAGGAAGCCGCGTTCTATGGTGCGCCGGAATGGCAGCGCAGCCCGTCCAAGCTGCGCGAGCGCCTGACCGAGCGCGAAATCGACGCCGCGCACGCGCTGGTGCGCTTCGTCGGGCTGGACGCCTACCGGCAGGCAGGCGGCGGCATCCGCCGCGACCTGTTCGCGGAAGGCGATGCCGGAACCTACCTCACCGATACCGCAGTGCTGGAAACGCTGGTGCGCGACAAGCTGGCAACGCTGGCCGAGGACGTGCGCGCCGAGGGCTGGGCATGGGTGGAGGCCGTGCCGCATCTGGCCTACGAGGAACGGCAGGCTTTCCAGAACGCCCCGCGCCATCGCCGCGAGCCGACCACCCGCGAGGCCCGCCGCATTGCCTCGCTGCAAACCCGCCTCGACAAGATCGACGCCGAACTGGAAGAAGCCTGCGACGCTGAGGACGAGGCCAAGGCCGAGAAACTGGAACAGCGGCGCGATCAGGTGGTCGGGGAACTGCAAGACGCGGAGGACGCCTTACAAGGCTATGCCCCCGAGGTGCGCGAGGTGGCCGGTGCCATCGTCACCATCGACCGCAACGGCGAGGCCGTCATTCATCGCGGCCTGCTGCGCGAAGCCGAGGCCAAGGCGCTGCGCACGCTGGAAAAGCTGCGGCGCGGTTTCGGCAGTACCGAAGGCGAAGCCGCCGACGACGAGCACGAGGACACCGACGACGCGCCCAAGGCCGCGAGCCTGTCCGACCGGCTGGCGCAGCGGTTGAGCGCCCACCGCACGGCGGCGCTGCAAATCGAAGTAGCCCGGCATCCGCAGGTCGCGCTGGCCGCGCTGGTGCATGGCATGGTGCAGAAGGTCTTGCAGCCCGACCCCTACGGCGATGGACTGCCGCTCGGCGTGCGCCTCACGGCGCAAGACCGGCTGGAAGGCATGGCCCCGGACTGGCCGGAATCGCCTGCCGCCGTGGCGCTGCGCGAACTGCAACAGGTAGCCGGTGAAGCCTTGCCGGAGGACGGCGCCGAACTGTTCGCCGCGCTGCTGGCGAAGCCGCAAGACGAGCTGGTGCGGCTGCTGGCCGTGTGCGTGGCTTCCACGGTGGACGTGGTGACGCCTCGCGCCACGGCGCACCGGCCCGGCGAGGAACTGGCGCAAGCCGTGGGCCTCGACATGACCGCATGGTGGAAGCCGACCGCAGAAGGCTACTTCAAGCACGTTTCCAAGGCCGTGATTCTGGATGCCGTGGGCGCGTTTGCACCGGAATCCGTCACCCGGCTGGCGAAGCTCAAGAAGGCCGACATTGCCAGCGAGGCCGAGCGGCTGGCCGATGGCACCGGCTGGATGCCCGCCATCTTCAAGACCGCAGGCCCGCAGGAGGCCGCGCAGGAAGAAGGCCCGGAGCAGGATGCCCCGGAGGATACCGAGGCAATGGCGGATGAACCCGCCGAGGCACTGGCCGCTTGACCCGCGCCGAAGGCAAGCGCCCCGGCCTCGACCGGGGCGCTTCGCTTTGTGTGGTGGCGCATCGAGACGAAGGAATAACCGCGATCAGCACCGCGCCCAGGCCGTTCCGCCCTGGGCGCGGTGGACGCGAAATCCGGGTGCGACAGTGGCCGCGTCCGGTGTTCAAGGCCAATAGCCGAATTAAAACGCCGCCGCCTTCGCGCTGGCTCAGGCGGCGGCGTTGAAGGCATCGCTGTAGTGCGCGATGCCTTCCGGCACTGTCCCATGCAGGGCCAGCGCCATGAAATAGCCGGGCGGCACGCCCGGCAGTTGCAAGCCCGCATGGGCCTGGAAGCCAAAGCGCGTGTAGTACGTTGGATCGCCCAGCAGCACGCAGCCTGCGGCCTGCATAGCCCGCAGTTCAGACAGCGCCTGTTCCATCAGGCGCGAACCGATGCCTTGCCCCTGCCTTGGCGGCAGGACGGAGATCGGCCCCAACCCATACCAGCCCTCGGTCTTTCGCCCGTGCTCATGGGTGATCGTTACTGGCGACAGCGCGACGTGACCGACGACGCGCCCATGTTCTTCGGCCACGATGGAAAGCGTCAGTTCGTTGGCGGCACGCAAGGCGCGCACGATGAATTGCTCGGTGTGGCTGGTGTGTGGTGCATCAGCGAACGCGGCGATGGTCACGGCCTCGATGGCGGCAATGTCGTCCGGGGTTTCGTGTCGGAGCTGGAGGGTCATGGGCTTGTCTTCGATTGCTTCCTGAAAATATAGAACGGCCTGGGCGTGTCGGCGCACAGCGCCGCCGGGCTTTCGGGCTGCGCCCCGTGCCGACTTCGCTGTCACGGCCATTCGGCTTCAATCCCTCACGCCTTCGCGCCTGCGGCGCTGCGCGCTTCGCTTGCCTCCAGGGGAAAGCCCTGCGGGCTATCCCCGCCGCGCGATGCTTGGCGCCCCTCGATGCCGCCGAACCGGCTGCGCCGGATCGGCCCGGCCAGCGCCCCGCCGCGATGGGCGGGGCGCTGGCGAACACGCTGGCGCTCGCTGCGGCAGGTTGTGCAGGTGCGTGCCGTCCTCAACGCTGGCGGTTCCTGCCCATCACGTCACGAAGGACGGTTCACGGACAACCCGCCCGGCATCGCTATGGAGCTTCCACGCCACGCCTCAAGAGCGGCGCCGCCAGGTGCGGCGGGGGCGTTCTCGCCTGTCGTCGGGTGGTTGACCTGGCCCGCGTCAGCGGGCGAGCCGGAGAAGCCTTCGGGCGGGGATGCCGAGTCGGCCCCATCTCCTTTCGGAGCGGTTCGGCCCAAGGCGTCCTTGTCTCGTTGTGAATCCTGGCGGTGGCGCGGCTGCGCCTCGGGCTTATGGCTGCAACCGTCCGGCGAAAACAATTTCCCCGCCGCTACGCGGCTTCCTCGCGCGGCAAATTCTTTTCGCCTCCCGGCTCTCCACTGCGTTGCGACCGCAAGCGGTGCAGCCAGCCCGTCCCCCGCCGGCCGGATCACAACAAGGACGCGATGGGCGCGAATCTTGTTCAACCGAAAGGAGAATCATCATGGCCAACATCGGCACCTTCACCGCAGACAAAGACGGCTTCACCGGCACGCTTCGCACCCTGACGCTCAACGTCAAGGTCAAGCTGGTTCCCAACGACAAGGGCGACACCGAGAACGCCCCGGACTTCCGCCTTCAGGCGGCCGGCCACGACATCGGCGCGGCGTGGAAGAAGACCAGCGAGGCCGGGCGGCCTTACGTGTCCGTATCCCTCGACGATCCTTCGTTCCCGGCGACAGTCTATGCCCGCCTGATCGAGAATGAGGACGGCACGCACGACCTGATCTGGTCGCGCAGCAAGCCCAAGGCGGCGTGACCGCCGCAGCGCCCCGCCCATCGCGGCGGGGCGCTGTGCTGCTGTTCGCAGCACATCACCGCATCACGCGCGCGGCTTCGCCGCATCGCGTTCGCTCAACACCGCCTCCAGCTCCCGGCGCACCTGCGCCAGCAGCTCGTCGGCCTTGCGCGGGCTGTCGCCCGCAAAGGCCAGCGTCAGCAGCGTGAGCGGGTGGATCTCCATTACCTCGCATAGCTCGGTCAACTTGTGCAGGGTCGGGCTTTTCAGGTCGCGCTCCAGGGTACTCATATAGGTACGGCTGGACACGTCAGAGAAGGCTTCCTGGCTCAAGCCACGCGCCTTCCTGACTGTCTTCAACGCCTTCGCCAATGAGTTCCCAGCCGCCACCTATGGTTTCCCTCGAAAAACCAAGATGACAGCCCATTGCGCCCTATAGAGCTACAATCTATAGTGTTCATTTGGTGTTCTACGTTTTTGTGCCTTCACGGAAATCCGCATCGGCGGGTTCCGGCAAAGCCACGCAGGCGCATCCGTGCTTGCGCACGAAGGCGTAAATCCGGTTTGGCGGTTCTGCGCTTGGGCGTGAAACCGCATCCGTGCATCATTGGATTTGTGGGATTGCCGACCATGCCCCAGCCACTCGCCACCGTCCCGGAGCGCGCGCAACTGCTCGCCAACGGCGAGGCCCGCGCCGCTGGCCGGGCCATCGACCCGGTGCCCGTGGTGCGGCTGTTCACGCCGGACGCGCATGTGACCTGGCTGCTGGCCGCACTCGATCCCGCCGATGGCGATACCGCCTGGGGTCTCATCGACTTGGGAATCGGGATGCCGGCGCAGGGAACCGTCAAGCTGTCCGAGCTGGCCGGCATCGTCGGGCCGCGCCAGCAGCCCGTGCTGCGCGACCGCTATTTCCGCCCCACACGCACGCTGTCGGAGTACACCCGGCTGGCCGAGCGCGACGGCGCGATCCCGGACTGAATACGGCCGACTGTGACTTTTTCAGTCTGGCGTCATACCGGGCAGGTCTTAATCAGCATTCTTGCGGCGTAGCCCGACCAGTCTGATCCAAATAGACATGATGCCCAGCGCGGGCTGCGGCAGGCTGGCCTGTGCAGCACTCCAAGTTCGGGGCGCTGCCGCCGCATCATTGAGACGAATATCGCAACGCATCGGAGCCAATCGGTCTTGACAACCCCATTCGCCTTTTTAACCCATGACGCTCTGACGATGGCGATGTAGCGCGTAGTTCTTCCGTGGCGGCGAGTCCTGTTCGCAGGAGGAGGCGCCATGGTCAATCCTAATCACCTCGCGCATTGGTATCCGACTGCCGCATACCTGTATGTCTTTTGGCTGGATGCGCTCGCGCTCGCTTGGGAGTATTTGCGCAGGCATCCCGACTACCGGCTCGACTGGCTTCGCCGTCATCGCGGGCCAGACACGGCGCATCGCTGGGGTTTGCGCCTACTGGAAGACCCGGCGCTCGATGCGCGCGACGCGCATCCGGCCTGGCTGCCCGGCCATGCCGCCGTGGTGCAGCTCTACCCCGATGCCGATCCGCCACAGGATGCGGCGACCTTCGCGTTCTGGCGCATCCCCGGTCACAAGCAACTGCTCCATGACGGCAAAGGGCTGGCGCTGATCGCGCGCAGCCCAGGTCATTGCCTGCGCTTCGCGCTCGCCCCCGGCCTGGAAGACGGCATGGCCGTGGCCTATGCCCACCGCGGCGAGGCTGCCGCACCTGCGCGCGGTCATGCGCTCCAAGCGGCACTGGCGGCCGCCAAGCCCAGGCCGACACCTACCGCGCTGCTGGAACTGCACAGCTTGCAGGCGCTCGACGCGACCCTGGCGGGCGCGTCCTTGCGTGAAGTCGCGGAAGGACTGTTCGGCGTAGATGCCGCAGCCGATTGGTACAGCGATGGCGGGCTGCGCTCCAAGGTGCGCCGCCTGGTGCATCGCGGCGATGCGCTGATGCGCGGCGGCTACCGCCGATTAGCACAGCTTCCGCCGCTTGAGAAGGGTCGTTTTGATGTGGACGCAAAACGGCCCTGATCTAAAACCCCTCGCTTCTTGAGACTGCCTCCATCCGGTCGCGCTGTGTGGCCGGGCGCTTTCAACCGATGGAGGTTCACACCATGCGTCCCGCTCCCTTGCGGCCTGCCGCCACTGTCTCGACCGCTGCCGCGCAGCCACAACGCTATCTCACCAACGACGAAGCCGCCGAGTACCTGCGCCTGTCGCCGCGCACGCTGGAAAAGCAGCGCGTGATCGGCGGCGGCCCGCGCTTTCGCAAGTTCGGCCGTCGCGTCATGTACGCCGTGGCCGACCTCGATGCCTGGGCTGCCGACCGCAGTTTCGAGACGACTTCCGATCCCGAATACGCCGAGCACCACTCGGCCGACAGTCGTGCGCGCTGATCGGCGGCGCGCGGCAGGCCATCGCCATGTCCAGCACTGCGCTGCCGCCCCGGCAGCGGCCGTTGCAGGAGCGCGAACAGCTCGACCTGTTCCGCGCCTTGCCCGGCGACATGGCGCCACGCGACAGCCAGGACTTGATGGCCTATCCGTTCTTCTCGCTCGGCAAGTCCAAGCGGGTCAAGCCCATCGACTTCTGTGCGGGCAACGTGACGATCCGCGTGGAGGGAACAGCCGAGCACGGCATCGCCACGATTTGGGATGCGGACGTGCTGATATGGGCGGCCTCGCAGATCGTGGAAGCGAAGGACGCGGGCCTGCGGCCGTCGCGGCTGATGCGCGCCACGCCCTACGAGATCCTGCGCTTCATCGGGCGAGGCAAGTCGCTGCGCGACTACCAGCGCCTCAAGGCCGCGCTGGATCGCCTGCAATCGACCACGGTGGCCACGTCCATCCGCGAGACGACCGGGCGGCGCCTGCACCGCTTCTCGTGGATCAACGAATGGAAGGAACTGGCCGACGCCAGCGGCACGCCGCTGGGCATCGAGCTGATCCTGCCCGACTGGTTCTATGCGGGCGTGCTCGACGCCGCCCTGGTGCTGACCATCGACCCGGCGTATTTCCGGCTCACCGGCGGTATCGAGCGCTGGCTGTACCGCCTGGTGCGCAAGCACGGCGGCAAGCAGGCATACGGCTGGCAGTTCGACTTTCGCTACCTGCACCAGAAATCCGGCAGCACTGCGAAGCCCTACGACTTCGCCTGCGACCTGCGCGCGCTGGTCGCGCGGCAGTCGCTGCCCGGCTACGTCCTGGGCATCGAGCGGATGCCGGACAGCGGCATGGAGCTGCTGACGTTCCGACCCGTGCCGCATACGGCACGGGGATAACTCCGGGAAAGCCTGTGGATGGTGTCGTGCTATCAGGCGTGCGGGGTATCGTGCTATCAGGCGTGGGACTATCGTGCTATCAGGCGTGCCGATCGGCCGCAAACCCGCGCCAGCATTGGGTTTGCGCGCCCTCTAACTTCCCTAACTTAATTTCTCTAACTTTTAGTAGGGAAACGCCGCTGCGGTGGACAACCACCACGCGGCCACAAGCGCAGCAGCAAAAGCCCGGCTTTCCAACACGGAGGGCCGCGTCATGATCGTCGCTCTGCTCAACCAGAAAGGCGGCGTGGGCAAGACCACGCTCGCCACGCATATCGCCGGCGAGCTTGCGATGCGCGGCCAGCACGTCGTCCTGCTGGACGCCGACCCGCAGGGTTCGTCGCTGGACTGGACACAGCGCAGAAGCCAGCAAGGCTTGCCAAGGCTTTTCAGCGCCGTGGGCCTCGCACGCGAAACGCTGCACCAAGAGGCGCCAGAACTCGCCAGGCGAACCGATCACGTCATCATCGACGGCCCGCCACGCATCGCGGCACTGGCGCGCTCCGCGCTGCTGGCGGCCGAGCGCGTGCTGATCCCCGTGCAACCCAGCCCCTACGACCTGTGGGCCAGCGCCGAGATGGTGGCGCTGATCCGCGAGGCCCAGGTGTTCCGGCCTGCGCTGCGCGCGGCCTTCGTCATCAACCGGCGCGTCAGCACCACGATCATCGGGCGCGAGGCGCGGCAGTCGCTGGCCGACCAACCGCTGCCGGCGCTGCGCGCCGAGGTTCGCCAGCGCATCGTCTTCGCCGACAGCGTGGCCGCCGGTCGGCTCGCACGCGAGACGGCGCCGGACAGCGCCGCCGCGCGTGAAATCACCGCCCTGGTGGACGAACTGCTGCGGTGGCCGACATGACCGAGAAGCCGCCACCGAACAGCAGACGCACGGCAAAGCGCGTCGGCATCGGCGCGCGTCCGCCCGCGAATCCGCACGCCGAGGCGTGGATTCGCCAAGGCGACGCCGATGCGCTCAACAAGGGCGACCTCTACACCGCCCGCCTGACCCTCGACATCACGCCCGCGCTGCGCGCGCGCATCAAGGTGTCGGCCTTCACGCAAGGCGTGACCGTGGCCGATCTGCTGCGCGGCCTGCTGGAGCGGGAGTTTCCCGAGCATCGCAGGGAGAACACCCCATGACCGCATCCGCTTCGCCTGCCGCTGGCGCGGCTACGGCTGCGCTCGCAGCTCCTTCCGGCCATCCTGCCAGGGCGCCGCTGACGCGCGTGGCACTGGCCTACATCGAACCGCGCTTCAAGCTCTACCTGCGCTTCGGCGAACCTGCGCGCACGCACCAGCTCGACCGCTGGCGGCGCTGCGCCGTGTTCCTGCCGGGCGCGATGTTGTGCCGCATCCGCTGGCAGGCCAACGACTACGGCACGATCCGCTGGCAGCTCATGGTGATGCAGGCTTGCACGCCGCTCGATGCGGCGCAGCGCATTCCCGGCGTGCAGCCGGGCGCACGCCTGCTGCTGCACGCCGAGGGCGAGAATCAGGTGCGCGCCGTGCTGGAGCGCATCGACGCCATCGAGGCGCTGGGCATCGCACCTGTCGGTGCCTCGCCCGCGTACTGGCGCACGCTCGCCAACCGGCTCGCTGCGCGCCTGCCGCTGCCCGAATACACCGCCGAGCGGCACGCCGCCTGGCTGACCGGGAGGGCGCTGCCATGACGCTTCCATCCGCCGTTGCCGGTGCAGCGGGCATTCCGCCGCGTCCTCACTCGCGCCTGCGCGCTCGCATCGTGCTGGCGGGCCTGTCCGCCTGCGGCCTCGCTGCGCTGGCCTGGGCGTCCTTCGTGCATCCGCTGCCGCGCCTGATCTACAACCCGTCCGACAGCGTGGCGGTCGGCTGGTATCGCGTCGATCCGCAGGGCCACGGCACCGACTCGCTGCCACGTCCTTTGTCCGTGGGCAGCATCGTCCTGACCACGCTGCCGCCAGATGCCGCCGCGCTGGCCGCGCAGCGCGGCTACCTGCCGGCGCGCGTGCCGCTGCTCAAGCGCGTGGGCGCCGTCGCGCCGCAGGAAGTGTGCATCGCTGGCGACATTGTCCGCATCGACGGCGTGCCTTCGGCCGCCGTGCTGCCTGCCGACCGCTGGGGCCGGCCGCTGCCATCCTGGCAGCAATGCCGCCGCCTTGAACCCGGCGAACTGTTCTTGCTCAGTGTGACCAACCCTGCATCGTTCGACAGCCGGTATTTCGGGCCGGTCAGCGCATCCGCCGTGATCGGCGTCGCGCATCCGGTCTGGCTGGAGTCCCGCCCATGATGGCCGCCGACTCGCTGCACGTCGCCGTGCATCTCATCGTGCCATCGGGCGTGTCGTTCTGCCGTTCGTCGCCGTGTCGTCGCGCGTGCAGTGCGAGCGCATTCGCGCCGCACTTCGCGTTGCCTTCGGCGCAGCCATCCAACGTGCAGGCGTCTTGCCTCGAACGCGCCCGGCCTGCGGCCGTGTCCGCGTTCGCCGGCGCGCTGGCTGCTCGCGCAGCAGCGCCGCCGGGCCGCCGCTGCCCGGAGCGCCAGCGAGGGGCAAAGGCGGAAGGCAAGACAAAAGGACGCGGCACCGGGCCGCATCGAAAGCCAGTCTGCACATGGGGGTGGTGCGGCACGGAGCGGCTTCGCCGCCGTGCCGCTTGGGGCGCGAGGCCCGCGCCAATGCAGGCATGGCCGCGTGCTTCGCACGACCGGACATGCCAGAGCTTGCAGGGGGCGCAGCCATGACCGACCGCCGCGACGATGATTTCCACATCCGTCCCAGCGCCCCGAAGAACCGGGGCCAGGGCTTCGTTTCCAAGGTGCTCAAGCAGACCGGCAAGGCCAGTAGCGGCAAGTCCTCGGTGCGCCGTCCTGGGGGAGCTGGCAAGGGCGCAGGAACCGGGCATCGGCCCGGCTCGCGCCTGGGGCGCGGCCACACGGCGGCGCGCTTCGCCGGGGCGAAGCTGACGCCCATGTCGCGGCGCGTGACCATCAAGACGCTGCTGGTCAACCAGCGCCAGGCCAGCCCGCAGTCGCTCGCCAAGCACCTGCGCTACATCGAGCGCGATGGCGTGGGCCGCGATGGCGAGCCGGGCCAAGCCTACGGGCCGCAGACCGATGCCGCCGACCTCGACGCCTTCAAGGAACGCTGCGCCGCCGACCGGCACCATTTCCGCTTCATCCTCTCGCCTGAGGACGGCGCCGAGTTGGAAGACCTGCGCACCTACACGCGGCACCTCATGGGCCGCATGGAGGCCGACCTGGGCACAGGTCTCGATTGGGTGGCCGTCAACCACTGGAACACCGACAACCCGCACACGCACATCGTCGTGCGCGGGCGCGACGACACCGGCAAAGACCTCATCATCGCCGGCGACTACATCGCCGATGGCTTCCGCCATCGCGCCGCCGAACTGGCGACCGAATGGCTGGGGCCACGCACCGAGGTGGAGATCCAGCAGACCTTGCAGCGCGAGGTGGATCAGGAGCGGTGGACGAGCCTGGATCGCACGCTCAAGCGCGAGCTGGGCGACGATAGCCTGGTGCATGTCGAACGGCTCAACGAGCCGAGGTTGCAACGCCAGCGCCTGCTGCTGATCGGCCGCCTGCAACGCTTGCAGCGCCTGGGCCTGGCCGACGAGATGCAGCCGGGCACCTGGGCCGTCCATGCCGACGCGGAAAAGACGCTGCGCGCCCTGGGCGAGCGTGGCGACATCATCCGCACCATGCAGCGGGCCATGCGCGGCGAGCCGCGCGAACTGGCGGTGTTCGAGCCGGGCGACGATGGCCGAACCATCCTCGGCCGCGTGGCCGCGAAGGGGCTGGCCGACGAGCTACGCGACCGAGGCTATCTGGTCATCGACGGGGTGGACGGCAAAGCCCACTACGTTGCGCTCAACGCCCGCGACGAGCTGGCGAACTATCCGACCGGCGCCGTGGTGGAGGTGAAGGGATCGGCCGACGTGCGTGCGGCCGACCGCAATATCGCCGCGCTGGCGAGCGATGGCCTGTACCGCACCGACCACCACCTCGCCATCGCGCAGGGTCAGGCTGTGCCGGGCCGCGATCCGCAGGAAGTCGTCGCCGCCCATGTCCGCCGGCTCGAAGCCCTGCGCCGAGCCGGCATCGTGGAACGTGTCGCCGAAGGTCTATGGAAGGTGCCGGACAACCTGCCCGAGCAGGGCCGTCAGTACGACGCGCAACGCCTGGGCGGCGTGGCCGTGGAACTGAAATCGCACCTACCCATCGAGCGACAGGCCCGCGTGATCGGCGCCACCTGGCTCGACCAGCAGTTAATCGGCGGCGGCTCGGGCCTGGGCGACCTGGGCTTTGGTGGCGAGGCCAAGCAGGCGATGCATCAGCGCGCCGACTTCCTGGCCGAACAGGGGCTGGCCGAGCGACGCGGGCAGCGCGTGATCCTGGCGCGCAACCTGCTGGGCACGTTGCGCAGCCGCGAACTGGCACAGGCCGCCAAGGACATTGAGGTCGAAACCGGACTGGAGCATCGGCCCGTGGCTGATGGACAGCGCTTGGCTGGTATCTACCGGCGCAACGTCATGCTCGCCAGCGGGCGCTACGCGATGCTTGATGACGGGATGGGTTTCTCGCTGTTGCCATGGAAGCCGGTGATCGAACCGCGGCTGGGGCAGCAGCTCGCCGCGACGGTGCGCGGTGGTGGCGGGGTGTCGTGGGAGATTGGGCGACAGCGGGGGCCGTCTATTTCATGATTTTCGTTGCGTCATCGCCTCGATGCATGCCGATGCGCAGTGCCGACTGTACACGCCTATAAACGATATTGTGTTAGTATTAATGAATCACTAGTGATATTCACAAAGTCTTATGATCGAAACCCGACTGCTTCACCAGTTCATCGCCGTCGCAGAGGAATTGCACTTCAACCGCGCTGCGCAACGGCTTCACATGGCGCAGCCGCCGTTGAGCCAGGCGATTCGGCGGCTGGAACAGGAAATCGGCGCGCCGCTATTCGAGCGCACCAATCGCAGCGTGTCGCTTACGCCTGCTGGCGCGGCCTTTCTGGAGTCGGCCAGAAAAGTCTTGAGTCTGCTTGACGAGAGTGTTGAGCAGACCCGGCGTGTGGCACAAGGCATAGAAGGCCATCTCACCCTGACCTTCATCAACATCGCGCCCTACAGCGCATTGCTGCGTGCGCTGCGGCGCTTTCGCTCTGCATTTCCGGCAGTGTCCTTCACGATGCAGGAGGCCACGACGCAGGAACAGGTCGAAGCCTTGGAGCATGGCCGTGCAGACCTCGGCTTCATGAGGCGGCCAGGCAGAACGGCGCCGAGCTTGCGATTTGTGCCCATCCTGCGCGAGCCCATCGTAGTGGCTCTGCCCGCCACGCACCGCCTTGCAAGCAGCAAGACCGTCCCACTGGCCGCACTTCAGGATGACGCCTTCGTCTCGTCGCCCCGGCATTTGGGCCAGGGTTTTCATGACCAACTCGTCCAGCTTTGCGAGGCAGCGGGTTTTGTGCCGCGCATTGCCCAGCAGGCACGGCAACTACAGACGCTAGTAGCTCTGGTGGCTGGGGACTTCGGCGTTGCGCTGCTGCCAGCCTCACTGGCACAGGATGGCCGCAAGGACGTGGCGTTCCGGCCTGTTCAGGTCGATGCGCCAGACGCATTGCGGCATGTGGAATTACTGATGGCATGGCGCGAACACGCGCCCTGCGTAATCCAAGACAGGCTGATCGACGAGGTGCGCGACGCAATGGCATCAGCACCGGCAATTGAGACTATTTAAATATTATTTCTGTACAAATAATATATTTTACGGGCGAAGAGACGCGTTCCATCATCGTGGCATTTCGGTTCACGGAGATGCACGATGGAACAGAAAAACCATCAAACAGATGCGATTTTCAAGGGTAAGGTCGCTATCGTCACCGGCGCCGCTCAGGGGCTTGGACGGGCCTACGTGCAGGCGCTACTTGACCGTGGCGCGCGTGTCGTCGCCAGTGACCTGGGCACGGATCGGGCTGGCGAGGGAGGCAATGAGGGCTTGATTGCCGAGGCGGCGCACACCTTGCTGGCCGACGAAGGGCAATTGATCGCACACAGCGGGCGACTGGATCACGAGGCCGGCTGCAAGCAACTCGTGGAACTGGCCATCGCGCAGTTCGGCGCGCTGGACATTCTGATCCACAACGCTGGCTGGGTCGGCTATCAGCCGATTGCGGAGCAGGAAGAGGGTTTCCTTGAGCGCGCCATTGGCATCAACGTGCGTGCGCCAATCTGGTTGAGCAAGCACGCCTGGGCGCATCTCAAGCACTCTTCGTCGGCGCGTGTCGTACTGAATACATCCGACCGCGCCATGTACCAACGGTACGCACAGCCGGGCCTGGCGGCCTACGCCGCCGGCAAGATGGCCCAGGTGGGCATCATGAATGCCTTGAGCATGGAAGGCGAACCGCACGGCATCTTGGTCAATGCGGTCTCTCCTGTTGCCAAGACCCGCATGTGGGGGATCACGCAGCCACCCGAGAACCTCAAGCCGGAGTGGGTGGCGCCCGGCGTGCTGTATCTCGCCAGCCCGTTGTGCCAGGACACGGGCGTCATCCTGCGCGCCAGCAACGGCCAGTTCACTGCCACCCGCTTTTGCGAGAACCCGGGCGTGGTTTACCCCACGAACCTGGCGCGGGTCGAATGCGCCAGCTTGGAAGACATCGCCCAGAACTGGCATCGCATCAAGGAGTTCGGCGATGCGTGACGATCACGGCCTGCGCAAGATCGCCCATGTCCGCGCCGATCTTGGTGAAAGTCCAGTGTGGGATGCGCACAAGGGGCTTTTGTACTTCGTCGATATCTCCGGCGGCAAGATCAACGTGCTGCGCCCGCAAGGACAGGTGAAGACCGTCCATCAATCGGCGGCGCGCATCGGTGCCTTGGGGCTGACCGATAAAGGCAATCTGATCTTCACTGAAGACGCCAGCGTTGCCGTGTTTGATGTGAAGACTAGCAAGGTGTGCAGACACACCGCCGCCGTCCATGAGGGGGCGAGCTATCGCTTCAACGATGGTGCCTGCGATCCGCTGGGGCGCTTTGTCACCGGCCTCATGGACGAGGGGCCGAATCGCAAGGCCGGCGCACTTTACCGCTACGACAGCGCGCTGAATGCCCAGGTGATTCACCGGGGCGTGACGCTGCCCAACGGCCTGGCCTGGTCGGAAGATAGGCGCACGCTGTTCTTCGTCGACTCCATGGCACGCTCCATCTTTTTGGCGGCATATCCGGCCGATGGCGTACTTGGGGCTGTGACGCTGTTCGCTGAGACTCCGGCCGACCTGGGGCGTCCCGATGGCATCGCCTTGGATCGGGACGGAGGGTTGTGGGTCTGTCAGTTCAACGGCGGATGCCTGCTGCACTACGACCGCAACGGGCGTTTGAGCGGTCGCGTCGCCATGCCCGTACCCCGTCCCACCAGTTGCTGCTTCGGCGGGGACGATTTGGACACGTTGTTCATCACCACAGCACGCTTTGCCATGACGCCCGCGGAACTGGGCGTCTACCCGGACGCTGGGGATCTGTATGCCATTCGCCCCGAAGTCGCTGGTATTCCACGTCACTTGTTTAAAGAGTAATGCCGTGTCGCTAGATCAAGATCATGTCGAATTGGATTGAATGAGATTGGAGAACATATGTTCAAGAGACGATTTCTTTTTTTAATTATTGGATTGCTGGGGATGCAAATCATGACGCCCGCACGTGCTCAAGTTTTACAGGGGGAACAAAGTTCGCACTTTGTTTCAAGCAAGGAAATCTACCAGATGCGGATCTACGAGATTTTCGAGAGGAACAAGGATGCCTTTCACGCCAGGTTCCGCGACCACGCCGCGCGGATCATGAAACGGTATGGCTTCCATATCATTGCGATGTGGGAGGCCAAGTCCCAGGGACGCACCGAATTTGTATACGTCATCAGATGGCCGGATGAAGCAACCATGAAGCGGCAGTGGAGCCAGTTCATGGGTGACCCGGAATGGGATCGCATCAAGCAGCAAAGCGCGCAAGAGCACGGCGAAATGGTCGGTCGCATTGAGGAGCGGGTGATGCTGCTGACTTCGTATTCCAACCCAATCGAGTACGGGCGATAAACAATACGGCGCTCAAGAAATGGAATTGCGTCACTTGCGCTGCTTCCTTGCCGTAGCCGAAGAACTCCACTTCGCCCGCGCAGCCGAACGGCTACACATCGAACAGTCGCCGCTGTCTCGCGCCGTCAAGGAGCTTGAAGAAGAACTGGGCGTGGTGCTGTTCGCACGCACCACGCGCAGCACTCGGCTGACCCGTGCGGGCAAGCTGTTCTTTGAGCATGTGCCGCGCGTCTTCTCGGCCTTGCAGCAAGCCCGCGACAGCGTGAAGGCCGCCGCCAACGGCTTCCATAGCCAACTGCGCATTGCCCTGTCCGACGGCATTACGCCATCGCGCCTACCGGCCTTGCTGGCGCTCTGCCGGCAGGAGGAACCAGAAGTCGAAATCCGCTTCTTCGAGGTGCCGCTGTCGCAGCAGATCAAAGGGCTGCACGGCGACCTGTACGACTTGGGCTTTGCCCGCGCCGATGACGTTGGAGAAGGTATCGCGGCTTTGCCTGTCTGGAACGATCCGATCATGGTGGCTGTTCCGGCGCGACATCCCCTGTTGGCCCACAAGCGCATCCCACTGGAAGAACTGCTGCGCTATCCGCTGGTGCTGTGCGATCCGCAGGCGTGCGAAGGGCATGCGCGGCAAGTCGATCGCGTGCTGCGCCGCGTGGACATGGAGCCGCTGGTGGCCGAGCGAGTGGCGTCTTGCGATCTGATGATGGCGTTGGTGTCCGCAGGCATCGCTTTGGGCCTGACGGGCTGCGCGCACATTCTCGCCAGCCAGGAATCTGGCGTGGTTGCGCGACCGCTCGCGGGCCGCGCACCGTTGCTGACCACCTACCTGTTGCGCCCGGAAGGCGAACCTTCGGAAATGCTCGCCCGCTTCATCGACCGCGTGCAAGCCATCGAACCACCCAAAGGCAGCAGGCCCACGCCAGGGCTTGATGCCGACTCCCTGGAGGAACCCGAGTCATGAACAAGACCATTCCTTTCCTGCTGGTCACGGTACTGACCGCCTGCGGCCAATCGGAAACGCCCAAGCAGGCCGACGTGCCGACCGTTGAGGAACTGGCTGGCGATCGGGCACGGTTGAAAGAACTTCGCCAGCAGTGCAAGACCGATCGCGCCAGACTGGGCGACGTGTTGTGCAATCGAGCCGCTGAAGCCACACGCAGGCGGTTCTACGGCGATGGCAAGACCCCGTACACACCGCCGAAGGACCTGCCCAAGTTCTGATCGCGGTCGATTCAACAACATATTCCGTTTTCTCACCATACACGCCGCAATGCGCCTGCGCTTGCGGCGTTTTTCTTAGGCTCGACGCTGCGCTAATTCTTTCCTTTTTCTAGAGCTTTCTCCCGATAACGGTCTTTGACCGGCACCGACCCGGCACTGATCCTCGCGTCATGCGGCACGTCCTTGTGCCGCGTGTGAACGAGGAATCAGCGCAGGAAAAATCGGAGGCCAAGTCATGCAAGGGACGAACGTGCTGTTCGGTCAGATCGCCGTCGTGTTCGGCATCGTGATCGCTGGCGTGTGGGGAGCCACACAATGGACAGCAGCAGCCCTTGGCTATCAAGTACGCCTTGGCTCGCCCTGGTTCGACTTTCTTGGCACGTCGATCTACCACCCGTGGAAGCTGTTTGAGTGGTGGTTTTTCTTCGGGGCCTATGCGCCAGAGGTCTTCGACACCGGCGGTGCCATTGCTGGCACCAGCGGCATGGTCGCCGTGGTCGTTGCCATCGCCATGTCGGTCTGGCGCTCACGGCAGGCGCGCTTAGTCACGACCTACGGCTCGGCGCGATGGGCGAATGCGCAGGACATTCGCAAGGCTGGCCTCACACAGCCTGCCGGCGTGTTCCTCGGCCAGCACGATCACCAGTACCTGCGGCATGAAGGGCCGGAACACGTCCTGACGTTCGCGCCCACGCGCTCGGGCAAGGGCGTGGGCCTGGTTGTGCCGACCTTGTTGAGCTGGCCCGCGTCCGCTGTCATCCACGACATCAAGGGCGAGAACTGGCAGATCACCGCAGGCTGGCGTAGCCGTTTCAGCCACTGCCTGCTGTTCAACCCGACCGATCCAAAGTCGGCAGCCTACAACCCGCTGCTGGAGGTACGGCGCGGCGCGCATGAAGTGCGCGACGTGCAGAACATCGCGGACATCCTGGTCGATCCCGAAGGCGCGCTGGAGAAGCGCAACCATTGGGAGAAGACCAGTCATGCGCTGTTGGTCGGCGCCATTCTGCACGTCCTCTACGCGGGCGAGGACAAGACGCTGCGCGGCGTCGCCAACTTCCTGTCCGATCCAGCCAGCCCCTTCGAGCTGACCTTGCACCGCATGATGACCACGCCTCACCTGGGCGATGGGCCGCATCCGGTGGTGGCCTCTGCTGCGCGCGAAGTGCTCAACAAGTCGGACAACGAGCGTTCCGGCGTACTGTCCACGGCCATGTCGTTCCTCGGCCTGTACCGCGACCCCACGGTGGCCGAAGTCACGTCGCGCTGCGACTGGCGCATCGCCGACCTGATCGCCGCCGAGCATCCGGTGTCGCTGTATCTGGTGGTTCCGCCTTCGGACATTTCGCGGACGAAGCCGCTCATTCGCCTGATCCTCAACCAGATCGGGCGGCGCCTCACGGAATCGCTCGATGGCTCCGATGGCATCAAGCGCCGCCACAAGCTGCTGCTGATGCTCGACGAGTTCCCTGCGCTTGGCAGGCTCGATTTCTTCGAGACGGCCTTGGCCTTCATGGCCGGCTACGGCATCCGCAGCTTCCTCATTGCGCAGTCGCTCAACCAGATCGACAAAGCCTACGGCCAGAACCATTCCATCCTCGACAACTGCCACGTGCGCGTGACGTTCGCCACCAACGACGAACGCACCGCCAAGCGCATCTCCGAGGCGCTGGGCACGGCCACCGAGCTGCGCGCGCAGCGCAACTACGCGGGCCACCGGCTGGCGCCGTGGCTCGGGCATCTCATGGTGTCGCGCCAGGAAACGGCCCGACCGCTGCTCACGCCCGGCGAAGTGATGCAGCTACCGCCCGACGAGGCGGTGGTGATGGTGTCCAGCGTGGCGCCGATCAAAGCCAAGAAACTGCGCTACTACGCGGACAGCAATTTCAAGCGCCGCGTGCTGCCACCACCGCCGCTGTCAGACGGGCAATACGCCGACGCGCCGCCGACTCGCCCGGACGACTGGGGCGGCTTGGCGATTCCCGCCACGCCTACCGCGCCTGCAACCGATGCCGCCGAAGGCCTCGCAGCTTCGGCCGACGACGGTGGCCCACGCCGTCAGCCCGAACTCTCCGAAACCGTCACCTACGACCCCGAGCTGGCGGTGCCTGCGGCCGACCTGGCGCTGCTCGATGACGACGACGACCTGCCGCTTCCTCTCCCTCGCCAGCTTGATCCGGCCATGCAGCGCACGGCCCGGCTGGCTTCCCTCGACCCCAACGACAGAATCGAGCTATGAGCCATGAGCCAATACCGCCTCAACCTGTTCATCCAGCCGGAGCACGCCAAGCGCCTGGACGAACTTGCGGCCAAGAAAGGCGTGTCCAAGTCGTCCATCGTCGCGGCGGCGCTCGCATCGTGGCTGTCGCCTGATGCCGCCGATCAGCGCGAGGCGGCCATCGCCAAGCGGCTTGATCGCCTCTCGCGTCAGGCGGAGCGCATGGAGCGCGACCAGAACATCGCCATCGAAACGCTGGCGCTGTTCATCCGCTACTACCTGACCGTCAGCACGCCGGTTCCCGAGGCGCACCAAGACGCGGCACGCGCGCAGGGCAAAGCACGCTTCGAGCAGTTCACCGAGCAGCTTGGCCGCCACCTGCTGCGGGGCCGCAGCCTGGTGCGCGACGTGGTGGAGGAACTGCATCCCGACCCAATGCGGATGGAAGACGCGGCGGCAGCCGCACAAGTGCAGGAGCGTGCGTCATGAGCGCCGTTCCGCAGTCCATGAGCGCCACGTCGCTCGACCGCCGCATCCAGATGCTCCGCACGGCGATGGGGCCGCTGATCGCCGCCGCGCTCGAAGACCCGGACGTGGTGGAGGTGATGCTGAATCCTGATCGCACCCTTTGGGTGGATCGGCTTTCCAGTGGGCGCGCGCCGATGGGCGTGGAACTGCCCGAGGCGGACGGCGAGCGAATCATCCGCCTCGTGGCCGCCCACGTTGGCGCGGAAGTGCATCGCGGCCAGCCGCTGTTGTCCGCCGAGTTGCCCGAAACGGGCGAACGCTTCGAGGGCATCTTGCCGCCGGCAGCGCCGGGGCCGGCCTTCGCGCTGCGCAAGCGCGCCATCGGCGTGATTCCGCTGGAGCGGTACGTCGCGGACGCAATGATGACCAGCGCGCAGGCGGGCTTTCTCGTTCGCGCCGTGCGCGAGCGGCAGAACGTGCTGATCGCCGGCGCCACCAGCAGCGGCAAGACCACGCTCGCCAATGCGCTGCTGGCTGAGATCGCCGCCACGGGCGACCGCGTGCTGGTGCTCGAAGATACGGTGGAGCTGCAATGCGCGGCCCGCGACCACGTTCCCCTGCGCACCCGCGCAGGCGTGGTGTCGATGACCGAGCTGGTGCGCTCGTCCATGCGCCTGCGGCCTGATCGCGTCGTCGTTGGCGAAGTGCGCGGCGCCGAGGCGCTGGATCTCGTCAAGGTGTGGGGCACGGGCCACCCCGGCGGCATCGCCACGATCCATGCCGGCTCCGCCTTGGGTGCGCTGCTGCGACTGGAGCAACTGATTCTCGAAGTGGCGGTGAACCCGCCGCGTGCGCTGATCGCCGAGGCGGTCAACGTGGTCATCCACATCGCCGGACGCGGGCGCAAGCGCCGCATCGAGAGCATCGCCCGCGTCGTCGGCTTCGACGGCGTGGGCTACCAACTGGCGGACGCGATGGAAACACCGTTTCCCGAGCTGCCGCCACTTCCCAATGCCGCACCCGCTGCGGCGACTTCCCCATCCCCCGACTCACTTGGAGAACTGCCATGACGCAGATGACCATTCCTGCTTTCCGTTTTTCTGCTAATCCGGCTTTGCGTCTTGCGCGGCTGCGCTGCCTGGCCCGCCCTGCGGGGCAAGGGCTGCTGCTGGCCGCGCTGATGCTGTTCCTGGCCGGAACGGCGCAGGCCGCCGGTTCCTCGATGCCGTGGGAAGGCCCGCTGCAATCCATCCTCGAATCCATCCAGGGGCCGGTGGCGCGCATTGTCGCGGTCATCATCATCATCGCCACGGGCCTCGCGCTCGCCTTCGGCGACACGTCGGGCGGATTCCGCAAGCTGATCCAGATCGTGTTCGGTCTGTCCATCGCGTTTGCGGCTTCAAGCTTCTTCCTGTCGTTTTTCAGCTTCTCCGGCGGGGCCGTCGTATGAGTGCCCCGGACACCTTCGCCGCCGGCTTCGAGGTGCCGCTGCATCGCTCGCTGACCGAGCCGATTCTGCTGGGCGGTGCGCCGCGCACCGTGGCAATTGCCAACGGCACGCTGGCCGCCGCCGTCGGGCTGGGCCTTCAACTGTGGATTCCCGGTGTCGTGCTCTGGATCGTCGGCCATTCGCTGGCGGTGTGGGGAGCGCGCGTCGATCCGCAGTTCATGCAGGTCTTTGCTCGGCACATCAAGCATCGCCCGCTGCTGGACGTGTAAGGGGAGGACAACGCGATGCTGAACCTAGCCGAATACCGCCAGCGCCCGGCCTTGCTCGCCGACTGGCTGCCCTGGGCTGGGCTGGTCGCGCCGGGTGTCATCTTGAACAAGGACGGCAGTTTCCAGCGCACGGCACGGTTTCGTGGGCCTGACCTCGACAGCGCGACGCAAGGCGAACTGATTGCCACGTCGGCGCGCTTGAACAACGCGCTACGCCGCATGGGTTCGGGCTGGGCGCTGTTCATCGAGGCCGAGCGCCGCGCAGCCTCCGACTATCCGCACTCGGAGTTTCCCGAGCCGCTGTCGTGGCTGGTGGACGAGGAGCGCCGGGCCACCTTCGAGGAATCGGGCAACGACTTCGAGAGCGGCTACCACCTGACGTTGGTGTACCTGCCGCCCGAGGAATCGCGCGCCCGCGCGGCGGGGATGCTGTACGAGAACCGGCCCACCGATGGCTTGGACTGGCGCGAGCGGCTGCAAGCCTTCGTCGCGGAGACGGATCGCGTCTTTGACCTGCTCGATGGCGTGATGCCGGAAATCGCTTGGCTCGATGACGGCCAGACACTGACCTACCTGCACGCCACCATCTCGACGCGGCGCTATCGCGTCGGCGTGCCCGAAGTGCCGTTCCATATCGACGCGTTGCTGACCGACTCCGCGCTGGTCGGTGGCCTGGCTCCCATGCTGGGCGACCATCACCTGCGCGTGGTGTCGGTGCGGGGCTTCCCGACCTCGACCTGGCCGGGGATTCTGGACGACCTCAACCGCCTCGGCTTTGCCTACCGCTGGAGCACGCGCTTTCTTTGCCTCGACAAATCCGAGGCGGAACGGGAGTTGGGGCGCTTGCGCCGCCAGTGGTTCGCCAAGCGCAAGAACGTCATCGCGCTGCTGCGCGAAACGATCTTCCAGCAGGAAAGCCCGCTGGTCGATACCGACGCCAGCAACAAGGCGGCCGATGCCGACGCGGCCTTGCAGGAGTTGGGCAGCGACCAAGTTGCCTTCGGCTACCTGACGGCGACCGTCACCGTCATGGACGAGGACGCCGTCGTGGCGGACGAGAAGCTGCGCATGGTGGAGCGTGTCATCCAGGGACGCGGCTTCGTCACCATCCCCGAAACGCTCAACGCCGTGGATGCGTGGCTGTCCTCGATTCCCGGCAACGCCTACGCGAACGTGCGCCAGCCCATCGTCTCGACGCTGAACCTGGCTCACATGATGCCGGTGTCGGCGGTATGGGCCGGGCCGGAGAAGAACGAGCACCTGGACGGCCCGCCGCTGATCGTCACGCGCACCGATGGCGCCACGCCGTTCCGGCTGGTGACGCACATCGGCGACGTGGGCCACACGCTGGTCGCGGGGCCGACCGGCATGGGCAAGTCGGTTTTGCTCGCAACGCTGGCGATGCAGTTCCGCCGCTATCGCGGCTCGCGCATCTTTGCGTTCGACATGGGCCGCTCAATGCGCGCCACGGTTCTCGGACTGGGCGGCGAGCACTACGACCTTGGGACGGATGGCGAGATCGCCTTCCAGCCCTTGGCACGCATCGACCGCGAGGGCTACCGCACCTGGACGGCCGAATGGATCGAAGGCCGCTTGCTGCACGAAGGCGTGGCAATTGGCCCCGACGAGAAAGCGGCTATCTGGTCAGCACTCGGCAGCCTCGCCGGTGCGCCGTTGGAGCAGCGCACGATGACGGGGCTTTCCGTGCTGCTGCAATCGAACACGCTGCGGCAGGCGTTGTCGCCCTATGTGCTCGGCGGTGCCCACGGCAAGCTGCTGGACGCCGACCATGACCGGCTGGGCATGGCCGACGTGCAGTGCTTCGAGATGGAGGAGCTGATGCACAGCAAGGCCGCCGTCATGGCCGTGCTGCATTACCTCTTTGCGCGCTTCGATGAACGATTTGACGGCGCGCCCACGCTGCTGATCCTCGATGAAGCGTGGCTGTTCCTCGATGACCCGGTGTTTGCCGCGCGTATCCGGCAATGGCTCAAGACGCTCAGGAAAAAGAACGTCAGCGTCATCTTCTCCACGCAGAGCCTCGCCGACATCAAGGAATCGAGCATCGCGCCCGCGATCATCGAGAGCTGCGCGAGCCGCATTTTCCTCGCCAACCCGCAGGCGACCGAGCCGCAGATTCGCACGATCTACGAGGGCTTCGGCCTCAACAGGCGGCAGATCGAAATCGTCGCCACCGCGCAGCCCAAGCGCGACTACTACTACCAATCCCGTCTCGGCAACCGCCTGTTCGACCTCGACCTGGGGCCGGCGGCGCTGGCCTTCGCGGGCGCGTCCACGCCGCAAGACCAGCGCGACATAGGCCGCGTGCTGCTGGCCGCCGGCGTGCCCGGCTTCGCGGGCGCCTGGCTGCGCCATCGCGGCCTTGATTGGGCGGCCGACCTGCTGCCCTCGTTCCCCGGCCAGGCGCCGGGTTCCCTCCGTACTGACAACCCACAGGAGAACCTGTCATGAAGAAGCGTCTTATCGCCGCCGCCATCGCGGCCATGCTATGCACCGCCACCGCCCATGCGCAATGGGTCGTGATCGACCCCACGAACCTCGTGCAGAACACGCTGACCGCGATCCGCACGCTGGAACAAATCAACAACCAGATCCGGCAGCTTCAGAACGAAGCGCAGATGCTGATGAATCAGGCGCGCAACCTGGCCAGCTTGCCGTCCAGCGTGGTCGGCCAGCTACGCGCAAATCTGGCGACGACCGAACGGCTGATCGCTCAGGCCAGGGGCTTGGCCTACGATGTGACGAATCTGGATCGGGAGTTCGCGCGCCTGTATCCCGAGCAGTACGCCGCCACCGTCAGCGGCGACCAGATGTACCGCGATGCGCAGGAGCGTTGGAGGAACACGCTCAACGGCTTGCAGACCACCATGCAGATGCAGGCGCAGGTGTCGCAGAACCTGGGCGAAGACGAAAGCGTGCTGGCCGACCTCGTGGACAAGAGCCAGTCGGCCGAAGGCGCGCTGCAAGCGATGCAGGCCATGAACCAGTTGCTGGCCTTGCAAACCAAGCAGTCGATCCAGGCGCAGCGGCTCCAGATCACCCAGGACCGGGCGGCCTCGCTGGAACTGGCGCGGCAGACGGCAGCCACCGAGCGCGCCCGCGAAGTGCGGCGGCGCTTCCTGGGTGAAGGCACGCCGTACACGCCGCAGTCCGTGAACTTCTACGGCAACTGACGGGAGGCCGCCATGCGATGCGTCCTCGTCCTGTCGGTTTCGCTGCTTGTGGCGCTGCTGGCCGCGTGCAGCGAGCAGCCGGCCGACAACCTTGCCGATGCCCTGGCCGCCGATCCCGTACGGCTCAAGGCATTGCGCGCGCAATGCGCAGCCGACCGGCAAGCCACGGGCGAGGACGCTTGCCGCGCCGCCGCCGAAGCTTTCCGGCGGCGCTTCTTCTCCGACCAGACCGGGCCCGACGAATACCAGACGCTGGCCGACCTGCCGCCGATCCCGCCGAGTTTCGATGAACCGGCCGATGGCGAATCGCCGGCCTCATCCGATCAAGAGGACGCGCCATGAATGACGTGACCATCATCGACCGCTTCCTCAACATCTTCTCCACCTACATCGACTCGGGTTTCGGGCTGTTGCAGGGCGAAGTGGCCTTCCTGACCGCCACGCTGATCGTCATCGACATGACCATCGCCGGGCTGTATTGGGCGATGAGCCACGCCACCGGCCAGGGCGAGGACGTGATCGCCAAGCTGCTGCGCAAGGTGCTCTACGTCGGTGCCTTCGCTTACATCATCGGCAACTTCAACTGGCTGGCTGGCATCGTGTTCCGCTCCTTCGCCGGCCTGGGCCTGACGGCCACCGGCTCGGCGATCACCATGGAAAACTTCTTGCAGCCGGGCCGGCTCGCCAAGACCGGCATCGACGCCGGAGCGCCGATCCTGGAGCAAGTCGGCGAGATGGCCGGTTTCCCCGAGGTGTTCGTGAACCTCGATGCCATCACGGTGATGTTCCTCGCGTGGCTGGTCGTGGTGCTGTGCTTCTTCGTGCTGGCGATCCAGCTCTTCATCACGCTGATCGAGTTCAAGCTGACCACGCTCGCCGGGTTCGTGCTGGTGCCGTTCGCGCTCTGGAACAAGACCGCGTTCCTGGCCGAGAAGGTGTTGGGCAACGTGGTGTCCGCCGGCATCAAGGTCTTGGTCTTGGCTGTGATCGTCGGCATTGGCTCGGGCCTGTTCGCCGAGTTCCAAGTCCATCCCGCCGAGCCGTCCATCGACCATGCGCTGGTCATCATGCTGGCCTCGCTCACCTTGCTGGCGCTGGGCATCTTCGGCCCCGGTATCGCCACGGGCCTGGTGTCCGGCGCGCCGCAGATCGGCGCGGGTGCGATGGCCGGTGCCGCTGTCGGCGCCGCCGGCGCGGCCGTTGCCGTCGGTGCCGTCGCGACCGGCGTAGGCGGCGCGGTCATGGCCGGGGCGCGCATGGCGCCTGCCGCCGCCAGGCTGGCCGGCAGCGGCGCGCGTGCTGCCGCCTCGACCGCCGGCAGCGCACGCTCTGCGTTTCAGGCTGGTTCCGCCTCCGCAGGCGGTGGCGCAAAGGGCGCGATGGCTGGCCTGGGCAATGTCGCCAAGACCGGCGCGCAGCCAGCCGGGCGCGGCGCAGCGTCCCGTGCTTCCGCGATCGGTCAGCGCATGGCCGCTCCGTTCCGCGCTGGTTGGAACGGCCAGGCGGCCGACGCAGGCGCGACCGGGGGAGCCGGAGCATCCAGCCAAGCCGCCACAGGCGAGGCCACCTCCGGCGCAGCCAATGCACAACCCGCTTGGGCCAAGCGGCTGCATCGCCGCCAGCAACTCACCCATGCCGCGACCACCACCGCCCACGCCCTGCGCGGTGGCGATGGCGGCGGCTCCGGCCAGGGGCCGAGCCTGCGCGATTCCGATTCATAAGGAGAACCGACCATGCGATTCAAGAAACCGCAGGTGCGCTATGCCGACACGCCGCAGCCTGCCACGCCGTACCAAGCTGCCGGCCAGGTGTGGGACGACCGTATCGGCTCGCCGCGCGTGCAGGCGAAGAACTGGCGTCTGATGGCCTTCGGGTGCCTGACGCTCGCGCTGCTGATGGCCGGCGGCCTGGTGTGGCGCTCGGCGCAGTCCACCGTGACGCCCTACGTCGTGGAAGTGGACAACGCGGGCCAGGTACGCGCGGTCGGCGAAGCCGCCACGCCGTACCGGCCCAACGATGCGCAGACCGCGCACCACATCGCGCGCTTCGTGACGCTGGTGCGCTCGCTGTCCATCGACCCCATCGTCGTCCGCCAGAACTGGCTCGACGCCTACGACTACACGACCGACAAGGGCGCGGCCGTGCTCAACGACTACGCGCGGGTCAACGACCCGTTCGCGCGCATCGGCAAGGAGTCGGTGACGGTGCAGATCACCAGCGTCGTGCGCGCCAGCGACACGTCTTTCAACGTGCGCTGGACGGAACGGCGCTACGTCAACGGTGCCGCGGCGGGTCTGGAGCGGTGGACGGCCGTGGTGTCCATCGTGCTCCAGCCGCCGCGCACCGAAGAACGCCTGCGCAAGAACCCCCTGGGCATCTACGTCAACGGCCTGTCGTGGAGCCGCGAACTGGATTCTTCCGAAGGAACCAAGCCATGAATGATCTTTTCCGTAATTCCGCTTTGCCGGTGATCTTGCTTGCCTTGGCGGGCTGCGCCACGCAGGGCAAGCTGCCGCCGACCATCTCACTCAATGAGCCGGTGCAGGCCCAGCCGCTGCCAGAGCCGCCCGCGCCGGTGGAGGTGGTGGCCGTGCCCGAGGTGCTGCCGATGCCCGCGCAATTGAAGCCGTTGCCCGAAGCCGAGGACGCCAAGCCTGTGCCGGAGCCAGCAGACGAGAAGGTGCGCGTTTCGCGTGCCAATGCCGAGGCGCGCGTCGCGCCCACGCGCGAGGGCTATGTCAACGCGATTCAGGTGTGGCCGTATAGCGATGGTGCGCTGTACCAAGTCTATGCAGCCGTGGGCCGCGTGACCGTGATTTCGCTCCAGCCGGGCGAGGAGCTGGTGACGGTGGCCGCCGGTGATACCGTGCGCTGGATCGTGGGCGACACGTCCAGCGGCAGCGGCGCCGGCCTGCGCGTGAATGTGCTGGTCAAGCCGATCCGCTCGGGCCTCAAGACCAATCTCGTCATCACTACCAATCGCAGGGCGTACCTGCTGGAGCTGGCCTCGACCGAGAAGACCTGGATGGCGTCGGTGTCCTGGGTGTACCCGCGCGACCGGATGCTGGCGCTACAGCGCCAGGCGCAGGCGGCCAGCGCCGCCGCGCCGGTGGACTCTGGCTTGTCGCTGGAAAACCTGCGCTTCCGCTACGCGGTCAGCGGTAGCAACCCGCCGTGGAAGCCGCTGCGCGCCTTCGACGATGGGCAGAAGGTCTATATCCAGTTCCCCGCCGGCATCGCGCAAGGCGAGCTGCCGCCGCTGTTCGTGATCGGGCCGGAAGGCGACGGGCAACTGGTCAACTACCGCTTCCGCTCGCCGTACTACATCGTGGATCGGCTGTTCGGCGCCGCCGAACTGCGCCTGGGCGGAGACAAGGGCGACGTGGTGCGAATTGAGCGCACGGACGGCGTTGCGCGGAGGAACTGACCATGAGCCAGGACGACACCCCCGACCTCCCCACGCCGCAGGCGGGCAAGGTTGCGCCGGAGGCGGTGGCGCTGCGCGCCCAGCCGCGCCCGGTCACGCGCCTGAACCGGCGCACGCTGGCCATCCTCGTCGGCGGCCTGTCGGTCGCCGTGCTTGGGGCCACGATCTGGTCGCTGCAACCGCAGCGGCGCGGTACGGGCGAGCAAACCGAGCTTTACAACGTCGATCGCGTCTCGAAGTCCGAAGGGCTGGATGCGCTGCCGACGGACTACTCGAAGCTGCCGCCAGCCTTGCCGCCCGATGTGCCCGGGCTGGGGCCGCCGTTGCCCGGCGACCTTGGCCCGGCCATCGTCGCTTCGCAGCAGCCGGTGACGCCGGGCTATTCGCCGCCAGGCCATGATCCCGAAGATACCTTGCGCAAGGAGGCAGACGCGGCGGCGGCCTCGTCGGTGTTCTTCCGCTCGGGCGGCCAGGGCCAGGCCGCCGCCACGGTCGCGCAAGCTGCGCCGGGTGCGCCTGGTGTTGCAAACACACTCGCGGCCTTCGATCCTCTCGCTGCCGGGCCTGCCTCCACGGCGGCCCAGCCCGCCGACCCGACGACCGTGCAGAACCGGCAAGACCAGAAAGAGGCGTTCCTGAAAGCCGGTTCTACGGAAACCCGCAATTCCGGCAATCTGGCGCTGCCCGCGTCCCCTTATCAAGTGATGGCCGGAACGGTGATCGCCGGCGCGCTGGTGACAGGCATCAAGTCGGACTTGCCGGGCGACGTGATCGGCACCGTGACGGAGCCGGTCTATGACACGGCCACCGGCAAGTTCCTGCTGATCCCACAGGGGTCGCGCATCCTCGGGCGCTACAACAGTCAGGTCAGCTACGGGCAGAGCCGCGTGCAAGTGGTGTGGAACCGGATCATCTTGCCCGACACGTCCTCGCTGACGCTCGACAACCTAGTGGGCACCGACCCGGCCGGCTACGCGGGCTTGGAGGACGGCGTGGACTGGCACTGGAACCGCATCTTTGCCGGTGCGGTGCTGACGACGCTGCTGGGCGTCGGCGCAGAACTGGCCGCGCCGGAGAACCGCCAGAACGGCAACCGCATCGTCATCGCCGGGCGTGACAGCGCCCAGGACAGCATCAATCAGGTCGGCCAGGAGATCACCCGACGCAACATGAACATCCAGCCGACGCTGACCGAGCGGCCTGGCCTGCCCGTGCGAATCATCGTCAACCGGGATCTGGTGCTGCGGCCGTACCAGCCGCTGTTCTTCAATCGGGGAGCTTCGCAATGAGCACGACCAAGAAGCTGCGGCTCGGGCCGCTGCCCAAGACCGAAAGCGTCAAACTGACCTTTGCCTGCCCAGCCAGCTTGAAAGCCGACCTCGACCGCTACGCCGCGCTGCACGCGCAGACCTACGGCGAGGCGGTTGATGCCATGACGCTGATCCCACACATGCTGGAGGCGTTCATGGCGGGGGATCGGGGATTCAGGAAGGACACGGCGACCCGGAGCGCGCCATCGAAGCCGACATGATGGCGTCGCATACCAACGGCATCCATCGAACGCGCAGCCCCAGGCTGCGCGTTCTTCATTCTGGATGCCGCTATGCTTCTTGGGCTATGATGACGCGACAGGCCCGCCGTTCCTCGGCAATCCAGCACGACACAGTGCGATGCGGCTTTCTCCCCCGACGCTCTTATGTGGCTCCTAGCCGACGAAGCCGTGGTTCTGCAAAGCGGCCCCGAAAAGAGCTAACCTACTGTCCCATATATGGTTTCAAGCCTTACGTGCTTTGCACGCAAGACTTGACACCGGCACTTTTTTGCTGCGCCGCCGCCGATGTCCAGGCCCCCTGGCAGGGCATTTCGACCCCCTGGCCGGAAATTGTGCCAAGCGTCACCGGATCTTAACCCCCGCGCCATAAAAGCGGAGCGGATCGCGGCCTAGAACTCGTTTCCGAGACAGTGATGCGCGTCACGGGATGGTGTCCCGCCACCCCCGGCGCCTGTTGCCCGGAGGGTGTTCCCGATGACGGTCGCACGAGCCCTGCCTCCCCTGGCATTTCGTCCCGACGGACGCCCCGCCGGCCAGCCCCCTCACCAGCAGCCGCCCCGCGCCCGAGAATGCCAGAAGGGTCACGGCGGCGACAATCCAGGCGGCGATGGCGGATCAGGTGGCGATGGTGGCGGACGCCGCCGCTATCGCACCGTCTTCATCTCCGATACCCATCTCGGCACCCGATTCTGCCGGACCGATCTTCTGCTCGACTTTCTGGCGACGGTCGACTGCGATCATCTGTTCCTGGTCGGCGACATCGTCGATGGCTGGCGGCTGAAGCGGTCGTGGTTCTGGGATGGCCCGCACAATGCCGTGGTTCAGGCGATCCTGGCCAAAGCCGAAGCCGGCACCCGTGTCACCTGGGTGATCGGCAATCATGACGAATGCCTGATGGCCTATGCGGGCATGCGGTTCGGCAATATCACCCTGGTGCGCGAAACCGAACACCGCCTGGCCGACGGCCGCAAATTCCTGATCGTGCATGGTGACGCCTTCGACATGGTGGTGCGCTATGCGCGCGGTCTGGCACTTCTGGGCGATGTCGCCTACAACCTCGCGCTGCGCGTGAACCGCTGGCTGAACGTGGCCCGCCGCCAGCTTCATCTGCCCTATTGGTCGCTGTCGGCCTATCTCAAGAGCCGCGTCAAGGAAGCCTGCGACTTCATCAACCGCTTCGAACAGGCGGTCACCGATGAAGCCCGCCGGCGTGGCTATGACGGTGTGGTCTGCGGCCATATTCATCACGCCGACATCCGCGAGACCGAGGGCATGGTCTATGCGAATGACGGCGACTGGGTGGAAAGCTGCACCGCCATCGTCGAGGACGCCTGCGGTCGGCTGCAGATTCTGGACTGGGGCGCACGTGCCCGTCGCCGCGAACTGGTGGCCCTGGCCCGCGCCCGCACCCGCCGCAACCACACGCTGCCCCCGGCACTTCTGCCCGAGCGCCCAGAAGGTCTGCCGGAGCCTGCGGCCGGCCGGCGTCGCGAGCCTGCCGCCAATCAGGAGCCCGTGGCATGACCGGGCCGGCGTCGGCGCTTTCCGCTCTGCCACAGCTCCGCCATACCGTCAGCGGCATCGGCGCGCCCCGCCGGCTGGTGCTGGTCACCGACGCCTGGGCACCGCAGGTCAATGGCGTGGTGCGCACCCTGGGCCGGATGGTCGACCTGATGATCGAGGGGGGCTGCGACGCCCAGGTCATCGCGCCCGCCGCGTTCCGCACCCTGCCCTGCCCGACCTATCCCGAAATCCGGCTGGCGCTGGCGACACCCGCCATGGTCGGCCGCCGGATCCTGGCGCATCGCCCCGATGCCCTGCACATCGCGACCGAAGGCCCGCTGGGCTGGGCCGCGCGCAGCTGGGCGATCCGTAACCGCGTGCCGTTCAGCACCGCCTTTCATACCCGCTTCCCGGAATATGTCACCGCCCGCACCGGACTGCCGGTCGGCCTGTCCTATGCCATGATGCGACGCTTCCACAATGCCGGCGCCCGAACCATGGTCGCGACCCCCTCTCTGGCCGACGAGCTGGCGACGCGGGGCTTTACGCGGGTGGCGCTGTGGTGTCGCGGGGTCGATCTCGACGGCTTCTCACCGGCCCTGCGCGACACACAGAGCCCGGCAGGGGACGAGGCGCTGGCGGCCCTGCGCGCGTTGCCGCGCCCCTGGCTGCTGTATGTCGGACGGGTGGCCGTCGAGAAGAACCTTGAGGCGTTCCTTTCGGCACCCGGCCTGCCCGGCACGCGGATCGTGATCGGCGACGGCCCGGCGCGGGCCGATCTGATGCGCCGATATCCGGCGGCGGTGTTCCCGGGGCTGCGCAGGGGCGCCGCCCTCGCCTGGGCCTATGCGCAGGCCGATGTCTTCGTGTTCCCCAGCCGCACCGACACCTTCGGTCTGGTGATGCTGGAGGCGATGGCGAGCGGGGTGCCGGTCGCGGCCTTTCCCGTCACCGGCCCGGTCGATGTGGTCGATGTGGCGGCCGGCACCGGGGCACTGGACGACGATCTGGGGCAGGCCATCGCCCGCGCCCTGGCTCTGTCCGGCAGCGGCGCCGGCCGCCAGGCCGCACGCGCCCATGCCGAACGTTTCACCTGGGATGCCTGCGCCACCCGCTTCCGCGACCTTCTGGCGCCGTTTCCGATGATCGGCCGTCCGGACGCCGCCGCCGTTCACGCGATCGTCAGGTGACGCAGCCGCAGGGTCGGGCCATAGTCGGGGTCACACATGTGTCCGCCATCGCCCCCATATCCCTGCCAGGCTGGTTCCCGCCCGTCATGATGCCGCTGTCATTCGACATCATTGCCGCCGAAGCCCTGATCCGCGGCAGCGTTTTTGCCCTGCTGTTCGCAGGCTTCGCGCTAGCGGAACGTCGATGGCCGCGGCGGGGCCACACCCGCGCGCTGGAACGCCGCCGCCGCTGGGTCGCCAATCTGGGGCTGGCGCTGGCCGACACACTGGTGCTGCGGCTGGTCTTTCCGGCAGCGGCGGTGGGTGCGGCACTGGCCGCCGAGGCATCGGGCGCCGGATTGTTCGCGGTGATCGGCCTGCCCGCCTGGGCGACGGTGCCCGCAGGCTTCGTCCTGCTGGATCTGGCGGTCTGGGCCCAGCATCTGGTCATGCACCGCGTGCCGGTTCTGTGGCGACTGCATCGCATCCATCATCTGGACATGGCGCTCGACGTCACCAGCGGCCTCAGATTCCACCCGGTGGAGATCCTGCTGTCGATGGCGTGGAAGATCGCGGTGATCTGGCTGCTGGGCGTGCCGGCCATCGCGGTTCTGGCATTCGAGATGGCATTGAACGCGGCCTCGCTGTTCAACCATGCCGATCTGAACCTGGGCGCGACCGTCGACCGTCGCCTGGCACGGCTGATCGCCACGCCGGACTGGCACCGGGTGCATCATTCAGCCGTGCGGCGCGAAACCGACAGCAATTACGCCTTCTTCTTCACCCTGTGGGACCGTCTGTTCGGCACCGCCCGCCCCATGCCGGCCGCTGGCCATGATGCGATGGCGATCGGGCTGGATGACGCCGCAGCCGCACGGGACGGACGGGCCGGGCCGGGCACCCTGTTGCTGCGGCCGTTCATGGCGCCCCCCGCCGGTGCATCCACCACGGTCAATCCGCATAAGGCGGCGGCGGTGGGGCCCGAAGCGCCCGATTCTGATCCAGGAACGCCTGCACGGCCGCTTCGGCCCGGCGGCGGTTGAGCCGCTGAACCGCGCCCGCGCGCTCCCGCGAGCGCAGCCGGTCGAACAGCACCAGGCTCGCCGCCATCGCGACATTCAGCGAGAACCGCATCGGGATCTTGACCACATGCGTGGCCCGATCGAGGAATTCCGGCGCCAGCATGCCCCGCTCCGGCCCCAGAACATAGACCGCGCGCGGCGGATGACGAAAGGCCGGCAGATCGACCGCGTCATCGGTCAGCTCGACGGCGACCAGCGTGAAGCCCTCAGGGAACCGCGCCGCGGCCGGGCTGTCGAACGCCAGATGCGGCACGGTCGGGCGCGGCGCGGCGGCCTCTGCCGCCACCGCATCGTCCCAGTGCCGCCAATGCTGGCTCGTCTGCCAGTCGGCGCCGGCGGTGAAGGTATAGGCGCCACCATGGGCCGCGACCAGCCGGTTCAGGGTGCCGGCATTGAACGGCTTGCTCGACCGGTCCAGCCCCACCGCGAAACAGCCACCGGCATCGGGATCCTCTATCTGCATCATTGCTGCGTCCTTCGCTCGCTGTGGCGACAGTCATACCCGCAGACCGGCCTGATGCGCAATTTCGCAAGATCATCCCGGCCTCACACCCAGCCGAGCGAAGATCGAATACTTTACGCAACCCATCGTCCCATCAACTGAAAATGTATAAATTTACCATCAGGTAATACTGATCAAATGATGTCTTTTTCTGCTTAAGCACTTGGTTAACACATTTGCGCTAATGTGTCGGAACACGCGGACAGGCCGGCAGACTGATTTCTATGCATCACTGCTGACCTGAAGCGTTTGGGCAATTCAATCGCGTTCCCCCCGAGAGATGGTGCAAGAACATGCGTGTGGCGCTCGGCCTTTCTTCAAAGATCATTCTTGTCGGCGGTGGTGCACTGGCTGTACTGCTGGCGGTTGGCATCACGGCGGTCGCCCGCATGGCTGAAGACCGGGTGCTTGCAACCTCGCTGGATAGCGGCCGCGCACTGTCCCGACAGCTCGCGGCCGAAATTTCGACCCAGATGTCGACAGACCTGGCGGTCGCCGAGGGTGTCGCCAACAGCTTTTCTGCGATGAAGGCCGGTGGCGTCATCGATCGGACCGTCTATGATCGCGTCATCGAGGCCAATTTCGTCCACGCGAAAGACCTTCTCGGCGTCTGGGCGGGGTTCGAGCCGAATGCCCTGGACGGCAATGATGCCGCCTTCCGCAACACCAGGACATCCGACGACACCGGCCGATACCTGACCTATATAAACCGGGTGAGCGGCCAGGCGCTGGTCGAGACCATCGGCGATTATACCGGCCCGAATTCCGCCTACTATCAAACACCGCTGACCACCGGCAAGGCCTTCATGACCCCGCCCACGATCTATGATGTGGCCGGACGGGAGGTGATGTTGCTGTCGGCATCCGTTCCAATCAAGGTGGGTGGCGCCGTCGTCGGTGTCGCCGGTGTCGATATCGAGCTGGATGCCTGGAACAAGCGGCTGAACGAGACCAAACCGTTTGGCACCGGCAATGTGCTGCTGTTCACCAATGACCTCCGGGTGATCAATCATCCGAAGGCCGAACTGCGTGGCCAGCCGATGCAGAAGCTGACCTCCGACGACACCACCGAGATCGAGCGCGTCGTCCGCGAAGGTCTGACCATGGAAAGCGTGTCATGGTCTCCCAGCCTGAACTCTCAGGTCTATCGGATGGTGCTCCCGGTGCATATCCAGGGCTATGACAAGCCGTGGAGCCTGCTGGTGAACATCCCCGAGACCTCGATGCGCGCCGCCGCCGACGAAGTGCTCCACAGCATGATCATCGGTGGCGTGGTCCTGGTGCTGCTGATCGTCGCCGCCCTGGCGGTGACCGTGCTGCTTCTGGTCAAGCGGCCGCTGAAACAGTCGATGGGCGTCATCGCGACGCTGAGCGGCGGTGACACGACTGTCGAGATCCCCCACACCCATCGTCGCGACGAGATCGGCGCATTGAACCGCGCGCTGGTCGCCTTCCGCGACACGCTGGCCGAGACCGAAAATCTGCGGCTGGCACAGGCCGCGACCGAACGCCGGTCAGAAGAGGCGCGGCGCGAAAGCACGCTGGGCCTTGCCGACACGCTTGAACGCGAGGTGAGCGGCATCGCCGACGAGATGACCGAGCTGGCCGAGGGGCTGGAGCGGCGCGCATCGGAAATGCGCGGCATCGCCGACACCACATCGGCCAATTCGGCCACCGTCGCCGCGGCCGGCGAGCAGACCAACGTCAATGTCCAGACGGTTGCGACCGCGACCGAAGAACTGACCGCATCCGCCCACGAGATCGGCCGGCAGGTGACCACGGCATCCGACATCATCGCCGAGGCCTCGTCGCGTGCCGCCGACACCGATGGCATCGTGCGCCGGCTTGCAGGCTCCGCCCGTCAGATCGGCGACGTGGTGAAGCTGATCAACGACATCGCCGCCCAGACCAATCTGCTGGCGCTGAACGCCACCATCGAGGCGGCGCGCGCCGGGGATGCCGGCAAGGGCTTCGCGGTCGTGGCCTCCGAGGTCAAGACACTGGCGACCCAGACCGCCAAGGCCACCGACGAGATCGCCAACCGCATCGCCGCCACCCAGAGCGACACCGAGCAGGCCGTGGGGGCAATCGCACGGATCGTCGAGACCATCGGCCGGGTTCGCGAGGCATCCACCACCATCGCGAGTGCGGTGGAAGAGCAGATCGCCGCGATCAGCGAGATAGCCCACAACGTCAACCAGGCCGCTGTCGGCACCCAGACCATTTCCTCGGCGATCGGCGAGGTGGCCGGCGGTGCCGGGCAGACCGCCGAGGCAGCGACATCGGTCGCTGGCGCCACAGGGCAACTGGTCAGCAGTTCGGCAACCTTGCGACGGTCGGTTGAAAATGTGGTCGACTCGCTGCGCCGCGAGGCACGCGAGACCGGAGAACGCCTGGGCCACTGATCACGAGGCATCCTCATACCCATCCGTCCGGCCCCCTGTCATGCCATAGCTGCGCCGTCCGATGCCTGCATCGGGCGGCGCAGTCGTTCGTGACAGACCGAACGGTGCCGCTGCGACGGTTTCATGTCCGTTTTTTGGCACTTCCGAAACGACGCGTCTGCGCTTACCCTCAGCGCCATGATCAGCGATGCTCCCGCACAGGGCGCCATGGCGCCCGCTTCAGCCCTTGTCAGCCCCGACGCCAGCGGCCTCGCCGATGGTGCCGGCGGCGACCCGCTCATGCCGGCGCCAGGCCCGGCCATCGACACACCGCCCGCCATGCCGGCGGCCGCGGCGCCGTTCGATCCGGACCGCTTCAATCTTGCGGCCTATTGTCTGGCCTGGAATGCCGAGCGACATCCCGACAAGCCGGCCCTGATCCTGATGGACCAGGACGGCATGCGCGACAGCATCAGTTTCGACCGGCTGTACGATCAGGTGCGCCGGGTGACCGCGGCGCTGGTGGCGCTGGATCTGGCGCCGGGCGCCCGGGTGATGATCCGGATGGGCAACCGGATCGAATTCGCGCTGGTCTATTTCGCGACCGCGGCCGCCGGGTTGATCGCGGTGCCGACCTCGGCCCAGCTCACCCCCGCCGAAGCCGGGTTCATCGCCCGCGATTGCGGCGCGGCCGTGGCCTTCGTCGCCGACGGGCTTGAGATCGCCGAGCCTTATCCGGGCGGCATGCGGCTGCTGGGGCTGGACTGGCTGGCCGCGGCCGTTCGCGGCCGCCACGGCGCCGACCCGTTGCTCGGCCCCGCCCATGATCCGGCGCTGATGATCTATACCTCCGGCACCAGCGGCAGGCCCAAGGGCGTGCTGCATGCCCATCGCGCGGTCTGGGGCCGTCGGCCGATGGGTCCGGGATGGCACGGCATGGGACCGGCCGACCGTGTGCTTCATGCCGGTCAGTTGAACTGGACCTACACGCTGGGCGTGGGGCTGATGGACCCCTGGGCGCATGGCGCGACCGCGGTTCTTTATGCCGGTCCGCGTGATCCCTCGATCTGGCCGGTGCTGATCGAACGGTCCGAGGCGACGATCTTTGCCGCCGTCCCCACCGTCTATCGCCAGATGCTGAAATACGGCACCCTGACCCGCGACCGGCTGCGCAGCCTGCGCCATGGCCTGACGGCGGGTGAAGCCCTGCCACCCGCCCTGACCCACCGCTGGTTCGATGCCGCCGACCTGCCCCTATACGAAGCGCTGGGGATGAGCGAGGTGTCGACCTATATCTCCAGCGGCCCCGACACACCCCTGCGCCTGGGCAGCCCTGGCCGTCCGCAGCCCGGCCGGCGGATCACGGTTCTGCCGCTGGATGGCGGCACAGAACCGCTGGCCCCCGGCGACATCGGCGTCATCGCCGTGCATCGCGACGAGGCCGGGCTGATGCTGGGCTATTGGAACCGGCCCGACGACATGGCCGCTGCCTGGCGTGGTGACTGGTTCATCACCGGAGATCTGGCGCGCGTCGACAGCGATGGCTATTACTGGTATGATGGCCGATCGGATGAAGTGATGACCGTGCTTGGTTATCGCGTCTCGCCGATCGAGGTGGAGGCGGCGCTCAGCGCGCATCCGGCCATCGCGGAAGTGGCGGTGGCACCGCGCAAGCTCGACGATGCGCTCACCATCATCGCCGCCTATGTGGTGCCGAAGCCGGGCCGCTCAGGCGAGCTTGATCTTGAAGGCGTCAATGCCTGGGTCGGCAAACATCTCGCCCGCTATAAATGGCCGCGCGACCTGATTCTGGTCGACAGCCTGCCACGCGGCGTGAACGGCAAGATCGTCCGCCGCGCCCTGCCGGGCCGCTGACCAGCCCCTTTTGCGGAACCAGCCCTCTTTGCGGAAGTAGACAGACGCCATGCCCTATCTCGCGCGCGTTCTCGTGGTCATGCAGGATCCGCGGGTCGCCCAGCGGATCATGGATGGCCTGCGTGCTCGTGGGCTGTTTCTGTTCAGCGCCCGCAACGGCGCCGAGGCGCTTCGCCTCGCCCGGCAATTGCTGACGGATGTGGTGATCATCGACGACCTTCTGTCCGATGGCGATGGCTGCGATTTCGTCGATATGCTGCGCAACGACCCCGATACCGGGCATATTCCGGTCCTGATGGTGGGGGGGCGGGCCTCGTCGGCCCTACGCCGCCGGTCTCTGGCGGTCGGTGTCGACGAGTTGCTGATCGGCACCCATGACGAAGGGCTGATCGCGGCACGGATGTCGAAGCTGGTCAGGCTGGGCATCATGCAGGCCGAGCTGCGGCGTCGCGCCGCCACCGCCCGCAGCTTTCGTGTCGAACTCGACCGCCGACGCGGCCAGGAAAGCCGGGATGGGCCGCCGGTTCTGCTGCTGGCAGCCCAGCTCGGCGAAGATCTCGACGACGTGGCCGACATTCTGCAATCCCGCTATCGTCTGCTGCGCACGTCCGGTGCCGCCGAGGCGGCGCAACTGCTGCACGAGCAGGTGGTCGACACGCTGGTGCTGTCATTCGACGGCGGCGACCGCGAGGACTGGCTGGGCCTGGCGCTGCATGTCCGCGACACACCGGCATTGTATGACGTGCCGGTACTGGGCATCGGCCAGCCCGCATCTGCCCCGGATGTGCAGACCCTGATTCAGACCGGCATCGACGACCTGATCTCCCGCCCGTTCAGCCCCGACGAACTGCATGGCCGTGTGCTGTCGGCTCTGCGCCGGCGGCGCCTGCGCCGCAGCCTGACCGCCATGTTCGCGTCGCTTGAGGCACCGGCAACCATCGATGCCGAGACCGGCGCCTTTCAGCAGGCGTTCCTGCGCGTGCATCTCAGCCGGTTGGTGTTCGAGGCCTCGAAATGGGATAAGCCGCTGAGTGTCGCGACCGTATCATATCGCAATCTGTCTTTGCTGATCGAACGCCGGGGCCCCGCCGCCGCCCAGAGCGTGATGGCACGCGCCGCCGACACCTTGAAGCGGCTGGTGCGCGTGGAAGACCTGATCGCGCGCGCCGACGACAACACCCTGGTCGCGGTGCTGACCGACACGCCCGGCGATCGGTCGCTGAAGGCATTGCACCGCATTGCCGGCAGCCTCGCCACCACCGATTACGGACTGGCGGGCCTGCCGACGGCACCGATCTGGATGCAGATGGGCCATGCATCGCTTGAACCGTCCGACACCGCCGACAGCCTGCTGCTGCGCGCCCGGCAGATTCTGCTCTGATCGGCCCGACGGCAGAAAAGGGCGCCTGACCGGCACCCTCTTCTACCGGCACCCTGTTCTGCCGGCACCCTGTTGTGATGGACTGACGCCCGATCGCGGCCCGTCCCCGGTCAATACCCGGGCGGGGGCGGCGGCGGTTTGGGGCTGAGTGCCGCGCGTGCCATATCGGCGAGCATGCGCCGGATTTCAGGCGATGCGCCGATGGCGACCCCCGCCAGACCTGCGGCGGCGATACCCCCGGCGGGGTTGCGGCGGATGAGTTCCGAGGCAAGGCCGCTCATGGCGGCAACCTCCGATGCACCGGGTGGCGCCCCTGCGCCGGCGGAACCAGTGGCTGACGAAGACTGATGGCGATGGCCGCTGCTGCCAGGCTGCAGCCCGCGAAGAACAAGCTTGCCCGCCAGCATCACGATCAGGGCCAGGATCAGCAGCAACAGCGCCGTCCACAGCCCCGGCGATGCCGGATGCCAGGTCAGGGTATCGACCCAGATATAGAATGCGGTCAGGGCGAAGCCCGCCGATGCCAGCAGGATGATGCCCGCCAGCGTATACAACATGGCAGCGGCACCGGCGCGCGCCACCGCCGCTTCAACTTTGTGCATCATGTTCAGCATGAGTGCGCGCCCTCGGGCTGACAGGGGTAATGGGCCGGGGCACCCGCCCGGAAGAACGGCGGTGGCGCGCACGGCACCCCACCGCCTTCCGATATCCGGGCATCAACCGACGGCCGGCGGTACGATCGACCGAGGCTAGACAAGCCCAAGGCCGATCAGCGCCGGTCCAGCAGCTTGCCGATCACCAGACCCACACCGAACGCCACCAGCACACTGGTCAGGGGCTTTTCCTCGATGGTGCTCTCCGCCGCCCGCACGGCCCCGCGGCCACGCTCACCGGCCACATGCATCAACCGGTCGACTTCGCCACGCAACCGTTCCATCTCTTCGCTCGCCTTCTCGCTCAATGCCTCGGCACCCACGCCGGCGGCGCGGCCGGACTGGCGGGTCGCCTTGGCGAGATCAGCGCGCAGGGCGGCCAGATCGGCCTTCAGAACCTCCATTTCCTTGTCGACGGCGGTCTGTTCTGCGGTGGCCATTGGACTTCATCCTTTTCTGATCAAACATGCTGAACGCAACCGGCCGGCACGAGGCGCAGGGGTTCGACGCGCCGGGACGCCGCGCCTGACCGGCAGCGGCGTCCACATGCCGTAAACTGCCGGCAGCCGAACCTGTTCCCTGCCCGCCCAGTTCCCTGGTCGCCCAGTTCCCTGGCCGCAAGGGCCGGTCACGATGACTGATGACATGTAGGAAGCTGCACCGCGCAGTGTAACCGGTGCCGTGTGACCGTTTTGGGAGCCGCCTGTAACAGCGTGCCGTGTCGGCCGATGTTCAGGCCGCGCGCCCGGTGCGGGCAATCCGCGCCAGCGTGCCGATCAGGTCGCGGGCGCCCTTCAGCCGGTCTTCCACCGTCGCCCAGGCCCGCACCATCACCAGCTTGTGGTCGGGTCGCAGCCGGATCGTGCCCGATTGTTTCGCGATATACGGGATCAGCCCGTCAGGCCGGGCGAACTGGTCCAGATGGAAAGACACCGTCGCCCCCTTGGGCCCGGCCTCGACCTTGGACACGCCGGCCGCGATGCACAGCTTCTTGATCGCCACCACCTGCAGAAGCTGGCGGACCTCATCGGGCAGCGGGCCGAAGCGGTCGACCAGTTCGGCCGCGAAGGCATCGATCTCGTCGCCTTCCTCAAGATCCGCGACCCGCCGGTACAGCGACATCCTGACATCCAGATCCGACACATAGGTCTCGGGGATCAGCACCGCGGCGCCCAGATTGATCTGCGGCGACCAGTCGCGACGAGCGGGTTTCACCTCGACGTCGCCACCGCCGGCCTTGGCGGCATCGATCGCATCGTCCAGCATCTGCTGGAACAGTTCCAGCCCGACTTCGCGGATATGGCCCGACTGTTCCTCGCCCAGCAGATTGCCGGCGCCGCGAATGTCGAGATCATGGCTGGCAAGGGTGAAGCCTGCCCCGAGGCTGTCGAGGGTCTGCATCACCTCCAGCCGCTTCTGCGCCGGGCGGGTGACGGTGTGGTTGGCGGGCAGCATCAGATAGGCATAGCCGCGCAGCTTGCCACGCCCAACCCGGCCGCGGAGCTGATAGAGCTGCGCCAGACCGAACAGATCGGCACGATAGATGATGATCGTATTGGCGCGCGGGATATCGAGCCCGCTTTCCACGATGCTGGTCGACAGCAGCACATCGTATTCGCCGCCATAGAAGCCGCCCATCACGTCTTCCAGGTCGCCCGCGCCAAGCCGGCCATGGGCGACCGCGATCTTGACCTCGGGCACCAGCACCCGCAACCGCTCCTCGACCTCCTTCACCTGCTCGATCCGCGGACAGACGAAGAAGCACTGCCCGCCGCGATACTGCTCGCGCAGGATCGCCTCGCGCACGATCACGCTGTCATAGGGCATGGTGAAGGTGCGCAGGGCCAGCCGGTCGACCGGCGGCGTCGCGATAATCGACAGCTCCTTCACGCCGGCAAGCGCCAGTTGCAAGGTGCGCGGGATCGGGGTGGCGGTCAGGGTCAGCACATGAACGTCGGCCTTCATCTCCTTCAGCCGTTCCTTGTGCTTGACGCCGAAATGCTGCTCCTCGTCGACGATCATCAGGCCCAGATCGCGGAACTGAACCCCCTTGGCCAGCAAGGCATGGGTGCCGATCACGATATCGGCGGTGCCGTCGGTGATCGCCTTCTTGGCTTCCGCCACCCGCTTGCCGGTCACCAGCCGCGACAGTTCGACGATCTTGATCGGAAAGCCCTGGAAGCGCCTGGTAAAACCCAGAAAATGCTGGTGGCACAGCAGCGTGGTCGGGGCGATGACCGCCACCTGAACCCCGCTCATCGCGGCAATGAACGCCGCTCTCAACGCCACCTCGGTCTTGCCGAACCCCACATCGCCGCAGATCAGCCGGTCCATCGGCCGGCCCGAAGCCAGATCGTCGATGACATCCTCGATGGCGTGAAGCTGATCTTCGGTCTCGTTATAGGGGAAGCGGGCGCAGAACTCGTCATACAGCCCCTGCGGCCGCTCGATCCGGGCGGCCCCTTTCAGCTTGCGCTCGGCCGCGACCGCGATCAGGGCGTCGGCCATGTCCTTCAGGCGGTGTTTGGTACGCTCCTTGCGCTGCTGCCATTGCGGCCCGCCCAGACGGTCCAGCGGCGCCGGGCCGTCTGACGTGCCATAGCGCGACAGCATGTCGATATGCTCGACCGGCACGAACAGCCGGTCGCCGCCCTCATAGACCACCAGCACGCAATCATGCGGCGCGCCAGCGGCGGTGATGGTCTCCAACCCCTCATAACGGCCGATGCCATGGTCGACATGCACCACCAGATCGCCGACGCTCAGCGTGTCGGCATCGCGCAGGAAGTTTTCGGCGCGGCGCTTACGGCGGGTCTTGCGGTTCAGCCGGTCGCCCAGAATGTCCTGCTCGGTCAGCACCGACAGGCTGCCCGCAACATAGCCATGATCCAGCGGCAGCACGATCAGAACCAGCGCGCCGGGCCGGGCGGTATCGATCCGGTCCCAGGTCTCCACCGCCTCCACCGGCCCGATGCCGTGATCTTCGAACACGGTCCGGATCCGGTCGAGCGCACCGGCGCTGTAGCAGCACACCACCACCCGGCGCCCGGCACCGCGCTCGGCGGCGATATGGCCGGCCAGGGCGTCGAACAGGTTGACGCTTTCATCCTTGCGCTCGGGCGCAAAATCCCGCGCCGGACTGCCGCCCAGCCGCGCCGCGCGCCAGCCTGACGGCAGAGGCCGGTCGGCCGGCCCCGGCTGCACGCTGGCGCGCGGCCCCGCTTTCGCCATGTCCGACCATTCTTCAGGCGTCAGATACAGCTGATCGGGTGGCAGCGCGCGATAGGGCGCCTCGCGCTCACCGCCGATGATCGACACCGGGCCGGTCTTGCGCGCCTCGAAGTAATCCTCGATCAGCGCCCGGCGCTCGACGAACGCCTCGTCGGTCAGATGGTCGAAGATCAGCGCCGGCGCGTTTAAATAGGCGGTGACCGGTTCAAGATAGGGGTGGAACAGCGGCAGCCAGTGTTCCATGCCGGAATGGCGCCGACCGGCGCTGATCGCCTCATACAGCGGGTCGCCGGTGCCGACCGTGCCGAAGGCCTGCCGATAGGCCTGGCGGAAACGCTGGATGACCGTGTCGGTCAGCAGGATCTCGCTCACCGGCTTCAGGTCCAGCCGGCGGATGCGGGCATTGGAACGCTGGGTGACGGGATCGAAGTTGCGGATCGCCTCGACCTCGTCGCCGAAAAAATCCAGCCGCACCGGATCGGGTTCGCCGGCGGGGTACAGATCGACGATGCCGCCGCGCACGGCGAACTCGCCCGGCTCCATCACCGTGCCGGCGCGGACATAGCCATTGTGCATCAGATAGTCGACCAGCCGCTCGGTGCTCAGCCGGTGGCCGGGCTCCAGCCGCAGCCGGGCCAGCGTCAGGCTGTCGCGCGGCGGCACGCGTTGCGACAGCGCATTGACCGTGGTCACCACGATCGCCCGCGCCCGCCCGCCGGTCACCGGATCGTCGGCGCCGGGGCCGCCGGCCAGCCGGGTCAGCGTGTCCATGCGCTCGGCCGCGATCATGCCGTTGGGCGAGACCCGGTCGTAAGGCAGGCAGTCCCAGGCCGGCAGACGCAGGATCTCGGTGCCGGGCAGATGCACCTTCAGGGCCTCGGCAGCCGCCACCATGCGCGTGTCGTCGCGCATCACCAGCACCAGATCGCGGGCCGGCCGCCCGGTGGCCAGGTCGGCCACCAGTTGCCAGACCAGCCCGTCGGGCGCCTCGGTCAGCAGGATGCGGCCGGGGCGGTCGAAAAGCACAGGATCGATCAGCACGGGCGTGGCGTCTTTCTATGGCACCGGTGGTCGGAACGCGGCCTCGGTCGGTATCGCGGCTCAGGCGAGGTCGGTGGCAGTCCGGGTCTGGCCCATCCCGCGATCGGGCGCCGCCGCGAAGTCGAATTCCATCATCAGCACCATGACCGGATTTTCAGCCAGATCCGCAGGCACCGGTTCACGGCCGCTCAGCCAGTTGTACAGGTCGATGTCGTTCTCGTTCAGCAGCGCCTCGAAGGCATCCAGTCCGGCCGCGTCGAAACGGTCGAGCCAGACATCGGCAAACTTGCCGAACAGGATGTCGGTTTCCTTGCAACCGCGATACCAGCTCTGATAGCGCAGCCGGCGGCGGCGGGCGTCGGTGTCTTCGGCCATGGCGGCTGGACCCTCTCATGCGGACAAGACTGCGCCCCGTGATATAGCCCGCGACCGGCTGGCTGTCACCCCCATGGGCGCCCCGGGCGCGTGTCCCCGTCAATCGGGTGCCGCGTCGCTTGTCTCGGCAGCCACCCGCCCCTATCGTGGGCGCGTCCGATGACCGGACGGCGACAGCGCCCCATGGGCGCCCCTTGACGACACCACCACCATCCGGACCAGATGCGCCCCGAACCCCTGTTTCCCCTGTTCGCCGAAGCCACCACCCTGCCCGGCATCGGTCCGCGCGTGCTGAAGCTGGTGGCGCGCGCCGCCCATGGCGACCGGGTGATCAACGTGTTGTGGACCCTGCCGATCGCGCTGGTCGACCGGCGCCACGCGCCGCCGGCGGCCCAGGCCGCGGCCGGCCGCATCGCCACCTTCGATCTGGCCATTCTTGAACACCAGCCGGCCGAGCGGCCACGCCAGCCGCATCGCGTGCGCGCGGCCGATCCGGACGGCACCCCGGTCACCCTGGTGTTCTTTCATGGCCGCGCCGAGGACTGGCGCCGGCTGATGCCGGAAGGCGAACGCCGGATCGTCAGCGGCAAGGTCGAACGCTATGGCGGCGAGGTGCAGATGCCGCATCCCGATCACATCGTCCCGCCGGCACGGCGGGCCGAGATCGAGACGGTGGAGCCGGTCTATCCAGGTGCCGACGGGCTGTCGCCAAAGCTGCTGCGCCGGGCGGCACGCGCGGTGCTGGACCGGCTGCCCACCCTGCCCGAATGGATCGACCGCGGCGTGCTGAAGCGCGAGGGCTGGCCCGACTGGCAGACGGCGCTGCGCCAGGCTCATGCGCCGGTCGATGCCGATGACCTGTCGCCGCTGACACCGGCGCGCCGCAGGCTTGCCTATGACGAACTGTTCGCGAACCAGTTGGCGATCGCGCTGGTACGCAACCGGCAGCGGCGGTCAGCCGGGCGCGGCCTGGCCGGCACCGGCCGGCTGACCGGGCCGGTCGAAGCGGCGCTGCCCTTCAGGCTGACCACCGATCAGCGCCAGGTGCTGTCGGAAATTGCCGGCGACATGGCCGGACCGCTGCGGATGCTGCGGTTGCTGCAGGGCGATGTCGGCAGCGGCAAGACCGTGGTTGCCCTGCTGGCGATGGCGATCGCGGTCGAGGCCGGCGGGCAGGCGGCCTTGATGGCGCCGACCGATGTTCTGGCCCGCCAGCATATGGAGACGCTGACACGGCTGGGGGCGCCCGCCGGGCTGCGCTTCGGCCTGCTGACCGGTCGTGAGCGGGCGAAAGCCCGGCGCGAGGTTCTGGCGGCACTGGAAGCGGGCGAGATCGATATTCTGGTCGGCACCCATGCCCTGTTTCAGGACGAGGTCGCGTTCCGCGATCTGGCACTGGCGGTGATCGACGAACAGCACCGTTTCGGCGTGCATCAGCGGCTGCAATTGTCGTCGAAGGGCCGCGGTGTCGACACGCTGGTGATGACCGCGACGCCCATTCCCCGCACGCTGGCGCTGACCACCTATGGCGATATGGACGTCTCGCGGATCCTGTCGAAACCCGCCGGACGTAAGCCGATCAAGACCCGGGTGCTGCCGATCGACCGCATGGACGACGTCATCGACGGCGTGATCCGCACCATTGCCGGCGGCCACAAGGTCTATTGGGTGTGTCCGCTGGTCGATCAGTCGGAAAAGGCCGATCTGTCGGCGGCGACCGCGCGGGCCGAGGAACTGGCCGAGCGGCTGGGGCCGCGGGTCGGGCTGATCCATGGTCAGATGAAGGGGCCCGACAAGGACGCGGCCATCGCCCGCTTCCGCTCGACCAACGCCTGCGACCGGACCGATGTCCTGGTCGCCACCACCGTGATCGAGGTCGGCGTCGACGTGCCGGACGCCACCGTCATCATCATCGAACATGCCGAGCGCTTCGGTCTGGCGCAGTTGCACCAGCTACGCGGCCGGGTGGGCCGTGGCGACGATCAGGCAAGCTGCCTGCTGCTCTATGCGAGCCCGCTGGGCGAGATCGCCCGTAAACGGCTGGAGGTGATGCGCGCGACCGAGGATGGCTTCGTCATCGCCGAAGAGGATCTGCGCCTGCGCGGCGGCGGCGACGCGCTGGGCACAAAACAGAGCGGCGAGCCGGAAATGCGGCTCGCCGATCTTGATATCCACGGCGATCTGATCGAGATCGCCCAGGCACAGGCCCGCCTGGAGATCGAACGCACCCCCGAGCTCGACGGGCCGCGGGGCCAGGCCTTGCGGGTGCTGCTGTATCTGTTCGAACGCGACCAGGCGGTTCGCTATCTGCGGTCGGGCTGATCGTCGGCCGGCGGCCGATCACCCGCAGACTGGCAGATCAGTTGCCGACGCCGGTCACGGTCAGATGCCGCACGCGGCCGGTGCGGTCACGCCAGGCGATCGAGGCGCCGGCCCGCAGGCCGAGCAACGCCGCGCCCACCGGGGTCAGCACCGACACCCGGTTGCTGGCGATATCGGCCTGACGCGGGAAAACGAGAATGGCCTGCTGATCGGCACCATCTTCCGCGCGATAGCGAAGCTGGCGGTGCATGGCCACCACATCGGCGGGCAGTTCGTCGTCGGCGACCACGGTTGCGCGGTCGAGCTCGGCGGCGAGGAAGGCGGCGGCGGTGCCCGGTTCCACGGCGGCCATGTCGGCCAGCGCGCTCAGGCGGTCGAAGTCGGTTTCGCCCACGAACACCGGCGGCGGCGTGGCGATTTCGGGAAGATCGACGACGGCAAAGGCGGTCTCAGTCATGATGTTGATATCCTTGGATGATGTGTGTGGAACCACGCGCCATGGCGCCGGCAGGATGCCGGTGCGTTCCGCATGGGATGTCGAGGGATGGGTAGGTGTTGCGCGACAGGCCCCGGCGACCCCACATCAGGCATGGGGCCCGACGACCCTGTCGGAGATGCTGGTCCGGATATGGCCCGATCGGCTCGGGTCCGACGCTTGATCAGAAGACAACGTCCGCGTGGGCCTGGATGCCGACAGGGCGGATATCGCTTTCAGAGGCGACGACGATATCGAAAAAGCACCATGTCCCGGACCGGGTGCCCGCGGACATCTAAGGTCGGGGACAGATACGGCCCGGGCGATCAGCCCTGAACGAGATTACCGCTGCGCATCTGGCGGTTGGTCCCGGCATCGAGCGACGGCAGTGCCGCCGTTATTTGAATCAGGTTTTGCATGATCCATAGAATATGAGCGTTGCGCGCGGGTTTATCAAGCCTTGTTTCGCGCGGCCGTATCGGCTTCCGTCTCCGCGGCGGCGGCGTCGCTGGCATCGTCTGCTGCCGGCATGGGAGCTGCCGTCAAGGCGGCCGGCCGCCGCGATGCCGTGTCGGCCTGCCCGCCCTCAGGGTCGGCCGCGTCCGGCGGCGTGATCAGCCCGCCCGAGATCACCAGCTTGACCCCCTCTTCCACGGTCATCGACAACCGCACCAGTTCCGTATCGGGCACGAACAGCAGAAAGCCCGAGGTGGGGTTGGGCGTGGTCGGAACGAAGACGTTGACCATCCGCGCCTTGGTCAACCGCTGGACCTCGCCGCCGGTGTTGCCGGTGATGAAGGCCAGCGACCACAGGCCGCGCCGCGGATATTCGATCAGCACCACCTCGCGGAACGACTGCGATCCCTGGGTCAGAATGGTCTCGAAGATCTGCTTCAGCGCGGCGTATATGCTGCGCAGCACCGGCATCCGGGCAACGATGCCCTCGCCCAGTTTGACGAATTCGCGCCCGACCAGCCCGGCTGCAAACGCGCCGATCAGCGTGATCGCCACCAGAACCACCACCAGTCCGGCGCCGGGAATGCTGAACGGCAGATACTGGTCGGGATGATAGGCCGGCGGCACGAAGCGCAGCACCAGATCGTCGACAAAGGCGATGAACCACCACGCCACATACAGCGTGATCGCGATCGGGGCGGTCACCACGATGCCAGCCAGGAAATAGCGGCGCAGTCGTCCGCCGCCGACCGGGCGGTGATCGTCCGGCGCCGCAGGATCGTTACGGCGATGCCGTCCGGGATCGCGGGCTGTCATATGGGCGTGGTCCCTCAAACGACGGATGGCAACGGCATATCGATGCCATCATGTGGGCCTGCGGCCCGGCGCCTCAAGGGGCAAGCGTGGAGCCACGCCGGCGATGACGCGCGCACCCTCAGCGTATGGCGTCGTCAAGCGTCCTGATCAGCCAGTCGTTCAACCGGGCGATCGCGGCGGCGCGATCCAGCCCCGCCGGGTCACGGGCCACATCCGATCCCGCCAGCTCATCCGGCAGCACGCCCAACGGAAAGAAATGTCCAGCGCCGACCATCACCTCGATCGGCACGGCGCCGTCCGATCCCGCCGCCAGCCGCTCGCCATGAAGCGGCGGCGGCAGCATCTCGTCATGCTGGCTGGTCATGATCCGCACCGGGATCTGCAGATGCGCCAGGGCATCATCGGCGAACCAGCCGGTTACCGGCATCAGCGCGATCGCCAGATCAAGCCGGTCATCGGCCGGCACCGGGCCGATGCGGCTGGCCTCGACGACCAGATCGGCCCGCACGCCATAGCGGCCACACAGCGTGTCCTCGGCGCCATGGTCGGCACAGAAGGCGACGGCATTGGCCGCGTCGGCGGGGGCGCCAGCCAGAGCGAGCACGGCCGCACCACCCGCCGAATAGCCCACGGCAGCGATACGACCGGCATCGACATGGCCGGCGAAGCGCGGATCGCCGAGCATCCGGTCGATCACCGCCGAGAGTGTACGGACCCGACCTATAAACGCGACAGCGCTGCCGGCACCGGAGGCATTGCGCACGTCATCGCCCGGATGCATCGGCGCCGCCACGATCCAACCGGCCGCAGCCAGTGCCTCCGCGGTGCCGTGATGTGCCAGCGGTGCGCCGCCCGACCCGTGCGAGAACACCACCAGACCATGGCGGCCGGGCGCGGGTTCCGCGTCGACCGCAACCCTCATCACAAATGGGCTCCGCCGGACCGGAGCCGCCGGCGCGTCGCTCGGATACCAGATCATGACCGGTGCCGGGGCATCGGTCACCGGATCGGTCACCAGCGCCTCGGCATAGCCGATATCGGCCGCGGCCCCCGACATCATGGCCAGAAGGCCGGCCGCCGCCATCAGCATTCCGGCCAGTGCCGGCCGCCGCCGCACGCGCAATCTCATTGCCCGGTCCTCTCAAGCCTCGGTCAGGATGGCGTGAGAATGGCGGCTGCGCGGCGTCACGTAAAGATCCGGCGCACATGACCCTGATCATTCACGGCCCGATCAGCGCGCGATCAGGCACCGAAGAAGCCGATCATCCGCGCCGCCACGGCCTCCGGCGCCTCTTCGGGCAGGAAATGGCCGCAATCGATCGCCTCACCCTCGACCGTGGTCGCATATTGCCGCCAGATCGCCAGCGGGTCGAAACGCTTGCCCACCAGCCGGTGCGCGCCCCACAGCACCAGCAACGGCACCGACAGGCGATGATCGCGATCAGCGCGGTCATGGTCCAGGTCGATGGTGGCGCCGGCACGATAGTCTTCACAGGTGGCGTGAATTGTTTCGGGCAACACGAACCAGCGCTTGTATTCTTCCCGCTCGTCGGCGCCGATCGCCGCCGGATCCACACACAGCCGGTTCAGGGCCCAGTCCAGCAGATAGCCGGGGTCGCCGGCGATCAACCGCTCGGGCAGCCCGTCATCCTGGATCAGAAAGAACCAGTGAAAATAACTGGTGGCGATGGTGCGGTCGGTCGCCTCATAGATGTCCAGCGTCGGCACGATATCCATCACCGAGGCCCGCACCACCCGCGCTTCGTGATCCCGCAACAGGCGATGGGTGACGCGCGCGCCGCGATCATGTCCGGCAACGCTGAACCGCTCATGGCCGAGCGCCGTCATCACCTGGGCCATGTCCAGGGCCATGCGGCGCTTGGAATAACGGGCATGGGCCTCGTCGCCCGCCGGTTTGTCGCTGTCGCCATAGCCGCGCAGGTCCGGGATCACCAGCTCGAAATGCGGCGCCAGCAGCGGCGCCACCCGGTGCCACATCACATGGCTTTCCGGATAGCCATGCAGCAGCAGCAGGGGAGGCCCCTTGCCGCCGGACACGAGATTGATCGTCGTGCCGTCATCGACCGTGATGCGGCGACGGATAAAGTTCTTATCATAAAACTCTGTTATCATTGGCTCTTTGTCTCCTCCCGGCTTATGATCTGGTCGTTATCGGCGCCCTGGTATGACAGCGCCTGCCGCCGGATGTCGTCAGCATACAAGCGCATAACGCTCCGCGTCCGTCGTCATCGCGACAGTCGCCATACCGACGTCACAAGAAATTCGGTTGACACCTCCGCCCCCCATCCATAGGTTCCAGCCACTTTATCCGGGCGCCCAGGCAATGCCGGCGCCCCGTTCAAGCGGCCGGACCGTATCCCGACGAACAGATGTCGGACGGCCCGGCTTTCGTCCTCTTGGGTGTGTAACGAACTGTGGCGTGAGACCTGGGGTGGATCGCTACCTTCTCTGAAAAGGGGGGTGTGCCGTGAAGGCTCTCGGACATCAGATCATCGCTGAATTCTACGATTGTGACGGCGATCTTCTGGCAGATGTCGACTATGTGACCGATGTGATGCTGGAGGCGGCCAAGCGCGCCAAGGCAACCATCGTCACCCATACCTTCCATCACTTCTCGCCGCTGGGTGTCAGCGGCGCGATCATCATCGCCGAAAGCCATCTGGCCATCCATACCTGGCCCGAATATGGCTATGCGGCAGTCGACCTGTTCACATGCGGCGACAGCCTGCATACCGAACATGCATTCGACTATCTGCGCGTGGCCCTGAAGTCCGGCACCTTCTCCAGCATGTCGCTGGAACGCGGGCATCAGGCGATGCTGGCTGGCCGCCGCACGCAAACGCCCCTCGACCGGAAGGTCGTGAACGGCTGACACACAGCCTCACGAAGCCCCGTGCCGTATCGCGATACCACGGGGCCCGGACCGACCCGTTGGCAGGAAGGCAGACAGATCCCATGGAACGCATCACGGCGGCCGCGGAAAGTGAACTCTGGTTCACCGAGCGCATGGCCGGTACCGGCTTTCAGTACAGCCTTCAGGTGGCAGAGGTTCTGCATGCCGAGGTAACCCCCTTCCAGCGCCTGGAAGTGTTCCGCACCACCGGTTTCGGCACCGCGATGGTGCTGGACGGCTTCGTGAACGTGTCGGACAAGGACGAGTTCTTCTATCACGAGGTCATGGCGCACCCGGCCCTGTTCATCCATGCCCGCCCCCGGCGGGTGCTGATCATCGGCGGTGGCGATTGTGGTGTGCTGCGCGAGGTACTGCGGCATGGCGACATCGACCACGTCGACATGGTCGAGATCGACGAACGGGTGGTCCGGGTGGCCGAGCGCTTCTTTCCGGCGCTCACCGCCTCGAACAGCGACCCGCGCGCCGCGATCCGCTTCGAGGACGGGGTCGCCTGGGTGCGCGATGCGGCTGACGCCAGCTATGACGTGATCATCGTCGACAGCACCGATCCGGTCGGCCCGGCCGAGGGCCTGTTCGGCGCCGCCTTCTATGCCGATTGCCACCGCATCCTGACCGATGGCGGCCTGGTGGTCGTGCAGAGCGAATCGCCCCTGTTCCATCAGGGCCGGCTGGCTGAGATCCACCGCTGCCTGCGTGGGGCCGGCTTCGCCGACAGCCACCCGATGACCTATCCGACCGTCATCTATGGTGGCGGCACCTGGTCCAGCTCCATCGCCCGCAAAGGCCGGCGGCTGAGCGATGGCGTGCGCTGGGACGATATCGACAACCGCCCCTTCGCCACGCGCTATTACGACCGGGGCATCCATACCGGGCTGATGTCCCTGCCCGGCTATCTGGCTCCGGTGCTGTCCGGCCTCTGATACTCCATCCGGTCCTTATACACGACGACCCGGTTCGGAAACGACGACGGGGCGCTCCGGTCAAGCCGGGCGCCCCGTCGTCGTGTCGGTACGGTGATATCGTCGTCGCCGGTCAGGACCCCCCGGATCAGGCCCGCCCGGAGCGGATGCGACCGTCAACCATTTTTCAGAACCGGCCGTAATTGATGTAGTCCGACCACACCCGCTCCAGGGTCCGCAGGCTCTCGTTCACCTCGGCCAGGGCGACCTCCTCCATCACGCCCTTTTCCAGCGCGGCGCAGTTGCGCTCATACAACTCGCTCACCCGGTCGCACAGCTCGCGGCCCTTGCGGGTCAGGCGGATGCGCATGGCGCGCTTATCGTGCGGAGACCGTTCCTGTTCGAGATAACCGTTCTCGACCAGCTTCTTCACGTTATAGGAAACGTTCGAGCCCAGATAATAGCCGCGCACAGTCAGCTCGCCGATGGTGAGCTGTTCCTCGCCGATATTCGACAGGATCAGGGCCTGGACGTTATTGATATCGTTGATACCAAGGCGGTCCAGCTCCGCCTTGATCACGTCCAGAAAGCGGCGATGCAGCCGCTCGATCAGACGAATGGTCTCCAGATACGACTGTCGCACAGTGTCCTCGGCATTGCCCGGCGGGTGCTGAACGGCGAACGGGCCGGACGGGCCATCCCATCCAGGCTGACGCCCGCCAAGCGGGCCGCGTGGCGAACAGACCGCGTCCCGGCGATCCGTCGACGGTGCTGCGGCCAATAGGCGATCATCTCGACCCGCGCGCCGAAGTCAAGACGGCCGCGCGCCTGAAAGCGCGCGGCCGGTAGAATTTTAGGCAAAAGTGAGATCGCGTTTGCCCAGCGGCGCAAAAAGCGCGTCGATCGTCGCGGAATCGACATCCTGAACCCGCTCCGGCGACCATTTGGGGTTGTGGTCCTTGTCGACCAGAACCGAGCGGATGCCCTCGGCGAAGTCGTGGCTGCGCACGATCCGGGTGGCCACGCGGAACTCGGTGGTCATGCAATCCTCGAAGGACAGGTTGCCACCGACGCGCATCTGACGCAGGGCCACGACCATGCTGGTCGGTGATTTGTGCGCCAGCTCCCTGGCGACCGCCTGGCCCCATTCGCCGCCCTCGGTCTGAAGCCTGTCCAGGATGCCGGCCATATCGTCACCGGCGAAGCAGGCATTGATCACCGGCAGATGCTGGGTGATACCGGGCGTCCCCGCCGCACCCGCATCGGAAAACTGTCCCAGCACCGCTTCGACCGCGGCATCGGCGCCGGCACCGGGGGCAATCGCCGCCAGCGCCGTGGTCAGCGCGTCAAGCCGCGCCGCCGGCACGAAATGGGTGGCGATGCCCAGTGCCAGACAGTCGGCCGCCTTCAACCGCGCGCCGGTCAGTGCCAGATAGGTGCCGGACAGGCCCGGAAGCCGTGGCAGGATATAGGTGCCGCCCACATCCGGCAGCATGCCGATCGCGGTTTCCGGCATGGCGAACAGAGTGTTCTCGGTCGCGACGCGCCAGCGGCCATGCACCGACAGGCCGACGCCGCCGCCCATCACCACGCCGTCGATCAGCGACACATACGGCTTTGGAAACCGGAAGATCTCACGGTTCAGGGTATACTCCTCACCGAAGAACTCGGCGGCGAGGGTGCTTGTCGGATCCTCGCGCTCGTCCCACAGCGCCCGCACATCGCCGCCGGCGCAGAAGGCCGGCCGGCCGTCGGGGCGGGGGGCGCCGCGCACCACGATCACGCCCACGCTGTCGTCCCCGGCCCAGGCCGTCATTTGCGGCGCCATCAGGCGGATCATCGGCAGGGTCAGCGCGTTCAGAGCCTTGGGCCGGTTCAGGGTCACAATTCCGGCCGCCCCGGACCGGTCGAACAGGATCTGCGCGTCGCTCATCTGGTTTCCTCGATACTGGATCGCGATGGCTCTGGCGGCCATCCGGTTGCGGCACATGATATGCGGGGCATCATAGTGGCCATCGGTTGCCTGTCAATTTCGGCCACAGATGGCGGGATTCGATGCCGCGCCGTGCAGCCCGCCGTTTACGAAGCAGGCCTCGCGGTGCATTCTCAGGCCCAAGGCGGCCGCCCCGGTAACCGCCCCCAGAAAAAAGACCGCGTTGCCAGGAGTGATCGTGCCGTGCCATCGACCAGCGCCGCCCTCGGGCGTTTTCCCCGCACCCGCATGCGCCGCAACCGCCGGACCGACTGGTGGCGCCGGCTGGTGGCCGAGAACCGGCTGTCGCCCGACGATCTGATCTGGCCGTTCTTCGTGGTCGATGGCAGCGAGATCGCCGACCCGGTGGCATCGATGCCGGGTGTGGAGCGGTTGTCGATCGACCGCGCGGTCAAGGCGGTGCGCGAGGCCCACGCGCTGGGCATCCCGGCGGTGGCGCTGTTTCCCTCGATCCAGCAGGCGCTGAAGACCCCCGACGGGCGCGAGGCCGCGAACCCCGACAATCTTACCTGCCGCGCCATCCGCGCGATCAAGGACGCCGTGCCCGATATCGGGATCGTCGTCGACGCCGCCCTCGACCCCTATACCAGCCACGGCCAGGACGGCATCGTCGAGGATGGCCGTATCCTGAACGACCCCACGGTCGACATGCTGTGCCGGCAGTCGCTGGTGCAGGCCGGCGCGGGCGCCGACGTCATCGCACCCTCCGATATGATGGACGGCCGGATCGGCGCCATCCGCGACGCGCTGGATGCCGATGGCTTCGACGGCTGCGGGATCATGGCCTATGCCGCCAAATTCGCCTCGGCCTTCTATGGTCCGTTCCGTGATGCGGTCGGGTCGTCGGGCAATCTGGGGGCCGCCGACAAGCGCACCTATCAGATGAACCCCGCCAACACCGACGAGGCCCTGCGCGAGGTGGCGCTGGATCTGGCCGAAGGCGCCGATATGGTGATGGTGAAGCCGGGGATGCCCTATCTGGACGTGCTCCAGCGGGTGTCGGCGGAGTTCGGCGTCCCGACCTTCGCCTATCAGGTCAGCGGCGAATACGCCATGCTGCGTGCGGCCATCGCCAATGGCTGGCTCGACGGCGAGAAGGTGGTGGTTGAAAGCCTGCTTGGCTTCAAGCGCGCGGGCGCCGCCGGCGTGCTGACCTATTTCGCCCGCGACGTCGCCGCCAAGATCAACCGCTGACACCCTCTGACGCCCTGGAGTCCTTGCCCGGTGATGACGATCCCGTCCCGCCTTTCCGCCTCTCTGACCGTGGCGCTGGTGGCGCTTGCCCCGCTCACGGCCCTGGCCCAGCAGCAGGTGCAGAACCCGGCGCCCCCGCCGGCCGTGCGTCTGCCGGTGGTGCCACAGGCAACGGCGCCGCAGATGCCGCAGGCTCCGGTGGTTTCCGGGGCGGCTGGCGCGGGACAAGCCGCTCAGGGCCAGCCGGCCGGCAGTATCAGAGTGCTGCCCAGCCTGCCGCCCAAGGTGGCGGAAGAAGCCGACCGCCTCGGCCGCGGCTATCTGGCGCGCGTGCAGCCCAAGGCGCCGTCGGTAGACCTGACCTTGGCCGAAGGCTATGCCGCGCGTGAACGCTTTCTGGCCACCGCCATGCCGTCGCGGCCCGCGCAGATCGGCTGGAAGGTGATGCTGACCGCCCGCACCTCGCAGGAGATGTTCGGCATCCGCGAGCCGGTCGCCGGCCGGATCTTCGCCGGCCAGATCAACGAGACCGGGGCCGGCATCGCGCGCGACATCGGCGCCCGCGCGTCGATCGAGGTGGATCTGGCGGTGACGGTGAAGGATGCCGGTATCATGCAGGCCACCAACCCCATTGAGGCCGCCGCCCATATCGCCAGCATCGCAGGCTATCTGGACGTGCCCGACCTGCTGCTGGCGGCGGGGGAACCGCTGACCGCCGGCACGCTCGCCATGATCAATGCGGGCGTGCGCGCCGGCGTGATCGGCAAGCCGGTGGCCATGCAGACCTCGCCCGACTTCGTGGCCGCGCTGTCGAACCTCACCGTGCGCACCACCGACGGCCATAACGGCGCGATCGTCGAAAGCCGGACCTCGGCCATCCTGGGCCACCCGTTGAATGCGGTGGTCTGGCTGGTCGGACATCTGAAGGCACGCGGCGAAAGCCTGAAGCCGGGGGATGTCATCGCCCTGGGCTCGCTCAGCCGTCCGCTGCCGCTGAAGGAAGGCCAGACCGTGCGCGCGGCCTATGCCGGCCTGCCGGGCAATGGTGGTTTCGACGTTCAGCTCAGCGTCCGCTGACGAGCCGTCCCGGCGGTATCGATCGCGACCTGCCCCGTGACACGGACCGGCGCGTCACCGATCTCGACCACCGCTTCGGGCAGAAAGCCGTTGAAACGGGTCGCCAGCGCGTTCGAATAGGCGCCGATGGTGTCGATCTCGATCCAGTCGCCTTCGCGGATGTCGGCCGGCAGCAACAGCGGCTCGGGCAGGACGTCGGTTGAATCGCAGGTCGGGCCGAAAATCGTGAACGGCAGGCGCTCGCCGGCAAGCGGCTGCCCGACGGGGCGGATCGCGCGGGCGGGGAAGCGCAGATGCCCGGTCACGGTCTCGGACAAGCTGCCATAGATACCGTCATTGATGTACAGCCGGTCGCCCTTGCGCAGATGCACCTGGACCACCAGCGACAGGCCGTCGGCGACCAGCGCCCTGCCCGGCTCGCACAGGATGCGCCGGCCCGGCTGCTGTGGCAGCGTGGCGAGGCCGCGGCGGACGGCGGCGAAATAATCCTGGAGCGGCGGCATCTCGCCCATGTCGTATTGCCCGGGGAATCCGCCGCCGACATCGATCGCCGTCACCGGAATATCGGGCACCGCCGCCATCGCCTGCCGCACCGTCTCCAGCGCCTCGTCATAGGCGACCGGATCGGGGCATTGCGAGCCGACATGAAAATATAACCCCACCCCATGGCCCAGATCATGAGCCTGGCGCATCATCGCCGTGGCGTCAGTCAGGGTGGCGCCGAACTTGGCCGACAGATCATAGGTGCTGCGGCTGCTGTCGGTGGTCAGCCGCACCATCATGGTGGCGGGCTTGCCCCGGGTCTCGGCATGGATCTTCAGAACCTCGTCGGCATGGTCGACGGCGAAGCGGTCGACGCCATAGACCCGATAGGCATTGGCGATGGCCGCCCGGCTCTTGACCGGATGATGGAAATGCAGCTCCGCATCTTCATAAAGATCGGCGACCAGGGCCACTTCCACCAGGGACGCCACATCGAAGCCACTGATCCCGGCTTCATACAGCGTGCGGATGACGGTCCGCTCCGGATTGCACTTCACCGCATACAGCACCTCGCCCGGAAATCCCTCGACGAAGCGGCGGGCGGCGGATGTCAGCTTGGCGGGCTTCAGGCAATAGACCGGATAGCTGGGTTTGAGCCGGGCGACCATGCCGTCGACATCCGCAAAGCGGCCGGGTGCGGAACGACGGCGGGTCGAGAAGATGTCGGACATCGGCAGGCGGCTCCTGTGAATGGCAGGGGTCGATCAGGGTCGGCCGGGCCCCCGTCCCGGACACCACAGCCTCCCTGGACACCATATGGCATCTCGATTGCGATACCGCGACCAATTGCGTGACAACGCCCACCACATGCGGTGGCTCTGCGATGTCGATGGCTGTCATCCCGGGTGACGCCAAGGTTGATCGGAATGCGGCGCTCGCGCAGACTGGCGACCATCGGCCGCAGGATACGCGGCCGGCGTTGTCCGTTGACCAAGGAACGAAGCTGCATGCGCTGGATCGGTCGAATTCTTGGCGGCCTGATATTTCTGATCGTGGCTGCCGTGGTGATCGGCGGCCTGTGGCTGCGGACCAGCCTGCCCGAAACCGAGGGGCGGATCACGCTCGACGGCCTGAAGGGCGAGGTCACCGTCATCCGCGATGCCGAGCACATCCCTCATATCAAGGCCGGCAGCATCGAGGACGCCCTGTTCGCGCTGGGCTATCTGCATGCCCAGGACCGGCTGTGGCAGATGGAGTTCCAGCGCCGGGCCGGCTCGGGTCGGCTGTCCGAGATTGCCGGGGCATCGACCATCGGCATCGACCGGTTCATCCGCACCACCGGCGTCTATCAGCACGCCGCCCGCACCTATGACCGCCTGGATGCCGAAACCCGAGGCCGCCTGGATGCCTATGTTGCCGGCATCAACGCCCAGATCGCCGGCCATGACGGCGCCTGGCCGCTGGAATTCGTGCTGACGGGCATCACGCCGTCTCCCTGGACACCCGCCGACAGCCTGGTCTGGCTGAAGATGATGGCCTGGGATCTGGCCAAGAACTGGCGCGACGAGCTGCTGCGGGCGCGGATGATCGCCGCCGGCATCACGGTTGAGCAGATCGCCGACCTCTGGCCCGATTACGTGGAGGGCGGCAATGTCGCCTTGCCCGAGATCGCCGACATCGGTGGGCTGGACGCCCTGGCGGACGTCTATCGCGACACCAGCTTCGCAAGTCTGCTCGACGATGGTGCGGCACCGCCGATCGACGGTATCGGCTCCAACAACTGGGTCATATCCGGCGCCCACACCCGAAGCGGCAAACCGCTGCTGGCCAATGATCCGCATCTGGGGCTGGCGGCGCCGTCGCTGTGGTATCTGGCGCATCTGTCGGCGCCAGGGCTGGAGGTGATCGGCGCCAGCCTGCCGGGCCTGCCCACGATCATGCTGGGCCGCACCAACAATTTTGCCTGGGGCTTCACCAATACCGGCCCCGACACCCAGGACTTCGTCATCGAGCGGTTGACGGCACCGGGCGCCGATACCTATGAGACGCCGTCGGGGCCGATGGCATTCACCACCCGGACCGAAACCATCACGGTCAAGGGGGCCGATCCGGTCCAGCTCACCATCCGCGAAAGCCGCAACGGCCCGATCATGACCGACGTGGCCAAGGGCGGCAGCGACCTCGCCGACCGCCGCCATGTTCTCGCCTTCCGCTGGGTGGCGCTGACCGATGACGACCCCACGCTTCAGGCCGCTTTCGCCGCCAACACCGCCACCGATTTCGCAAGCTTCCGCGAAGGCCTGCGCAACTTCTACTGGCCGCAGCAGAACATCGTCTTCGCCGATACCAGCGGCCGGATCGCCTATCTGGCGCCGGCGCGGGTGCCTATCCGGGCCAATGGCGACGGTTTCCTGCCCACCCGCGGCTGGACCGACGAAGGCGCCTGGACCGGCTGGATTCCGTATGACGATCTGCCGCAGCTTACCGACCCTGAGGACGGGCGCATCGTGACCGCCAATCAGCGGATCACGCCTGATGGCTATCCCTATTTCATCAGCCGCGAATGGACGCCGCCTTACCGCGCCGACCGGATCGAGGAGATGCTGGATGCCACGCCCGCCCATGACATCGCCAGTTTCCAGGCAATGATGGGCGACACCGCCTCGCTGATGGCGCGCGACTTCATGCCGCTGATGCTGGCCGGCCTTCGCGATGCCCGCAGCGACCACGCCCTTGCGGGCGACGCCGCCCAGATGCTGAAACGCTGGGATGGCGACATGGCGGCCGACGCCACGGCCCCGCTGGTGTTCTCGGCCTGGTATCGTGCCCTGCTGCCGCGCGTCGCCGCCGACGAGTTGGGGGATCTGTATGGCGACTATAGCGGCCATCGCACCGAATTCCTGATGCGGGCGCTGACCGATCGGCCGGTCTGGTGCGACGACACCAAGACCCCCGAGACCGAGACCTGTGCGGTCCAGATCGCCCGGGCGCTGGATGACGGGCTGGCTGCACTGGTGCGGGTCTATGGTGACGACATGGCTGTCTGGCGCTGGGGCGAGGCGCATCCGGCCGTGTCTGAAAACCGGGTGCTGGCGGCGGTGCCGGTGTTGAAGGATGTGTTCGCGATTGCCGAGCCGATCGGCGGAGACACCTTTACGGTCAATGCCCAGCGCTGGTCGGCCAGCGACCCCGAGGGGCCGGCCATGTTCAACTCCACCCACGGCCCCGGATATCGCGCGATCTATGATCTGGCGGATCTGAACCGGTCGGTGTTCATTCAGAGCACCGGCCAGAGCGGCAACCCGCTGGCCGGCTCTTATGACGGCTTCGCCGACCGCTGGGCCGCCACGGCTTTCGTGCCCATGATCACCGACTGGTCGGTGATCGAGGCCGCGGATGGCAGCCAGCGCCTGACCCTGACGCCGGGCGGCTGATCCGGCCGCGCCGGCACAGCCGTCCCTCGCCTCTAACCCGTATCATTCAAGCCTCTGGAGCCCCCCGTGCCCGCCTCAACATTGCTGCCGCTCGACATGATCCGTGAAGCGGCAGGCCGCCTCGACGGGTCGGTCGAGCGCACGCCCTGCAAGCCGTCACGCACCCTCAGCCTGCTGACCGGCGCCCGCGTGATCTGCAAATACGAGAACCTGCAGTTTACCGCCTCGTTCAAGGAACGCGGGGCGCTGAACCGCATGCTGGCGCTGGATGATGATGCCCGCGCCCGCGGGGTCATCGCCATGTCGGCCGGCAATCACGCGCAGGGCGTGGCGCTTCAGGCGCGCAAGCTGGGCATCCCCGCCACCATCGTGATGCCCCGCTTCACGCCCTTCACCAAGGTCGCCCATACCCGCGCGCTGGGCGCCCGGGTGGTGCTGGAAGGCGACACCCTGGAAGAAGCACGGGCACGGGCGGATACGCTGGCGGCCGAGGCCGGCTATACCTTCATCCATCCCTATGACGACCCGCTGATCGCCGCCGGCCAGGGCACCGTGGCGCTGGAAATGCTGGAACAGGCGCCCGAGATCGAGGTTCTTCTGGTACCGGTGGGCGGCGGCGGCCTGATCGCCGGCTGTGCCGCCGCGGCCAAGGCACTGAAGCCCGGCATCGAGGTGATCGGGATCCAGGCCGATCGCTATCCATTCATGGCCCAGGCCCTTGGCCGCGAGGTGCATGCGGCCCAGGGCATGACGATCGCCGAGGGCATCGCCGTCAAGAGCCCGGGCCAGTTCACCCGCGCGGTGATCGCCGAGATGGTCGACGACATGATCCTGGTCAGCGAGGAGGCGATCGAGCACGCCGTGCAGCTGTTCGTCGAAATCGAGAAGACGGTGGTCGAGGGGGCAGGCGCCGTTGGGCTTGCGGCATTGCTCGATCCCGCCCATCGGGCCCGCTTCAAGGATCGGACCGTCGGCATCGTGGTCAGCGGCGGCAATATCGACACCCGCATTCTGTCGTCGATCCTGCTGCGTGGCCTGGTCCGCGATGGCAAGGTCATGCGACTGCGGGTGATCTCCTATGACCGCCCGGGTGAACTTGCCCTGGTCGCCCGGCTGGTGGGGGATGCCGGTGCCAATATTCTCGAGGTCTATCACCAGCGGGCATTTTCACATGTGCCGATCAAGGCCGTCGAGATCGATCTGGTGGTGGAAACCCGCGGGCCGGAACACGCGGCCGAACTGATTGTGGTGCTGGAGAAAGAAGGGCTGGAAGTTCAGCGCCTGGATCACGACATCAGCCAGAGCGGCTCGCTTCAGATGTGAGGGGCCAGCCGCCGAGACCGGAGGGGCGCCCTGTGGCCAACGGGACGGTACGGGACGATCACGCAGGCCCGCACGACCGCTGCCATGGTTTGTCGCGGCGGCGCGCCCCTGCTATATTTCAGACAGGGATGCGCGCCGGCCGCCGCGCAGCGATCCGGCCCCGCAGATTGCGACCACGGAGATTGCCATGAGGGAGTGGCCGCATCGGGCGCAGCACCTGTTCACCATGACAGTGGCCCACCCCTGCCCCTATATCGACGGGCGGCTGGAGCGGGACGTCGTGGCGGACCTGAACGTGCCCAATGCCCAATCCTTCTACGACTGGCTGCTGCGCTCCGGCTTTCGTCGCGTACAGCACATGGCCTATCGCCCCGCCTGCCCCGGCTGCTCGGCCTGCGTGCCGGTGCGCATCCGGGTGTCGGGGATGGAGCCCAGCCGCAGCCAGCGCACCGTGATGCGCCGCAATGCCGACCTCAGCCACGCCGTCGCACCGCTGGTTGCGACCGAAGAGCAATACGCCCTGTTTCTGCGCTATCAGCGCAGCCGACACGCCGATGGCGAGATGGCGACCATGACCTTCCACGACTATCGGATGATGGTCGAGGAAAGCCCGATCGATACCCATATCGTCGAATTCCGCGCGGGCGACGGCCGGTTGATCGCCGTCTGCCTGACCGATCGGGTTCGCGACGGCTTGTCGGCCGTCTATAAATTCTATGATCCCGACGAATCCCGTCGCAGCCTGGGCACCCGGGTCGTGCTCTGGCACATCGACCGCGCCCGCGAACTCGGCCTGCCATACGTCTATCTGGGCTACTGGATCGCCGAAAGCCGCAAGATGGCCTATAAGGCGCGGTTCACGCCGATGGAGGCATTGATCGACGGCGCCTGGCAGTCCCTCCCGCGCCGTGACGCCACCACCGAGCCCCGCTGATCCCGGACCCCGCTGATCCCGGACCCCGCTGATCACCGGGCAAGCCGCTGGCCGTTGACGGGATATGTCGCCGGACATTGTGGAGATTTCTCGTTCCGGTTGTGCGATTGATGCACCTGCATTGAGTTTCGCGCGAGCGCGTGGTTGACCTATTCACTTTCTGCGCACGCCTCTTATAATCGGCGACCAAGAATGACCGTGCGGTCCGCCCGTCCCGCAGACGGAAACGCGCGGTCATCGACACGCCGCCCCTGATCCATCCGGTCCGCTTCGGGAGACAGCGCACCGGACCGGAGGTGCTGCGGGTCGACATGATCCACGTGGGAGGCCCGTCCAAAAATGAATCGCCGTTCATTCCTCCGCGGAGGCGTCGCCGCCGCCGCGGCAACCACCGCTGCTGCCGCTGGCGGCATCGCGGCACCGGCCATCGCGCAGTCGCGCATCGAATGGCGCATGGTCACCTCGTGGCCCAAGAATTTCCCCGGCGTCGGCACCTCGGCCGCCCGGCTGGCGGAGCGCATCGAGGCGATGAGCGCCGGCCGGCTGGTGATCAAGGTCTTCGGTGCCGGAGAGCTGGTGCCCGCCTTCGGCACCTTCGACGCCGTCCAGCAGGGCGCCGCCGAGTGCTATCACAGCCCCAGCTATTATTTCGCCGGCAAGAATCCCGGCCTGACCCTGTTCACCTCGATCCCGCTCGGCATGACCGCATGGGAAGCCCATGGCTGGTGGCTTCATGCCGGCGGCGAGGCGTTCCAGGACGAGATGACCCAGCCCTTTGGCATCAAGGCCATTCCGTGCATCAACACCGGCGTTCAGGCGGCCGGCTGGTTCTCGAAGGAAATCAAGTCGATCGAGGATCTGAAGGGCCTGAAGATGCGCACGGCCGGCCTGAACGCCGAGATCCTGCGGCGCATCGGCGTGAACGTCGTCACCCTGCCGCCGGGAGAGATCTTCCAGGCCATGCAGTCGGGCACGGTCGATGCCGCCGAATGGATCGGCCCCTGGAACGATCTGGCGTTCGGCCTGCATCGCCTGACCAAGAACTATTATGTCGCCGGCGTGAACGAGCCTTGCGCGGTCGCCGAGCTGGGCATGAGCATGGCGCGGTGGAACGAGCTGCCCGACGACCTGAAGGCGATCGTGCGCTCGGCCTGCGGTGCCGAATATGAAGCGGCCTTCACCGAATACTTCACCCGCAACACCGAAGCCATGGAGGTGCTGAAATCCGAGCATGGCGTGCAGGTGCGGGCCTTCCCCGATGAGGTGCAGCAGGCCATGGCCGATGGTGCCCGGGCCGTCGCGCTGGAATTGCGGGATCGGGGCGACGACGTCACCAAGCGCGCCTGGCAGTCGTATTTCACCTATCTTCAGCAGGCCCGCGCCTATGGCAGCAATGCCGAGGGCGGCTATCTGGCGCTGCGGGCCAAGTTCGACGGCATTCCCGTCGGCTGACGCCCGGCCGCGCACGACACCACGCCATTGCGCCGCATCATGGTTTCGTGATGCGGCGCAATCGGTTAGGGAACGGGGATCTCGGTCTATGACCCATCCAGCTTCATTACGGGCATCGCATGGCCGGCCGGCACCCACTTAAGGCGATGGTCGGAACATGATGAAAAACCTCTGATCGCATTTGAAGGACTTCACCGGCTGCTGTCGACCATTCCAAAGCGAATATTGCAATGCACAATTGAATGATGCAGTGCACGCGAAATGAAAAACGCTCCCGCAAAGGGTGAACAGTGCTGACCAATTGGACCATGTCAGCTTGCGTTCACTCGATGACCCCTTATACTACCCCCCAGATCGCCTGACCGGGGCCCACACATGGCGGAGACACATGGGTGGGGAGGGGCTGGATCAGGTGATGCTATCGGGGATGCCGCGTTCCATCATCAGGGCCCGGGCCATTTTCGGGTCAGAGATGACGGGCAACCGGTTCATCAAAACAACCTGCCAAAAAATCATCAGGGAGAGACCGATCGATGGATCGTCGTTCGTTCCTCAAGGGATCGGCCGCCGCCGGCGCTGCCGCCGCCGCCGTTGCCGCTTCGAATTTTCCGGCGCCGGCCATTGCGCAGGGCAAGATCGAGTGGCGCATGGTCACCTCGTGGCCGAAGAATTTTCCGGGACTGGGCACCGCCGCCGAGCGCATCGCCCAGTACATCACCACCGCCAGTGGCGGTCGCCTGACCGTGAAGGTCTATGCGGCGGGTGAGCTGGTCCCGGCCTTCGGCGCGTTCGACGCCGTGCAGCAGGGCGCCGCGGAAGCCTATCATTCGGCTGCCTATTACTATGGCGGCAAGCATCCCGGCTTCCATTTCTACACCACCGCGCCCTATGGCCTGTATGCGGCCGAGCAGTATGCCTGGTGGACCTTTGGTGAGGGCGAGAAGCTTCAGGACGAGCTGTATGCGGGCTTCGGCGTGAAGGCCTTCCCGGCCGTCAACACCTGCGCCCAGGCCTGCGGCTGGTTCGCCAAGGAAATCAACAGCCCCGACGATCTGCGGGGCCTGAAGTTCCGCACCGCCGGCCTCAACGCCGAAGTGTTCCGTCAGCTGGGCTGCAACGTGGTGCAGCTGCCGGGCGGCGAGATCTTCCAGGCCATGCAGTCGGGAACGGTCGACGCCGCCGACTGGGTCGGTCCGTGGAACGATCTGGCCTTTGGCCTGCATCGTGTGGCCAAGAATTACTACACCCCCGGCATCGGCGAGCCGTCGGCGACCATCGAAATGGGCATCGGTCGTAAGCATTGGGATGCCCTGCCCGACGATCTGAAGGCGATCGTGCGCCAGGCATCCGCCGCCTGCTATCAGGATGGCGTTGCCGAGTTCATCACGCGCAACAGCGCCGCGTTGAACACGCTGGTCAACGAGCATGGCGTGAAGGTCGCCCCCTTCCCCGACAGCGTCTATGCAGCACTCGGTCAGGCCGCGGAATCGTCGATGAACGATCTGCGCAACAATGGCGACGATCTGCTGAAGCGGATCTGGGACAGCTATTACGGCTTCCGCAACAATGCCATGGCCTGGTGCCAGCACGCGGAACAGCCTTACCTGAATGTCCGGGCCGCCGGCCCGAAATTCTCCGTCTGACGCCCCGGTGGCGGTTGCCGGCCTCGTGCCCGCACCGCCGCCGGCCCGAACCCGTGTCGATGCGGCTTCCACCGCGGCGGCACGGGTTTTCATATGGCGGAACCCCAACTTCTGCTCAGGTGGCATTATGGTGGGATAGCCCAACCAGGACGTGCTTGGGTGGATGCAGTTCGAAACAACGTTTCATTTTTGAAGGCCGGGGCGACATCTTGCAGCGATTACTTGGGGTCGTTTAAGATGAATCGTTCGTCGCATCGAAACCGGCGATGAAACGGTCAAAAAATGACAAAAAGACTGCATTTTCAGGGCACTTCTTCTATACAAGGGGCAACGTTTCGGCCCTGACACAAGGCCGATCGCTCCCCCGCCCGCCGCCTTCACCGAAGGCAGAAGAACCCATCTAGGAGGGAACACCGTGAATGCCCTCAGAGCGCTTGCAAGCGCCGTGGACGCGGTGAACGAAGGGATCGGACGAGCCGTCTCCTGGCTTGCTCTCATTTTGGTGATCGTGCAGTTCGCAATTGTGCTGATGCGCTATGTCTATGGCATCGGTGCGATCGCGGTTCAGGAATCGATCCTGATCATGCACGGCGTGCTGTTCCTCGTCGCCTCGGGTTATGCGCTGCTTTATGACGCGCATGTCCGGGTGGACGTGTTTTACGGCGAAGCCAAGGCGCGCAAGAAGGCGATGATCGATCTCATCGGCTGCATCGTCTTTCTGGCCCCGTTCATCTACGTCATCTGGTCTGTCGCCTATCCTTACGTCGCATCATCCTGGGCGGTGATGGAGTCGTCGAACGAAACCAGCGGCCTGCCAGGTATCTATCTGTTCAAGACCACGATCCTTGCCTTCACGGTCCTGGTCGGCATGCAGGGTCTGGCGCTGGCTCTGCGTTCGATCCTGGTGATCGCCGGCATCGACGACACGAACAAGTCTCGTACCGGCGGGGCCGCGTAACGACATGATGATCAAGGACTATCTCGACATCGCCATGTTCGCCGCCCTGATCGGGGCGCTGCTCATGGGCTTTCCGGTCGCCTTCACCCTTGGCGGCGTATCGATCATCTTTGCCGTCGTGGGCAATGCCCTCGGCGTGTTCGACCTCTCTTATCTCAGCTTCCTGCCCCAGCGCATCTTCGGCACCATGACCAACGAAACCCTGGTCGCGGTGCCGTTGTTCGTGTTCATGGGCGTGATGCTCGAACGGTCCAAGGTCGCCGAGGAACTGCTTGAGACCATGGGCCTGCTGTTCGGGCGCATGCGCGGCGGTCTCGGCATATCGGTGTCGGTGGTGGGCGCGCTCCTTGCCGCCTCGACCGGTATCGTCGGCGCCACTGTCGTCACCATGGGCCTGATCGCTCTGCCGACCATGCTCAAGCGCGGTTATGATCCGCGTCTGGCAACCGGCGCCATCGCGGCAGCCGGCACCCTCGGCCAGATCATCCCGCCATCGATCGTGCTGGTTCTGCTGGGCGATGTCATGGGCTCGGCCTATCAGCAGGCCCAGTTGAAGATGGGCATCTTCTCGCCCGACACGGTGTCGGTCGGCGACCTGTTCGCCGGCGCGCTCATCCCCGGCCTGATGCTGGTCGGCATGTACATCCTCTATCAGGTGCTGGCCTCGTTCATCAATCCGGCGGGCTCTCCGGCGCTGCCGGAGGAAGAGGTCATGGCGGCCCGCGGTGCCGGTTTCGGCAAGCGGATCTTCGGCGCCCTGGTGCCGCCGCTGGTGCTGATCATCGCGGTCCTGGGCTCCATCCTGGGCGGCCTCGCCACCCCGACCGAGGCAGCGGCTGTCGGCGCCATCGGATCGATGATGCTGGGTGCCGCGCGCGACCCGGAACGCAGCCCGGTGCCGATCTACATCTCGGGCGCGGCGCTGATCGGCATTCTGGTGCTGACCGGCTTCGTCGACCTGCGCTTCCAGCGCAGCGTGATCACCAGTATGGAATGGGCCGGCATCATCCTTGCGGCGGTGCTGCTGGTGCTGATCGCCTGGGGCGTCGCCATCTCGATCATCCGCGCCAGACGCACCGGCGTGCTGAACGAGGTGATGCGCGGCACGGCACGGGTCAGTTCGATGGTGTTCGTCATCCTGATCGGCGCGGCGCTGTTCTCGCTGGTCTTCCGCGGTCTGGGCGGCGACGATCTGGTTCACGAAATCCTGACCGGCATGCCGGGCGGCACCTTCGGCGCCCTGCTGATCGTGATGCTCGTCATGTTCATGATGGGCTTCTTCCTCGACTTCATCGAGATCACTTTCGTGGTGGTGCCGCTGGTGGCGCCGGTGCTGTTGCAGCTCGACGTCAATCCGATCTGGCTGGGGGTGATGATGGCGATGAACCTGCAAACATCGTTCCTCACCCCACCCTTCGGCTTCGCGCTGTTCTATCTGCGCGGCGTGGCGCCGCCGTCGGTGAAGACCTGGGACATCTACAAGGGCGTGATCCCATTCGTGCTGATCCAGGTCATCGCGCTGTCGATCCTGTGGATCTTCCCGGGCATCACGACGTTCCTGCCCAACCTGATCTATCGCTGAGCCACCGAACCACCCGTACCGTCCGGCGGGGGACGGTCCGGCACGGGTGGACCGGCGGGTGACCAGCACAACAAGCAAAGGCCCGGCGGATCCATATCCGCCGGGCCTTTGCCATCGATAGGCTACAGACGTCCATGCTTCCGGCCGGTCAGTCGGTGAAGCGGTTGTCGCGTGGGAAGCCGGTCGGCGCCAGAGCACCGGGGCCGCCGCGTGCCTTGGTGATCCAGCGCTCCAGTTCGGGCAGCAGCACTTTGCGGGTCTGGCTGCCGCGCTGCCAGCTCAAGCCGTCCTGCGCGGTATCGAGTTTCAGCCCTCTGGCATCGCTGGGGCCGCCCTGGCGATAGCTTTGCAGACGGACGCCCTTGCCGCGCGTCATCTGCGGCACCTGATCGAGCGGATAGATCGCGAGCTTGCGGTTCTCGCCGACGATCGCCAGATGGGTCGAGGACGGATCGATCGGCTTCACCAGCTTCAGCTTGTGGCCCTCGCCCGGCACCAGAACCTGACGCCCGGTCCGGGTGTGCGCCACCACATCATCCGGCTTCACCCGGAAGCCACGCCCGTCCGAGGCCACCAGCAACAGGTCGCTCTGCGCCGAGGCCATCGCCAGGGTGACGATATGGGCATCGGCCGCCAGTTCCACCATCAGCCGCAGCGGCTCGCCGAAGCCCCGGCCCGGCGGAAGTTTGTCGCCCAACAGCGTGAACACCCGGCCGTCATCGGCGAAGACCAGGATCTTATCGGTGGTATGGCCCTCGATGCGCAGCGCCTCGGCATCGCCTTCCTTGAAGCGCAGCTCCTGTTCGGGGCCGATATGACCCTTCATCGCCCTGATCCAGCCCATGGTCGACAGCACGACCGTGATCGGCTCGCGCTCGACCAGAGCCTCGATCGCCACGACGTCGGTCGCCGGTGCCTCGCCCGGTGTGGTGCGGCGGCGGCCCAGCGTTGTATCGGGGCCGAAGCGCTTGATCAGGTCGGCGAATTCAACGTCCAGAGCATCGCGCTGACGGCCTTCATCGGCCAGCAGCGTCTTCAGCTTCTTCTGCTCGGCCGCAAGCTGTTTGCTCTCGCGCTCGATCTCGATCTGCTGAAGCTTGTGCAGGGCCCGCAGCCGCATGTTCAGGATGGCGTCGGCCTGAACCTCGGTCAGCTCGAACCGCCGTATCAGCCCCACTTTCGGGTCATCGGCGGTGCGGATGATGTGGATCACCTCGTCCAGGTTCAGATAGGCGATCAACTGGCCCTGCAGCACTTCCAACCGGCGGCTGATCTCGCCCAGCCGATGGCGGGTGCGCCGGCGCAATACCTCGACCCGATGCTCGATATAGGCCGCGAGCACGCCGCGCAGGCTCATCACCTGCGGGACACCCTCGCCATCCAGCACATTCATGTTCAGGCTGAAGCGGGTTTCGAAATCGCTCTGCCGGAACAGGCTTTCCATCAGCATCCTGGGGTCGACATCGCGAGAGCGCGGCTCCAGCACGATCCGCAGATCCTCGGCGCTCTCGTCGCGGACATCGGCCAGCAGGGCCAGCTTCTTGGCCGCCAGCAGCTCGGCCACCCGCTCGATCAACCGCCCCTTCTGGACCTGGAACGGGATCTCGGTGATCACGATCTGATAGCGGCCATGGGGCAGGTCTTCGCGGTTCCAGCGCGCCCGCACCCTGAACCCGCCCCGGCCGGTCGCATAGGCCTCGGCAATCGCCGCCTTCGGCTCGATCAACTCGCCGCCGGTCGGGAAATCCGGTCCCTGGACGTAGTGCAGCAGGCTTTCATGGCTGCAGTCGCGATACCGGTCCTCGGGCCGCACGATGGTGCCCTCGGGAAACGCGGCATCGGTCTTGCGATGGCGCAGCAGCAGCCGTGCCGCCTCGCCCAGTTCGGCCGCATTATGCGGCGGAATGCTGGTCGCCATACCCACCGCGATGCCGGTGGCGCCATTGGCCAGCAGGTTGGGAAAGCCCGCCGGCAGCACCACCGGCTCCTCGTCGGTGCCGTCGTAATTGGCCCGGAAGCCCACCGTGTCCCGGTCAAGATCCTGAAGCAGCAGCATGGCCACCTCGGTCAGCCGGGCCTCGGTATATCGCATCGCCGCCGCGTTATCGCCGTCGATGTTGCCGAAATTGCCCTGGCCATCGACCAGCGGATACCGCAGAGCGAAATCCTGGGCCAGCCTGACCATGGTGTCATAGACCGAGCTGTCGCCATGCGGATGGTATTTGCCGATCACGTCACCCACGACGCGGGCGCATTTCTTGAATCCCTGCGCCGGATCCAGCTTCAACTGCCGCATGGCATAGAGCAGGCGCCGCTGCACCGGTTTCAATCCGTCACGGACATCGGGCAGCGAGCGGGAGGTGATCGTCGACAGGGCATATGCCAGATAACGCTCACCCAGCGCGTCGGCCAGGGGCACGCTTTCGATCAGCCCGCCATTCAGCGGGCCTTCCGTCTGGTCGCTCATCGGATCTCCCTGGTCACGGTGCGGGCCTTCATCGGGTGGTGGGTGTGTTGCCGGCGTCGGCCGGAGATGGACGGGCGCCGGCCGCACGCCGCGCCAGGCGCTCGGCCAGGGTGACCCGCAACGGCGGCGGAGGTCGGCCAGCGCCGGCAAATCCATGTCGGTCGAGGAAGTAAAGCGTCAGCCGCATGCCGTCAACGATCTCGGCAAGCGGTGGCCCTGCAGGGCTGCCCGCCATCGATCGCCGGTCGATGGCGGGGCCAGAATCCTGCAGAAAAGTCATGTCGTTCAGGAAGGATGGCAACGGCAACAGCCGGTCGACATAGGGTCGCCCGGCCCCCCGCGACACCGCGCGGCCAGTCCGCGGCGACACATGGGCCAGATCATCCGTGCCCCCTGTCACCGCACAGCGCGCGAGGTCCAGCCCGAAGCCCATCTCGGCCAGAAGATCACGTTCATGCATCACGAACAAGGCGGCCCAGACAGTGACCGGCGCATGCTCCAGCGCCAGAATCAGCGCCTGTGTACGTTCGAGCAGGCCGGGCACAATCTGGCGGTCGGGCAGCACCCGGTCGAGCACGGCCGCCATGGCGCCAAGTGCGGTCAGACGATCGGCATCGTCGATCAGCCGGCCCACGACTTCATCGACCGGTTCAATGGTAAAGGCGCCAAGCTGGGCATCGAGACGGCTTTTCCACGTGAGCCGCAACCGGTTGCCCGGCTCCAGCGCGCCCCGCAGCCGCCGCCCGGCGCCGCCCCGCACCAGCCCCATATGCCGGCCATGCCCGGCGGTCAGAGCCGAGAGCAGAACATCCGCCTCGCCATGCCGCCGCGCCGCCAGCACGATGCCCTCCTCGGTCCAGTCGATCATGCCGCCGGCCCTTTTTCCGATACAGCGACCGGCGCCCGGCCGGCGATATGGCGCATCAGCCCCTGGGCCAGAGCGTCGAACACCACACGGCAACGCCGGTTGTCGCGCAGGGTCTCGTGCATGGCCAAAAAGGTCTCAAGCGGCAGATCGACCGCATCGTCGAGCACCCGCACCAGCCACGGATCCCGCGCCGCCAGCGGCACCTGACAGATGCCGATGCCGCAGCCGGCCCGGATCGCGGCCAGTTGCGCCAGATCGCTGTCGCTGCGCAGTGCGAAGCGCGAGCGGTCGAGCGCCCCGGCGGCAGAGCCCGCACCCATCCGCATGCGCCTGATGGCAGGGGTCTCCCGGTCGAAGCCGATCACCCGATGCCCGGCCAGATCCTCGATCCGCGCAGGTATGCCGTGCCGGTCCAGATAATGCCGATGCGCATGCAGGCCCAGGGCGATCACCCCCAGCCGCCGCACCACCAGCGCATCCTGCGTTGGCACCACCATCCTGACCGCGATATCGGCATCGCGACGCAGCAGGTCTTCCAGCGCGTTCGACAATTCAAGCTCGATCACCAGATCGGGATGGCGTGCCTGAAGTGCCGCCACCACCGGTGGTAATACCTCCACACCCACGACCTCGCTTGCCGTCACCCGCACGACACCCGCCACCCGGTCGCCGGGCCCCGATGCCGCCCGCAGCAGCGCCGCCGTGGTCGCGGCCAGAGTCTCGGCATAGGGTTTCAGATCCAGCGCCGCTTCCGTCGGTTGCAGCCCATGCAGCGAGCGGGTGAACAACTGCACCCCGACCGCCTGTTCCAGCGCATCGACATGGCGACCGATGGTCGGCTGGGTCAGCCCCAGCGCGCGCGCGGCAGCCGACAGCGACCCTTCCCGCAGCACGGCGAGAAACGTCCGATAGAGATCCCAGCTCGGGTCGGGTCCATTCATACATTTCAGTATAGCAGACCGCCATCTTTCGGCAATTTCGGGAGAGGCGCGCATGATCGATGCTATCGCCCTCAGATCAGGCCGCGGCGACCGCGCCGCGGCCCGGCCACGAGAGGAGATGACAGATGGTACGACGACAAACCGCCCTGGTGCTGGGCGCCACCGGCGGCATCGGTGGCGAGGTGGCCCGCAGGCTGGTCGGGGCTGGATGGCGGGTACGCGCGCTGCACCGCCGCGCGACCGTCCGGGCCGCGGCCGATGGCGACGGCCCGGATGCCATCACCTGGATCAAGGGCGATGCCATGGCAAGCGCCGACGCGCGAGCGGCGGCCCAGGGCGCCGATCTGATCGTCCATGCGGTCAACCCGCCGGGATATCGCGACTGGGGGCGGCTGGTGCTGCCGATGATCGACAACACGATCGCCGCCGCCCATGACAGCGGCGCCCGCATCCTGTTGCCCGGCACGGTCTACAATTATGGTCCCGATGCCTATGATCACGGTCCCGATATGCGTCCGGTTCTGACCGAAGCCTCGCCACAGCAGCCTCGGACGGCCAAGGGCGCGATCCGCGTCGCCCTGGAACGCCGTCTGGAACGTGCCGCCGATGCCGGTGTCCGCAGCCTGATCGTGCGGGCCGGCGACTTCTTCGGGCCGGCGCCCGGCAACAACTGGTTCTCGCAGGGCATGGTCTCGCCCGGCCGCCCCGTGCGCCGGATCATCTATCCGGGCCGCCGGGGCATCGGTCATCAATGGGCCTATCTGCCCGATGTCGCCGATGCCATGGTGCGGCTCGTGGCGCTGGATGACCGCCTCGCCCCCTTCACCACCGTGCATACCGCCGGCCATTGGGATGCAGACGGCACCGCGATGATCGGGGCGATCCGGCGTGCCGTGGCACGATCCGGCGACGCCGCCGCCACAGGCGGCACACGGCGCGCGCCGGCCCATCGCCTGCCGGTCTATCGCCTCCCCTGGCGGCTGCTGGCGGTCGCGGCCCCGTTTGCGCCGCTGATCCGCGAATTGCGCGAGATGCGCTATCTGTGGCAACAGCCTGTCCGGATGGACAACAGCCGGCTGGTCAGCCTGATCGGGCCGGAGCCTCACACCCCGCTCGACATCGCGGTCACCGCCACGCTGCGCGGTCTGGGCTGTCTGCCGGCAGCACGGGATCAGACATCCCAGCCGGGATGACGATAGATCATCGGACCGTCATCATCGCCCGTCCCCGGCCCGTCCTTGGGCGGTGGCGCCGGTTGCGGGGCGGCATAGAAGCGCGGCTCGCGCCGGTCCCAGGTCGGCTCATAGGGGCTGCGCATCTTCAGGCCGTTCTGGTTCTTGTCGGCATCGCGCATGGCGCTCTGCAATTGCTGGGCCTGTTTCAGATCCCAGGGCAGCACGTAATAGCGCGGGGTCGATCCGCCCTCGGGTTGGATCCAGACATAGATGCCCTCATCCTCGCGGATCACCGCACCCAGCACTGTCGCCTCACCGGCACCGCTTTCCAGCCATTCCATGGTGATCGGCTTGGGTTGCGACAACAGGGTGGTGAAGCCCAGATAGCTTGCCGGCAGCAGCAGCGCCGTCAGAACCACAGCCGTCATCCGGACCGCCGTGCGGCGCGGTGCCCAGATCGCCAGCGTGGCAAGCAGGGCTGCAAGACCGGCAACGGCCGCGAAGACATAGACCAGATCGTTCATCCGACCTCCTCAACCGCGACTGCTGCGCAGGCGCTGGTACAGACTGTGGACGCTGTCGGGCACCAGCCGCGCCTTGTCGTCCAGGCGGAAGCGCAGCGCGGTCAATTCCTCGCCCTCGCGGGTCAGCGCCACTTCAGTCGCCAGAATCTGCCGGGCGGAGGCCGACTGGTCGCTCTTCACGCTGGCAACCACCTTCACCATCACCGGCAACTGCCGCGCCTGATTGCGGAACAGGTGGACGTTGACGATATACTCGCCGGGCGGAATTCCCCGGCTGTACGACACCTCGTGATTGCTGTCGGTGGCATCGCCATAACGGCCCAGATCGTCGCGCAGCAGGTTGAAGATCACCCCGCCCTTGTTGGAATAGCCGACCGGAACATCGCCGGGCGCCTTCACCCACAGATCGACATCGGTGTCCAGATCGGCGCCCCACAGCGCCTCGACAATGACATTGCCCGGCGCGTTTATCTCGGCGGCATCCAGCTTCCGGGGCGGGTTCAGATGCGGCAGCATCAGAATGACCACGGCGATGAACCCCAGCAGCGCCAGGGTGATCACATCGCGGAACACCGTGCCGGCGCCGTCATCGCTGTCGGGCTTCAGCGGATCGTCAAACAGCATGACCCTCACCCCGCGCGACAAGATCCGCGACCAGGGTGACGGTGCCGCCCGCAAGGATCTGATAGTTCAGCCGAAGCCAGATGTGCAGAACGCTGCCGACCAGCGTGGTCCACAAGGCCACGGCCATGCCGTCCAGAAGCTGGGCGACCATGGGCGCGATCGCGGTGACATCCGCGACCCGGTCCTGATCGACCCCCGACAGGGCGATGATGAACCCGACCACCGTGCCGATCAGGCCCAGAAGCACTAAACTGTCGGCGATGTAGCGGACATTGGATGTACGGGCGTAGAGCTTGGCCTTCAGGCCCTCGGCCACCACCGGGCGCCGGGTTTCGGGCACACCGTTCAAGGTCGCGAGATACTGCCCGACCCGGCCGTCGGCCGGCGGTCGCGGGCGTTTCAGGTCATTAAGGCCGGCGCTGATCTGCACAATGCGCCAGGCGCAGAGCGACAGACCGACCAGAAACACCGCAAAGATCAGCACCGTGATCCGGCTGCTGTCGGAGGCGATCACCCGGTCGATCCAGCCATGAACCCAGGCCAGAACCATGCAGGCCGCGGCCATCAGGTTGACCAGCAGGAAGCGATAAATCAGAAGGTAACGATGATGCATGCAAACCACCCCCCATGTGCCCGGCCTGCCGGCGGCCGCTCACTGGAGCGGGCCCGTCAGGTGACACGGCACCTTGGCTGACGCACACCCGCCCGGTGGCGGCCCGCAAAGAGGCACGATCCGGCGGCGACGTGGAGAGCGGCGGTCACATGGTCGGCCCGGATGACGGGCGGACCCCACGCGGCCGGAACGAACGTCCCGGCCGCGCGCAACCCCTTGAGCGACAACCACCCTCTCTTTCAGGAGGTGGTCGAGGCACCGGGGTTCATCAAGGCGTTATTGAATGCTGCAGCATCGAGCCCGGTTACAGGACGGCTGTCGCTCAGCGTGGGAAGTCGAGGTTCATCTCGCGATACCGTTCCGGATCGTCGGCCCAGGCCTCGCGTACCTTCACGAACAGGAACAGGTGAATGCGGCGCTCCAGCACCTGTTCAAGCTCGGCGCGGGCGGAACTGCCCACATGCTTGATGGTGCGGCCGCCGGCGCCGAGCACGATCTTGCGATGGCTTTCGCGCTGTACATAGACCACCTGATCGATCCGGGCGCTGCCATCCGGTTTCTCGGTCCAGGCCTCGGTCTCCACCGTCAACGCATAGGGCAGTTCCTCGTGCAGGCTGAGGAACAGCTTCTCGCGAACGATTTCCGATGCCAGGAACCGGACCTGCACATCGCTGGTCTGGTCTTCCGGATACATCCAGCGGCCAGGGCGGGCAATGGCGGCCAGCGCATCGGCCAGATCCGTGACGCCCGACCCGTTCTCGGCCGAAATCATGAAGATCCGGTCGAAGACGCCAAGGGCATCGACTTCGGCCGCCATCGGCAACAACGCGCTGCGCGCAACCAGATCGACCTTGTTCAGCACCGCCCAGGCCCGCCGGCCCTCGGCCTTCAACCCGTCGACGATCAGCCGCACCTCGTCGTTGATGCCGCGTTTGGCGTCGATCATCATCACCACGCCGTCGGCGTCGCCGGCACCGCTCCACGCCGCCTGGACCATCGCCTTGTCCAGCCGCCGCTTGGGCTTGAAGATGCCGGGGGTGTCGATGAACACAAGCTGTGCGTTTCCGTGCATGGCGATGCCGATGATCCGGCTGCGCGTGGTCTGCACCTTCGGGCTGACGATCGACACCTTCGATCCGACCAGCCGGTTCACCAGCGTCGACTTGCCGGCATTGGGCGCACCGATCACCGCGAAGAAACCGGTGGTCTGCCGATCCAGCGGCACGCTTGGCGCCGCCTCAACATCGGGCATCATCGACAGGCCGTCATCTTCCGGCCCATCATCCTCCAGACCGGCATCGTCCAGATCGTCATCGCGATCCGGCCCGCCGTCGTCATCCGGCAGGCTGTCGCCTTCCGGCAGATCGGCGTCATCGGCCAGGGTCTCGTCGCGGATATCGTCGTCCGGATTGGCGGGGTCGGGCTTACGGGTGGTCATTGGTCGTCTCCGCCGCGCGCCTCGGCGCGCGTCAATAGGCTGAGGGCGGCGGCCTGCTCGGCGATCCGTTTGGACGCGCCTGTCGCCTCTTCCGCGCCGAGGCGCGCCACCTCGGCGCGCACCCGGAAACTCGGGGCGTGATCGGGGCCTTCGCGCCCGATCACAGTATAGCTCGGTGCTTCAAGGCCACGGGCCTGGGCCCATTCCTGAAGCGCCGTCTTCGGATCCTTCGGCGGCCGCAAATCCTCTTCCATCAACGGCGCCCAGTACCGCTCCACGAAAGCGCGGGCGGTCTCGAAGCCACCATCCAGGTACAGGGCGGCGATCACCGCTTCACAGGCATCGGCCAGATTGGCCGGGTTGCGCCGGCCGCCGCTGTCATCCTCGCCGCGCGACAGGCGCAGAAACTGGCCCAAGCCCAGCATCTCGGCAATGCGCGCCAGCGATTCCCGCCGCACAAGTGCCGCGAACCGGCGGGCCAGCGCGCCTTCGCTCTCACCCGGGAAGCGCTGGTACAACTGGTCGGCGACCGCCAGCCCAAGCACGCGGTCGCCCAGGAATTCCAGCCGTTCGTAATTCAGCCGCAACCGGCCGCCGCGATCGCGACCACCGCCATCGACGCTCGGATGGGTCAATGCCGCTTCCAGCAGCATCGGATCCTTGAAATCATGGCCGATCACGTGCGCACAATCCGCGAGCGTGGCGGCAAGCTTCCGGTCATCCATCATGATCATGCGCGCGCAGGATGCTGTGCAGCCATCCTACGACACTCCGTCCAGCAGGCGCGACCAGCGGATCGACGCCGGCCATTTCCAGATCTGCCACCAGGATGCGCTGTCGTCGATCGAGAAGAACAGCACTTCGGCGCGCCCGATCAGGTTCTGCTCGGGCACGAAACCCACCGCCGACAGCACGCGGCTGTCCTGCGAATTGTCGCGATTGTCGCCCATCGCGAAGTAATGCCCGGCCGGAACCGTATAGACCGGGGTGTTGTCCAGCGCGCCATAGGGCGTCTGATCCAGCGTGTCATAGGTCGGGCCGCCGGGCAGGGTTTCCTGATAGCGCGGAATCCGGATCTCGGCGCCGCCAGGGCCGCGCTCGACGAAATCCTCGATCCGCTTGCGCTCGACCGGCGTGCCGTTCAGCTGAAGCACGCCATCGATCACCTGCAACCGGTCGCCGGGCAGGCCGACGATGCGCTTGATGTAATCGATCGACGGATCGGTGGGCAGGCGGAACACGGCAACATCGCCCCGCTCCACAGGGCTCGCCAGAATCCGCCCCTCGAACAACGGCAGGCTGCCCGGGAAGGAATAGCGGCTATAGCCATAGCTGTATTTCGACACGAACAGATAATCACCCACCAGCAGGGTCGGTTTCATCGACCCGGACGGGATATTGAACGGTTCAAAGGCGAAGGACCGGATCACCAGGGCGAAGAAAACGGCGATGACGACCGTCTTCACCATTTCGCCGAAGCCGCCGGAGCGCTCCGCGGTCTTTGGCGGATGATCGCCATCTGTCCGGCTCGTGTCGCGGGTCACAGTTCACTCCCGTCTTGCGCCGAGATATCCGGCACGGCGCTGATGATCACGAGCGCCTGAGCATATGGATATTCGTCGGTCAGCGTCAAATCGATCTTCGGCAGATGGCCCCGGGGGACCAGTTCGGCAAGGCGCCGCACGGCACCGCCGGTCAACACCAGGGTCGGACGGCCGCCGGGCATGTTCACCACGCCCAGCTCGCGCCAGGCGACCCCGCGGGCCAGCCCGGTGCCCAGCGCCTTGGCGCCGGCTTCCTTGGCAGCATAGCGCTTGGCATAGCTTTCGGCACGTCGCATCCGCCGGTCCGACCGTTCGCGCTCGATCTCGGTAAAGCAGCGGCGCACGAAGCGGTCGCCGAATCGCGCCAGAGTCTTCTCGATCCGGCGGATATCGACCACGTCCATGCCTGTCCCGATGATCAGCGCCATGGCCTCACCCGCCGGTCTGGGCGGCATGGCGCCGCGCCTGCCGGCGCGCGGCGTCGATCAGCCGCCGGGTGTGGCGCACGGCATCCTCGATGCCGATGAACAACGCCTCGGCGATCAGGAACCGGCCGCAGGTGATGCCCTGCAGATGCGGCAGGGCGGCCACCGGTGCCAGGGTCGCGAAATCCAGCCCGTGCCCGGCCTGGATGCCCAGCCCCAGGCCGCGCGCCTGGATCGCCGCCTGGCGCAACTGCTGGAACAGAGGTCCGCGATGCTGCGGGTCCGCCTCACCATAACGGGTGGTGTCGATTTCCACCGACCGCACACCCGCGGCACGGACCGCCTCGATCTGGTCCGGCTCCGGACCGACCAGCATCACCACGGCGATACCGGAGGTACCAAGGCCGTCCACCATTCGCGCCAGCCTGTCAGGGTCGGCCGCAACATCGCCACCAGCCGGCGGCAGCAGGGTCACCGCCGCCGGTTCCAGCGTCAGCAACCAGTCCAGCCGGGCCGGGTCGGGCCGCAATTCCAGGGTCAGCGGCGCACGGACCCGGTCGCGGATGCGGCGTAGATCGTCGGCGGTGATCAGCCCGCCCTGATCATCGACCCTCAGCACCACGCTGTCGGCCCCCGCCCGCATGGTGGCCTCGGCCAGCCGGGCCATGTCGGGACGCAGGCCATCGCCCGCCTGCCTGAGCACAGCCGCATGGTTGAGGCGCAGCCCCAGACGGATCGGGGCATCGCCCCATCGCCCACCATGGCTCTGCAGTGGCGCGGCGGCGGGGCGGCTCGCAAGCGGTCGGTTCTCAGTCAAATACCGGGCCTTTCAGTCATCGGGCCGTCTCTTGTCCTTGCGGCCGGCCGAGGCGCAGCGATGCCTGCGGATGCATCGCAGCGCCTCGGCCAGGATCAGGCAAGGCCGCGGCTGCCGGGCTTCACGGCGGGCAGTGCTGCCAGCTCGGGCGGAAGCTCCGCCGGATCATAACTTGGCACGTCGAGCCCGGTCAGTGCCACCAGCGGCACCCCCAGATCGACCGTACCGTTCGAACGGTCGACCAGCGCCGATGCCGCCACCACCGTGCCGCCGGCGGCCTCGATCGCCCGGATGCATTCCCGGCTGGATTTGCCGGTGGTCACCACATCCTCGGCCATCAGCACCCGCCAGCCGGGCTCGATCGCGAAGCCACGACGCAAGGTGAAGGCTCCGTCCACCCGTTCGGTGAACATCGCCGGCACGCCAAGCTGGCGCGCCACTTCATAGCCCACCACCACGCCGCCCATGGCAGGCGAGACCACGCAATCGATACCGCCACCTGCGATGCCGCCACCTGCGAGCTTCGCGTTGATGCGCGCCGCCAGCGCCCGGCACAGCCGTTCGCCCTGGACCGGATGCATCATCACCCGCGCGCACTGAAGATAACGCGGGCTGCGCCGGCCGGATGACAGGATGAAATGCCCATCCAGCAGGGCGCCGCAGGCGCGGAACACGTCCAGGACGTCATCAGTGTCCATCGGTGACGGGGTCTCCATAAATACAAGGGGCCGGCAAGGCGGGCAAGGCCGGCGAGCCCGGTCGGGCCGGCACACGGGATCGTCGGCAGGGCGGTGTCAGCCCCGTGCCCGGTCGACCGAGTTGATCACGGGGTCGGCGCGCAGCGCGGCAATGATATGCGTCAGATGTTTCACGTCATGCACCTCGACATCGACGATCATCTCGAAAAATTCCGAGGTGCGGTTGGTGATCTTCAGATTGATGATGTTGCCATAATGCTTGGCGATCATGGTCGTCAAGGCCGCAAGTCCGCCGGGCTCGTTCGAGACCATCACATTCAACCGCGCGGTATGGCCCTGGTCCTTGTCCGACCCGGTGTCCCAGGCCAGATCCAACCAGCGTTCCGGCTCGTCGACGAATTGTTCCAGCGTCTCGCAATCGATGGTGTGGATGGTCACCCCCTTGCCGGTGGCGACGATGCCGACGATCCGGTCGCCCGGAATCGGATGGCAGCAGCCGGCATAATGCACCGCCATGCCGGGGATCAGGCCCCGGATCGGGATCGCATAGCCGTTGGCGCCCGATTTGGCGCTGCGCATCCGCTTCAGCGGCACCACCTTGGCACCGTCGATGCTGTCTTCCTTCTGGGGCCGTGCCTCGGGGAACACGGTATCGATCACCTGGCGCGCGGTGATGTCGCCCTTGCCGACCGCCGCATACAGATCGTCGAGCGTGCGGTGGGTGAACACGCGCAGCGCCCGGTCGAGGCCCTTTTCGGTCAGCGGCCGTTGTTCCTGCCGGAAGCTCTTCTGCAGGATCGCCCGGCCCAGGCTGACATACTGTTCCCGCTCGCGCAGGCGGATGAAGCGGCGGATGCGCGACCGCGCCTTGCCGGTGACGACGAAGCGCTCCCAGGCCGGCGACGGCGTCTGCGCCTTCGAGGTGATGATCTCGATCTGGTCGCCATTCTGCAACTGGGTGCGCAGCGGCATCATCCGGCCGTTGATCTTGGCACCGACGCAGGTGTCACCGATCTCGGAATGGACGGCATAGGCGAAGTCGATCGGCGTGGCCCCGCGCGGCAGGGCGATCAGATCGCCCTTGGGCGAGAAGCAGAAGACCTGGTCCTGGAACATCTCAAGCTTGGTGTGCTCAAGAAATTCCTCAGGGTTCGATGCCTGATCGAGAATTTCCAGCAGGCCGCGGATCCAGCGATACTGTCGGCCCTCATGGCCACCGCTTTCCTGCTTGTACAGCCAGTGCGCGGCGACGCCGTATTCCGCCACCTCATGCATTTCACGGGTGCGGATCTGTACCTCGATCCGCTGTCGTTCCGGGCCGATCACCGTGGTGTGCAGCGATCGATAGCCATTGGGCTTGGGATTGCTGATGAAGTCCTTGAACCGCCCCGGCACCATCCGGTACGAGCCGTGCACCGATCCCAGCACCGCATAACAATCGCGAATGCTGTCGACCGCGACCCGGAAGGCCATGATGTCCGACAACTGCTCGAAGCTGACATTCTTGCGCTGCATCTTGCGCCAGATCGAATACGGCCGCTTCTCGCGGCCATAGATCTCGGCGGTGGTTCCGGTCGCCGTCACCACCCGCTTCAACTCGTCGACGATCCGCGCCACCAGATCCGAGCCGTTCTCGCGCAGATAGGCGAGCCGCTTCAGGATCGAGTCGCGGGCGTCGGGATACAGCTCCTTGAACGCCAGATCGTCCAGCTCGTCCTTGATCGACTGCATACCGATGCGCTCGGCCAGCGGCGCATAGATCTCCAGCGTCTCAAGGGCGATCCGCCGCCGCTTCTCGGGCTTGGCGATGTAATGCAGGGTGCGCATGTTGTGCAGCCGGTCGGCCAGCTTGACCAGCAGCACCCGAATGTCGTCCGACATCGCCAGCAGCAGTTTACGGAAATTCTCCGCCTGCTTCGCCTGCTCCGACTGGAGTTCGATCTTCGACAGCTTGGTGACGCCATCCACAAGCCGCGCCACCTCGCTGCCGAAGATCTGGTCGATCTCCTCCAGCGTGGCCGGGGTGTCCTCGATGGTGTCGTGCAACAGGGCGGTGACGATCGAGCGGCTGTCGAGCCGCAATTCGGTCAGAATACCGGCAACTTCCAGCGGGTGCAGGAAATAGGGGTCGCCGGATGCGCGCTTCTGCGAGCCATGCATCTTCATCGCATAGACGTAGGCGCGGTTCAGCGCCGCCTCGTCCAGGTCCGGGTCATAGGCCTTGACCCGCTCCACAAGCTCGTATTGACGGATCACCGAACAGCATCACCCACAACAAGCGTCGGTTCCGCCGTGCCGCCGGAACCGGCCATCCAGGACCGGCCCGGCGATGTCACATGCGGAACCGCCATGACCGGCCATGATTATCACCCGCAAGCGCCGGCCGGCCGGCCCGGCCGCGCATGGGCTTGGATGCCGGCAGCGATCAGACGTCGTCGGGATCGGCGTCTTCAAAGCGCGGGCCGGCGAAGGCGGCATCGTCGTCGTCATCGGCCAGAGACAGTGAATTGCCCGCCGCAAGCTCGCTTTCCGCCAGTTGACGGCTCGCGATCGAGGCGACCTCGCCGATGGCGTCCAGCATATCCTCATCGGGCTCGTCCACTTCCGGAACCCGCTGATGGGTCTGGACCAGCTGACGCGAGATGGTGTCGAGGTCGAGGGTCTCGTCGGCGATTTCGCGCAGGGCGACGACGGGATTCTTGTCGTTGTCGCGGTCGATGGTCAGTGCCGCCCCGGACGAGATCTCGCGGGCGCGCTGGGCGGCCATCAGCACCAGATCGAACCGGTTGGGGACGAGACGGACGCAGTCTTCAACGGTGACGCGGGCCATGGTCGCTTGCTCCGATGACTTTTAGAGTCGCTCAAAAAAGGTAGGACGACGACGGTGCGGCTGCAAGGCCGTACTCCCGCGTCGGGCGCGGAACACTATGACAACGCTCTCGCGAAGTCAAAGCGCTGTCGGGCATTATTCAGCCGAAAGACGGGTCATCCGGTCCTCATCCGCCACCGGCCATGTCGCAAGCGGGGGTCAGCCCTGCGCCCGGTGCGGCGCGGATGCAGCCGTGGCACCCGCACCCGCGGCACCCACCTCGCCTATCGGCCTGACCATCTGTCCGGGCGGCAAGGCCGCGATCAGCGACGCCACGCTCTCTCCAGTGACCGGATGGCGCCAGTCGGGCGCCACATCCGCCAGCGGCAACAGCACGAAACCGCGTGCGGCCAGCCGTGGGTGCGGTAATTCCGGATCCGGCGCCCGTCCGTCATCGACGACGGCGGCGCCGACCACGATCGGCGTGGGTGCCACGGCCGGGGCGCGCACGACGCCGTCCTGGTCCAACAGATCAAGATCCAGTGGTCTCGCCTCCCACCGCCGACGGCGCACCCGGCCGAATTCGGCTTCGATGCGATGCAGCAGGTCCAGCACCTGAACCGGATCCAGCGCCGTCGTTACATGCACCACCCCGTTCACATACCACGGACCGCCCAGATCCGGCACGGGTGCCGTCTCATACCACCGCGACACGCCAACGATCTCCAAGCCCAGCGCAGCCATCCGCGCCACCGCTGCTTTGCAGGCATCGGCGGGTGTTCTACCATACGCATCCGCGAGATTTGCCCCCACGGCGATAAATGTCTGACGTCTACCGATTTGGGCCATGATTTGATGCGTTCCGTCTTGTAATCTACCCCGATGCCGGATTAAGTACGCGCAGCCGCCGCGAGACGTGGTGATTGATCCGGCGGTCATGTGTCGCGTCACGACCGACCCTCATGCGAATTCCACCGAAAGATATACTCATGGCACGATCTATCGACAGCATTTTCCACGAAGGCGAGCGCGTTGCGCTGTTCATCGACGGTGCCAACCTTTACGGTGCCGCCCGTAGTTTGAGCTTTGACATAGATTACCGGCGGTTGCTGGACTACTTCAGGACGCGCGCCTATGTCGTGCGCGCGTTTTATTATACCGCCCTGCTCGACGAGCAGGATTATTCGCCGATCCGGCCGCTGGTCGATTGGCTGGACTATAACGGCTACACGATGGTGACCAAACCGGCGAAGGAATTTACCGACGCCACCGGTCGCCGTCGCGTGCGCGGTGACATGGATGTCGAGCTGACGGTCGATGCCATGGAAATGGCCGATCATGTCGATCATCTGGTGATCTTCTCGGGCGACGGCGATTTCCGCCGGCTCGTGGAAGCGGTGCAGCGCCGCGGCGTGCGCGTGACGGTGGTCGGCACCATCCGCACCCAGCCGCCGATGGTGGCCGATGAGCTGCGTCGCCAGGCCGATGTGTTCCTGGATCTGAAGGATCTGGAACCGGTGATCGCGCGTTCGCGCGCCGAGGCCGAGGCCGGCCGCCAGCGTGGCGAGCGTCGCCGCAAGCTGATGGAGGACGTGCCCGCGCCGACCACCGACGCCGAACCCGAGGACGACGACATCATCGAGGATGATGACGAGTTCGAGGACGACGACGACTACGAGGACGACGACGATTACGACGACGACGAGGATTACGAGGACGAGGACGAGGACGAGCCGGCCGCCGCACCAGTCAAGCCCGCACCTGCGCCGGCTCCGGCCCCTGCGCCAGTGCCGGCACCCGTGAAGCCGCGCACACCCCGTCGCCGTAGCTGATCGGGCGGCCGGATGTGGCAGACCCCGGGGCATATCTCCGGGATCCGCTATGGTTCGGCCGTGCCGCCAGATCACGCCATCCGTCGCGCGGCCCTTGCGGCCCGCAACGGATGGCGTTTTCCGTTCAGCCGCCTGAAATGCCGAGCCCATGGCCAGGATGCCGAGCCGCGGCCAGAACGCCGAGCTCACGGCATGTCAGGTCCATGGCTGCCAAGCCGATGGTCCAGCCGCCGATGCCCGCACTGCCCCCCACCCTTCAGCCGACCCAGCCCGACCCCGATTGCCCGCGCTGTCCGCGCCTCGCGGCCTGGCGGGCGGAGCGGCGGATTGCCGAGCCCGGCTGGCACAACGGACCGGTGCCGGCCTTCGGACCGTTGTCGGCCCGGTTGCTGGTGGTGGGTCTGGCGCCGGGCCTGCGGGGCGCCAACCGCACCGGACGGCCCTTCACCGGCGACTACGCCGGCGATCTGCTCTATCCGACACTGATCGACCACGGCTTCATCGACGGCCGGTTCGACCGTCGGCCCGATGACGGGCTGGTGGCGCTGGATTGCCGGATCACCAATGCCGTGCGCTGCGTGCCGCCCGAAAACAAGCCGACACCCGCCGAGGCCAATAACTGCCGTCCGTTCCTGGTCGATGAAATGGCGGCGATGCCACGGCTGCAGGTGGTGCTGGCGCTCGGCCGCATCGCGCATGATGCCGTGCTCCGCACCCTGGGCCTGCGTCTGGCAGCCTTTCCCTTCGCCCATGGCGCCCTGCACGCGGTGACACCGGTGGCGGTGGCCATCAACAACAGTAAGGCCGCGCCATCGCCGGCGCGGCCCCTGCTGGTGGCGGACAGCTTTCACTGCTCGCGCTATAACGTGAACACCGGCCGGCTGACCGCCCTGATGTTCGATCAGGTGGTCGGCACCATCCGCGCCCGGCTGGCCGCGCCCGGCTGGCCGCGCCCGGCTGGCCGCGCCCGGCTGACCGCGCCCGGCTGACTGGTCAGGAATAGCGTTCTTCCGTAAACGGATCAGCCTCGTTGTGATAGCCGCGCATCTCCCAGAAGCCGGGCGCATCCACGGCCGAGAATTCGATGCGGCGGATCCACTTGGCGCTTTTCCAGAAATAGCGCTTGGGGATGACCAGCCGCACCGGACCGCCATGCTCGCGGGTCAGCGGCTCACCCTGCCAGGAATGCGCCAGCAGAACGTCATCGTCGGCGAAGCCCGCCAGATCGATATTGGTGGTATAGCCGTCATAGGAATGCAACAGCACATGCAGCACCTCGGGCTTCGGCCGCACCAGATCGAGCAGGGCGAAGGCCGAAACACCGTCCCACGCATTGTCGTAACGCGACCAGGTCGTGACGCAGTGGATGTCCGACGTCAGCCGCACTTGCGGCAAGGCCTGGAAATCGGCCCAGCGCAGGGTCAGCGGGTTCTCGACCGCACCGGCAATCGTCAACTCCCAGTCACTGGTGGCAACCGCCGGCTGAATGCCAAGGTCGAGCACCGGGAAGTTGGTCACCAGCCGCTGGCCGGGGGGCAGACGCTCGGCCTCGGGCCGCGCGGTCTGTCCGGTCAGCCCGCGCCCCTGCTCCGCCCATTTGCGCTTGGTGTCGATCAGCTTGCGCTTGACCTCGCCCACGATCCCGTCCGGCCGCGTGGTGGCGCCATCATCCTTGTCCGACATCCGATCACCCCTTGTCGCGCATCAGGCGACCCTTCTGGCGTTCCCAGTCGCGGTCGCGCTCGGTCGCGCGCTTGTCGTGCAGCTTCTTGCCCTTGGCCAGACCCAGCTTCAGCTTGGCCATGCCCTTGTCGTTGAAATAGAGCACCAGGGGGATGATCGTAACCCCCTCGCGTTTGATCAGGCCGAACAGCCGGTTGATTTCCTTGCGATGAAGCAGAAGCTTGCGCTTGCGGCGCGGCTCATGGTTGAAGCGGTTGCCGCCGCCATATTCCTTGATGTTGGCGTTGATCAGCCAGGCCTCGTCCTTTTCGACCGAAGCATAGCTTTCAGCGATGTTGCAATGCCCTTCGCGCAGGCTTTTGACCTCGGTCCCGTGCAGAACCAGGCCGGCCTCCACCGTATCCTCGATGAAGTAATCGAAGCGTGCCTTGCGATTGACGGCAACGTCGCCATGACTGATCAAGCCGCTCTTGCGGGCCATTCCATTCCTCGGTTCGCGTGCGGTGCCGGGAAAAATGCCCGGCACCGCTCAGGATATATGCCTCAGCCGATCCGCGCCGGTTCCAGCCCGGCGCGGGCGATCGCCGCATCCAGCACCAGTTCGGTGCCGGGGGTCACGGGCACCAGCGGCAGACGCAGTTCGGCACCGCACAGCCCCAGCTTTTCGGCCACGTACTTCACCGGCGACGGGCTGGTCTCGATGAACAGCGCCCGATGCAGCGGCATCAGCCGCTCATGGATGGCCAATGCGCCCGCGGCGTCGCCAGCCCGCCAGGCCGCCTGCATCTCGGCGCACAGCCGCGGTGCGATGTTGGCGGTCACCGAAATGCAGCCATGGCCGCCATTGGCCAGGAAGGCGACGGCGGTGGCGTCCTCGCCCGACAACTGGATGAACCCGGTGCCGATGGTCTGGCGCACCGCCAGCGGCCGCACCAGATCGGCGGTCGCATCCTTGACCCCGGCGATATTGGGCAGTTCCGCCAGCCGCGCCATGGTGTCCACGGTCATGTCGATCACCGACCGGCCGGGGATGTTGTAGATGAACACCGGCAGGCTGACAGCCTCGGCCACCGCCTTGAAGTGGGCATAGAGCCCGGCCTGGGTCGGCTTGTTGTAATAGGGCGTCACCACCAGCACGGCATCGGCGCCGGCGGTTTCGGCATGTCGGGCCAGACGCACCGCCTCATGGGTCGAATTCGACCCGGCACCGGCGATCACCGGCACCCGGCCGGCATTCGCCTCGATGCAGATCTCGGTCACCCGCATATGCTCGTCATGGGTCAGCGTCGGCGACTCGCCCGTGGTGCCGCAGGGAACCAGCCCGTCGCTGCCTTCGCGGATCAGCCAGTCGACGAACGCCGCATAGGCTTTCTCGTCGACCTTGCCGTCCTTGAACGGGGTCAGCGTGGCGACGATCGAACCGTGGAAGCGTTCGGCGGTCATGGAGGTCGGTCCTCGAATAAGTCGGCGGCCTGAAGCCGGGATGGGCCTTGAAGCCGGGATGGGCCATAGCGCCGGCTGGCGGCACGGCGCATATCGGTGCCTGCGCACCGCGCCACCGCCGGCCCGGCAATTCTGAAGCCTGCCGGCGGATCAGCGGACAGGTCCGCGCACCATAGCCGCACCCGCAGCCCTCGACAAGTCGGGTGCGGCGCCGATCCAGGGCCCCGAACTCGGGTTAACGCGGTTTACGGCTTGCTCGTGCCGTGATTCTCTGAATCACCCTGATTTGGAGGACTGCTATGCCGCTGACTGGCCCGGCCCGTGGAGAGACGTCGCGTCTTGGCGCGCTGCTCGACCATTTTTCTGTGATCGAGGATCCGCGT